>DASYRZ010000096.1:0-15721 GCA_036003865.1 Gemmatimonadales bacterium | reverse complement strand
GTGACACGCCGGAACGCCTTCAGCTCGCGCACCGGGCGGCTCACACTGGCGACTTCATCTCGCACGTACAGCTGCACGACTTCCGTCCCCTCCCGGCTCCCGCTATTCGTCACCGTCACAGTCGCGGTAATCGTGTCGCTCCCCCGCGCGCGCGCCGCACTGAGCTTCAGATTGCTGTAGGCGAACGTCGTGTAGGACAGCCCGAAGCCGAATGGATAGCGGGGCGTCACCGGCACGTCGATGTATTTCGATGAGAATCTGTTGTTCACGTCGGGTGGCCGGCCGGTGTTGCGATGATTGTAGTACAGCGGGATCTGACCCAGCACACGCGGGAACGTGACGGACAACCGGCCGCTCGGGTTCACGTCGCCGAACAGCACGTCGGCTGTGGCATTCCCCGTTTCGACACCCAGGAACCACGTCTCGACGATCGCCGGCACGTGGTCCGATGCCCACTCGAGGATCAGCGGCCGGCCGTTCATCAGGACGAGCACGACCGGCGTCCCCGTGGCGGCGACCGCCTCCAGCAATTGTTGTTGGCGTCCTGGTAACCCCAGCGACGTACGACTGGCTGCCTCGCCACTCATGTCGCCACGCTCGCCGAGGACGAGAATGGCGACTTTCGCCTGGCGTGCGGCGGCAACAGCCGCGGCGAACCCGGCGGTCGAGGTGTCTTCGATCCCCGAGCCCTGCGCGTACAGTACCTGCGTGCCGGCCGGCAGCTTCGACTTGATTCCCTGCAGCACCGTGACGACGTCTTCGCCACGCCCCTGCGTATGCCATGGGCCGAGCGGCTCTTCCTTATTGTCTGCAAGCGGCCCGATGACGGCGATGGTGCCCGATTTGGAGAGTGGTAACGTAGGGGCCCCTTCATTCCTCAACAGCACGATCGACTCGCCTGCGACTCGCCGGGCGAGAGCACGGAGCTCGGTGTTGGGGGGGGCGGTGCGGGCGCGATACGGGTCGCGGAACAGGCCGAGCCGCATTTTGGCGCGCAGGATGCGCAGCACCGCCGAATCGACGACCGCCAGGGGGATCCGGTTACTCCGTACGAGCGCCGCGAGCGAGTCAACGTAGATGCTGCTTTGCATATCCATGTCGACGCCGGCCGTGAGAGCGCGCCGCCCCGCCTCGGCCTGCGAGCCCGCCACGCCGTGACTGATCAACTCGGCGACCGATGTCCAGTCGCTCACGACGAAGCCGGTGAATCCCCACTCGCGGCGTAGCACGGTATCGGTGAGCCAGGCGTTACCCGACGCGGGAACGCCGGAGATGTCGTTGAAGGCCGACATGAGGCTCGCGACACCGGCGTCGACGGCAGCCTTGAACGGCGGCAGGTAGATCTCGCGCATCGTGCGCTCGGAGATCTCCGTCTCGTTGTACTCGCGCCCCGCCTCTGCCGCGCCATAGCCGGCGAAGTGCTTCGCCGTGGCGAAGATCGTCTGCTGGAAGCCGCGCACCCTTGCGGCGGCCATCATCGAGCCAAGATACGGATCCTCACCCGAGCCCTCAGCGATGCGACCCCAGCGCGGGTCGCGCGCGATGTCGACCATCGGCGCATACGTCCAATTGATTCCGAACGCGGCTGCTTCCTGCCCGGCCGCGCGCGCGGTGGCTTCCGCGGCTTCGGGATCGAACGTGCCGGCTTCCGCGAGCGGGATCGGGAAGATCGTGCGGTAGCCATGGATCACGTCGAGGCCGAACAGCAACGGGATCTTGAGGCGCGATTCGGTCACCGCGATGCGCTGGACCGGCGTCGTATTTTCGGCGCCGATGACGTTGAACAGCCCGCCCACCTTGCCCGCGCGCACCAGCTGCATCTGCTCTGGTGAGGCGCGCCCGTTGGCCGACAGCAGATTCAATTGGCCGAGTTTTTCTTCGAGGGTCATGCGGCTGAGGAGTGAGTCGAGGTTTTGTGCGGAAGCCGGTGCGGCGAACAGAATACTGAGGACGAGGATGTAGCGGACACGCGACATAAGATTGCGCTCTCAGGACCGGGGAGAAGTTCAGCAAAGTTACGGCTCAAAACGGGACAAGCGAAGCCCTAGCGCGGGCCGGGACCGACGGGGCAAGTTATGGTCACTCACTCGATTTCCCGGGAGATGATCCATGTGTCGTCATCGTTTTCTGTGGCTCGCCTGCCTCACCCTGTTGTTCTTCCCTCTGTCACTCAGCGCACAAACCACCACCGGCACCGTTCGCGGCTACATCAAGGATCAAAATGGGACGGCTGTGGCGGATGCCGAGGTTCAGGCGCGGCAGACAGAGACGGGCGTGATGCGCAGCTCCGTTTCGCACGCCGACGGCTCGTACATCCTGCTCGGCTTGGTGCCGGGCAATTACGAGCTGTCGGTTCGCAAGATCGGTTTCTCACCGCAGCGCCGGCCAATCACCGTGCAGATCGGCGCCACGCAGATCATCGACTTGTCGCTGCAGGCGGGGGCCGTGGAACTGCAGGCAGTCACCGTCCAAGCCGCTCCCGCAGTCGAGCTGCGAACCTCTGAAGTCGCCGTCAACATCACGCCGCAACAGATGCAACAGCTCCCCACCCCGAGCCGCAACTTCCTCGACCTCACCGCACTTGCCCCTGGCGTGCAGGCCACGGAAGACCGCATCGACGGAACGTCGCGAACCTTCCGAAGCGGCGGGCTGGGAGCAAACTCGTCCAACGTGTTTGTCGACGGCTCGAGTCTCAAGAACGACCTGACGCAGGGAGGCGTGTCGGGTCAGGACAACAGTCGCGGTAATCCGTTCCCCCGTAGCGCGATCCAGGAGTACCGCGTCATCAGTCAGAATTTCAAAGCCGAATATCAGAAGGCGACCGGGGCAATCATTACGGCAACGACCCGGTCCGGGACCAACCAGTGGACAGGCAGTGCGTTCTTTGGCTATCAGGACAAGGGCCTGCTCGCATTGGACACCTTCCAGATCCGCGACAAGCGCCGCGCCGACAGCATCGCCGCTGCGACGAGCACACCCTCAACATTCAAGGTTCCCGAATACTCCCGCGTCCTGACCTCGTTGAGCGGGGGCGGTCCAATCATGCGCGACCGGCTATTCGTGTTCGGTTCTTACGAGGGCAACTACCAGGACCGCGCGAGTCGCGTCGCGATTCTGACGCCCGCGGGCTATGCAGCGCTCGATACGGCAAATCTCACGCAGTATAACGGCAACTTCACATCACCATTCCGTGAGAACCTGCTGTTCGGGAAGTTGACCTACGCCATCAATTCACATTCGTCGGCCGAGTTCAGCGTCAGCAATCGCCATGAGACGGACATCAAGGGATTTGGAGGCGGGGCCGCCCTTTCCTCGGCGAACAACTTCCGGCAAGACGTCACGATCGGCCAATTCCGTTACAACATCTTCTCGGGTGGTTGGTTGAACGAGGCGAAGATCGATTTCTCACGCTTCCGTCGTGACCCGTCCCCGAACACCCCTGGCACGCCACAGCGTCTGTATCACTCGTCGCTTCCCGACATCCGCATCGGCAGCGACCTCAGCACGCAGGACTTCAGCCAGAAGCGGGTCGGGCTGCGCGACGATCTGACATACAGCGGATTGCAGCAGCACACGTTCAAGGGTGGGGTGAGCGTCGATTTCGTGAAATACCATATTCGGAAGTTGAACGACGAGAACCCGCTGTTCGAGTACGCCGACTTTGTGGATCCTGGTTGCTGGTGCCGGCAGGATTCCAGCACAACGCGTCTCCGCTTCGCCTATCGAAACCCCTATCAGCTCGCCTACGCCTCCGGCGCGGGCCTCGTGGACGTCCCGAACACGCAGTTCGGCGCGTACATCCAGGATGACTGGAGTCCGACCGCTCGGCTGACGCTGAATCTCGGGATACGCTGGGATTTTGAAAGCAACATGATCAACTCGAAGTACGTGACACCGCAGAATGTCGCCGATACGCTGACCCGCTATAACAGCTCGATGCCAACGGTGCTCGATCTGAACCGGTACATCAGCACGGGCAACAATCGCTCGCCGTTCTACGGGGCGTTCCAGCCGCGGCTCGGTTTCTCATACGCGCTCGACAATGACAACACCACCACGGTATTCGGCGGCTGGGGCATCTACTACGACCGCTCCCTCTTCGATTTCTCGGTCGATGAGATTCAGAAGCTGGCGCGGCCGAGATACCTCGTGCAATTCGCCGATCCGGACTCCACGCCGACGGGCAATCAGGTCGCGTGGAATGACAGCTATCTCACCGCTGACACGAGCGTCATCAGCGGTTTGGCACGGTCGAGCGGCCAGCCCGAAGCGTTCTTGCTCGACAACAAGATGAAGGTGCCTCGGTCGACGCAGTGGAGCCTGGGCGTGCGTCACGTGCTGGCGGGGGGATCGATGGTGGCCTCGATCACCTACCAGGGACAACGCGGGACCAATCTGTTCACGTACAACTGGCAGAACATCAGTCTCGATTCGGCGGGGCGGTGCTGCGTCAGCTTCAACATCGGCGCGCACGGATTCCGCAACTTCATCTATTCCAGCAACGACGGAAAGACGTGGTACGATGGGGTGTCGTTCCAGCTGGACCGCCCCTACCGTCCCAAAGAGAAGGGGATCGGTTGGGGTGGCGGCGTCGTCTATACGTACGGCCGCCGCTCGCTCGCCGGCGTCGATGCCTTGGGTGATCTCACCGGCTCCTTCCCCGGCGGATTTCCGATTGCGCGCGGTATTCCAAAGCACTCGGCAAACGATGGAAATGATGAGCGCCACCACGTGGTCATGAATTGGATCTCTGACGTGCCGTATCTGGACGGCATTCAGTTCAGCGGCTTGCTCACGTTGGGAAGCGGCGCGACGCTGGACGTCGGCTGCCCGTCGCGCTTCTGCGGTCCCGCGACCTACATCAACGGCGGGTTCCACCCGCAGGAATACCATTTCCTCTTCCTGGGGGGGTGGGCATACCGGCGCGTGGACTTCCGTTTCCGCAAGGATTTCCCGCAGTTCGGTGGCACGCGGCTCGGCGTCACGCTGGACATTTTCAACGCATTCAACTTCATGAACTTCGGTTGCTACGACACCGGATTCGGTTCGCCGAACTTTGGGAAGGCCAACTGCGTCGTAAGTGACCCACGACATTTGCAGATAGGCGCCGAGTACAACTTCTGATCGGACGCCGTAGTCGGTTTACCGCTGTCGTCTTTGCCCTGGCCCTCGGAGGCTGTGCCGGCAACTCCGGGGGCCCGGGCGTTGCACCCGATACGGCCGCATTCCTCGATACCCTGCAACACCGCACCTTCAACTTCTTCTGGGACTTGACGCCGGCGGCGAACGGGCTAACGCCCGACCGCTGGCCCACGCCCTCGTTCTCCAGCATCGCCGCCGTCGGCTTCGCGCTCACCGCGTACCCGATCGGCGTGGAGCACGCCTGGATCACCCGCGCCGAGGCCGCTGACCGCACGCTCGCAACCCTGCAGTTCTTCTGGACCGCGCCGCAGGACTCGGCCGGCCCGAACACGACGGGCTACCGCGGCTTCTTCTACCACTTCCTCGACATGCAGACCGGCCGCCGCTTCCAGACGGTGGAGCTGTCCACGATCGACACGTCGCTGCTGCTCGCCGGCATCCTGTTCGCACAGAGTTACTATGACCGCAGCGACACCACCGAGAAGCAGATCCGCGCACTGGCCGATTCGATCTACTTCCGCGTCGATTGGAAGTGGGCTGAGGCGCGGCCGCCCGCGGTCAGCATGGGCTGGCACCCGGAGAACGGCTTCATCAACGCGGACTGGATCGGCTACAACGAGGGCATGATCCTCAACATCCTCGCCCTCGCCTCGCCGACGCATCCCGCCGACTCGGCGGCCTGGAGCGCGTGGACCAGCGGCTACACCTTTGGCACGTACTACGGCCAGAGCTTCGTCCAGTTCGCGCCGCTGTTTGGCCACGAGTACTCGCACGTCTGGATCGACTTCCGAGGGCCAGCCGACGACTACATGCGCGCCCGCGGGATCGATTACTTCGAGAACTCGCGCCGCGCGACGCTGGCGCAGCGCGGCTACGCGATCGCGAACCCCGGCGCCTGGCGCGGCTATACTGGCAACGTCTGGGGCCTGACGGCGTGCGACGGCCCGGCGAACAAGACGCTGACGATCGGTGGACGCAGCCGGCAATTCCATACCTACTTCGCCCGCGGCGCGGCGCTCGGCGACGAGCGGGACGACGGTACCATCTGCCCCACGGGCGCCGGCGGCGCCGTGCCGTTTGCGCCCGAGTTCGCGATCCCGGCGCTGCTCGCGATGCGGACGACATACGGGAACCACCTGTTCTCGACCTACGGCTTTCTCGACGCCTTCAATCCGACATTTACGGCGAGCGGCCAACAGGAAACCGGCACCGTGGATCCCACGCTGGGCTGGTTCGACGTCGACTACCTCGGCATCGATCAAGGACCGATCCTGGCGATGATCGAGAACTACCGCAGCGACTTCGTGTGGCGCGTGATGCGAGGGAACGCGCACATCATCCGCGGGCTCAAGCGAGCTGGGTTTACGGGGGGCTGGCTTCCGTAATGCGAAATGCGGAATGCGAAATGCGAAATCTCGCGGAAGGGTTCGAGCGCTCGACCCTTGCCGGTCAATTTCGCATTCCGCATTTCGCAATTCGCATTTAGAAATGTCCACATTGCTCGAGGTATTCACGGGGCTAACCAACGCCGCCGAGCCGGTCACAGGCTGGATCACCGGGGGTCAGCCCACCGAGCAGCAGCTCAAGGCCTTCAAGGCAGCGGGCGGGCAGGTCGTGCTCGACAACCGCGACCCCATGGAGCCTAGGGCCTTCGACGAGCCGGCCGTCGTGCGCGCCGCCGGCTTGGAGTACATCAGTCTCCCGATCGTGCACGGCGCCGTCACGACAGACACGATGAAGGCCATGCATCAGACGCTGAAGCGGCTGGAAGGAAAAAAAGCGCTGCTGCACTGCTCATCGGGCAACCGCACGGCAGCCGCGCTGATTCCTTACTTCATGGTCGAGAAGAAAATGGAGCCGGAGGATGCAGCGGACCTGGCAATGAGCATTGGCCTGAGAAGTGCGGAACTGATGGAAATCGCCGTGACGTATGCGAGCGGGTTGTCCGGTTGACGGTGGACTGTGACCCGCGGTGCGTCGGTGCACCTAGTTTTTGCAGGTCCTACGCTTTTGGTTCTTCCTTCCCGCCGGCATATCGATGCCAGTACATGCGCATCTCGGAAATCTTGCCGTCCTTCGTCTCACAGAAGATCGCCCCTCGCGCGTCGACCTGTTCGCCAGTGCGGCGGCGCCGGAACGTGCACCGAAACTCCGTCGCGAACCACGGCCCGGCGGAATAGACCTCGCCCGAGGAAAACTGCGTCTCGGCCTGGAACAGCGGGATGTCCTTCCAGTACGCGCGGATCGCCGCCATCCCCCGATCTGGAGTGCTGAACGGGGTCTCGAGGAAGACCGCGTCCTCGGTGAAAACGGAGCAGATCGCGTCGACGTCGCCCCGCTCCCAGCCCTTGCCGAATGCGTCGATCAACGCTCTATAATCGCCATTCATGCGCGCAAATATACTCCTCGTCGCACTTCTGAGTGTCGGCTGCCAACCAGCGCCGGACGACGGATTCACGTTGCTGTTCCTCGGTCGCTCTCCCGCCGCGCGCGTCGGCCGTTACTCGTGGGCGCCGGACGCGCCGCGCAGCCGCCTGATCGCGTTCGACGGAGACCTGCACGTCGTCCGTACCGTCACGAACCCGCGACTCGCGAGCCCGGTGGCGGTGTCCCGCTACCCGCACGACCGGCTGCTCATCACCGAGCGCACCGGCGAGGGCGTCGTGTTCGACACGACCGGTACACCGGTGCGGGAGTGGGAGAGTCCGTTCCCTGCTTCGCTGTATGCCACCGATGGCTCCCGCATCGTCGCCTCGCGGTCCCCCTACTTCGTGCAGTTCGTCGGCGAGGATGGGAGCGCGCCGCTGTTGTGGACGCTCGATACGCTGGGAGTGCCCTCCGCGGGACTCGGGGTGACGCATGTGCCCGATATCCGATACCTCGCGCAGCTCGTCAACGCGGGGCCCGTCGCCCTCGCGAACGGAGTAGCGTATTTCGCGCCGCTCGTGCGCGACGAAATCCTGCGCCTGGACCGCGCGGGCTCACCAGTCTGGCGCAGCTCGCGTGGTCTGATTCCGGTGGAAAAGGATCCCCGCTTCGCGGCGGGCAACGAGCGGCGCGTGGAGCACGCGCTGATCAACATCGCCATGACGATCGGCCCCGACGGCAGGCTCTACGTACTCGGCGCGCAAGACTCCGCGGCCACCCGGCTGCGACTCGATGTGCTGAATCGCGAGAGCGGGGAGATCGTCCTGAGTCGAGTGCTCGGCACCCCGGCGACCGCCATCGCGGTGGACCGGTATGGCAAGATCCGCGTGCTCGATCCCGATCGGTTGATGGCCCAAATCCCGACCCACGGCCGCGACCTGTTCGAGCCCGCATTCGCGCTGCCGGATCTCAGCGGTAAGGCGGTCCGGCTCCAGGATTACCGCGGCAAAGTCACGCTCGTGAATTTCTGGGCCTCCTGGTGCGAGCCCTGCCGCGCGGAGTTTCCTCACATGGCGGAGCTCTACCAGGAGCTCCCTCACAAGGACTTCGATATCGCGGCAATCTCGGATGACGTGAGCGACACCAAGATGCGTGCGTTCGTCGCCGAGTTCAGGCCGCCGTTCCCAATCCTGATCGGGCGCGGCCGCATGAAGGAGGTCTATCATTATCGGGGCCTGCCCTACTCCGTCTTGCTGGACAAGCGAGGACGGATAATCGAGCGCATCTTCGGGTTTGGCGGTGAGACCGAGTTCCAGCACCTGCGCGAAACCATTACCAGAGAAATCGATGCTGACCCTGCTGCTCGCCGTTAGCCTGCAAGCCGCGCCTGGTGACTGGCCCGTTTACGGGCGTGACGCGGGCGGCTCACGCTTCTCGCCGCTCACGCAAATCACGCGCGACAACGTCGCCCAGCTGCAGGTCGCGTGGACGTATCACACCGGCATCCCCGACATGTCGAGCATGTCGCACCGCCCGCCGGCGCTCGAGGTCACCCCGATCGTGGTTGACGGCACGATGTACGTGATCACGCCCACAGGCATCGTGGCGGCGCTCGATCCCGCGACCGGAACCGAGCGCTGGCGCTATGACGCCGGCGTGAACCCGCACCGCGGCTACGGTGATTTCGCGAGCCGAGGCGTGAGCTATTGGCGCGATAGCCGAGCCGCAGCCCGCGCATCGTGTGCCAGCCGCATCATTGCCGCCACGATCGATGCCCGCCTCGTGGCGCTCGATGCGGCAACGGGAAAGCCGTGCGCGGGCTTCGGCTCGGGCGGTGTGGTCGACTTGCGAAAGGGGCTGCGGGTCGCTCCCGACGAGTTCGCGTTCTACGAAGTGACCTCGCCGCCGGCGATTGTGGGCGATCTCGTCATCACCGGCTCCGCGATCGCCGATAACACCAACCTCGCCCCCGCAAGCGGCGAAGTTCGCGCGTTCGATGCGCGCACGGGCGTGCTGAAGTGGTCGTTCGATCCGATCCCGCAGGATTCGACTGATCCGGCGTTCCAGACCTGGGAGCGAGGGAGCGCCCCGCGTACCGGCGGCGCGAACGTGTGGTCGGTGATTGTCGCCGATCCGGCGCGCGACCTCGTGTTCCTGCCGGTGTCGAGCCCCGCGCCCGACTACTTCGGCGGGATGCGGCTGGGCGAGGACCGCTACGCCAATTCAATCGTTGCATTGCGCGCATCCACGGGCCGGATGGTCTGGCACTTTCAAACCACGCACCACGACATCTGGGATTACGACAACGCGGCCCCGCCCGCTCTGGCGAGCGCGACGCAGGGCGGCGTGAAGATCCCTGTGGTGATCCAGGTGCCCAAGACGGGACTGATATACGTGCTGGACCGGACGACCGGGAAGCCGGTTTTCCCGGTCGAGGAACGACCTGTACCTGCGAGCAGCGTCCCCGGCGAGCGCGCGAATCCCACGCAGCCGTTTACAACCGTGACGCCGCCGCTTTCGCCCCTGCAGTACTCGGCGAACGACGCTTGGGGGCCGACGCCCGAGGTCCAGGCGGCCTGTCGCGAGCTGCTGGGAAGCCTGCGGAATGATGGCCCATTCACCCCTCCCTCCCTGGAGGGCACGCTGGTTGTGCCGGGCAACATCGGCGGCGCGGCCTGGGGCGGCGTGGCTATAGATGAAAGCAGAGCGCTGGCCATCGTCCCCGTGAATCGCATCCCGGCGATGGTACAGCTCTTCCGTGCCGAGGGATTCAATGGCGACAGCCTACGCGCCGTCGATGCCGGGCGCGGGCTCACCGATTTCGAGTACACCCGCATGCGTGGCACACCGTACGTCATGCGGCGGCGTCTCATTTTCGGTCCGACCCGGTTGCCGTGCACACCGCCGCCGTTTGGGTCTCTCGTGGCCGTCAGCCTCAGCACCGGCGCGATCGTCTGGAGCGTTCCACTGGGTACGATGGGTGGCTTCCCCGGATCGGTGCATCTCGGCGGGCCGATCGTCACCGCCGGGGGAATTGTGTTCATCGGCGCGACGCTCGATCGGGCGATTCGGGCGTTCGACGTCGAGACGGGCCGCGAGCTGTGGAAGGCCGACTTGCCGGCCGGCGCGCGTGCGACGCCGATGACCTACGAAGCGGGCGGGCGGCAGTTCGTGGTGATCGCCGCGGGCGGCGGCGGACCCTTCGGCGCGGGGGACGCGATCATCGCGTTTGCACTTCCGAAGTGAGCACCCTAACCTAAGAGCGTGCCTGAGGAGACCCGTCCCTCGTCCCCCGTCCCCCTTCCCGTCATCATCGATACCGACCCCGGCATCGACGACTGCCTGGCCCTGCTCCTGGCGCTCAATTCCCCGGAGCTCGACGTTCGCGGCATCTCGATCTCCTACGGCAACACCGTGGTCGAGAATGCCTACCGCAATGCGGTCGAGATCCTCCGCAAAGTGAAACATCCGGTGCGCGTGCCGCTCGGCATCGGCGCGCGCCGGCCGCTGAAACGCCAGCTCCAGGTCGCCGACGACACGCACGGACCGTCCGGCCTCGGCTACGCCGACGTGCCGCCCGCCGGCGTGATTCTCGATTACGTGCGGCCGCTCGAGCGAATGCTGGACGCCCAGCCCGAACCGGTCACCCTGGTGACGCTCGGTCCCATCACGAGCCTCGCGCTCGTGCTGCGCGCGAACCCCGGCCTCGTGCGCGACAAGGTCAGCCGCCACGTCGCCATGATCGGAAACGTCGAGGCCGCCGGAAACCAGACCCGCTTCTCCGAGTTCAACGCCTGGTGCGATCCCGAGGCGCTCGCGACGGTGCTGGCCGCCGAGATCCCGACGGAGATGATCGGGCTCGACGTGACGCGTAAGGTGATCATGAAAGGGAGTGAAGTGGAGCGCCTGGCGCAGCACGCGCCCTGGCTGTACGACGCGCTGCGCTTCTACGTGGAGTTCCACAAGAAGCAGGAAGGGCTGGACGGCGCGGTGATCAACGACGTCCTCGCCATCGCCTATCTCATTCAGCCCGACGTGCTGACGTTCAGCGACCTGCGCATCTCGGTCTCGCTCGACGACGGCCAGAGCCGGGGCCGTACCAAGCTCGATGCCAAGGGCTCGTTCACGCGCGTCGCGATGGAGGTGCATCCCACGCCGGTCCGGCGGCTGCTGTTCGAGCGCGCGCTGCCAACCGGAGGGGGCGCGCTGGTCGAGGAGGCGATGGCGTGACGATCCCGCGCAAGGTCGCCGTGATCGGTGCCGGCGATATCGGCGTGGGCTGGGCCGCACTCTGCGCGTCGGCGGGATGGCCGGTCGCGATCTTCGACTTGAATCCAGAGACGATGGAACGCGCGTCCGTCGAAGTCGAGCGGCGCACCCGCGCGCTCGTGGCGCTCGATCGCGCGCCCGAGTCCATCGTCGAGCGCGGCCTGCGTGAGCTGGTGCGCGCCAAATTCTTCTCGGAAGCGGTCCAGGACGCCGACTGGGTGATCGAAGCCATTCACGAGGATGTGGTCGCGAAGCAGAAGCTCCTCGCGGCGATCGAGCAGGCGGTCGGCGGGGAGGTGCTGATCAGCTCGTCCTCGAGCGGCCTGCCGCCCACGGAGATCTTCGGGCGCTGCCGGCAGCTCGATCGCTGTCTCGTGACCCACCCGCTGAATCCCCCGGAGCTCATCCCGATCGTGGAGATCGTGCCCGAGGGCCGCACCACCGCGGCGTCCATTAATCGTGCCGTCGAGTACCTGCGCTCCCTGGGGCGCTTCCCGATCGTGCTCAAGAAAGCGATCCCCGGCTACGTCGTGGGGCGAGTCGCGGCCGCGGTCTGGCGCGAGTGCATCGACCTGGTGTTGCAGGGCGTGATCAGCGTGGACGATTTGGATCGGGCCGTTTCCATGGGTCCGGCGATCGGCTGGGCCGCGGCCGGCCCGCACCTCACCTACCACCTTGCATCGGGCGAAGGCGGCATTCGCTTCTTTACCCAACAGCTCCTGGCGAGCTTCGAGAGTTGGTGGCAACAGCTGGCGCACTGGTCGCAGCTCGACCCCGATCAGCAGCGGGCCCTGATCCATTCGATCGAGAAGTCCTACAAGGGAAAAGTCGAGTTCCTGCGTGAGGCCCGGGACCGCCGACTCAGCGCGATTCTCCGGGCCCTGGAGCAGGCGCGCGCACCATCAGGATCGGAATCCGGCTGACGTGCCGCAATGCGGTCGCGGTGGTGCCATGCACCACATCGCCCAGCAATGAGTGTCCATGGGTCGCCATCGCGATGAGATCCACCCCTTCTCGCTCCGCCGTGGCCGCGATTTCCTTCGCCGGGTCTCCCGCCGCCAGGACGGCGTCCACTTCGACCCCCGCCTGCCGCAGCTCCTGCGACATCCGCTCCAAATAGGCTCGGTCTTCCTTCATTTCCTGTGATTCGCGCAGGTTGAGCTGCTCCATGTTGCGCGCCGCCCAGCCGTCGGCGACGTGCACCAGCAGCACCTCGGCGCCGCAGAGCTTTGCCAGGCTGCTGACGTGCTGCAGAATGGCCCGATCGGCCGGACCGTTCTCGAGCGGCACGAGGATGCGCTTGTACATCAGCTGAGCCACCCCCTGACGGTCTGCACCAGCAACCAGGCGTTCAAGCTCGCAATGAAAACGGCAACGATATAGGCAAGAATTTTCAGCCAGGTGGGGTTCACGAACTCGCCCATTTTCAGGCGGTCCGAGGTGAACATCACCAGCGGAAAGACCGCGAAGGAGAGCTGCAGGCTGAGGATCACCTGGCTGAGGATCAGGAGTTGGGCAGTGCCGTGCTCTCCCCAGAAAATAGCCGTCAGCGCGGCGGGCACAATCGCGATCAGGCGCGTGATCAGCCGGCGCAGCCAGGGGCGGATCCGGATGTTGAGGAACCCTTCCATCACGATCTGGCCCGCGAGCGTTCCCGTGAGGGTGGAGTTCTGGCCCGAGGCGAGCAGCGCGAACGCGAACACGGCGCTGGCGCCGGCCACGCCGAGCAGCGGCGTCAACAGGCGAAAGGCATCCTGAATCTCGGCGACGCCCGTTTCACCGGCGCGGTGGAACGTCGCCGCGGCAACGATCAGGATCGCGGCATTGATGAAGAGCGCGAACGAGAGCGCCACGGTCGAATCCAGGAACGCGAACTTGACGGCTTCCCGCCTTCCTTCGGCGGTTTCCTCGTAGCTGCGCGTCTGCACGACCGACGAATGCAGGTAGAGGTTGTGCGGCATCACGGTCGCGCCGAGGATGCCGATCGCGATGTAGAGTTTGTCCGGGTCCTTGAGGATCGACGCACTCGGGAGGAAGCCGGCGAGCACCGCGCCGGCATCGGGCTTCGAAATCAGGATCTCGAACAGGAAGCAGCCGGCGATCGTCGCGATCAGCGCGATGACCAGTGCCTCGAGCAAGCGAAATCCCTTCTGCTGCATGTAGAGCACGATCAACACGTCGAGCGCCGTGATCGCGATGCCCCAGGGGAGCGGGATGCCGAACAACAGGTTCAGCGCGATCGCGGAGCCGATCACTTCCGCCAGGTCGCACGCGGCGATCGCGATTTCGCAAATGATCCAGAGGAAGAACGACACGGGCCGCGAGTAGTGGTCGCGGCACGCCTGCGCCAGATCGCGGCCGCTGACGATGCCGAGCTTTGCGGCGAGGCCCTGCAGCAAGATCGCCATCAGGTTCGACAGCAGGATCACGGTCAGCAGCGTGTAGCCGAAGCGCGCCCCCCCGGCGAGATCGGTGGCCCAGTTGCCGGGGTCCATGTAGCCGACGGCGACGAGATAGCCGGGACCCGCGAACGCGAGCGCTTTCTTCCACCACGCGCCGCGCTTGATCGGGACGGTGCGGTAGACCTCCGCGAGGCTGGGCGTCAGGCGCGGGTGCCGCCAGCCCGTGTCGATCGCGCTATTCGCCATCAGCCGGCCGGCAGAAGAGCAGCAGGGCGAGCTCCTGACCGACGACCCGCGTCGTTCCGTCGCTCAGGCGCACGATCGTCGGACCGTTGAACGGCTGACGATCGATCACCGTCAGGTGCACGCCGGGTGTCAGTCCTTGCTCGGCGAGGTAGTGCAGCCGCGCGGGATGCTCATCGCCGACTTCCTGCAATACGACGCTGCTGCCGACTTCGGTCTCGGCGAGCGGGACCAGCTCCGCTTCCTCGATTTCACCGGCGGCCGTGGGAATCGGCGCACCGTGTGGATCGTAGCGCGGCTCGCCGAGCGCGTCCGCCATGCGCTCGATCAGCTTTTCCGACACGGCGTGCTCCAACCGCTCCGCCTCGACATGGACGTCGCCCCAGTCGTAGCCGAGCTTGCTCGTGAGATACGATTCGAGAATCCGATGGCGGCGGATCATCTGCAGCGCGGCGCGGCGGCCCTGCGGCGTGAGCTGCACGCCGCGATACGGCACATGCTCGATGAGTCCGGTTTCGGACAGTCGCTTCATCATCCCGCTGACGGACGGGGGCGCGACCTCGAGCATTTCCGCGATGTCGCTGGTTGTGGCGAAACCGCCTTGACTGGTGAGATGAAAAACGGACTTCAGATAGTCTTCGACAGATCGCGTCAGCGGCGGCTGGGGCGACCGAATCGCGGCGTTCATAGGGTCTCCGGATGCCGGGATACCGTCGCGTTGATTCGCGCGCTGACAGCGCGCGCTCGGCTCGATGAGCGCCCCTTACAGGGCGCACGCAACGCCGAGCCCGGGCTCTCAGCCCGGGTATCCCTGTCAACGAGACAGTGTATTAGGCTAGCCTAATTCTCAAATATTGTCAAGCAAAGATGTGGATTTTGTAAGCCTAAGAAACGAGCCTAATTAGCGGCGTGAGAATGCGCTCGCTCATTCCCCAGATAGTGTGTTCGCCTAGTGTATATGCAGGCAATACCCTTCTGGGGATGCCAGGATGATCGATTACGACCTCCCCTTGCACCCCCGGGGCGTGAAGCGCCCGGAAGGACACCCAGAACGCGTCTTGCACCTCTGGGCTGACGACGACTGTGGGTCTGGCTGTCAACGCGAATACAAATGGACGCACCACGACAGGCGGCAGAACCGGCGTTCGCGGATACAGGTCGTCGAGGACGCCCAAACGCTCGGCACGTGACAAGTCGACGCCCACTTCCTCGAGCGTTTCGCGGATGGCGGTCGCGAGGAGATCGTGGTCGCTTGGCTCGCGCCGCCCACCGGGAAACGCAATCTGTCCCGACCAGGT
>DASYRZ010000095.1:0-236579 GCA_036003865.1 Gemmatimonadales bacterium | reverse complement strand
CACGTTCGACCGGAACTGCTTGAAGTTGAACCCGCCGATGTTGTTCGTGAACGCGGTGTCGCCGTATGCCTGATAGCGGCTGTCGTAGGCGGCGGCGCGTGGGTTCGCCGACAGCTCCCGCACGTTGCTGAACGTCCCCTTCGAGATGAACGGCTGCGTGTACACCTGGAGCGACATGTTCGCGCTGAACGGATAGGTGAAGCGCATCGTCAGCGCGAGCTGCCGTTGCTCGAGGTGACCAAACAGGTAATGGGTCACATTGCTCGGGTCGGTCCTGGACCCGAGCGACTGCACGTCGTTGGTTCTGCGCGCGTAGCTCGGCGACACGGCCGCGGTCACGCGCGCCGCGATTTTGAAGTCCAGCTCGGGCGAGAAGTTGATGTTGCGCGAGCGCCCGCCGTCCGCGCGGAACCAGTTGAACCAGAGGTAGGGTACGATCGCCTTCCGGTCGTCGCCAATGATCCCGAGCCAGGGCGCCAGGTAGGAATCCTGCCGCACCGCCGGGCCGCCGCGCGCGCAGGAATAGCAGTAGGTGGTCCCGATCTGTCCGATCGTCCCGCCGAAATGCAAGGACCAGGTGTTGCGGAAGGTGGTGTGTGTGTTCGTATTGAACGCGCGCTCCTCCGGCAGCCCCGCGGTCGTCCAGTACTGCCACCAGTTGAAATTCCACTGGAAGCGCTGGTACAGCTTGCGGGTGTGCCGGTCGAAGTATCCCGCCCACGTGCTCCAGGCGATCTGGTCGGCGCGCTGTAAATAGCCGAGGTCGTTGATCTCGAACCCCGGCGAGCGCCGCTCGAAATTGGTCTGGAACAACAGGTGATTGCCGGCCACCTTGCCGAACTGCAGCGCCTCGACGTCTCCGGACAGCGAGGTGCGGGTCGAGTCGAACCGCAGCGCGTCGGGCCGCTGGTAATAGTGGGTGGCGTCGCGCTGCGTCGCAGCGATCGCCTGCGCACTGCCGGCGACTCGGCTGAAATCGACCGACCCCGACAGCTCGTAGCGCCCGCCCGGGAAGCGGTGGCGGAAGTCCGCGGCCGCCACGTATGCGCTGCTGTGCAGATATGGGGAGCTCCACGAGTCGTTATCCCGGTTTACCGTGGTGACGATCGCGCCCACGCTCGACTCGCCCTTGCGCAGATCCTGACGCAGCCGCAGCACGCCATAGTTTGTGGTGGGTTCGATCGTGACGCCGCCGACGCCGGTCTCGTGCGATGTCACGGCATCGAGCGCGCCGATCGTCAGGCCGCCGGGCAGCCGCCCCGTCAGCTTCGCCGCGCCGAGGATGGTGGTGAATGCCGCCGAGGTCGTGTCGGAGTACACGCCCGCCAACTCGGGGGCGCGGCCGATGCGCCGCGAATAGACCAAGCCCTCGCCCGTGCTGCAGTCATTGACCGCGGTGCAATTGACGTTGACCTGGAAGGTCCCGGCGCCCTGCACGAAGAACGGCCGCTTCTCCTGGAAGAACGTCTCGAAAGCCGAGAGGTTGAGGACCCCGGGATCGGCCTCGACCTGGCCGAAGTCTGGATTGATCGTGGCGTCGAGCTTCAAGTTCGACGCCACGAGGTACTTCAGATCGCCCCCGACGGTGACGTCTTGTGAGCGTCCGATACCGTTCGCGGTGAACTCGGAGACGTTTTTCGTCACGAGGTACGGCGCGGCCTCGAGCCGCCGCGGTGCCTGCAGATTCTCCAGCCCCTCGATCTCGCCGAACTGCGACACGAACCCCGCGACCGACTGCCGGAAGAGCGGCCAGCTCACCCGTTGCGAGTAGCGGTACAGATCGCGATCGACGGTGAAGCCGAACGTGTGGCTGCGCTGCCGCCCATAGGGCAGCTGCGACAGCGGAATGCGGAACTCAGCCGTCCAGCCGAGTGAGTCGATCGTCGTCGCGACGTCCCACACCGCGTCCCACGCGAAGTCTTCGTTGCCATCGTTGTAGATCTGCGCGTCGAGCTTCACGCCGGACGGATTCACGCCGAATTCAAACCCCGTGCGCCGGTCGTGGTAGGAGTCGAGGAACAGCCAGATCATGTCGGAGGGGGTGAAATAATCGCGGCGGGCGAGGACGGTGATGATGCTGTCGGGATGCGGATCGAAGGCCCGCACAAAGATGTAGAGGTTGCCCGCGTCGTAGGCGACTTTCGCTTCGGTCGGGAGCTTGGGCGGTCCGCCCTCGCTCGGCCGCCACTCCTGGAATTCGGTGATCGGCTTGGCCGTCCGCCACACCGCGTCGTCATCGCGGCCATCGATTATGGGCGCCTGCGCGGCGTGCGTCGCGGGGACCCTCCGGGGAACGGCGGCTACCGAGTCGGACGGGCGCGATCCGTAACCGGGAGACTGTGCGGCAAATGTGACGGCTGCGAGCAGCGGCAATGCAAACGGCATGATGGATCCAGGATGGTTTCCTGGTTTGATGACGCAACCGCGAAAAGGGTTGTTTCACGGTGCTGAAGGTGTTGGTGAGGCAGTGTGCGGAGGGAGGGGCGCAGCATGCTGCGCCCTCCCTACTATCCGTCGGCGTCTCGCATTGTGGACGTGTTGCGAACTGCTACCGCGCCAATTCCCTCGCCACCGCCGCCACGACCAGGACCTTCTTCGCGTCCGCTGAGCTCGCGGCATCCCGGTCGAGCTGCGTCGCCAACGTCGTCAACGCGGTCCGCCGGGCCGCCCCCCTCGCGCGTTCCGCATTGGCGAGCGCGGTCCGCACCGCCGTGATGCGGGCGGGCGCGAGGCCTTTGGAGCGCTCCAGCTGATCGACATACGCGCGCGCGACGACGAAGCTCGCCGGCCACGTCGCCTGCTGCTGATCCTGCACGTTCTGATACGCGAACTTCACCAGCTTCGCGGCGTCGATCTCGTTCTGGGTGAGCTGCGCGCTCGGCTGCAGCTCGAGCACGTCGATCCCGCGCATGATCTCCGTGCTGTAGATGTACCCGTTGTACCAGTACGCCGACCAGCTCCCCGCGATCTCCAGCTTGGTCGAGTCCATGGGGCCGCGGTCGAAATAGGCGATCTCGGTCGGGTGCGCGGGATCGGTGAAGTCGAAGAGCGAGACGCCGGCCTGATACCAGCCCTGCACCATGATATCCCGGCCGGGGACGGGAATCAGGTTACCGTTGTGCGCGACGCAGTTCTCCGTCGACGTCTGTGGCGTGGGCACCTTGTAGTAGTTCTGGAAGCTCAGGGCGCGCCGGTTCGCGACGGTGAAGATCGCGTCAGCCCCCCATTCGGGCTTGTCGGTCGCGCGGCAGCGCGGCGCGATGCCGCCGCCCCACTCGTCGGTGAAGATCACCTTGCTCGCATCGTTGTTGAATGTCGCCGAGTGCCAGTAGGCGAAATTCGAATCCGACGCGGCGGCGATCCGCACGGGGTGCACCGGGTCTCGGATGTCGAGCAGCAGGCCGTACCCGGCGCACGCGCCAGCCGCCAGACCCTGCTGTGGATAGACCGTGATGTCGTGACATTGGTCGGGCCCGTGGCGCACGCCGCCCGGACCCATCGGCGCGAGAAACTCGGCGTCGATGATCCCCTGGATCGCGCCGCGCAGCGCGGCGCTGTCGGCGGCGTTGGGCGCCGTTCTGCCGTTGCTCCGCGCGACGCTGTCGAGCATCGGCGTGACGAATTGCGGCGGCAGGACGATGGGCAGTCCCTGAAACCGGATGACGTACGCGCCCGCGGCTTGCGCCGAGTCCGCATGGCGCTGGGCGGAAGCGGAGTCGGCGGGAGAAGCACCATGCCGCGGGGGATCGACGAGCGCCTCGAAGATGCGAGGCCGGCTCACGATGCCCGCCGCCTCGGGATGGGCCAGCGGTACCCGAATGATGTCGATCCGAAACCGCGCCGACGCCGTGTCCTGCTCGGGCAACGCGGCCGAGCAACCCGCGAGCTCTTCGGACGGACGCACCGGCGCCTGACCGGAGACGTAGATGTAGACGGCGCTGGTGTCCTTGGGATCGACCACCAGCGTGTGCGTGTGCGAGCCGCGGCACGTCTGCACGTTCGCCAGAATCCGCGGGTGCGTCAGATCACTGATGTCGATGACGCGTACGCCGCGGAAGCGCTGCGGGCTGGCCTGCTCCTGCACGCCCTGCGATCCGCAGTCCACGCGTCCATTCGGCGACTCACCGGAGAGGAAGAGCAGGTTCCCATACACCGACACGTCGTTCTGCTGCTCCGGGCAGGATTCCGCGTGGACGAGCTTGGGGTGGAAGGGGTCGGTGATGTCCCAAGCCGAGAAGCCCTGGAAGTTGCCCTGGATGAGATAATTCCCCTTGAACGCCAGGTCCGAGTTCATGTAGTCGAAGTCGCCCGGCTGGGCGGGAATGAACTTCGTGGGAGGCCGGCTGGTCGAGACGAGGCGAAGATTCCACGAGGCCTGTGCGGCATCCCACCAGCCCGCCTTGAGTCCGACGCGGGGATCCTTGGCCGGTGCCCGTTCCGGATTCTGCGCCGACACAGACGAGGTGGCGAGGACGATGGCTGCGAGCAAAACGGTTTCGAGGCGCGGCGTAACCACGAGTGCTTTCTCCGTCAAGCGGGGGCGATCAACGTACGGCGCGTCTCGGGCCACGTCAACGATTCTCCGGCTCAAATTGTCCTAGCGCCGGACGAGAACTGATGTAGCTCTTGAGAGCGTGCCAGCATCTCACGAGAGCTTGCCTTGGTTTCGAAGTTGGACGCCGAGCCGTTCGCGACCATTCTCGTCGTGAGCGACCTGCACCTCGGCGTGGGCATCGACGACAAGACCGGCCGCTACGTGCGGCTCGAGAATTTCATCTCGGACGGCGCCTTTTCCCGCTTCCTCCGGGCGCAGCAGGCCGCCCTCCCCGGTCCACATCTGCTGGTTCTGAACGGCGACATCCTCGATTTCCTGCGCATCGCAATCGCGCCGACCGATGCGCAGCTGCCGGCCTGGGCAGAGCGCCTGAACAGGTTCGGCGATTCGCGCACCGCCGCGGCTATCTCCTGTTCGGACTGTTTCACGCGGTCGACAGCGACGCACCCCCCCAAGCGCCGGCGCCTGGGGTCCCCGGCCGGCTGATGTTTGGGTACTATGCAATTCTGATTTCGATGCTGTCGTACACCGCATGGCACCTCGGCAAGCCGAGCCTGGAGCTGTTCAGCACGTTGATCTGGGGCCGCGCCGCGGCACCGTCGCGCTCGCGAGTGGCACAATCTGGCACCTGGTGCTCGTGCACTGGCTGCTGAATGTGGGCATGGACTTCGTGATCTGGCGTGGAGGGTGATCAAGTCGGCACCGCGATTTCGCTCGTCATTCCCGCGCACAACGAAGCGGCTTACCTGCCGCGGCTCCTCGACAGCGTGGCGGCCGCCCAGGCGCGCTATCGGGGCAGCATCGAGGTCATCCTCGCCGACAACGCGTCGACCGACCGCACTGCGTCGGTGGCCGCGGCGCGTGGCTGCCGCGTCGTGCCGGTCGCCAAGCGTACCATCGGTGCCGCCCGCAATGGCGGGGCGCGGGCGGCGCGCGGCGAGATCCTGGCCTTCGTGGATGCCGATTCACAGATCGCCGCCGAGACGTTCAACGAGATCGATCGCGTCATGATGGACGCCGCCGTCATTGGCGGGACGAGCGGCGCCCGGTTCGAACGCTTGTCGCCCGGGATCGTGGCGACGCACGCGATGCTCGCCATCGTCGGAGCGGTTCTGGGCGGCTGGCGGTCCTTGCGCGACTGGCATGTCGACACGGGCGTGGTGTTCTGCCGCCGGCGCGACTTCGAGGCGATTGGTGGATATCGCGAGGATCGGCTCTTCGCCGAGGACGTTGCCTTCCTGCTGGCGTTGCGCGATTTGGCGCGGACGCGGGGTCAACGCCTCGTCCGCGGGACTCGCGCCAAGGCTTTGTTCTCGACGCGCAAGTTCGACAAGTACGGCGACTGGCACTACTTCACGATGCCGGTGCGACTCGCCTGGTCCGCCCTGCGAGGGCGCGACGACGTGGCGCGGCGCTATTGGTACGAAGACCGGTGAGTCGCTAGGCCCGCGGTGCCGCCGGCTTGGCGGCGTAGATGAAGTCGTAGTAGTCGCGCATCATCAGTCCCGCCGCGGCTTCCTGGTCCACGATCACGATCGCATCGCGGTGCAGCTGCAGCGCGCTGGCCGTCACCATGCTGGTCACCGGCCCCTCGACGGCCTGCGCGATCGCTTTCGCCTTGGACTTGCCGCTCGCCACCAGCACGAGCTTGCGCGCTTCGAGGATCGTCCCGACGCCCATGGTGATGGCGTACACCGGCACGTCCTGGCGGCGCTCGAAGAAGCGCGCGTTGTCATCGATCGTCTGCTTGGACAGCGTCTTGAGCCGGGTGCGCGAGCTGAGCGAGCTCGTCGGCTCGTTGAACCCGATGTGTCCGTCCGTGCCGATGCCGAGGATCTGCAGATCGATCCCGCCGCACTCCACGATGCGCTTCTCGTACCATTGGCAAAAGGCCGCGTAATTGCTCGTGGTGCCGGAGGGAATGTTGATGTTGTGCGGCGGGATGTTCACGTGCCGGAAAAAATGCTCGTGCATGAAGTAGTGATAGCTCTGCGGGTGATTCACGTTCAGGCCGACGTATTCGTCGAGATTGAACGTCGTGACGCGCGAGAAGTCGAGCTGCTCCTTCTCATGGAGTCGCACGAGCTCCTGGTACAGGCCCAGGGGCGTGGAGCCTGTCGCCATGCCGAGTACGGCGTTCGGCTTGGTGTTGAGCAGTTCCGCGACGATCTGCGCCGCGACCTTGCTCATCTGCGCGTAGTCCCGCTGAACGATGACTTCCATAGGTCCGACCCCCCCCCCGCCCGGTGCTAGGTAGGGGCGCAGTATGCTGCGCCCCTACCGTACACAGGGGGTGAGGACTACATGTTGCGGCGCTGGGCCGTGGGCGGCAGAATGCCGTTCAGGCGCAGGTAATTCGCTTCCTGGCTGTAGTGATCCGCCCAGTCGCCGACGGTGATCAGGATCGCGGTCGCGCGCGAGGGGGTCATGCCGAACATCGGGGTCGTCTCGCCCAGCTTCGAGTCGTCCAGCTTGGCGAACGCCGTTTCGCAGAACTGGAACGTCTCTCTGAGCCGGGCGACGAGCTGCTCCTTGGTAGCGGTGGTGTCTACCGGAGCGCGCTGCGGTGCCGCGACGCCCGCGACCTTACTGCAGAGGACATCGTTGCCTTCGTTCGCGAGGTGGACCTGAATCTGCGCGAAGCTCATCTGCGCCGGCGTGGGCCGGTAGTTGTACTTGTCCGCCGGCATCGCCTCGGCCGCGGCGATCAGGTTGCGCGCGAAGCGCTGCTCCATTTGGCGCAGCGCGTCGGCGACAGGACTTGTGGATGGGGGGGCGACCGCAGCGGCGGTCGTCGTCGCCTGGGCGGCGAGCGCCGTGGGCAGAACGGCGCAGGCAAGCATCATGAGATAGGGTCGAACCTGCATGGTGCACCTCCAAGAAAAGGAAACTCCTCAAATTCACGGCGTGGATTCTGTCCCAATTGCGGGTGAGGCGCTAGTCTACACGCGAGGTTCTGACCGGAAGCGAAAACGGCGCCCTCCGAAGAGAGCGCCGTTCCGTTGAAAAGCGTACCGCGGTGGTTAGAGCTTGACGACGTTCTGCGCCGCCGGGCCCTTCTGGCCCTGGACGACTTCGAACTCGACCCGCTGTCCTTCGGACAGCGACTTGAAGCCCTGCTCCTGAATAGCGGTGTGATGCACGAAGCAGTCCTTTTCGCCGTTCTCGGGCGTGATGAAACCGAACCCCTTCGCGTCGTTGAACCACTTCACGGTACCGGTGATACGTGCCATCTGATGAAACTCCTGTCCTAAAAACTGTTCCCGGCGTCGCGCGTCGTCGCCTTGCGGTGCGCCGCGAACTGTGATTCCGGCGCCGGTGAGCGAGGCCATCTCCAAAAGGAAGAGGACCGGAGACGTTGTCCCAGGTCCTCGATTGGTCACTGGCTTGTTCGCTCGGTCATAACGATCTCTAGATGGTCACGAAAAGTCAAGCGGGTCTCGGCTCTTCGCCCCACCAGTACCGCGTCGGATCCGCCACACTGCCGTAGCGGCTGAGCAGCGCGTCGATCTTCTCGTTGACCGGCGGGTGGCGGTCCGGCGCTTTTGCCCCAGCCGCCATAAGGGCATCGATAATCTCCGCAGCCCGATCCGCATTGCCGCCGTGCGCCGCTCGCCAGATCGCCGCCTCTCCCACGGTGCCGTACCTGGTCCGAACGCCGGGCTGAGCGCCGCGCTCGAGCAGCAGCCGCACGACTTCGACGTGATCGCCGAGTATTGCATAGAAGAGCGCGGTTTCCCCGTCGCCGGAATGGTTGTCGAGCTTCACACCACGATCGAGTAGAAAGCTGACGATCTCTCGCTGCCCGTATCCTGCGGCATATCGAAACGCCATCTCGCGTCGCGTGACGTCGGCCGTATCGAGCAGCTCTCGCACGACGTCCAGCCGCCCGATGCCCGCTGCACCCACGAGGCCGACGCGAGCGCCGCGCTCCACGAGATACGCGGCGGCTTCCGGACAGCCATTGGCAAGGCAGGCGTAGACCGCATCGGAACCGTGACCGGCGAGACTCGGGTGCTCGATCTGCGCACCGTGACCGAGCAACACCTGCATCACCGGGATCTGGACGCCAGCCTGGCGAGGCGGCGTGCTCGTCGCCACGAGCCCGAGTGCGGTGCAGCCGCCGCCATACACGTCCGCTTCGGCCTCGGGGTCCGCGCCCGCCTCGAGCAGTATCTGGGTGATGCGCGCGGCGTTCTTTGGCGACTTCTGCCGGTAGCCCTCGACGCCGTTCGCCGAGACGTAGTGGAGCAGGGTGGCGTTGTGCTCGCGCGCCGAGCGCGCGCGAATCAGGTCTGGATTTCTTCGCAATAGCTCCTGCAGCGTCGATTCGTCACCATGCACGATCGCCTCGGCCGCCGCCTCGAAGTCGGCCGCTTCGGTCCCCGCCTGGGCGAGCGCTTCGAGGTGTCCGGCGAACGCGGCCCAGCTGGTGAACCCATGCGAGCGGGCGAGCACGAACTGCGCGTCGGCGAGTACACACTGGCGATCCGCGCGCTGCAGCGCGCGCACCGCGAATTCCTCGACCTGCTGTGCCCTGCGGTTGATGTGTCGCTGGGCCGATCCAGCGAGCAGCGATGCCATCCAGCGGTCGGCCCATGCCCCGATCGCGCGCGGGCCGGACTCGCACGCCTTGATCAGGTCCTTGGCGAGCTTCTTGTACTGCTCGAGACTGGGGCTGGCGGGAAGCGGCAGTGCATCCTGCGGATTGGGAAACATACGAAACTCCTCTCAGTGCACGCCCAGCGTCCGCGCTCTGTGGGCTGAAAGAAGTTCGTCGCTCGATTGTGACTACGAGTGGGTGGGCACGGCCCTTTCCCGCGGACTGGATGCGCCCCCAGCGCAGCAGGAATGCTAGCTGACAGAATTGCTGGCGCAAGATGACGCGCGCTGAGAGCGCGCGCTCGGCTCGACGCGCGCCCTTACAGGGCGCACACACCGGTCGAGCCCGGGCTCTCAGCCCGGATATACAATGATCATTGTCCCGGCGTCACCGTGACAGTGCGGAAGTGCGCGATGGTCCCCGGTCCGATCCACAGCGCTACGCTGCCACGCGCGGTCGCCCCGGTCTTCACATCGTTGACGATCAGGACGGGCTGCGGATTGTCGTTCACGTACAGTCGTGCATGGTCTCCGCGGACTTCAATCTTGATCTTGGTCCAGACGTTGGGCAGCAGATCGACATACGACTCGTACCTGCCGGGCGTCTCCTGGCGGAGCCGGAACCACGGCCAATCGGGATGCGAGATGTACTGCGTCGCGTGGTTGCGCCGCTCCTGATCGTCGGCGCGGCCGTTCGTGGGACGCAGATAGAAGGCGTCGTACGTCTTCACGTCCGGCTGCACGCGGAATGCGATCCCCACGAAGCCGCGTGCCCCCACACCGGCGTCGGCAGCAGGTGCGCCCGCGATCTCCGCCTCGATCACGCCGCTCGAGAAGTCGGGCCCCTCGATGACGGCCAGCTGCTCGAGGTCGACGCCGTCGATTGTCCCGCGCTGCGCCAATTGCTGCTGCTGCTCCGGCGTCAGCGTCTGCAGCCGCCGCGTGAGGTCGGGGGAGACGGTCAGCCGCACGCCGCGTTTGCCGTCCAGCGTCGCGGCCTCGGCCGCCACATTGTGCAGCCGCAGGCCCGCGGCGGACTCGAGTGGATAATTCTTGACCTGTTGCGACGAAACAACACATGGCAACACCAGAGCCGTAAGCGCAATCAGAGCGGTTCGCATACCTGAGCCTCCGTGACGTAGAATTATCGCGACCTCAGACACGAGCCAATTGTGATCGACCGTCGCGCTTTCCTGCAGGATCTGAGCGGCACCGCTGCCGCCCTCACTCTGCCTTCCTACGTGTGGAATCAACAATCTGATCTCACGCCGATCTTTCGCGAAATCGAGCGCCGCCACGATGAAACGGTCCAGCGACTCCAGACCTGGATCCGGCAGCCGTCCATTGCCGCCGAGAACCGTGGGATGAACGAAGGGTGCGCGCTGACGATGCAGATGTTCCGCGACGCGGGCTTCCAGCAAGTCACCAAGATCCCGAGCGACGGCCAACCCGGCATCTTCGCAACGCTCGATGCGGGCGCGCCGAAGACGCTCGGCCTCTACTTCATGTACGACGTGAAGCAAGTCGATCCGGCGGAGTGGTCGTCGCCGCCGTGGGACGCCGCGCTCGTCGACAAGCCGGGCCTCGGCAAGGTCGTGATGGGGCGTGGGGCGGTGAACCAGAAGGGTCCGGAGGCGACGTTCCTGGCCGCGCTGCACGCGATCCGCGGCGCGAACCGTAGACTCCCTATCAATCTCGTGCTCGTCGCCGAGGGCGAAGAAGAGATCGGTTCGCCGCATTTCCCGCAGATCGTACGGCGGCCCGAAGTGCTCGCGGCACTGCAGCGTACCGTCGGCATCTTCATGCCCTCGGCCTCGCAAGGCCTAGACGGCGAAGTCACGATGACTCTCGGCGCCAAGGGTGTGATCGAGGTCGAGCTCGTCTCGAGCGGTGAAAAGTGGGGCAGGGGCCCGCGCGCGGATATCCACTCGAGCAACAAGGCACGCGTGGACAGTCCCGCGTGGCATCTGGTTCAGGCGCTCACGACGCTCGTCTCCCCCGACGGCAACGATCCCGCGATCGACAACTTCGCGGACAAGGCGCGGCCCCTTTCGGCCGACGAAAAGGCGATGATCGCCGGCGCCGCTGCACGCATGGACGAGAACGCGGCGAAGCGCCTGCTGGGGGTCCAGCACTGGGTGAACGACGTGAGCTGGACGGAAGCGCTCGAGCGGCTGATGTCGCGTCCCACCGTCAACATCGAGGGTCTGGTGGGGGGTTACACGGGCCCGGGTGGCAAGACGATTCTGCCGCATCGCGCCGCGGCCAAGCTCGATCTGCGGCTCGTCCCCGACATGACGGCCGCCGAGGCGCTCGCGGCGCTCAAGGTGCACCTCGCCAAGCGCGGGTTCGGCGACATCGAGGTCAACATGACCGGCGGCTACGATCCCACGAGCACGCCGCGCGACGCGATGCTCATCCGGGCGGAAGAAGCGGTGTACCGCCGCTCGCGCATCGAGCCGATCCTGCTGCCGCGCAACGCCGGCTCCTGGCCCGGGTACGTGTTCACAGGTGAGCCGTTGAAGCTCGCGGCCGGGCACTTCGGGTTGGGCCATGGCAGCGGCGCGCACGCGCCGGACGAGTACTACGTCATCGAGTCGACGAATCCGAAAGTGCAGGGGATCGACGGCGGCGTGCGGTCATACGTGGAGTACCTGTACGAAGTAGCGCGCGCGCGGTGAAGCCGCGGCTGCTGCTGCTGGCGGGCGCGGCCGGGGCGCTGCTGCTCGGGACGCCGGTGCAGCAACGCGTGGTGCGCCAACCTGACTTCTTCCCGTTCGCAGTCTGGTACTCGGGCGGCAAGGCGCGCGCGCCAATGCTCTCGGCGCGCACGCCGGCCTCGCGCGCCGAGTGGCGCCGCGACCTCGAGCAGATCAAGCAGCTCGGCTTCAACACCGTCCGTACCTGGGTGGAATGGGCCGAGGCCGAACCGCGGCGCGGCGAGTACCATCTCGAGAACCTCCGGCTCTTGCTCGAGCTGGCGCAGGAGGTGGGGCTGCGTGTGATGGTACAGATGTACGCGGACGCCGCGCCCGATTGGGTCGGGCAGGCGTATCCGTACGCGCGTTTCGTGACGCAGAGCGGCGTCGCGATCCCCTCGCAGGTCGCGCCCGGATTCTGCACGGACAATCCCGAAATCCGCGGACTCGTCGACAACCTCTACGCTGCGGTCGCGCGCGTCGCCTCCCGCTACCCGAGTTTCTACGGCTGGGATCTCTGGAGCGAGCCGCACATCATCAACTGGGCGGAGATCGATTACGTCCCGAACGCGCAGTTTTGCTACTGCCGCGCGACGCAGGCCGCGTTTCGCGCGTGGCTCAAGCGCAAGTACGGCACGCTCGCCGCGGTGAATCGCGCCTGGCATCGCCGCTTTGCCGCCTGGCCCGAGGTCGAGCCGCCACGCTTCAGCACGATCCTCAGCTACACCGACTATCTCGACTGGAAGGCGTTCATCACCGACCGCCTCGCCAACGATCTTGCGGCGCGGTACGCGGCTGTCCGGCTCGGGGGCTCGAACCAGGTCGTCACATCGCACGCCGCGATCTCCTCGCTCTTCACCTCGCCGCATGCCGGGGAGGGTGCGAGCGACGATTTCCGCATGGCGGAGCGGGTCGATTTCTACGGCGTGTCGATCTATCCGAAACACAACCGTCCCGAAACGCACTGGTCGACTTGGCAGCTGCTCGCGATGCTCGATTTTCAGCGCAGCGCCAATCGTCCGAATCAAGGCTGGTACATCGGTGAGCTGCAGGGCGGCGAGGGCAATATCGCGCTGCTGCACGGCGATCCCGTGACCGCCGCCGACCAGCGGCTCTGGGCGTGGTCGGCGATCGCCGCGGGCGCGAAGGCGATCAACGTCTACGCCTATTACCCGATGTCGTCGGGCTATGAATCGGGCGGCTACGGCCTGATCAATCTCGACGGCACGCTCACCGATCGCGCGGTTTCCACCGGGAAGATCGCGCGCATCGTCGATGCCAATCAGCAGCTCTTTCTTGCCGCGCGGCCGGTGCCCGCGAAGATCGGCATCGTGTACAATCCGCTCTCACAGCTCGTCGGCGGCGCCGAGCGGCGGCAGGATTATCCCGAGGCGCACCGCAACTCGCTGATCGGCTATTACCGCGTCTTCACTGAAAACAACATTCCCGTCGACTTCATTCACCGCACCGAGCTCGAGCGCGGTGACCTCTCGCAGTACGCGCTGATCATCGTGCCGTACCCGATCATGCTGACGCAGGCCGCGGCAACTGGCCTCCGCCATTACGTGGAGCAGGGGGGACACGCCGTGGCCGAGGCGCGCCTCGCCTGGAACGACGATCGCGGTTTTGCGGCCGAGGTGATTCCGGGCGCGGGGTTGCACGACGTGTTCGGCGTGCGCGAGAAGCATGTGTGGATGCGTCGTGAGCCACGTTTAGTGATCTCGGACAGCGATTCAGTAGGGGCGCAGCATGCTGCGCCCCTACAACAACTAACGGCGGGACTCCACAGCCTGCGCGGCGCGCTGTACGCGAGTACAGTGGACGTGCTGTCGAAAGACGCCCGCGTGCTGGCGACGATCGACGGCGAGCCGGCCGTCGTGGCGTCGCGGTACGGCAAGGGCGAGACGCTGTTCATCGGATCGTACATCGGGTGGGGCAACCAGCCGGAGCAGCAGCGGGACAACACGGAGTTCATTCAGCGCCTGGCCGACTGGGCTGGTGTCACGAAGCCCGTCGGCACGACTCACGACGGCACTAATGGCACGTTTCACGACGGCACGTCTCACGTCGGCACCACACTGCCCCTCATCGCACGATTACACGAGGGCGTGCAGGGGGGCGGGTATCTGCTCTTCCTCATTAATCATGATTCTGCGGGACGCGACGCTGCGGTGACGGTTCGCCTTCCCGCGGGCAGCTACGCGCTCACCGAGCTCATTGGCGGCACCACGCGCTCCGCGACCGCTGAGGGCGGCATCCTGCGTCTGGAGACACACCTGGCCGGCCAGGATGCGCAGGTCTGGGCGCTGCGCGCGCCCTGATTACGGTTTGGACGCGTACCGGCAGCTCGCAGGATCGGAGCGCACGTAGTACGACCGATAGTTCGTCGCCCTGGCGTCCATGCATCCCACGAGGTTGAGCACCTCGACCCTGCGGAAGTCGATCGGATGGCTTTCGCTCTGGAGCGCGATGTAGCCTCCGGTCAGCAGCTTCCCGTCCTGCTTCACGGCCGGATCGAAGTGATTGACGACCCCACCGCCGATCTGCGGCTTCGTGTATTCGAGGACGGTGTCGCCGTTCACGATGTGCCGCACGAGCGAGTCGCCGAGCACCAGCACCTCGACCCGGACCCACTGCGGCCCGTTGTACGTCCTGGACCGCGAGTTGAGACAGTGTGTCGTGAACAGCTTACCGTCCATGACCACGTTCGTGCCCGGCGTGCACAGGTTCGCGGTCGGCCGCTGGCCCGTGCCGTTGCCGCCGAGCAATTGGACCTCGATGGAGATCGGGAAGTCCTGGTCCTTGCCCATGCTGCGGGCGGACTGCGAATGGATCATGATACCGCTGTTGCGCAGGGCCCAGTCCGGCCCGCCGCTCGCCTGTTCGCCCACGAAGCGGTATTCGACCGCGACGATGTAATACGAGAAGGGCTCGCGATAAAAGATGTGGCCGAAGCGGCCGTCGAACGTGGCGTATTGATCGTACCGGACCTCGAGCATTCCGTTCTCGACGCGAAAGGTGTTCCCCCAGTTGTCGTTGAGATCGTGGCCAGTGATCTTGACGTCCCAGCCGTCGAGATTCTTGCCGTTGAACAGCTGGATCCAGTCCCGTGTTTCGGGGGCCGGTTGCTGGGCGAGCAGACTGGCCGCGATGGCGAGCTGGATCATGCTGGGACCCGTTCGGTTGCCCGTGCTCCGGTTACCGGTTGGCCGTGTTGTCTAAGAACGGCCGGTTAGTAGCCGTCGACGACGTGATCGTGATGTCACCCCTTGCGCCGACGGTGTACAGGTGGCCGCCCAGGAACGTCACCCCCGTGCGCGAGATCTTGTTCGCCGTCGAGTCCTGATAGCGCGCGAACAGGTTGTACACCCCGGCCGGAAGCGTCACGAACTGGGTCACCGCCTTGTAGGCAATTCCCGCCGTGAGGGTATCAACCTGGGTGGTGTCGCCGGTCGTGTACTGGGCGTACAGGATCAGGGGATTGGCGGCGTTCGACATCGTGTTCACGAATCGCACATACGCCACCGAGTAATCCGCCGGTGGCCCCACGGGGTCCTCCACTACAAAGGCATCGACGGTCTTGGTGGTGGTGTTGTAGAACCCGCTCATGTAGAACGAGTAGTACTTCCCGTCATCGATCGTCGCGTTCACCGTCGCGATGGCGAGGTCCTTGTCGGTCGCCGCGGCAATTCGTCCCGTGAGCGTATGCGCGCCGGGCGCGATCTGCGAATACGAGTTCCCGTTTCCGACGCCTCCGTACGCGACCCCAGTCGTGGCCTCATTCCCCGTTCCGGACTGCACGGCGGTCATCTTTTGCTGATCGGCGTAGAAATTCACCCCCGGTGCATTCACGCCGAAATTGAAGAACTTCACGCGCGTACCCAGCAGCGGCTCGAACGGGAGCTCCTGGACCGTATTCTTGTCACACGCGGCGAACAGCGTTGCCGTGAGCAGCGCCGCCGCGATCGGAAACCTGCGCCTGGGTCTGGTCATGGTTGTGTGATCCACAGGTCTTTGGTGTGATAATCGGTCGCGAGGCCGCCGATCGCATCCAGCGCATCGCGATTCCATACGTATTCGGAGTTGAACCGGGGCCGAATCCGCTTCACGATCTTGCCGATGTTGTCGCTGTACAGCGTGGTGGGCGGCGTGAAGCCGCGGAACACCTGCGTCCCACTCACAGGATCCACATCCGTGTAGTGATAGCGCCGCATGTCCATCCAGAGCTCATTGTGGCCCCACCCCCAGAGCGCGATGTACTTCTGCGACATGATGTGCGACAGCGTCAACGTCGCGGGGACGATGTTGGGCGACGCCAGGAACGAATCCCGTGTCGCCGTGGTGATGGTGTTGGGATTACCCGCCTCCGCGCTTCGGTCGTTGACGAACTGGAAATGCGCCCGGATCCCGTTCGTGTAGGCGGTGAGCGCCGTGGCCTGATCGCCGTTCCGCAGCGCCGCTTCGGCCTTGATGAATTGCAGCTCGGCGTAGGTCATCGCCGGGAGCTTCGAGCGATCGGCGAAGATGAAGCGGGACGGCGAGCCGGCGGTGGGGGCCGCGACGTACCCGAAAAAGTTTCGCGGCCGATCCGGCACCGTGAGCGCGCCAAACTGCGCCTGATTGACGTCCAGCCCGCGATAGGTCGTATTCGCCGAATCGAGCGTCAGCATGCGGCTCATCCGCGGATCGACCGTGCCGCCGAATTGCGTGCCGTTCATCAAGCCGACGACGAACTGCGTCTGGCGATACAGCGTGATGTTGCCGCGGGAGATGCCCCAGAAGTTGCAGTCCGCGAAATCGGTCGACGTGCACGGATACGCCAGCAGCGCGTCGTCGGCATTGCTGGTGAAGGATGAGTCCACCAGCGCGATGACGCGGGCCGGATCGTACGACGTCTTGTTGGAATAGTGGTTGAGGTTCAGCGCCAGCATCCCGTACGCCAGCTTCAGCCATTTGGTGCGGTCGCCGTTGTAGATGTGATCCCCGACGGCCAGGTATCCCTGGTCGACCGCGCCGTCGGTACGCTTGAGCAGCACGATGGCGCTGTCGAGCAGTCGCTGCGCTTCTTCGTAGGCGTACTGCTGGGTGTCGTAGTCGAAGCTGGTGCGCGACTGATCGATCGCTTCCTTGACGATGATCTCGCCGTGCAGGTCGGTCAGCACCTGCCAGCCCCAGGCCTTGAGAATCATCCCGACTCCGAGAAGATCCCAGCGCTGCTCGGCCGTGGCCTTGGTGTTCATGTCGATCAGGTTCTGGCCCAGCGACCAGTACACGTCGCGCCACTGCTGCGCGCCATTATCGCTGCCGGGGTCGTAACCCATTTTCCCCCACGTGGTCGGGGGGGACGCGTTGGTCGTGGTGGAGTACCACTCCTGCGCGTAATGCCCGACGAACCGGCCATCGAACTGCGGCGACGTCACCATCCAGTGCAGCATCGGCGGGAGGTAGAGGTTCGCCGACACCGACTGCGGCCCGTTCGGATTCGTGTTGACGTCGAGGAAATCGTTGCATCCCGCCGCGAGCGCCAGGACGCCGATCAAGAGTGCCGTTTTGGTCTTTTGCATGATCAGAATCCCACGCTGAGGCCGAAGTTGATGCCGCGCGGCATGGGGAAGTTGCCGAAGTCGATGCCCACTGCGCCCGAGCCTCCCACTGCGGCGGTGTTGCCGTTCACGATCGGATCGAGACCGGTGTAGTTCGTGATCACGAACAGATCGGTGCCCGTCAGGTACACGCTCGCGTTGTTGGCGCCGAGGATCCGGCCGGGAATCTCGTAGCGCAGCGTGATGTCTCTGAGCCGCAGCCAGTTGATGTCCTTTTCGATGAACAGCTCTTCACTCATGTTGATGTAGTACAGCGGATTCGAGCTGGGAATGATCACGATGTTGTTCGGCGTCGGATTGGCGCTGTTCTCTTTCCCGTCGCGCAACACGCCCTCGATCACCCGCGGCTGGTCGCGGTCCAGCGTCTCCATGCTGAGGCCGCGCGTGGTGAGGTAGTGCTCGGTGGCGTTGAAGATGTCGCCGCCCTTGCGGATATCGAGCAGGAAATCAACCGAGAGACGCTTGTAGCGGACCGTGTTGCCGATCCCGATCGTGAAATCCGGCTGCCGGTCGTAGCCCCCGTCGACGAAGTTCCCCGACACCGCGTTCGAGCGAACCGGCAGCCCCGACGCCGGGTCGATCAGCAGCTTCCCCTCGTTGTTGCGCAGGTAGAAGAAGCCGGTGAGGGCCATCGTCGAGAGTCCGACCTTCACACCATTTCGGACGTTGCCGTACAGCCAGGTATCCGAGACGTAGGACTCGGGCAACTGGCCTGGCAGCTTGGTGACGATGCTGCCGGAGCTGTTCCAGTTCAGCGTCATGTCCCACGAGAAGGACGGCCGCGAGATCGGCGTCCCGCGGATCGTCATCTCGAACCCCCGGCTACGCGTGGCGGCGCCGTTCAGGTTGAAGAGAATGAACCCGGTGCCGTAACTCCCGCGGATGTCGTTGACGATCTGGTCCTTGGTCGTCGCCCGGTACGCCGTCGCGTCGAGGCCGAGCCGGCCGTTCAGGAACGACAGCTCGACCCCGCCTTCGACCGACCGTTTGAACTCAGGCTTCAGCGCGAGGTTCGGACCCCAGAAGTCGTACCCGTAACCTCCGTACGCCGTCGTCTTGTACTGCAACGCCGGCCGGTACGCATACGGCCGCGCGTCTTTCCCGACCGCCGCGTACCCGATGCGCATCTTGCCCGTCACGAAGCGCCGCACGCTCGGGAAGGCGTCGGAAAAGATGAAGCTCGAGGAGATGGACGGATAGAAAAACGAGTTGCGCGGCTGCGGAATCGTCGAGGTTCGGTCGTTCCGGCCGGTCACCGTCAGGTACCAGAAGTCCTTGTAATTCAAGACCGCCTGGCCAAAGAAGCTCACCAGGCGGCGCTGCTCGGTCGTCGTCAGCGGGTTTCTGGTCGTCGTGTTGTTCATCGACACGAAATTCGGGTCCAGGAAGCCGATGCCGACGGCGGCGTCGGTGGTCGACTTGAAGTCGTTCACCTGATTGCCGACCAGGCCGCTGATCGAGAGGCTGGGGGTGATCGCGTGCGGATAGACGTTCAGGATCGTGAGCGCGCTCAGGTTGCGCGTGATGGCGTCCGCCTGATCGAGCAGGCCGTTCGACGCGAAGCCGAGCGCGCTCTGGGGGTCGCGGACGAGTTGATTCTGATTCGTGTAGTTGTCGGTGCCGAGATTCGTCTTGATGTTGCCCCACGAGAACGGCGAGATGATGAACCCGACGTTCGTCAGCAGCCGGTTCGTCTTCGCGTTGATCGTGTTCCGCGCGATGTTGTAGTACGGATTGTCCAGCTCGGCCGATGCCGCGAGCGAAGTCAGGCGGCGACGGGTCCCGGCCGGCGTGAGATAGTCCTTCGCGTTATCGGTCTGTGGCCACAGCATCAGCCCCATCAGCGGGCCGATGTCGCCTTTGTAGATCTGATCGTTGTTCACGTAGGTGTACGTCATCGACAGATCGGTGGAGACCCAGTTGTTGATCCGTGCCTGGGTCGCGCCAGTGACGTTCACCCGGCCGTATTCCGAGCTCCGCACGACGCCTTCCTGTTTCTCGATCGACGTCGCGAGCCGATAGTTGATCGTGTTGTCGGCCGTCGCGCCGCTGAACGAGAGACTGTGTTTCTGGCTCATCCCCGTCCGCAGGAAGCCGTCGACGTTGTCGTAAAACTGGGTGCCCGGGGCATATGGGGCCCCGAAGTATTGGAACGAGCCGAGCAGGCCGCCGCCGCTGATGCTCGACGGTCCGTAGGTGCGCTGGAGTTGATAGTTCGCGCGGGTCCGCTCGAGCCGCATGCTGCTCGAATACTGAATCCCGCCGCCCGCGCGCCCGCGCTTGGTCCGGATCACGATCGCGCCGTTCGCCGCGTCGATCCCGTACAGCGCGGCGGCCTCCGGGCCCTTGAGCACGGTCAGGGTTGCGATGTCTTCGGAATTCAGATCGGATGCGCGGTTGCTGAAGTCGACGCCGCGGTTGCTGAACGCCGTCGTCGAGCTCCTGTCCGAGGCCAGCACGCCGGTGTTGAGGGTGCGGTTATCCATCGGCAGGCCGTCGACGATGATGAGCGGCTGGTTGCTGCTCGAGATCGAGCTGACGCCGCGGATCACGATCGACGATGACGCGCCCGGCACACCGGACGTGCTTGTCACATCCACGCCGGCGACGCGTCCCGACAGCGCATTGAAGAAGTTCTCACGCTGGGTCTGCGCGATCTCGCCGCCGCCGACGGTCTGTTGCGCCGTGCCCAGTGAGCGTTGCATCGCGGTCTCGCCGAGCGCGGTGACCACGACGGCATCGAGGTCCAGCGCCACGCGGCGCAGTTGGACGTTGATCACGTCGTCCGTGGCCACCGTCCGTTCGACCAGCCCGGCGCCGATGAGGCGGAACCGCAGGACCTGACCGGCCTGAGCGGCGATCGCGTAATCGCCCTGGTTATTGGTGGATGTTGCGGTATTCGTGCCTTTGACGGTGACGGCGACACCGCTCAGCGGAGCGCCCTGCTCGCTCGTCACTTTCCCCGTGATCGTTCGCTGCTGGGTGACCGCCTGCGAAGCAATGAAGAGGAGTCCTAACACCACCGGAATCGATCGATTCATATCAGCCGCGGGCTTTGGGTGGAAGATGCGGGAGATGTTACCGCGCCGTTACACAGACGGCAAGACGAACGTCGCGATCACGCAACGGCGGCCGCAGCGGTCGTCGTCGCTCCGAACTTGCGCCGCTCGGCTGTGTGCGCCCGCCAATCAGCCGCCGTCTTGAATACCACCAATAGGACCAGCGCGAACACGGGCGAGCCGAGCAACATGACGACCCAGCCGCCGAACAGCACCGTCAGATGCAACACCATGACGCGGCCATAGGGCTGCATCATCAGGGCGTTCAGCGAGGCGCGCTGGTATTCGCCGTTTTTGAGGTAGTTCCAGTAGAGCGAAAGCCCATGACTCAGCACGAGGCCGAGCGCGGCCCAGCCAAGCTGGTTCGCGCGAATGGCGGCGGGGACTGTGGCGAGCAGGTCGAACGGCTGCCCGCCCTTCGGACCGAAGAACGCGAGCACGAGTACGCCGTGGATGTACGTGAACCCGCCGAAGTGCACGATGAAGAACGGCACGAGGAACAGCTTGCCCGCCCAGTACACCGGCTCGCGCGGTTGGGCCATAAGCAGCTTGGCCACGTTGAAGCCACCGACGACGACGTTTTCGAGCCAATACAGCAGCACCAGGGGGAACACCGTCCAGCCGAGGAACAACACGCCCAGGATCGGGACCACATTGGCGAGGACGAGGGCGGCGAGGGAAGGAGTCACGCGCCGCCCTTGCGGATAGCATCCACGGCCGCCGGATTCTCCAGGGCCGAGAGATCGCCAAGATCGGCCTGGCCGAGGTACGCGCCGCGAATCACGCGACGCAGAATCTTGGCGTTGCGGGTCTTGGGCAGGTCGGCGACGAAGCGCACGGCCTCAGGACGCAGCGGCCGCCCCAGCCGCGCAGCGATCGTCTCGGCAATCTCGCCCGCCGTCGCGTCGGAGTCCTGGTACCCACTGCGGAGCACGACGAACACCACGATCGCTTCGCCTTTGATCTCGTGCGGGACGCCGATCGCCGCCGCCTCGAGCACCGCCGCATGCGCCGTCGCGGCGGACTCGACCTCCGCCGGCCCGACGCGCTTGCCCGCGACCTTGAGCGTGTCGTCACTGCGTCCCTCGATGTACCAGAAGCCCTCTTCATCTATACGGGCCCAGTCGCCGTGCACCCAGACATCGGGGAACCGGCTCCAGTAGGTCGCGATGTACTTGTCGGGATCGCGCCAGAAGCCGCGCGTCATCCCGGGCCAGGGTTTGCGAATGACCAGCTCGCCGACCGCGCCACGGAGCGAGCGGCCCTGCGCATCCGCCACGTCGGCGGCGATCCCGGGCACAGGGCCGGCGAAGGCCGTCGGCCTGAGCGGCGTCCACGTCGTGCAGCCGAGGATGCCGCCCGAGCATTCGGTGCCGCCCGAATAGTTGATGAGCGGGACGCGCTTGTCCCCCACGACGCCGAAGTACCACCACCACGGCTCGGGATTCCACGGCTCGCCGGTCGAGCCGAGCACGAACAGCGACGAACGGTCGTGTCGGCGCACCGGGTCTTCCCCCGCACGCATGAGCCCGCGGATCGCGGTCGGTGAAATGCCGAGGTGGGTGACGCGGTGGCGCTCCACAGTCGACCACACGCGGCCCGCATCGGGAAAATCGGGCGCGCCGTCGTACAGCACGATTGTGGCGCCGTTGATGAGACCGCCCGCGATGAGCCACGGTCCCATCATCCAGCCGATGTCGGTGAACCACCAGAGGATGTCGCCCGGCTGCAGATCGAACACGTGCGCGAGGTCCTGCGCCGCTTTCACCGGGAAGCCGCCGTGCACGTGCACCGCGCCCTTGGGCCGGCCCGTCGTGCCGGACGTGTAGATGAGCATAAACGGGTCTTCGGGCGCCGTATCGGCGAAGGTTTCCTCCGTCCCCTGCGCCATCAGGTAGTCCCACGAGACTTCGCGATCGCGGAGGCGGATTTCACGTCCCAGGCGGCGGACGACGATGACCGTGCGCACACTCGGCGCACCGTCGACCGCCGCGTCGGCCGTTTCCTTCATTGGAACGATTTGCCCGCGCCGGCGGAATCCGTCGGCGGTGATCAGGACGCTGGCATCGCAATCGCGCAGCCTGCCCGCGATCGCGTCGCTCGCATAACCCGAGAAGATCGGCGTGTAGATCGCGCCGATGGCCGCCACCGCGAGTGTCGCGATCGCGCATTCCGGCGTGAGGGGCAGAAAGATCCCGATGCGCTCTCCGGGCCGCACGCCGAGTGCGTGGAGCCCGGCCGCGCAGCGCCGCACCGCGGTGCCCAGCTCTCCGTAGGTGAGCCGCTGGGTGACCCCCTCTTCGCCCTCGAAGAGGATCGCGGTGCGCGACGGATCGTGGCGCAGCGCCGACGCGACAAAGTTCAGGCGGCCGCCGAGCCACCAGGTCGTCCAGGGGATGCCGCGGGAGGAGTCACACACGCGCTCGTAGGGCTTCTGCCAGACGAGGCCGAGATCGCGGTCGACCGCGCGCCAGAATCCATCCAGGTCTTCGACCGACCAGCGATGCAGCGAGGCGAAATCTCCGTGGCCGTGTGACTCGGCGAAGCGGCGCAGTCTGCTGCGCTCGAGATAGGGATGGGTGGGGACCCAGGCGAATGAAGGCATGGACAGATGAAAATAGTCAACGAGAATGAGTAGGGGCGCAGCATGCTGCGCCCCTAACATCGTTTAAACGGACTGGCACCCAGCGTCATCCTATTCACATGAACTCACTCGCCCTCTTCCTGGCCCTGGTAGCGCCTGCGCATCCGGCGCTGAAACCCACCATCCAATACACCCTGCGCGTCGACAGCACCAACCTTTCCGGTTGGACCGTCGAAATGCGCCTCCGCACCACATCGGACACGTTCCGGCTCGCCATGGCGGCGCATCCCGAATACGACGATCGCTACTACCGCTACGTGCGCGACGTCGAGATCGAGCCGAGTGGCACGGTGACTCGCGTGGACAGCGCCGTGTGGCGCTTCGAAGCGCCACCCGGCTTCGTGACGGTGCGTTACCGGATCGCGCTGCCGCCGTCCGAGCCGGGACCGCGCGCGTCGTGGCGCCCGTTCCTGACGCCAACCGGTGGACTGATCGGTGGGCCGCACGCGTTCATGTACCAGTTGGGTGCTGAAGAGATGCCGGTCGCAGTGATTCTCGAGCTTCCCCCAAGCTGGGCGGTCGCGACGGGTCTCAGCGATGCGTTGCGGCCCAGCGATCAGGGAATGCTGCGAGGGAAGCAGCGAGTGTGGGGATTCGCCGCGCAAGACGCTGAGACGCTCGTCGACGCGCCGATCTTGGTCGGCCGGCTTCGCCAGTGGCGATTCATCGAATCCGGCGTCCCACATCGCGTCGTGTATTGGCCGCTGCCGAACGCGACCCGCTTCGATACGCTCGCGTTCGTCTCCGGGATCCAGCGGATGGTGCATGAGACATTCGCGCTGTTCGGGAGGGCGCCATACCGCGAATACACATTCCAATTCGCCGACGGGGCCTACAGCGGCGGGCTCGAGCATCATAACTCCGTCACCTTGGGCGCGCAGAGCGCGGACCTGGCGCGCGACCCTAACAGCGTGATCCAAGAAACGGCGCACGAGTTCGTGCATACCTGGAACCTCATAGCGATTCGGCCGGTCGAGTACCAGAACATCGCCTATCGCACCCAGCCGCCCGTCTCGAGTCTCTGGTTCAGCGAAGGGCTCACGATGTTCTACGCCGATCTGCTGCTGCGGCGCGCCGGCATTCCGCTGCGCGATTCGACCCGCGTCGCGCATCTCGAACGGCTGATCGGCTCATATCTCGCCAATCCCGCGTACCTCCGGTTCTCCGCGGAGTCGATCAGCCAAGTGGCCTACAACGTCACGCCAGGTGAGCTGGGCGACTACAGCGCCAGCACCCACCTGCAAGGCGAGCTGCTCGGCGCGATGCTCGACCTCATGATCCGCGACGCCACGCGCGGCCAGAAATCGATGGACGACGTGATGCGGCTGCTGTTCAGTCACGTGCCGGCGGTTCCCCCGCCACCGTCCCGACGCGAACCAACTCCTTATAGGATCGACGGCCGCAGCATCGAGCAGGCCGTGGAATCGGTCTGCGGCTGCGACGTCACACCGTTCTTCGACGCCCACGTGCGCGGCGCCCGGGCGATCGATTTCGACCGCTACCTCGGCATGATCGGCCTGCGGACCACCGTGACCTGGGGGCCCGCAGTCTACAACGGCGAGCCGGAGCGGGATCTGCGGGTCTGGGGTTTCGAGCGGGACAGCACCCTGCGACTTGTCATCAACAACCCGGCGAGCGTGTGGGGTAGGGCAGGGCTGCACAGCCGGGACCGGCTCGTCAGCATCAATGGTGCGCCCGTGAAAACGTGGCTGGAGCTCCGCACCAAGCTCCAAGCGCTGCGCATCGGCGACACGGTCCGCGTACAGGTACAGCGATCGGCTCCCCCCCCGTTCGACGCGACCGTGGTAGTCACGGGCTTCGAGCGGCCGACGGTGCGGCTCGAGCGGTTACCAAATGCGACGGTCGCGCAGCGACGCCTCGCCGAGGCTGCTATCTTCTGACCATGCTCGCAGACCTCAGCATTTGGCATATCCTCATTCTCGTGGCCGTCGTGACGCTGCTCTTCGGATCGAAGCGGATTCCGGAAATCGGGGCGTCGATCGGCAAGGGCATCCAGGCGTTCAAGCGCGGCTTGCAGGACGTCGGCTCCACCGAGGAGCTCCCCCCGCCACCGCCGCCGCAGTCACGATCGATGCCGGACGCGGGCGCGCCGAAGCGGCTGAGCGAGTAACGCTGCTGAAGTAGCACGTCGCGCGCGGACGCTGCATAATCCGCGCATGCGAATTTCAATCGTAGCTCTCAGCCTCCTCGCGCTCCTTCCCGGCCGCGCCACAACCCAAACTCCCGACCTCGGCACCGCGCTGCGCTGGCGCACGATCGGTCCGTATCGCGCCGGGCGTGCCCGCGCGCTCGCGGCTACGCCCGGCAAGCCGACGGTGTTCTACATCGGATTCGACAACGGCGGCCTGTGGCGCTCGACCGACTACGGCTCCAACTGGGCGCCGCTGTTCGATCGGGAAGCTACCGGCTCGATCGGCGCGATCGCGGTGGCGCCCTCCAGTCCCAATATCATCTACGTCGGCACCGGCGCCGGAATCATCCGGCCCGATCTCGCCACGGGATACGGCATGTATCGCTCCGACGATACCGGCCGCAGCTGGACGCACCTCGGCCTCGACTCCACGCAGATGATCGCGTATGTCGACGTCGATCCCGCGAATCCGAACCGCTTGTTCATCGCCGCGCTCGGTCACCCCTACGGCCCCAACGCGGAGCGGGGGATTTATCGCTCGACGGACGGCGGCCGCACGTTCGACCAGGTGCTGTACAAGGATGAGTACACGAGCGCGAACGAAGTGCGCATCGATCCGAGCAACGCGAATACCGTGTACGCGACGCTGTGGCAGCAGCAGTCGACGTTCTATGAGTATGCCGCGTTCGGGCCGGACTCGACGTGGCCGGGGGCCGGCGGGATCTACAAGTCGACCGACGGTGGAACGAGCTGGATCCAGCTCACGAGCGGACTGCCGCCGGTCCTCGAGGCGAATATCGCGCTCGCGCCGAGCAATCCGCAGGTGATCTACGCGATGATCGCGTCCGTGAACCCCGCGGGCGGATCGGGGCCCGTCAGTTTCTACAAGTCGAGCGACGGCGGCGCGCACTGGACGCTGCGGACGCGCATCCCAGGGGCCACCGTCGTCGGCGACACGACCGCGACCGCCGATCCACGGCCCCTCGGCCGCATCGGCGGCGGCGACTTGCCCCCCATCGTGGTCGATCCCAAAAACGAGAACGTCGTCTACAGCGCGTCGATAGTCATGTGGCGCAGCGAAGATGGCGGGACGAGCTGGTCGGCGGTGCGGGGCTCACCGGGCGGCGACGACTATCAGCGCATCTGGATCCATCCCGACGATCCCAATCTGATCCTGGCCGTCTCCGATCAGGGTGCCGTGATTTCCTCCAATCGCGGCGAATCGTGGAGCAACTGGTACACGCAACCGACGGCCGCCGTCTATCACGTGACGGCCGACAATGCGTTCCCCTATCGCGTGTGCAGTGGGCAGCAGGACTCGGGCTCGCTGTGCGCCTCCAGCCGGTCCGACGACGGCGAGATCACCTTCCACGACTGGCATCCGGTGAACATCCAGGAATACGGCATCGCGGCGCCCGACCCGCGCGATCCCGACGTGGTCTTCGGGAGCGCGCGCCGCGGCGTGTCGCGCTACGACCGCCGCACCGGCCAGACGGCGCAGGTGGGACCCGACTCGGCGGCGCGGGGCGACAAGTTCGGCCGCAACGTGCGCACCATGCCGCTCATCTGGTCGCCGCTCAATCCGAACGTGCTCTACTACACGTCCAACGTCGTGTGGAAGTCGATCGATCATGCCCACACCTGGACGCGCATCAGTCCCGATCTGGCTCGGCAGACGTGGGCGATTCCGGCGAGCGCGGGTCGCTACGCGCGCGGCGTGATGCCGACCCCGCGCGGCGCGATCACGGCGCTGTCGCCGTCACCCAAAAGCGGCGCCGTGATCTGGGCCGGGACCGACGACGGCAACATTCAGGTGACGACGAACGGCGGGACCACGTGGAGAAACGTGACGCCGCCGGCGATCCAGCCTTGGACGCGGATCTTCAACATCGAGGCCGGCCACTTCGACACGCGTACGGCGTACGCCGCGGCGAATACGCTGCGCATCGACGACGCTCACCCCCATTTCTGGCGCACCCACGATGGCGGCCGGAGCTGGACCGAGATCAACACCGGCATCGCGCCCAATGCCGTCGCCAATTCGATCCGCGAAGATCCGCGCGTGCCAGGGCTGCTGTACGCGGCGACCGACGTGCAGGTCTGGGTCTCGTTCGATGACGGAGCAAACTGGCGGTCGCTGCGGCTCAACATGCCGGCCATCTCCGTCCGGGACATTCAGGTGAAGGACGACAGCACCTGCCTGTGCGCCGACCTGATCGCGGGAACGCATGGACGGGGGTTCTGGATTCTGGATGACCTGAGTCCAGTTCGGCAGCTGGCGAGATCCCGGAGTGCTGACACCTACCTCGTTAAGCCCAACACCGCCGTGCGCGTTCGTTTCGGCACCAACGAGCCGACGCCCTGGCCGCCCGAGCTGCCCGCGGGTGAGAATCCGCCGGCGGGCGCGATCATCGACTACGCCCTCGCCGCGGATGTGTCGGGTCCGGTGAAGCTGGAAATCGTGGACGGTGCGGGTCGAGTGATCCGCTCGTATTCGAGCGACGATCCGGTGCGCGATCCAGATCCAGCGCGCGACCCGGTGGCGTACGATCGCGTTTGCCGGAAGAACCCTGGCGTGCCCGATTGCGGCCTGCCGCTGTATTGGCCTGCGCCAGAGCAACGTCTCGGGAGTCGAGCCGGGCTGCACCGCTTCACCTGGGACATGCGCTACCAGCCGATCGGGGATAATCCGCGAACGGGCGAAGTCGAAGCCACGGGTGCTGTGCCGCACCGCAGCGAGCACACGCCGCAAGCGCCATGGGCGCCTCCAGGTCGCTACACGGTCCGGCTTACCGTAGAAGGCAAGGCGTACACGCAGCCGCTCACATTGCGTCTCGATCCACGCGTCAAGACGCCGGTCGCCGGTCTGCGCCAGCTGGCCGCGCTGACGCGCGAGATGTACGACGCCGCGCAGAATGCGCATACAGCGTATGTCCAGGCGCGGGCGCTGGCCGACTCCGCCAGTGGGACGCGGCGTGCGCGGCTCGACTCACTGGCGCCTCCGTCCCCCCTCTCCGCACGGAGAGGGAACCAGGGGGTGAGGACGCCGACGCTCGAGAGTGCGAGCAACGCCGCGCTGGCCGCGGCCATGGCGATGCAGGATGCCGACGTCACACCGACGGCGGCGCAGGTGGCGGCGTGTGCGCGGGCGCGCGCGCAGGTGAACGCCGTGATGGCGCGATGGAATCGGTTGAAGACGGTACGCTAGTAAGCGCGCGTCGCTGAGCTGACCCGCTCCTCGCGATAGAACAGCTCGTATTCCAGCCGCTGCGCTTCGCTCGTGCGGCGGCTGGGCTCGAGCGGTGTCCCGACGATGAAATCGACCACCTGCCGGATGATCTCCGGATCGTGCGTCACGCCCCGATGGCCCAGTCCGGCGGTGCGGACGAGCTGCGCGCGGGGCCAGGCGGCGGCGATGGCTGCGCCGTCGTGCGCGGCCACCGTCTCGTCCTGGTTGTCATGCACGATGAGCAGCGGCGGCGGGTTGGCGAAACGCCGCGCGATGTCGCACACATTGACGTCGGTCCAGCGGATCCGGAGACGCCGCTCGCTCCGCGCCCGCATGCGGTCGAGCACGTCGGGCCGGAGGCCGACCGCGCGAGCGAACGGAACGACCCAAGCAGGCGGGTCCGCCGCCGGCGCGAGAAAAACGAGCCGCTCGACTTCCAATCCCCACGACATGGCGAGCGCGGTCCCCGAGCAGCCAAACGAGTGCGCGATCACGGCGCGCGGGACATCGCCACGGCCTTCGCGAGCCACGATCGCCGTGAGGGTGCGCGCGAAATCGGGCATCGAGCTCATTCCCCAGCCGGACGCCCCGTGGCCCGGTGCGTCATAGGCCACCACGCTGTAACCTGCCGCGAGCAGCGGCGCGCTAAACGCCGCCAGTCGAGAGCCGCGACTCGCCCAGCCGTGGGCGAGATAGACGACCGGCGCATCGGGGTCGCCCCAACGCCAGCCGACCACGCGTCGCCCGTCCACCCGTAACGTGAAGCGACGTGCGCCCGCCAGCGCCGCGCGCCCTGCCGCTGATGCCCTGCGGCGCGGTGCCGTGAAAAAAAGTCGTTCGGTGAGCCAGGCGGCCGCGCCCGGCGACAGCGGTTGCAGGACGGCGAGAACAGCACGAAAGAATCTCACGGCTTCGCTCCCTCGAGAAGTGCCGCGAACGCCCGGCGTGCCCGTCCTTCGGCGCCGGGATCGCTCATCAAACGGGAATGGAAGTGGAGGGCCAGCATCACCCCATACATGTCCTGCGCGAACTGCTCGGGATCGGCGTCGCGGCGGAAGTGGCCCGATTCGATCCCTTTGCGAAAGGACGTCGCAAGCACGTTGATCCAGTCGCGCTGCAACGCGACCAGCCGGTCGCGCACCGGTCCGGGCCGGTCATCGAGCTCGGCTATCGCGGCGACGAAGATGCAGCCGCCCGGCAGCGCGACATCGCGCTCCCACGCGATCCACCGGTCGAACAGCGCTTGGAGCCGCGCGGTGCCGCGCGATTCGCGCAGGGCCGGGCGCACGACGGTTTCGGTGAACCGCTGAGCCGCGTGGTCGAGCACGTCGATTTGGAGCGCCTCTTTCGACTGGAAGTGCGCGAACAGTCCGCTCTTGGAGAGCTTGAGATCGTCGGCGAGTGCGCCGATGGTGAGACCGGTGAGACCGAGTTGACTGGCCAGGCCGGTCGCGCGATCGAGGATGGCGGTGCGGGTGCGTTCGCCCTTGCTCACGGGGAGCAAGAATAGCACGAACGTTCGTTCTGTCAATCGTGCTCTGTAAGTCCTCCTGGCACAATGCTTTTCGGACCGTACTTCCCGCGAACACGGTCAATCGCGGTCGCGAGCACGCGATCGCGGTCCGTTTCCCCGGAGGCCGACAGCAGCGTGAACTGATCGGCAGTCGCGGCCGCGGCAAGTCCTGACAGACGCACGCCCACGAGTCGCGCGGGCACGCGGCGCGCGCTGCGGAGGCTCGTGAGGAGCTCATGGGCGACGCGGAGGATCACGCGGTCCGAGACGACAGGCTCGGGTAGTGTCCGTTGCGCGGAGCGCGTCTTGAAATCGCAATCGCGCAATTTGACGGCGACAGTTCGCGCGGTGAGCCGATCGCCGCGCATGTCGGCGGCGGCCCGCGTCACGAGCCGCAGCAGCTCGCGCTCGATGTCCCGGTCGTCGTGCAGATCCTTCCCAAATGTTTCGTCGCGGCTGATTCCTTTGTTCATGGTGCGATGGACGACGTCGCCCTCGTCGACGCCGTGCGCGCGGTTCCATAGCCACGCGGCCTCGCGCTTGCTCATCCAGCGCTGCAGCGTCTCGAGATCGTGACGTAGCAGATCCTCGACCGTCACGAGGCCGCGGGCGGCGAGCCGCTGCTGAAACTTGGGACCGACGAGCGGGATATCCGCGAGCGTGCAGGTGCGCAGGAACGCGTGCTCGGCGCCGGGCTCGACGATCATGACGCCGTGGCCGTCGCGACTCGGCTTGGCGCGATCGACCGCCATCTTCGCGATGAGCTTGTTCGTGCCACCGCCGATCGACAGCGTGAGTCCCGTCGCCTGCTGAACGGTTGTGCGGATGCGCTGCGCGGTCGCGGCGAGCGGCTCGTGATGGTACACGCCTTCGGTGCCGGTCAGGTCGATGTACCACTCGTCCACGCTCGCGCCTTCGACCACCGGCGAGAACTGCTGTAACACCTGCCGGATCTCGCCGCTCTTCTTCCAGCATTCCTTGAACGGGACGGGAACGCAGACGGCATCGGGACAGAGCCGCAGGGCACGGGCGATTGGCATCGCCGAGCGGACGCCGTATTTGCGAGTTTCGTAGGAGGCGGAGCAGACGACACCGCGGCTGTCGCGCGAGCCGCCCACTATCAGGAGCGGCGCTTTTCCGGCGCCGTCCGGATCGACGGCGCGCGCGACGGCGACGTAGAATGCGTCAGCATCTGCCAGAAGGATCCGACGCATTCCCGAAGATATCCCGAAGCCTACGCTAGGTCCAGACTGACGCCTTCTTGGCCCACGGCGTGTCCTGGTAGCGCTCCCTGAACGCGCGACCTGTGGCCTTCAGCGACGCCGGATCACCGGTCGCCTTGTACGGCGCGACCCCGGCCCAGTACAGCGCCTCGGCCGCCGCCTCCGTGTCGGGGAGGCGATCGACGATCTCGCGGAAGCGGCGCTCCGCCTCTGCCCACTGGCCGGCGTCGAACGCGATGCGGGCGCGGCCCAGCATCAGCTGCGCGAGCAGGTCGTCGGCGGGGAGAAATCCTTCGATGCGGTGGTGCTCGACGCCGTCCTGGTCCAACAGGAGGATCGTCGGAGTCCAGGGCGCTTTATAGCGCTCGCTGTACTGTTTGAACGCCTCGGGAGTCTGCCGCGGGTGTACTCGCGCGGCGAGAAAGTTCTCGTTGACAACGCGGGTGACCCGCGGATCCGGCCACACCTCGGCGTCCAGCCGAGCACAGCCGCTTCACATCGGTGCGGCGTTGAAGTCGAGAAGTACCAGCTTTTGCTGGGCTTTCGCGTGCTTCAGAACCTGGTCCACATCGGAACGAAAATCGATTGGCATAGCGCCTCCCGGGTGCCTTCTATACTACCCCGATTCGGGTATTTTCTTGGCCCATGACCAAAGGTACAATCGGCATTCTCACCGGCGGTGGCGACGTCCCCGGACTCAATCCGGCGATTCGGGCCATCACGATCCGGGCGCTGCGCGACGGCTACAAGGTCATCGGCATCCGCCACGGTTGGGGCGGCCTGGTCGATTACTCGCGCGACAAGGGCGCCGACAACAGCGAACAGATCTTGCCGCTCACCGAAGCGATCGTGAACCGCGCCGGACGCACGGGCGGCACGTTCCTGCACACCTCGCGCGTGCGGCCGAGCCACCTGCCGCAAGACCGCCTGCCACCGCACCTCACCGGGTATACCGAGACGATCAACGACATCACGAAAGATGTCATCAAGAACCTCGAGCACATCGGCGTCGATATCCTGATTCCCATCGGTGGCGACGATACGCTGAGCTATGCGAAACGGCTGCACGACGAGGGACTGAAGGTCGTCGCGATCCCCAAGACGATGGACAACGACGTCTACGGCACGGACTACTGCATCGGCTTCAGCACCTGCGTCACACGGACCATCGAGCTGACGCACCGACTGCGCACGTCGGCGGGGTCACACGAGCGGTTTCTCGTGATCGAAGTATTCGGACGCTACGCCGGTTTTACGGCGCTGTTGCCGACGATGGCCGGCGCCGCGGACCGCTGCGTGATCCCTGAATACCCCGTCGAGGTAGAGCATTTGGCCGAGCTGCTCACGGTGGACCGCAACAAGAATCCGAGCCGCTACTCGGTGGTGCTGATCTCCGAGGGAGCGCGTCTCACCTCGCACGAGGGGATGAGCTTCGAGGGTGAGGAGACGGACATGTTCGGGCACCGCAAGCTGGGCGGCATCGGCGACCGGATCGGCGCCGCGCTGAAGGAATCGTCGGCGAAGTACAACAACGGCCGGAAGATCGACGTCGTGAACCAGCGCCTGGGTTATCTGGTCCGCTCGGGGGATCCGGACGCGCTCGATTCGATCGTGCCGATGGCGTTCGGCAACCTCGCGCTCGATCTCCTCCGCCGACAGGAGTACGGCCGCCTGGTCAGCATTCACCGCGGCTTCTACGACAGCGTGCCGCTGGCAAGCGTGACATCGGAGAAGAAGGTGGTGGACGTCTCCAAGTACTACAACACCAACCGGCTGCGTCCCATCTATCAGTTCGACGGCGCGCCGCTGTTCATCATGACGAGCGATTGGAAGACGCCGCGGCCTGACTGATCCAATCCGCCGGAGTCCGCTCAACGTCGGCCTAGTCGGATTCGGTTTCGCCGGCAAGGTCTTCCACGCGCCCGTGATTCGGGCCGTGGAGGGTCTGCGGCTGACCACGATTGTCCAGCGGCACGGGTCACCCGATCCGCGGTTTCAGGATGTGGAATTCGTCCATAGCCTCGATGAGCTGCTGAAGCGTCAGATCGATCTCGTTGTCGTCGCCACGCCCAACACGTCGCATCATCCGATCGCCAAGCACGCTCTCCTCGCGGGCCGTCACGTCGTGGTCGATAAGCCGTTCACCACGACGCTCGCCGAGGCGGTGGACCTGGTGCAGACCGCCAAGCAACAGAAGCGCATCGTCACCGTGTACCAGGACCGTCGCTACACCGGGGATTTCGCGACCGTGCAGACGATCGTTGCGGAAGGTACACTCGGCCGAGTGGTGCTGTTCGAATCGCACTTCGACCGCTTCCGTCCCGAGCAGAAGCCCAACGCGTGGCGCGAGGAACCGTTGCCGGGGTCCGGCGTGTGGTTCGATATCGGACCGCACCTCTTCGATCAAGCACTCCTGCTGTTTGGGATCCCCGAGGCGGTCGGGGCCGACATCCGGATCGAACGCGATGGCGGCAGGATCGATGATGCCTTCGATGTAACGCTGTTCTATCGCCACATTCGGGCCGTCTTGCGGTCCTCGCTGCTCCGACCGCCGGTCGGACCGACCTGGATCGTGAACGGCACGAAGGGGTCGTTCATCAAGTACGGCATGGATCCGCAGGAAGGCGCGCTGAAAGAAGGTCGCACGCCGGACGAGCCCGAGTGGGACACGGAACCACCCGAGCTGTACGGCAAGCTCATCGCGTCTGACGCAACGCGCACAGTGCCGACCTTACGGTCGAGTTTCGCCCGGTATTATGAGAACGTGCGGGATGCGATCCTTGGGAAGGCGGAGCTTGCGGTAACGCCCGAGTGGTCGCTCGATGTGATGCGAGGCTTGCTGCTGGCGTTAGAGAGTAGTCGAACCCGTACCGTGCTACCATGGCGTTCATGAGAAAACCCTGGCTGTACGTCCTGCTGGGCGGCCTCGTCGCCGGTACGTTCGACATCACCTACGCGTGCACCTTCTGGTACCTGAAACGCGGCGTCCTGCCCACCCGCGTCTTCCAATCGGTCGCCTCCGGCCTGCTCGGCGACAGGAGCTTTACCGGCGGCTGGCGCACCGCGGCGCTCGGCCTCGTGCTGCACTACTTCATCGCGACATCGATGGCGGTGACGTACTACCTCTTCGCGCGGAAGTGGTCGGAGCTGTGGGGAAAGCCGTGGGTGTACGGGCCGCTGTACGGTGTGCTGCTCTACGGCATCATGAACTACATCGTCGTCCCGCTGTCGGCCGCGAATCCCGGCTCGAGGAATCTGACGTGGGTGCTCCTGAGCATCGCCGTGCACGCTTTTCTGATCGGGACACCGTGCGCGCTCTTCGCGCGGCGCGCGATGCTGGCGGGGCGCATTACGGTGACGCAGGTGCCCGAGAAAAGGCTAGACGTCTAGGGTTGCCGCACCCAATAGACTGGATGCAACTCCCACAGCGCGCGCGCCGACGCGTTACAGCGGCCGTGCTTGGTATCGGTGCGGCTGCGGTCGGCACCGCGATGCTCGCCATCGAAGAACGCCGCTCCGATGAAGCGCAGCCGCACCGGCGGCACGACGTCGCCGCTGGAATTCCAGCTTACGAAGCCCCGCAGATCGGTTCGGGCCTGCGCATAGTTTGCGCCGAGGTCGATCGGTGGAATCTCGACCACGATGCACGAGTCCGTCGGGCTGTCGCTCCGCGACGTGAGCTCGACGTGCCAGTCACCGTCATCCTCTCCTGTCTTTACGCGACGCACCCAGCCCAGCACCGAATACACCTTCAGCTCGCGGCCCGCTCGCGGGGCGCACTGGTACTTGTCCTCGCCGGTGAACTCCAGCAGGCCCCAACTGGTGAGCATCGTGCGAATGCTCGTGCGTGTTGGCGTGACGGACGCCAGCGACTCCGCGGTCTTAACGGTCCAACGGTAGTGGGGGTCGGTGCATGTCTGTGCTACGGCCGGCCGCACGCCGACTGCTAGTACGGCAATCAGGGACAGGAGGGGGCGCATCGAAGGAAGCTGCGCCCCCGGGCGGGCAGCCGATAGGGCGTTTTTGCTGTTTGGACCGGCTGCCAGTTCAGCTCAGAATCGGGACCGCCAGAATGCGGCTGCGGTCGGGAACAGCTTCTCCGTGACGGCCACGGTGAGCGTCACGAAGGCTCCGTGCCCGCCGCGCACCGAGAAGTCGGGATCATTCAGATCCCCAAATCGGTAACCGGTGGCGATTTCCAGCGTGGCGACGGGGTGCAACACGACGGAAGGTGCGGCATCCCACGCGCGCGCGCCCGAGGTCCGCTGCACCAGCAACCGGCCATCACTCCGCAGGCTGACCAGGTGTGTCACATCGAGGTTCACGCGCCCGCCGATGTAATCGGCCCAGGCAGTCAGTGTCTGCGGCGTGCCGTCGGGGTACCGGCGTTCGGCCTCGGTGCGGCGCACCGCGTAGCGCGTCGACAGCTCGAGCGAGGGTCGGGCGTTCCAGATCACTTCCGCCGCGCCGATCATCCTGCGCTCCTCGCCGCGCGCGACCAGCACGCCGCCGCCCACCGGATTACGGTCGTCCATCCACTGGAACTTGGCGAGCATGTTGATCCGGTTGGTGCGCGCCGGCCGCAGCGCCACGCCCCAGAGGCTGGACACGCGGCGCGATAGCGGCACTCCAGGGAGCGCGTTCTGCGAGAACTCCTGCCGGGTCAACAGCGCGAGCGACGCCGCGAACGTCATGTCGCCGGCCACGGTCGCGAGGCGGGTGGACTGCAGCGCGCCGTCCTTGTATTCGCCGCGTGCCGTCAACCGATAGGGAGTGCCGGCAGGCAGGAGCTCGACCCCGGCGGCGGCGGACCAGTAGTCGCCTTCGGTTTGCAGGAACGGGAGCGCGCGGACCGGATCGGCGATCGAGGCGCGACCGACACCCTGGCGCCGCTCGAAGAGCACGTTCACTGCGAGACTCGGGCTGAGCTGCAGCCGGTTGCGGAGTCCCACGATCGCTGCATTGCCGGCGCCACTGATGCCGCCGGTCAGCTGATAGCTGCCCCAGGCTTGCGTGCCATGGCCCATGTCAGCGCGTACGCCGATGCTCGAGACCGAGTACTGCCGCTGGCTGTCGGGACGCGAGACGTAGCGTTCGCTCGCTTCGAGCGCGACGGCGGGCGCGATCTGATAAGTGGCGCCCACGCCCCATAGCTCGGGCGCAAGCTCGGGGCCGGAACGGCTCAGGTGGCGACGGGCCTCCGTCCAGAGCTGCAGCTTGGACGACGCAGCCCAGCGCGCGCGCACGTCGGCCGCCGTCAGATCGCTCGCCGACAACGCGGTGCCGCCCACCTGATCGTTGGCGACGCCGGCGTCCACCTGCACGGTCCCGACCCGCTGCGTGAGGCCGAGCCGGGTGTGCTGGCGTTCGATACCCTGGAGCGCGAACTCTTCGTAGGAATGCTCGGCCCGCAGCTCCGTGCCGCCGAGGCGGACGCTGCCCTTCAGCGACGCCTCAGTCAGCCCCGGTTGCAGTGCGACGTTCGAGGGGTTCGTGAACTCGCGCCCGACCTGCATATAGCCGGCACCCAGCGTGAGCGCGCCGCCCAGCAGCGTGTAGCTCAACTTCGCTGAGGACGCGAGACCCGCGGAATCACCGTGCTCGGCGTAGGCGACTTCCGCCCCGACGTCGAGCGCGCCCAGCCGGAACAACCGCATGTCACCGCCCACCAACCGGTAGCGGTCGATCGCCTGATCGGCACTGACCGCGGTGACGCCGAGTCTCACCGAGTCGAGTCGCACCGCCTGACCCATGAGGCGGCGCACGTCGAGCGCCGCGCGCGCGCCGGCCAGGAGACGCTCGTCGCCGCTGCTCGCGCCTTCGAACGTCACGACGATGAACACGGGGTTCCCGTCCGGATCCGTTGCGGGAACGGGCTGCTTGAAGAGCATGACGCCGTCGGCGTAGTCGATCTGGTAATCGACGAACCGAATCAGCGCCTGTGTCGCCACGGCGCGCTCGGGATTCAACTGATCGCGCGTCTCGACCCGCACGTATTCGGTGCCCGGCACCACGTCTGCGGCGATCTGGTACGGCCCGGAGATGCCCGCGCCCCGGATCTGGAGCTGTCGCAGTGCTTGCGCGGTCAGGCTCCCGAACGCGCTCCAAGTGACCGCGCCGGTGGTCACGCGCGCCGAGACGCCTGTGACCGCGCGACGATACTGCGCGAGGCTCAGCCCGCCCGCAAAGTCGTTGGTCGCGAGATCGCCGAACATGACCCAGTCGTACCCGTGCTCGATGCGGCCCGAGAGCCAGCTCTGCGACGCCGTGCGCAGCTGCTGCGCGCTCGCGTCACCAAGAATGGGATACTGGGACTCCTCGAGCGGGTCCGCGGCGCGAGCGAAGGCGTCGCGGCCGTCGTTCAGCCGGCGCGAATCGAGGCCCACCGTGAACGAGGTCCGCGAGTCGAGTCGGCCGCGCGCGGTGATCGCCCCATACGCGTCGGGGCTCGCCCCGGCGCCCACCATGCCGGAGCCGGCTACGGTCAGCCCGCGGGCGTCTGGTAGCACGTCGAGCGCCACCGCAGCCGTCGCCGCGCCCGACTTCAGCTCGACCGCGCCCGGGCCCACGACGCGACCAGGCCGCAACTCGATCCCGAGCTGGCCCACCGCGTCGGACAGTAGCTGCAACCCCACCGACGACGGATCGGCGTCCGCCCCGACGGGCGTGGCGCCCTTCGCGCTCACGGTGACGTAGGCCGGCTGGACGACCGGCACGCCCCATTCGTCCAGGACGCGCACGGGCAGCCGCACCACGGAGTGCCCGTCCGCCACCAGCTGGAGCGTATCACGGGAAAGCTCGAAGCGGGACGGCAGACCGGTGACGTGCACTGCGATGCTGTCCCAGCGTTCGTGACCCCACGAATTCTTCAGCGCGACGCGCAGGCGGTGCGGCCCACGTCCGAGGGGCACGGCGATGAAGTCGAGGACGCCGTCGATGCGCGTCCGCGCGGAATCGATCGGGGTGGCCCCGTCGTACAGCACGACCGCTTCGTCGGGCTCGCCCTTGACCCCGATGTAGACGTGATCGGTGGCGAGCACCGTACCATCTTTGGGCGCGAAGATCTCGACGCCGGGTCCCTGCACGACGGCCGCAAGCCGGTCACTCGTCTGTCCTTCGGGTCCGGGCCGCGCCCTGGCGACCCACACGGTTTCCGCGGCGCTGGGCGCGACACTATCCGCGGGCGCGGGGGGAACCGGCACGGAGGGAACCGGCACGGGGGGCAGGGCCCCGAGCGACGGTGCGGACCCGGCCCGCCGCCGCGCCGGCACCTTGATCGTCGCCACGAGCGGCGTCGCTGCGTCGCGCAGCGCGGCTGCGACGCGTGACTCGGTGCGGCCCGCGTAGCGGCTGGCGGTCGCGTTCTCGCCATCGTGCGGCGGCCAGGCGATAATCCGGACGCTCGCCGAGTCGCTCCGCAGCGAAGACCAGGCGACGATGCGGATCGCGGCGCCGGGATGCGCGAACGGAATCGGGATGGCCCAATGGTCGAGCCAGCTGTAGCGCGTGAACAGCCGGCCATCCACGTAGACGACCGCCGAATCGGCGTGGGGGCTGAAGTTGACGACCGCGTCGAGCGCGAATTCGCGCGGCTGCGCGACGGTCAGTTCATAGCGCGCCAGCGGGCGATGCGAGGTAAGCAGCGGGTGCTGGAAGTCGAGCCGCTCGGAGTCGCGCGGCGTGCGCAACCGCACGGCCGCGAAAGTCACGGCCACCTGCTGCTGGCTCATTTCCAGTCGCGACGTCCGGTCACGGCTAGGCGAGGGCTCGCGCGGTGCGGCGGTTACGGGCGCGGCGCCAGCCGCCGCCACGATGCGGAAATCGACGCGCGGCGTCGTCCACCCATCCGCCTCCACGAGCTCCATGCCGCTGCCTGCCGACGCGTAGCCCTGCGGCAGCGAGAGCGGGTCGAGCCGGAACGCGTGGCGCCCCGGGCGCAGATTCGCAAACGAGAATTTTCCCGTCGAGTCGCTCGTCGCCACTAGGCCGTCTTCAGTCCAGACGTCGACGTTCGCGAGACCGGCTTCGCCCGATTGCTGCACGCCGTCGCCGTTCGCGTCCACCCAGATCTTGCCGATGGCGGCGCGTGTCTCCATCGGCCAGGCGCGGCGCACCTGCACCCACGCGATCGCTTCCGGAGAACCCGCCAGCCCGCCCGTCACCTGGCCAGTGGCGATGGCGCGGGCTTCGACGACCGTGCCGGGGGCGGAGACCAGCGCCGCCACGTATCGCAACGTGCGACGCGCACCGGGCGCCAGCGCGGCGCCGCTGTACAACACGAGCTTGCCGCTGCTGACGACCGCGGAGTCGGCGCCGATTGCGCTGCCCGCGAGGTAGCGCGCGCCGGGGGGCAGCTGCACCGCGATCTCCAGCGCCGTCGCGACGAGCGTGCCGGGATTGCGCACGATGATGGTGTAGGGAATTGCATCGCCGACTCCGACCTCGAGGATGTCGGCCGTCAGATCGAGGCCGAGCGCCGCGGTCGGCGGTCCGACGAGCGCGACCTGCGCCGCGGCGGAGGACAGCGCCGGGATACCCTGGCCCTGCAGATACGCCGTATTGACGACGCGCTGCGTATCGCGAACCGTCGGCGCGACCGCCAGCACGAGGTCGATGGTGCCGCTGTCACCGGATGCGAGCGTACCGAGCGGCCACGTCAGCACTTGCCCCACGATCGGCGGCGCGATGCTGGCGCTCACGAACTGCAAACCCGGCGGTAGCGAATCGGTGAGCACGACATTCTGCGCGCTGCCGGCGCCGGCGGCGTTGTCGTAGTGCAGGCGGTACTGCACCGGTTGGCCGATCAGCGCGACGGCCGAAAGCGGGCTCGTGAGCTGTTTGGTGAGCGACAAGGCCGGCACGAGCTCGGTGGTCTGCACCGAATTCGAGAGGGTCGTATCGGCGCCGCCGCTCCAGGCGAAGGTGATGTTGCCGCGGTTCGAGACCGTCGCTGCGCCCGCGTTGAGGCGCGCCTGGAACGTCACCGAGCCCGCGGTCCCGGGGGACACGCTGCCGATGTTCACAATCACGACGCCGCCGCCAATCACCACCAGCCGGCCCGCGTCGCCGTCGGCGGCATCGGTCTGGGCCACGCCGTTCCAGCGAATCGATCCGGCCACATACGACGAGCCGGTTGGCACAGTATCGGCGAGCTGTACGCCGGAGGCGGAATCCGTCCCCGCCGCCGTGTAGGTCAACGTGTAGGTGAGGACGTCACCGGCGGTCGCGCTCAGGCGATCCACTTGCTTCGTGAGGCTGAACGCCAGCGGTACGGTGGCGACCACGAGGACGTCCCGGGCCGTGGCGCTCACGCCGGCGGCGACGCGGCTCGTCGCCGTCACCGTGATCGTGTCAGTGACTCCCGCGCTCCCCGAGGCGGGAATCGCGACGCGCACCAGCAGCGCCGCCGTGCTTCCCGAGCCCAGCGCGACGGCACCCGTGACAACCGAGTCCCCGGTATCCAGGACGCCATTCGCGTTCCAATCGCGGTACAGCGTCACACTCCAGCCGCGAGCCGATCCGGCTGCGACCGTGAACGAATCCGTGCCGTTGCCGAGGTTCGTCAGCGTGTGCGGATAGACGATCGTCGCGCCGGGGTTGCCGTTGCCCGCTTGCGACGGTTGGAGATCGACGGCGACGACCTGGGAGACGACCAGATCGACGGTGTCGGAAGGCACCACGTAATCGAATCCGCTCGCCGTATACGCGAGCGTGGCCCAGTTGCGGATGTGGGACCCGGCGGGCGTCCCCTGGGCAGCCAGCGCCGGCACGACGAGCAAGCAGACGGACAGCGAGGCGGCCGCCCACGCGACGGCCGCAAGGCCGCGGTGAACGGACCGCCTCGCCATACCTGCCCGAGTGCCGAGCCACATGGGCTGCGGCTCCTCAGTTGATGCTGACGCGCAGCTCGAACGTGGCGCTGGCGCTTGCCGCCAGCACGCCACCCGTGCCCGTGTAGCTCGCGGTCACGTTCTGGCCACTCACCGAAACGGTCCACCCGGTGCTCGAGCTCGTCGAGACGTAGGTCACCTGCGCCGGCAATGCATCGGTCACCTGGACGGTGGACGCGGAGGTGGCCCCACTGTTGGTGATCGTGAACCGGAACCGGATGATCTGCCCGGGCACCACGCCACTGGCGACCGGCGTGATCCCGTCGTCCAGGTAGGCGGCTTTCGTGAGTGTCAGATTCGGCTTGATGACGGTCAGGTCCATGAATCCCTGGTCCGTCGTTGCGGGCTGGCCGACGGATCGGCCCAGAAGCGACAGCGTGTCCGTCGAGCCGCCGGCCACGTTGGCCACGTTGTACACGACGACGATACTCTGCGACGTCGCGGGGGCCAGCGTGATGCGGGCGCTGTCACCCGCGCTGCCGTTCACCGAGACGACGGTGATCACGGGAGAGCCGGGGCTCGTCGCGATCATGTCGAAGTTGTCGTTGCCGTTGCCGTTATTCTGCACGGTGAACGTGAACGAGTAGCCGTTGCCGGGCAGGCGTTGCACGTTCTGCCCGCCATCCGGCGTCACGCTGGCACCGTAGGTCGTGATCGGCGTAATCGTGCTGGACGCATTGGCCGAGGTCGCCGGCGTGCGCCGCGAGGTCGCGGTCAGCGTGTACACGGTGCTCACGCCGCCCTGGCCGCTCGCCACATTGAACACGACCTTGAGCACGATCGACCCGCTTTGCGCGATGCCGACGCTCGCCAGCGCACTGTTCAAGGCTGCGAGGCTGCCGTACGTCGTCGCACCGAGGCGGTAGCCAGTCACGGTGATCACCCCGGGCACGGAAACCGCATCCGAGATCGTCATGCTGTCGGTTCCGTTCCCGAGGTTCGCCACCGTGAAGGTCATCGTGTCCGCCGTACTCGGCGAAGCGGCGGACGGACTCGGCGTGTTGGCCGTGACCGACACACCGGCTTTGAACCCCACGGTCACAGAGACCGAGCCGGTAACGGGGGCGTAGGCGTTGCCATTCGCGTCGGTGTAGGTCGCGGTCGCCGTATTCGTGATGACCGTGCCTTCCGGCGTCTGGGCCCGCGCGTCCGTCGCGACGGCGAACAGCGCCAGCGCGACCAGCGCGAGGCTGTAGGTCCACTTCACGTACCTGAGCATCTCGAGCTCCTTCCAATGGCTGTGTGTCATTGGCCGCGGGCTTCGTTCACCCGGCCGCGAAATTCCACCGTGACTTGCGCCCCACGCGCGAGCGATCCCAGCACCGTCCAGCGGACGTGCGTGTATCGCTCTGGCGGCGCGGGCTTCTGCACCGACTTGCCGTCCTCTTCCACAGCGATCATCGGCTGCGCCGAGTACGTCCGGCCGCCGTCGATCGAGTACTCGACTCGTACGCGCTGATCCGACGTCGCCGAACCGAGCGCGTAGACGAGTCCGCCTGGAATCGGGTCCACGAACTGGACGTTCTTCACCGCGCCCGCCGTCGTATTCGTGAAGACGAGGCGATAGCGGATTTCATCGCCAGGTTGCGCGACGGACTTGTCGGCCCGGTTGGGGGCCGCTTCGGCGGTCACATTGCGCGCCGTGACCACGAGCGCCTTGGGCGCCTGCGCCAAGCCGGGGACCCACACGAGGCCGGCGAGTACCGTCCCGACCAACACCGATCGCAGCTGTGTCATCGCTCTCTCCTGAGTCATCGTTTCGCTCGTTTCGAGGTTGACGGTTTTCCGTCGTCCCGTTTCGTTCGTCCGCTCTTGCCATGCGTCCCCTCTGCGTCGCGCCATGCGAACACGGCGCCACATTTCGGACACACCACCAACTCACCGAGCACCTGCGACCGGCCGAAGAACTTCAGCGTCGAGCACCGGGGGCATCGTAGAACCATGGGCGTCGCCTCGCTCCTTTCGGGGCGTGCGAAGGGCACGACCTATGCCCGCCGGAGCAAATGACGTAACTGCCTGTGACGATGTGTGTTATGGCGATCGCGTCGGACTGAGTGGGAGCGGCTGGAAGGACGATAGTTACCGAGCGGTAACGCGTCCGGTAACCTCTACAGGCGCGACTTCAGCGAATCTTGGCGACGAACTGTAAGACGACGGTGTTGTTGGACACCGTCGCGCTCAGCGGATTCTGCAATGACCAGCGCACGCGGTTCACGCAGCCGTCATAACCCGCCGGCGCCGAGCAGGCGCCGCTCGCGGGCACGTAGGTCCAGGTGCTGCCGGCGTTGTTCGAGTAGGCAACGACGACCGACACACCGGCCGGCAGCGTATTCGACACACTGCCGACCTTGAACTGCACCGTCGGCGCGAGCGTGTCGACCACCACCACGCTCTTGGCGCTATCACCGCCGGTGTTGGTGATCGTGACGGTGTAGGTCAGATCGGTTCCGGGGAGGACGGTGCCGCCCGGAGCGACACTGTTGTTCAGGGCAAGATTTGGCTTGGCGGCGCTCAGGACGACGTCGTTGCCACTGCCACCGCTGTAGCTGATGGTGAACGCCTGGCCGCTGAGGACGATGGTCGCGCCCTGCGGCAATCCCGCGAACGTTCCGGTAATCGCATCCACTCCATCGTTATCGATGATGATGAAGCTGGCACCCGTCGTGGGGGTGAATCCGGCGCTGCCGCTGAGCGTCGCGCCCGTGAGGTTGACAGTTCCCGTCACGCTGAGCTGATCGTAGCCCGAGCCGGCGGTCGTCCCATTCACCTCGACGACGAAGGCGGGGCTGCCGGTGCTCAAATTCACGTTGCCGCTTCGAAGGATTCCGGGGCCGGCTTGACCGGGCGCAACTGAGCCACCTGCGGCCGTCGAGGTGATCGCACCGACCGTGCCGGTGCCGCCCAGCATGCCCCCATTCACACTTACGGCGCTTGCCGCCTGCGAACCGTTGACCAGGAGCGTCCCGGCGCTGACCGTCGTCGTGCCCGAATAGCTGTTCGCGCCCGACAACGTCAGCGTGCCCGTGCCCGTCTTGGTAAGCGCAACCGTGCCGCTCCCGTTCTGGATGAGGCCGGAAAACGTTGTAGACGTGTTGTTGCCGCCGGCGGTGAGTGTGACGGGGCCTGCCACGCCGCTGGTCACCGTCCCGGCGCCCGCCAGGGACCCGATGACATCACTGAATCCGTTGTGATCGAGCGTCGCTCCGGCAGCGATCGTCACCGCGCTGACTGCGCCGATGGCATTGGTCGTGCCGAGTCGCAGGGTGCCTGCGTTGACTACGGTACTCCCCGTGTACGTGTTGACGCCCGAGAGGATGAGGACCCCCGTGCCCGCCTTGGTCAACGCGCCCGCGCCGGCAGCAACACCCCCGTAGGTCAGTGTGGTGCCGGCATCGGTCGATATTGTTCCGGGCCCCGTCAACGCGATGCCGCGATTTGCCGCCAGGGTGAAGCTCGCGGTCGTCCGGAGCGTGCCGCCACCGAAGGTAATCTTTCCCGGCGTGGCCGCTCCGGGAGCCGCGCCGAGCCCCGCATCGGCGGCGATCGCTATCGTGCCGGCATTGATCGTCGAAACACCGCTGTAGGTGTTGGCGCCGCTCAAGATGAGCGTACCGGCGCCGTTCTTGGTGACGCCGCCCGCCCCGGTGACCACACCACTGATTGTCAGCGTCGTTGCGCCGTTGCTTACGGTTACGGTCCGGGTTGCGGCGAATGTGACGCCGAGACTGATCGTGTTGGCGCCCGTGCTGCTGTCGGCCAAGCCTCCGGCGCCGATGGTGATCGCCTTGTTGCCCAGCGTGTAACCGCTGCCCTTAATCGTGATGGAGTTGAAAGCAGCGTTGTTGATGTTGTTGTTCGTCAGCAGGTTCGCCGCCCCGCTCGGAAAGACGAGGTTCTCCGCTCCCGTGCCCGCCGGCGCGACACCGCCCACCCAGTTGTTGCCAATGCTCCAGTTCGGATTCTGTGCACCGCTCCAGGTAAACGTCTGCCCGTGCGCGGATGCCGCGCTGGCGCAGACGGCGAGCGCAACAAGAAGTGCTGTGAAGAGGGCACGCATCGCGCGGCCTTGCCCGCAAGGGGCGTACCCGCCGCCGAAGCACGTCAATTCCTTCATAAGACGCGAGTTAGAAGCGATGGGGAAGAACGACGCGTCGAGCGGGCTTTGTTGATGTTACCGTCTGGTAACCAAGGCGGTATCACGAGAGACCGTACTTCTTGCGTTTCTCCCACAGGTTCTTGCGCGAGATCCCGAGGAGCTCGGCAGCACGCTGAATATCCCCGTCCGTCTGCTCCAGGGTTAGCCGGATGTACTCGCGTTCGGCGTTGGCGAGGCTGAGCGATTTCGGCACCGTGAATGTGGTGGTGTGCGCGGTTTGCGGCTGCCCGGCGTCGACCCGGTCCAGCGCGGGAAGATCGGAGCGCTTCAGCACTGGCCCGTCGGTGAAGATCATGGCCCGCTCGATCACGTTGCGGAGCTCGCGGACGTTGCCCGGCCACTCCCACGCCGTGAGCAGGTCGAGGGCCGCCGGCTCGATGCGATCCACCTTCTTTCGGAACTCCTGCGCGAACAGCTGCCGGAAGTGGTTCGCGAGCAGCGCGATGTCGCTGCTGATCTCACGCAGTGGCGGCAACGTGATCGTGGCGACGCTGACGCGATAATACAGATCGGAGCGGAAGCGACCGCTCTGCACCAGCTCCTCGAGGTTGCGGTTGGTCGCGGTCACGAGGCGCAACGTGACTTCCATTTCTTCCGTGCCGCCCAGCCGGCGGAAGCGGCGGCTCTCGAGCACGTTGAGCAGCTTCGCCTGCAGCGCGGGACTGAGCTCGGCGATTTCATCGAGGAAGAGCGTGCCGCCGTCGGCGACCTCGATGAGCCCGCGCTTGGCCTCGCGCGCATCCGTGAAGGCGCCCTTTTTATAGCCGAAGAGTTCGGCCTCGAGCAAACTCGCGGGGAGTGCCGAGCAGTTGATCTCCACGAACCGGCCGGTCGAGTGCGGGCTCGAGTAGTGGATCGCGCGCGCGACGAGGTTTTTCCCGGTGCCGCTCTCCCCCAGCAACAGGACGGTCGGGTGCGGCACCGCCGCCATCTTGCGGACGAATTCCCGCACGGCATCGACCTTGGGATGTTGCCCCAGGATGGCGTGCACGGAGAACTGTTCGCCCCGCGACTGCTCCAGCGACACGCCCGCTTCCACCAGCGGCCGGGCGGCGAGCGCCCGCGTGAGCAGCGTCATGAGCTCGTCGATGTTCACGGGCTTGGTGAGGTACTCGGTCGCCCCGGCCTTGAGCGCCTCAATGGCGGTGGCGATCTCGCCGTGCCCGGTCAGGACGAAGATGGGCATATGGGGATCGGCCAGGCGGAGTCTCCGGGTCACCTCGACGCCGTTGAGAACCGGCATCACGAGGTCGGTGATGACCGCGTCGGCCGGCTCGTCCGCATGGTGCGCCAGCAGGTCGTCCGGCGACTCGAATACCCGAGTCCGCACGCGGCCCGGGGATCCCAGATTGGCGGCGAGGAGCTTGGCATACACCAGGTCGTCGTCGAGCACATAGATCGTGGGAATCATAGGTCTGTCATTGCCCGGCGCCGGAGTCAATATTGGCGACGGCCCCGAACAAAGACAGGCCTATGGGTGACGCCGTGCGGGCGCTGATCATCGACGACGACGCCGACCTCCTCCTGCTCGTGCGGCGGACGCTCGAGTTCACGGCGGGCTGGGACGTGGCCACCGCCGGTTCGGGGCGGGCCGGGATCGAGCTCGCCCGCTCCATGCACCCCGCTCCGCAGGTGATTGTCGTGGACGTCATGATGCCGGAGATGGACGGGTACGAGGTCTGCCGCCGGCTCAAGGGCGACGCCGCCACCGCCGCGGTCCCGATCGTCTTGCTGACCGCGCGCCGCGACCTCGACGCGCGCCAGCTCGCCGAGTCGGGCGCCGTGGGCATCGTGCTCAAGCCGTTCCAGCCCGACGAGCTGGCGCGGCAGATTCGAGAGCTGTGCGCATGACCGCTCCCGATCCCTTCGCTGAAGTCCGGGCGGAGTTCGTCGGCGGTCTCGGGCGGCGGGTCGAGACGATGCATCAGGCGCTCGCCGAGCTCGAGGCCGGCTTTCGCGCCGAGCCGGCCGAGGTCCTGTACCGGGCCGCCCATTCGCTCACCGGGACCGCGGCGAGCTTCGGCGCCGACGATCTCGGAGAGGCTGCCGGCGATCTCGAGGAGCTGGCGCGCGGCTGGTTGAACCGAACGGAGCTGCCGACCGACGAGTGGCGGGCGGCGGCCGCGGCGCTCAAGGAGCTCGATGGCGCCGCGCGCGCCTACCGCGCGACGGCGGTGGCGGGCAATACGCGGTCCTCCGCCGCTCGGCTCGCGGTCGTCGGGGAGCTCACGTCCTTGATCAGCGCGGCGGTCGATATGCGTGAGATCTTCCGCGGCGCCATCGAGAAGGTCCAACGCGTGCTGGATTTCCGTCGGGCCAGCATCGTGCTTGTGGACCAGTCGGGCACGCACTTCTACATCCAGACGCTCTATGATCGAGCCCGCGGCGGATTCATCCCGGGCGAGGCGGCGTTTCCCCTGGCGCAGGGACTGACGGGGGAGGCCATTCGCACGGGGCGGCCGCAGCGCGTGAACGCGCTTCCCGGCACCGAGGGCATCCTGCTCCAGGAGGGGAAGCGCATCTCCGCGATGATCGTGCCGCTCCATGTGGGTGATCGCGTGATTGGCGCGCTGAACTTCGGGCATGAAGAGGAAGGGCACTACACCGAAGAGGATCTCGACTGGGCAGTCGTCCTCGGGCGGCAGATCGAGACATCGCTCTACTACTCGACGCTGCTCAACACGATCGCGCAGCAGCGGGAGGCGCTGACACGGGAGCACGCGATGGTGCGAGGTCAGCGCAACCAGCTCGAGGCGCTGATCGATGCCAGTGATGCGGCGATCATGCTCGTCGGACCTGACCGCAAGATCGCGTATGCCAACGCGGAGATGGCGCGGCTCGTGGGCATTCCGCGCGAGGCGGTCCTCGGGGCAAGCGTGGAAAGTATTCACCGGTTTCTGCGCAGTGCCTTCGTTGATGCCTCGGCATTGGCCACCGAGGAGCGTGTCCTCACGCTCGATGCGACGTTGCGCGACCGCGTCGAGCTCGCCTTCCCGAGAAAAGCCACGTATCAGCGTGTCGTGGCGCCCGCGCGCGACACGAGCGGCGCGATCCTCGGGCACATCGTGCTGTATCGCGATGTCACGCATGAGGTGGAAGTCGAGAACGCGAAGACGGAGCTGGTATCAGTCGTGAGTCATGAGCTCCGGACGCCGATGACGTCGGTCAAGACGTCGTTGGCGCTGTTGCTCGCGGGCGCCGGCGGGTCGCTCGAGCCCGCGGCGCACGAGCTGCTCGAAGTCGCGCTCCGCAATGCGGATCGACTGATCCGGCTCCTGAACGATCTGCTCGATCTCTCACGACTCGAGGCGGGACGGATGGACTTCCGGCTCGAACCGGTCGCTATCGCCGAAGCGGTCGCGGCCAGCGTCGAGATGGTGGCGGCCTTCGCCAAGGCTCGCGGCGTCACGCTGCACATCCAGCCAAGCGCCGAGCCGCAGCTCGTGAGTGCCGACCGCGACCGGATCGTCCAGGTGATCGTGAATCTGCTGTCGAACGCCATCAAGTTCTCCCCCGCCGGAGGGCGCGTCGATGTGCGGTGGTGGCTCGAAGATGGAGCCGTCATTACCGAGGTTCGGGACCACGGTCGCGGGATTCCGGCCGACCAGCTCAGGCGCGTGTTCGATCCGTTCAAGCAGCTCGACAGCTCCACGACGCGCGAGCACGGCGGAGCCGGGCTGGGGCTGACCATCGCCCAGGGGATCGCGCAAGCACACGGCGGCGCGATCACCGCGGAGAGCGAAGTGGGGAAGGGAGCGCGGTTCTTCGTCAGACTCCCCGAGGCAAAGGCAACCCGAGCGCGACACGACGTCTAGGCTGTATCTTGTCCGGCTGGAATGACCTCAAACCCACCCTCCTCCTGTCAGCGTTGCGGCGCGAGCCTCGGTCCCGGAGCGGCCTTTTGTCCCCGCTGCGGCACCGGGATCCCCGTGCACCGGCCATGGTCCGGCCCGACGCTCGCGACGCCCCCTGGGGTGGTCGTGGAGGCACGCCCCGACGCGTCGGAGGCGCAGTTCGCGGCGCTGCGGCGAGCGACCCTCGGGCAGTACGAGATCTTGAGCGAAGTGGGTCACGGTGGCATGGCCACCGTCTACCTCGCGCACGATCTCGCACTCGACCGCAAGGTCGCGATCAAGGTGCTGGCGCCCGCCCTGCTGGCTATGGGGGAAGGGATGGTCGAGCGCTTCAAGCGCGAAGCACGGACCGCCGCGGCACTCAGCCATCCGCATATCATCCCGATCTACGCGGTCAAGGAGAGCGACCAGGTTCTCTACTTTGTGATGAAGCACGTGCAGGGACGGTCGCTCGACCATGTCATCCGCGACGTCGGCCCGCTGCCGGTCGCGATGACCCAGGCTATCCTCGCCCAGGTGGGCGATGCGCTCGGCTACGCGCATCGCCATGGCGTCATTCACCGCGACATCAAATCCGCGAACATCATGCTGGACGAAGAAGGGTGGGCCGTCGTCACCGACTTCGGCATCGCGAAGGTGGTGCAGGCGCAGGGGCTCACGATGACCGGCGTGACTGTGGGCACGCCGACATACATGAGCCCCGAACAATGTGCGACGGAAGAAGTGACCGGCGCGTCCGACCAGTACTCGCTCGGCGTGGTGGCCTATGAGATGCTGACGGGGACGCTGCCGTTTCGGGACGAGTCGATCATGTCCGTGATGTACGCGCACTTCAACCAGCCGCCGCGTCCCGTGACGGAGCTGCGTCCCGACTGTCCGCCCAATCTCGCGGCGGCGGTCATGCGGATGCTGGAGAAGGATCCCGCCCAGCGCTGGCCCAGCATGGACGACATCGTGGCGGTGTGCGGCCGCCCATCGCTGCGCCGCGACGATCCGATCCGGCGCGAGATGATCACGCTGGCCCACGGCGGCGGCCAGCGAACTGGTCCGAAGACGCCAACCTCCCCGATCGCCTTGTCGCGTGTGCGGACGCGTCCGACATTGCGGCGGCGGCGTTGGCTCTGGCCCGGAGTCGCCGCGGCGACCGCGGTGCTGGCGTTGGGAGGGTGGTGGATGTCGCCGTGGTCGCCGCGCGGGCGGGGCGCAGGGCTGCCACCCGTCGCGGTGCAGGACTCCGACTCGAGCCGTTCGCTCGCGCCTTCCCCGCCTCCCCCGCCTCCGCCGGCTCCCCAGCCTCCCCAGTCCGTTCCCACACCGTCGCGGCCGGCGGCGGTCACAGCGGGACGGCCGGCGCGCGACTCGCTCAGGCGCCTGGTTGCGCAACGCGACGACAGCATGATTGGATCGCTACGGGCGAGCGCCCTGCGGGCGGAACAACGGGCCGCATTGGCGGGCGCTTCGCCGGCCGATCTCGGCGCCGGTCACACGGCGTTCGCGACCGCTGAGTCGCTGGCTTCGGCGCGGCGCGTCTCGGAGGCGATGATGCAGTTCGCCACGGCGGCGTCGCTCTGGGCGGATGCCGAACGCGGCGCGCGCTCGCGCGGTGCGCGCGACACCGAGCCACGCCGCGTCGCGGAGGCTCCGCAGCCGGTTCCGCCACCACCCGTGGCAGCGGACCCGCGGCCGGATATTCAGAAAGTGATCGGCGACTACGCGACGGCGCTCGAGTCGCGAGACATCGAGCAGGTCCGGCGCGCGTATCCGGGACTCACGGCGGCGCAGCAGGCGAGTTGGCAGACGTTCTTCGACCGCGTCCGGAACCTCAAAGCCAACCTCACGGTGGCGAGCTTGAATCTCACCGCGGGAGGCGCGTCGGCCGATGCGACCGTCAGTGGTGTCTACGAATACGACAACGCCAGCACGGGCCGGGCCGAGCGACGCCCGGTGACGTTCCATGCGACGCTCGCGCGGGACGCGAGCGGCTGGCGGATCACGTCGATCCGGTAACTCAACCCCTCTAGAAGTTGTACTCGAGGCCGGCGGTCCAGAGCACGTTCGGCCGCAGTCCGCCCCGGTTCAACGGCCACAGCGTGTTGGCCACGAGTACGATCCCGCTGTGCGTCACGAATTTGAAGCCGAAGGATCCGTTGACCACATCATCGCGCTCATTCGGAATGTTCGTCGGCTCGACCGTGCGACGGAACGGCACGTCGTAGGTGACCGTGCCCGGCAGGTGCAGTTTGCTCTCGCCCACCTGAAGCTCGGAGACCAGGTCGACGGCGATCGCCGCCCACGGAGCCATGACGTGATCGAATCCGACCGTGGTCAAGACCGCGCTGTTTTGGGAGCTGCCGCCACGAAACAGATAGCCGATGTTGGCGTGCGGGGAGAAGGCTCCGAATCGGGCCGACAGGATCCCGAGGCCGCGCGCCGCGATGTGGCCGGAGCCGAGCAGGTCGTCCGCGCTGCCGGTCGGGAAGCGCACGTCGGCCAGCACCGAGAAGTTGGTCCGCTCCGAACGCATGAGATTGACCTTGACCCGCGTGGCGATGTCGCCGACGCCGGTGGCGGACCCCGACACGAAGCGGGACGTGGAGAGCTCTGGGTTCGCCGAGGTGCCGCCGAAGAAGTGCTGGGCCGTGGTGCCGCCGAACGGGACGATCTGGGCATTGCTCGTGCCACTCAGGGACGTCGAGACGATCGGGAGGACCACGCCGATGTCGACCCGGTCGAGCAGGCCGAAGGTCACGAAAAACGACGTGACCGTCATGTCGAGGTCGAGCGCCAGCCGCAGATCGATCACGTCGTTCTCGTGCGTCGGGACGCCGTAGGGCGTGCACGACGCTCCCACGATGCTGTCGCACGCCGGGCCGGTCACGTTCTGGTGCGTAAATGTCATCTCGATATCGTGCATGCTCACGCCGCGCAGCGTCTCGAAGTGCAAGCGGTTGATGTTGGCGCCGACGAACACCCGGCCGCGGCCGAGCGTCGGGGCACGCTCGCCGAAGACGGCGCCGGGGGAGCCCGACGTGGGAACCGGGACTCCCGCTTCGAACCGGAAGGTGGAGCCGCCGCTGGTGGCGCTGACGGGGAGGTTCCCGGCGTTCTGGCTGATCGCGGTGCTGATGAAAGCGATCAGCGAGCCGTTATCGGCATTGGCCGCGGGAACGAAGTGATCGGCATGCACGGCGTTCGCCGAATCGCCCGCGGTTCCCCCCAGGAAGAGCGGGTCCTTGCCACTCGTGAAAATGAAGAGCTGCGAGATCTTATCGCGGAGTCCCTGGGCTGGGAGCGGTGTACCCGCCAGCGCGAGCGACACGAGACTCCACACGAGGCGCTGCATCGATTCCTCCAAGGCGTGGATGAGTGGTTTGACCGGCCTCGAAGAGACGGGCTGGGAGTAGGCGCGTCAACCCCGGCGGCGTCGCCCCTGATGTCCATGCGCGATACATTGACACTTGATGCGCGGTGATGGTACTACTTGGCAACCCTGCAGGAGTACGTTCATGGCCCAGGATATGGGCAGCTTCCGCGTCGATATCGAACTCGAGAACCCCGCGCGTCCAGGGGAGCGCCGAACGATCACGTCTGTGCTAGTGGATACCGGCGCGGAATTATCGTGGGTGCCACGGGAGGTTCTCACCGCCCTCGGCATCCAACCTCACAACACTTGGCGTTTTCGTCAGTCGGACGGCTCGATTCTGGAGCGCCCCGTCGGCGGCGCGTTTGTCCATGTGGCCGGTAGGAAGACCACAGACGATGTCGTGTTTGGAGAACCGGGTGACTTAATTCTGCTCGGCTCGAGAACCATGGAAGGTTTGAACTTCCGCGTCGAGCTTGTCACCAAGCAACTCGTTGATGCCGGACCGGCACCAGCCGCCGTCGCCGCGTAGTGGCGTCTTCGCGGCCGTACATCCTCAATGAGCTGACCTGGAAGACCGTCCGCGATACGCGCTACGACGTCGCGGTCCTGCCGTGGGGCGCGACGGAGGCCCACAACTATCACCTCCCGTACACGACGGACAACATCCAGGCTGAGGCGGTCGCTGCGCTCGCCGCCGAGCGCGCGTGGCAGCGCGGGGCCAAGGTCGTGGTGCTGCCGGTCGTGCCGTTCGGTGTCAACACGGGACAGCTCGACATCCCGCTCTGCATCAACATGAACCCGAGCACCCAGGCGCTGGTGCTGCGCGATGTCGCGATGTCACTGGCAGAGCAGGGGATCGGGAAGCTCGTGATTTTCAATGGGCACGGCGCAAACGATTTTCGCCAGATGATTCGTGAGCTCCAGCCGCAGGTCTCGCTGTTCCTGTGCGTCGTGAACTGGTACAAGGTGCTCGACCTCAAGGGTTTCTTCTCGGATCTGGGCGATCACGCGGGCGAGATGGAAACGAGCGTGATGCAGCACATCGCGCCCGAGCTCGTGCTGCCTTTGTCCGAGGCGGGCCCCGGCGCCGCTCGGGAATTCAAGATCTCGGCATTCCGTGAGGGGTGGGCGTGGGCGCCGCGTAAATGGACGCAGGTGACGGATGACACAGGATCCGGGAATCCGGCGGCTTCGACCCCAGAGAAGGGAAAGCGCTACGTCGAGGCGGTGACCGAAAAGGTCGCGGACTTTCTGGTTGAGCTGGCGAAAGCGGACAGCGCGAGTCTCTACGAATGAACCTTTCGTCCCTGACCTCTTCGCTTATTGGTCTCACCGCAGTGGTGGTGCGCTGCTCGGAGCGCGTGCCGCGAGAACCCGAGTCCTCCGTTTCGACCCCGCCCGCGGCCGCGATTGAGTCCACTCGCGCCACGCCCGCGGCACGGGTTCAGCCGACCGCGGCTGTGCCCGTCGCTCCGCCGGAGAGTCCGCTCGTCTCTTCGTTGCGTTCGCGGTTCGGCTCCAATCACCCCTACGTCGCGATCGTTGACTCGCAACGGACGGATTACCATGGCACGTTCAATCTGATAGTCGTACAAGCGATCACGGCCGAATCGACGGCCGTCGATAATTCGATCTACGTCGTCAACGAAGCCAGGGTTGAGCCCCTGCGGCCCGTTGCGTCATGGACGACGCAGTGGCCCGATTTTACCGCCCGGATCGACCGGGTGACGCCGGATTCGGTCTACGTCACGGGCACGAGCGCGAGCTACCGGCGCACGCTCAAACGGGCCTATCGGTGGTGGCCGTCCGGTGACTTCACGCCACCGCATGGACCGCCCTCGCTGGCGAAGTCGGCGCCGGTTTGCGACGACACGCTGCGGGTAGACCTCGCTGCCAAGACAATCGCCGGCATCTGGATCGATCAGCCTATCGAGGCGGTGACGCGAGCGGTTGGCGCGGCGAACGTGATCGCAGGTACCGCCTACGCGGAGGGCGGCGAACCTGTGCTGGAGTACACCGTCAGGCTGTGCGGCCACGAGATCCGACGCACGTGGAAGAGCGCCTCATGGCACGACCCGGTGTTCCGCTCTCCCGAAGGACTCGGCGTCGGCTCGTCGCTCGCGGCCTTCGACACGGCGTATGGGAACGGTGAGGCGATTGCGGAGGAAGGGGAAAGCGTCCGCTACTGGCCTCCCAACGGGATCGGGTACTTCTTCCTGGATGTGCCTGACGGATGCTCGTCCGGGTACAGAGCAGCCGGCCGCCCCACCGTAGATCGGACGTGCCGCGTGAGCGGCATCTCCTTCATCGTTTTTACGAAACCGTGAGCTGCCGTACCGCGCGATCCGCCTCGCGAATCGAGTTCCGATGGTCGCTCGCCCCGGCGAGATCCGTATTCGCAAACGCAATCCGCCCGTGCGGACGATTCCTCAGGATGTCCCTCGGCGCCAGCTGGCCATTGATCCCGAAGAAAAACCCCGGCTGCGGATTGACGTACGCGTGACCCCAGCGATTGAGAATGATGCCGGCGATGTCCCGGCGCGGATCGAATCCGCCGGGGGCGAACATGTCGGCGAGCTGCTCGCGGAACGCCCGCTCGTACTGCGCAAACGAGGTGCCGAGCAGCTGCGCACGCCCCCGGCTGCCCTGCTCGGCGATCGAGAGGCCGGGCTGCGCGAAGAGGACCTTGATCGTCAGCACCGTCGGTGAGTCGGGACCGATGGTGCGGGGCTCGTTCCCGACGAGCGCCATCTTCCGCACCGAGAGATAGTCGCCGAGTCCGCCGAACCAGCGGCAGCCAGACAATCCCATCTTGTAGAGAAAGCGCCAGTTGCGAACGGCGATGTTCGCCATGAGGCAGGGCGATCGATAGAACTGCGCGTACGCGTCGCGATGGCTGGCAGGGAGGTCATTCACGATGTGCTTCGCCGTCCAGCTCCCGGCCGCCACGACGACCGCGCGCGCGTTGGCCTTGTAGAGTCGATTCCCCCGCGCGTACGTGACGACGACATGCGGCGCGCTCGTGGGATTGCCGGCGTGCTCGACGCGGACGACGGTGGAATTCAACCGAATCCGGGTTGCCTGGCCGGCGCGATCGAGCACGCGGAAGTTGACACGATTCTGCCACACCGCGTCGACGGTGCGTGGACCGGCGAAGGCATCGGGGATGAGCGTCTTCACCATCAGTCGCGCGAATCCGCCGTTGCCGTCGGGGAACATCTGGTCGCCGAACGCGTCGTCACCGTCCTCGGGAAACTGGTTCTCGATCGCGTAGTTGCAGTACGCCGACAACACGTCGGGACCAAGACCGTAGCCTCCGCCTTCGATGGGCGACAGAAACGTTCGGACGGTCTCGCGGCTGATGGTGTATCGCGCCATCAGGTGATCTTCGAGCGTGACCCGGTCGAGCTGGCGGGAGATAGCGTCGCCTTCGGTCTGTGGTCGCGGTCCGTCGACGCCGTTCGTTCCCCAGCGTAGCAGCTCCGCTCGCGTGTTCTCGCTGATGGGAGCGCCTTCGAGCTTTCGTCCCCACGGATCCATCACCCACACACCGGGTCGCTGGCCGAACTGGGGTCCGAAATAAAAGCCGTAATTCCTCGGCGTCTCGTACGGCGAGTGCGCGAGCGGCATCTCGGGCGACGGTCCGCGCCACGTCTGGTAGGCGAACGCCGAGCGGTCCATCCCGATCAACTCGTAGAAGCGATCGGTGTAGCCGCCTTTCCCCGGTACCAGGAAGATCGCCGAACCCTGGTGTGCGGTGAGCCGCTGTCCGTCGACGAGGAACTCGTTGCGCTTCGCTTCGCCGCCGAAGATCGAGTGGTTGTCGATGACGAGGCAGCGGCCGCCCCCGTATTTCTGGAAGAAGATCGCGGCGGCGAGTCCGCTGATTCCGCCGCCCACGGCGACGAGATCGTACGTCTCGCCGGTGTCGATGGCGTTGGCGATACGCGTTTCGAACGCGCCGCCCCTATCGCGCAGCGCGTGTCCGGCGCTCAGGACATCCCAGGTGTTGCCGTTCGCTTGTCGGTAGTCGCCGACGCCGCCGTAGCCATTGAAGGCGTCGGCGGGGGAGATCGTGGGCGCCTGGCCCGGGAGGAGCAGTCCGGCGCCGGTGAGGAGGATCCCGTCGAGGAAGTCGCGGCGGGAGATCGGCTCGCGCAAGCCGAAGCCTACTGTCCCGTCGCCGTCGCCGGTCCCAGCCAGCGCGCGAACCACGCCGCCACCTCCTGATAGAAAAAGCGGCTGTCCTCACCCTTCAGAATCCAGTGGTTCTCCTCCGGCCAAATGATCAACCGCGAGGGAATCTGCTGGCGCTGCAGCGCGGTCCAGAACTCGAGCGCGTTGTTCATCGGTACGCGGAAATCGCGCTCCCCCACCGACACGAGCACCGGCGTGTGCAGATTTGCCGCGCGCCGCATCGGGCTCTGCGTGCGCCAGATGGGGTGGTCTTCCCACGGCGGCCCGCCCACGTTGCGCTCGCGGTCGTAGTTGAAGTCGCTGGTCGCCCATTGCGTCTCGAGATCCCATTCGCCCGCATGGCTCACGAGGGCGCGATAGCGCGTCGTCGTCACGGCGAGCCAGTTCGTGAGGTGTCCGCCGTAGCTCGCGCCGCCCGCGACCTGCCGTGAGGCGTCGATGAACTTGAAGCGCTTGATCGCCGTGTCCGCCGCCTCGTTCAAGTCGTTGGCCGGCCCCTCGAGCGGATCGAACTGGATATCCTGCGAGAATTTCTCACCGTAGCCGGTCGAACCGGTGTAATCGGTCATCAGCACGACGAAGCCCGGCGCGGCGGCGGCGAGCAGGTGGGGATTCCAGCGCAGGCCAAAGTTGTCGGTCCACATGTTCGCGGCGCCCCCGTGGATGAGCACGAACAAGGGATAGCTGCGCGTCGAGTCGAATCCGGGCGGGAGCGCATAGAAGCTGTGGATCCGCTTGCCGCGGCTCGACGTGAACCAGAACTCGCGCAGCGGCCGCCAGTCGATTTTGGCGGCGCGGTCGGTATTGAACGTCGACAGCGCGGTCCAGCGGCCCGTGGCCGGATCGATGCGGACGATCTCGGGCGGATTCAAGGCACTCTCCCAAACGGCCGCGATTTTGGGCGTGCCGGCGGCGGTTGCGGAGGCGACCTGGAGGCCCGTGAAAGTACCGCTGGTCATCGTGCCGACTTCCTGTTCCTTCGCACCGGCTGCCGCGCGGAACAGACGCTGGTGGCCGGCAGCTTCGGCCAGAAAGAACACCGCGCGGTTGTCGGGCGCCGGCGCATAACTGCCGACAGCATGCTCCGCGCCCCCCGCCACAAGGCGGGACGCTGCATCATGGCTGCGGGGCCACGGCCAGGCCACCAGCCGGCTGTTGTTGAAGGTGTGCTCGCTCGTCGGCGTCATGACGGCGTAGAGCGTCTTTCCGTCCGGACTGAACTGCGGCGCGCTGTAATCGTCGCGGCCTTGGGTGAGCCGTAACGGTTCGCCCGCGGTTGCGTTGACGATCCACAACGCCTGCACGACGTCGCCGCGGGTCCATTCGCCACGATTCGTCGTCGCCGCGAACACCACGAGATTGCCGTCGGGCGTCCATGCGGCCGAGAGATCTTCGCCGCTGTTGCCCAGCTGTCCACCGAAGCCCGCTTCCTGCGCGAGCCGTGAGCCGGCCAGCAGGTCGCGTGCCGCCGCGTTCGGTTCGAGCGTCTGCACGAACAGGTGCGGGCGCCGGTCATCGAGCCAGTGATCCCACAGCCGAATCGGCGACGCGTCGTACACGCGCGCATTGTATTTGCGCCGCTGCCGTTCGGCGGCCGCGGCGCGGTTGGCCGAGTCCGTCGTCGCGCCCGGATAGACCAGGCTCGTGAACAGGATCGCGCGCCCGTCCGGGCGCCACAGCGGGCTGGAGGCGCCGGTCGACAGGCTGGTGACGCGCTGCGCTTCACCACCGCCGCTCAGGTCCAGCACGTAGATCTGCGCGGCGTCGTCCCCTTCCCGCCGCGCGCTGAACGCGATTCGGCGGCTGTCGGGGCTCCAATCGACGCCGCTCTCGCCGCTTTTGGTGTTTGTCAGCCGGCGCGGCGGCGCACTGCCGTCGCTGGGCACGAGCCAGAGATCGCTGACCTGCTCGCCTTCCGTATACGACGGCTCGGTGACACTGAAGACGATCCAGCGTCCATCCGGGCTGATCGCGGGACCAGAGACCCGCTTCATGAGAAAGACGTCTTCGTGGGTGATGGTGTGGCGCTGTTGAGCGGCGAGCGGCGACCACAGACAGACGACGATCAAGGCGAGCAGCCGTTTCATACGCTATCTCCTATTGCAAGGTGCTTAGAGTCGGAAGAGATAGCTGATTTTCACGAACACCGCATCGCCCGTCCGCGTGAGCCCGCGGAACCGGAACGCGTCTTCATCCAGCATGTCGCTGCCGTACCCCGCGAACACCACGGTGCCCGGCACCGGCTGATAGCTGATCAGGGCATCGACGTGGAAGAGGTTGGTGACATGCGCCGTCGCCCGCGTCACACCGCCGGGACCCGCGATGAGGATCGGCGCGTTGCTGCGCGAGTCATCGCGCAACGAATCGGTCTTGTCCTGGATGTATTGGCCGACGAGCCTGACGAACAACGGCCGCGACAGCTGGTACTCGAGCTTGGCTCGCACGACCCGGCCGACATTCACCAGGCTGCCGTCGGTGCGGCGATTCACCTGCTGCCAGAAGTAGCTGAACGAGTTGCGGAACCGGTCCGTGGGCCGGTAGAAGATGTCGACGCTCAGCAGCAACAGGTCGGCGGATGCCCACTCGAAGAAGTTCTCGTCGTGGCCTTGCAGGAAGAATCCGCCGCCGCTGAAGTGCTGCCACTGCGGCGTGCCGATCTGGATGATGTACTCGCCATTGCCGATCGTCGGCTGCCCCACGAAGGGGATCGTATCGAGTCCTCCGCCCGATTTGGGGACCTCGAGTCGATAGTTGGCGTACAGCGCGGAATCGTACCCGAATGATTCGACGAAATACCCGGCACCGACATTCCACCCACCGCGCAGTGCCGTGTTGAGGTTGAAGTGCAGCTTCTGGTCCTGGATGTTGCGCCCGTGGATGAAGTTCTGATACTGCCAGATGCCATCCACGACGATGTCCCCGGTGAGCCGCTGCAGCAGCGCACCCGCCTTCCCATACGTCGTGTAGCTGGGATCGACGAACGCATGCACGATCCCCGCGCGGCCGATGAACCCGCTCGCGGAGCGGAAATCGTCAGAAATGCCGGCGAACAGGCTGCGCAGCCCCCACACGCGGTGCTGAATCGTGAACTGACTGAGCCAGAGCGGCGCCGTCGTGGTGACGCCACCCACTCTCGTGCGGCTTCCGGCCAGCTGCAGGCTCAGTCCGTAGATGTCCTTGAACACCAGCCGGCTGTCGAACTCGGCAACGCGATTGTAGTTGCCGCCCTCGATCCGATCGGTGTAGGCGAACCCGACGCGCGACCCGTGGCCGAGGCTGCGCTGCCCGCGCACGATGTTGTAGATCGGATTGTCGTCGCCGCTCGCCGAGGCAAATTTCTGATCGACGGCCGAGAGCACGCCGATGTCCGTGCCATACGTGTTGCCCGTGAGCTTCACCGCCGCGACGGGCTGCACGATGCGCCGGGTGTAAATGAGGTTCTGCGGCACCTGAAACAGCTCGCTCCCCTCGAGGAAGAAGGGCCGCTTCTCGGGAAAGAACAGCGCTTGGCGCGGATCGAACGCGAGCTGCCCCGCGTCCGACTCGACCTGCGAGAAGTCAGGCTTGATCGTCCCGTTCAGCGTGAGATTGTCGGAGACGCCCCAGCGCACGTTCCCGCCGATCTGGGGATTGCCCACGTCGTACCTGTACGCCGCGGGCGAGCCCGGGGCACCCGTCGCCCTCGCGGTGGCCTCGGGATTCAAGTCCATGACCAAGCCGCGATGCATGCCCGACAAGCCGATCAGATTCCCCGACTGTCCGATGAACGTCGCGTTGGCACGACGCGCCGGGAACCAGCTGTCTTCGAATCCGGAGTGCTTGACCTGGCGGACGATGTTGAGACTCCAGTCCTGCGGCTGCTGCGGCTGATACCGCAGACTCTTGAACGGAATCCGCACCTCGATCTCGTAGCCCCAGTCCGTCACGCGCCCGCGCGACTGAAAGACGTAGTCCGGACTGAGGTCCGGTTGCTCCCGTCCGATGACCGCCCCGCCGATGAACCCGCTTGCGGTGATGTTCGCGCCCTCGACGAGCGCGCCGTCGCCTTGCACGCCGAGCGGATTCACCGCGAACATCAGCGCCTTCTTGCCATCATGGAACGTGCCGAGCAGAATCTGCACGTTGTCGTCGCCGAAGATCTGATCGCGGTCGGCGAGGGTCGCCGTGGGGCGCCCGTGCAGCTCGTACGCGCGAATCCCGAAATAGATGGCGTTGCTCGAGTACCACACGAGCACCTGCGTCGAGTCCACGGCCGAAACGCCATCGTTGGGGGCGTATTGCGAGAAGCCCGTCAGGAGCGCCGCGTGTGCCCACACCGAGTCCGCCAGGTCACCGTCCATGACGACATCGGCCTCGACGCGGGGGATCCGCACGTCCAACTGGCGCTCGCGTCCTGAGTAGATTCCCAGGGAGTCCGGCGAGCCGGAGGAAAGCAACACGCACAGTGTCAGCAGCATGTCCGCTAAGTATGGCTGCGAATCGGACGGGGCACCTACGACCGGAGAGTTAGGAACGTGTCACAACTCTTACTGACGTTTGTTATCCTGCTGCAGCAGCCACCCCAGTCTGTCCCAACGCCACCACAACCACGCCGCGAGATTCCCGATCCCGGGATCATCGCCACCGAACAGCGCGTGACGCCCGCCGGCGTCCAAAGCGTGTTCACCGACCGCGTGTTCGGCGTGCGGTTCGGCGCGCGCCCGGGTGAGGTGTGGGTCACGATCCACGGCGCGGCATACCGGCTCGGCTGGCGGGACAACGTCGTGGTGGCGAGTGCCGCGTTCGACGGCCGCGCGGGAGTCCAGGGAATCGCAATCGATCCCGCGACCGGGCGCGCGCTGTTCAGCACGGTGGGCCGCCTGCCGGCGGACCTCGCGCGCAGCCGCATACCAGGCTCGCAGGAGCTCGCGAATACGAAGTCGGTCGCGCAGCTGTTCGCCTACGACGGCGATTCGGTCGCGCCTCGCCCATCCGGTGGCGACAGCGCCATCGTGCGCTGGTCCTCCCCCGCGCTCGGCGACTACATCGCCGGTTCGCCGGCCGTCGCCAGGCGCGCGAACGCCTCCGGCCACCGCGTCGCCGTGGTGCCGCTGCCGGCGAACGACGCGCTCGCGGTGTTTGATGCCGACAGCGGGGTGCTGCTCAAGACTATTCCGCTCGGCGTGCTCCCCGTTGCCGCGGTGATCAGTTGGGATGGCTCGGTTGCGTACGTGTCGGTGATGGGGGGCCGCAAGCCCACCGCGCGCGACCGCGCGGCGAAGCAATGCTGCGATCCCTTCGCCGAGCTGGTGCGCGTGGACGCGCGCGGCATCGCGCAGCGGGGAAATGTCACCCGCGTCGATCTCGTGACGGGCACGGCCGGAAAGGCAATTCCGGTCGGGCGCCATCCCACCGGTCTCGCGTGGAATGAGAGCGGGGCACGGCTGTATGTCGCCAACGGCAACTCGGACACCGTGAGCGTGATCGACACGCACGGCGACAGCGTCGTCCAGGCGATCGCGATCGCCCCGTTCCGCGAGCGGAAGATCGGCCTCGCGCCGACCGCGGTCGCGCTGTCACCGGACGCGACGACGCTGTTCGTGACGTTGGGCGGTGTGAATGCCGTCGCGGTCTACGGGGTGCCCGGCGGCCAACTGCGCGGGCTCATTCCCACCAGCTGGTATCCGACGAGCATCGACGTCAGCGCCGATGGGCGCACGATTGCCGTCGGGTCGCTGTTTGGGGTGGGATCGGGCGTTGGACGGCCGCTCGGTTTGACGGGTCGCTACGTCCACTCCTATCGCGGATCGGTCAACATCATTGCGGAGCCAACCGCCGCCGACCTCGCGGCCTACACCACCTCGGTGGCGCAAAACAATCGTCTGACGCTCCGCACCGATAGCGCCGGACCGTCGCTGGCGCCGCGTCGCAAGGTGGCGGCGCGCGCCGTCCCCGAGCGTCCCGGCGAGCCGTCGCTGATCCAGCACGTGGTCTACATCGTGCGCGAGAACCGCACCTACGATCAGGTCTTCGGCGCCATCGGTAAAGGCGCGAGCGATAGCTCCCTCGTGCAGTACGGACGCGATGTGACGCCCAACGCGCACGCGCTCGCCGAACGCTACGTCCTGCTCGATCACTTCTTCGCGTCCGGCGGCAACTCGGCCGATGGCCACAACTGGCTCACGCAGGGGCGTGAGACCGAGTATCCGATGTGGCCGCTCTACACCGGGCGGAGCTATCCGTCTGAAGGAGTCGACCCGTTGGCGTATTCAGCCGGCGGATTTCTGTGGGAAGCGGCACAGGCGAAGGGCAAAACCGTGCGGGTGTTCGGCGAGTACGCGCCATCGCCGCAGTGGGACAGCGCCAGCGTGCGCGCGTCATTGCTGGCGCAATACCGGGACTCGCAGCCGCACAATCCGGCGTTCTTTCGCCGGCTCGTCGCGCGGCGCTACAACACCCGCTCCGACATTCCGTCGCTCGATCGTGTGCTGGTCCGGGAGTATCCGGGATGGACCCAGACGATTCCCGACGTCGTGAAGGCCGACGTGTTGCTCGAGCATTTGCGCGAATGGGAAGCGAAACGCGCCATGCCGAACCTCGTGCTGATCATTCTGCCCAGCGACCACACCGAGGGCACGAGTCCGGGTTGGTGTACGCCGAAGGCGTGCGTCGCGGATAACGACCTTGCCCTCGGCCGCATCGTCGAGGGGCTGTCGCACAGCTCGTTCTGGAAATCGATGGCGATACTGGCCGTCGAGGACGACGCGCAGAACGGCGTCGACCACATCGACGGCCACCGCACGGTGGCGCTCGTCGCCAGCCCCTACGCCAGGCGCGGCGTCATCGATCCGACGTTCTACAGCCAGCCGAGCATGGTGAAGACGATCGAGCTGATGCTGGGCCTGCCCGCGCTCAGTCTCTTCGATCTCGTCGCGACCGACATGCGGGAGAGCTTCATCGGGCCGGACGAAGCCCCCAACTTCGAGTCGTACACCGCCATCGTGCCGCGGCAGTCGCTGTACGAGGTCAACGCGCAGGTCGGCGCGATCACCGGCCCGCACGCCGCCGAGCGCCGGCGGGCGGCGCTCGCGTCCGCGCGGATGAATTTCCGCGATCCGGATGCCGCGCCGAGCGAGCGGCTCAACCGGATCCTGTGGCACGATGCGCGCGGCTGGGACGTGCCCTATCCGGAAGTGAAACGCTCGCTGTTTTTCCCGATGGCCGTTGATCTGACCGACGAGGAGCGCGAAGCGCGGGACAAGCGCCAATGACACGATGGACGGCGCCACTCACCGTTCTTGCAGTGCTGGTCGCGTGCTCCAGAGTCGCGCGACGGCGGCAGCCCCGCCTACTTCTGCATGTACGACTGAGACGCCACTACTGGCGCGGGCTCGGGTGCTTTCCGCGCGATGACTACACCGACGAGACACAGCGCGCCACCGAGCACGGCCACTGCGCTCGGCGCTTCCCCTAAGATCAGCGCGCTCAGCACGACCGTCAGCGGCGGCACGAGGTAGGCCGTCGCCGCGAGCCGCCCCGCCGTGCCGCGGGCCAGCGCGTATGCCCACGTCGTGAATGCCACAGCCGTCGGGAAGACGCCGAGGAACAGCAGCCAGGCGATGCCGCCGGTGGGTGCCGCGCGCCATTCGCGAACCAATTGCGGCGCATAGGGGAGACAGAGGACCGCGCCGACCGTGCAGCACGTCCACGTCACCTGCAATGCAGAGATGCGATTGAGCACCGGCTTTTCCGCAACGACGCCGATCGCGGACGACAACGCCGCGACCAGACAGAGGATCACCCCCACGAGCGACGCGCTGTGCGACGACGTCGCGAATCCGATCAGCACGACGCCGCCGAACGCGAGCAGCCCGCCGAGCAGCAAGTTGGGAGTCGTGCGCTCGTTGAGGAACACCGCCGCCAGCGCCACGATGAAGATCGGCGCGACCAGGACCAGCATCGCCGCCGTGCCCGCGTCGACGCGCCGCTCGGCCTCGTTGAGGACGACCTGATAGGTGCCGAACCACAACAGGCCAGCGAGCGCGAGCAGCGCGAGCTCCCGGCGCGTCGGCCGGACCGTGGGGCGCGCCAGCGTGAGCGCACCCAACAGCGCGGTGCCGATCGCGAGACGCCCCAGCGCGAGCGGCCCGGGCGAGAACGAACGACCCGCCGCGCGAATGCCGACGAACGCCGCGGCCCAGAGCACGACTGAAACCAGGGCCGCGAACAGCGGTAGATGTACGCTCCTACCTTCTTCGCGCGGATTCATGCGCAGTATGATAACTGCGCATTCAAAGCGACGTTTAGTGCGCCATTGCCGTCGCCCCGATCGATATCAGCGCGCCGTCGCGGCCGACGGACTGCACCCCCACCACCGTAGCGATCGCTGCCTTCGCGCCGAAGTATGCCGCGCCCGCGTCGCGGATCGTCGCGAGATCCTCAGGACGATAGTTCACGATGTAGATCGTCAGCGCGATGACGTCGCGCGGCGTCGCGCCCGCCGCCTGGAGCACCGTCCCCAGATTGGCGAACGCGCGTACGGCCTGCGCGCGCAGGTCCGAGCCGACGAGCGCTCCCGTACTGTCGACGCCGAGCTGGCCGGCGACGTACAGCGCTCGCCCGACACGCACCGCCTGGGAGCCGAGCGCAGGCACGGCGACCGCCGGTGCCGTCGGCAGCGCAGTCTTGATGTCGGGCGTTGACGACGCGCGGGGACCGCCGAACTCGCCGCGGAATCCCGCTTCATCCCACCGCAGCTGATCTTCGCGCCGCTTTCGCTCGGCGGCCTGATCCTCGCCCTCGCGCCATTTCTTGTAGGCCTTGACCTGGTCGCCGTTGAGGAAGCGGCGCAATTCGCTTTCGAATCGGTCCTGTCGTTCTTTCAGGTATTTCCCGAGCTCCTGTACGCGCTCGGCGTAGAACGTCGCGGCGGCGCGGTCACCGCCGTCGAGGCGCTCGTTCATCTTGGCGATCGCCGCGGACGCGCTGTCGCGCTGCGGACGCGTGGCCACCATGAACGAGTCGTACGCCTGCGCGTAGCGTGCCACCTGGTCACTCGTGAGGTCGAGCGTGACGCGCGCCAGCGCCGTGTCGAGCGGTCCGATGAGCTCGACGCCCGGGAGCTTGGGCGCGCTGGGACCGTAGCGGCCCATTCCACCCATGCCGCCACCGCGACCACCGAATCCGCTTTGTGTCCATGCGGCGCGCGGCGTGAGGAACAACGTGACGACGAGGAACAGACCGGTAAGCGCGTTTTTCATCCAAGGTCTCCAGGAAGTAATTCCAGCGTTGGGATGGCTCATCGTTGATAGGATGCGGCGGAGCGGTCTCGAGTCGCGATCTACGGATTGGTGCGTATCGCGACGATGCGGATATCGAAAGTCACATTGTCGGCGACGCGTACGGTCCCGCCGGGCCCGCCACGGAATGGTCGGATCCCGAAGGCTGTTTGCTTCACCACGAAGGTAGTGGTGGCCCGCAAGGTGTCCGCGCTCATTTCGAATTGCACATCGACGGGGACGTCGTGCGTTTCACCATGCATGGTCAGGGCCGCCAGCATGTGCGCCGTTCCCGCTCGCACCGTGACCGTGCGCGACTGCAGCCGGATTTCCGGATAGCGCGCGACGTCGAGCACCTCGGTACGCATGGCCGCCGTCACTTTACGAATTTCCTCCGTGTCCGGCGGTGTCAGCACCTCGAGGCTATCGGTGAGCACGAGCACATCGACCCGCGAGCTGTCGGGGGCATCGGGTCGATAGACGATGTGACCCGAGAACGCGCGCGCCCGAATGAGGTGCTCGTGTCCCGCAAAACCGAGCAGTCCGGCTTTCCCCGTTTTCACCTCGAGGCGACTTGCGGGCGACAGTGCGAACACCAGGTCGGCCGGCGGCGCGTAAACCAGCGGCACGACACCGATCAGCGCGTACCAGAGGCGACTCTTGCGCATGTCAGGCGCGCCGGCTAGCCAGGATGCGCTGCCGTTCCCCCTCAGTGACCATGTCGCGCGCCACTACGTCACGAACGATCCGCGCCACGAACCCATAGCCCCTTGGCTCGGCGACGAGCCAGCGGCGCCACTCCAGCTCGTCCAGGGCCGCGTGCAGCGCTTTTCCAGCGAGCTCCGCGGCCGCGCCGATCCGCTGTCCCGTTACGCGCTCGCCGAGGATGGCCGTGGCGACGAGTGCCCGCTGCGCCGGTTGCGAGAGACAGCGAAAGCCCACCCGGATCGCGGCGACGATCGTATCGGGCAGATCGCCGGGGAAGGTGGAGTCCAGAGTCCTGAGCGGATGTGGCCAAGCCCCGTTGGTCGATTCGAGATCGAGGCCCTGCGCCATCGCATGACAGATCTCGACCGCCAGCAGCGGCAGGCCCGCGGAGTCGGCGGCAATGCGGCGCGCAAGGCGGTCGGCGTTCTCGCCGCTGTATGTCGGCAGTGCCCACTGGACCAGCCCGCGGATTGCCTCGAGCGGCAATTTGTCCAGCGCGATCACGGCGCCGGGAACGTCGCGGCCAATACGTGAGCGGAGCTCCGCGAGCTTGGGTGGCGCGGGCTCGGGCGCGGTCGCGAGCACGATGAGGATGGGCGCGCGTGCCAGGTCACGGACGAGTCGCTCGATCATCTGGAACGATGTCGCATCGATCCATTGTGCGTCATCGAACACCAACAGCAACGGCTGCTCCGCACTCGTCACGCGGAGCACCTCGGCGACGGCGGCGTCCACGGTCCAGCTGCTCGAGGCCGCGGCCCGCTGCGGAAACCGCTCCGCCCACTCGCTCGCCTGTGCCGCCAGCGTGGCGAGCGCGGCCGGATTTGCTCCGGCGACACCCGGCGCCGCAAGCAGACCGCCTCTCGCCAGACTGAGCACCGCGCTCGCGGGCTGCTCCAGATCGCCCGGCACGGCGCGCATCCCGACTGCAACGCCGCCGTCGAGGCCGGCGCGCGCCACGAGCTCTTCCACGAGACGTGTCTTGCCGCCGCCGGGCTCGGCTTCGACGACGAGCAGTCCCAGCCGGCCTCTTTCATCACTCCCAGCGCGCACCGCGCGCCATTGCGCCAGCGCCGCCGCCAGCTCGCGCTGCCGCGCCAGGAGTGGCGCGCGGCGCCACGACACACTGCGATCGGGAGAAAGCGCCTCTTTCGGCAAATGCCAGGCACGGCCGCTCCGCAGTCGCTCGACCAGGCTCTTGGTTTCGAGCTCCAATACCGCCGGCGGACCATCGCGGTGCGCCTCGTGCAGGAACTCGTCGGCGAGGCGGAGCGCCGCCGATCTGTCGTCGGTGGCCGCGAAGCGGCGCAGCGCCGCTCGCAGCGCGCGCTGCGATAGCGGGTCGATCTCGCGGGCTTTTCGCAGCGGCGCATCGGCCCCCAGCTCGTCGCCGGCAGCGAGCCGCTCCTCGGCGTCACTCAGCAGCGCGTCGATCGTGCGTCCATTCCAATGGGAACGCTCGACCGTCAGCCAGTCCTCGAAGCCGGACGCGTCGGAGATCTTGAAGCCGTCGAGGAACCTGCCATTGATCAGCGGGGTGGTCTGTGCCCAGTCGCGCTGCCTGACGAGCGTCTCGAACTGGTCGGTATCGAGTTCCACCGCGCCATCGAGCAGTTGAATGACGTCGCCCGTCGTCTTGAGGCGGTCGTCGCCCAGGTAGTGGCGGACCATCCGGATTGCCTCGCGCACCGATTGCCGCGCCGCCGCGTCGTCCTTGTCTGGCCACAGCAGTCCGATCAGCTGCTCCCGCGTGCAGCGTCGCCTGGGCGCGCGCGCGAGGTAGAGCAGCAGGGCCACGTTCTTCTTCCAGAGCAGCTCTGCCGGAGCCTCCGCGCCGTCCACGGTGACTTCGAGGGTCCCGAGCGTCTGGAGGCGAATCATCGGGTCGACGCGCAGTTGAGCGCGCGCGCGCGCGTTCGTGCGGTATCGGCGCGCGCCCCGTACGGTGCGGGTGCCTCCGACCAATGGCGCACCACGGCCGCGTACGCCTCGCACGCTTCGCCACGCTGGGCGCGCCCGGCGCGGTCGAGCAGGCGCGCGAGGCGCCAGCGCGCCAGCGTGCCGAACGCCCAGTCGACCTCCGCCGCTTGGGGGAGACCGGTCGGAAGAGCCACCACGTCGAGATGCTCGTGCCACAGCAGTTCGCTTCTCGCGCGCTCGATATCACCGATCTGGGCGCGCCAGGCGGCGCGCTTCAGATGTACGATGGCGCGGAAGAACGGATCCGCACGCGGACCCACCCGCCTGGCCACCGCGTCGACGTCGATCGGATCGAGGAGCACGAGCGCCGCGCGCGGGTGCCCGGCGGCGGCCAGTGAATCGGCGGCGATGAACAGCTCGAACTCACCCGGCGCCCCGACGCGGGGGGGCGTGCGGTGACCGAGCAAACTGCTCATCCAGACCGCGCGGTCGCGCAACGGATCGACACCGCTGCTGAGGGTCCAGGCGCTCAGGTCGTCGAGCGCGTCGATCGCACGGATGCTGCCGCTGTCGACATAGGCGAGTGCCGCCGGCAGCTCGGCATTGAAGAGCACCAGCTCCGACTCCGGAGCGACTTCCGTGAGCCGGTGCGTCAGATCGCGTAAACGGTCCAGCCGGCCCAGCGCCACCGCGCCGAGTGTTTGGGCAATGAGTCCCGAGCGCCGCCAATCCGGTGACGCGGTGTGTTCGAGAATCTCGCCTAACGCGATCGCCCCTCGCGGCACATCGAATGTTGGAAGCATCCGCGGCCCGGCACCAAAATCTGCACTGCTCTGCGTCGCGGGCTGCCCGCTGATCTCCGCAGTGATGCGGGCCGCCTCCTGCTCCGGCAGAAACCGCCACGCGAAACCGACTTTGAGGAGGGCGCGGAGCTCGAGCGAGAATGGGTCCGGCGCAGCGCTGCGACTCTCCAACGAATCGAGCGCGCTGGCCGCGACACCGGAGTCGCCTTCGGCCGTCGCCGCCCACGCGAGGTGCTCCCACGACGGCCGAAAGTCGGGTCGCAGGCGCGCGGCCCGCTCGAACGCGGGGATGGCTTCGGAGCGCCGATGCCCCGCGAGTGGGCCGCGATGGAACAGCTCGTCGCCCAGCTGGAACCACCCCAGGAAAAACTCGCGCGAGCCTTCTGCCGCCGCGCGCAACGTGTCCAAGCGATCGCGTAGCGGCAGCTGCGCGGCGCGAATGAGGCTGCGGTACAACGGCGGGAGGGAGTCGGCGTGGACCTGAACGCGACGCACGCGCGCTGGGTCCGGCTGGCGACTCCGCCACCGTCCGATCTCGAGGATGCGCCACGAGCAGATCCAGCAGGTGGTATCGGTTGCTTCAGCCACTCGGTAGGCACTGTCCGCTTTCTCCCACTGTTCCTGCGCGACGAGTCGCTCCGCTTCCAGAAAACGAATGAGCCCCTCAGATCTGTGCGGCAGCGCGCGCGCCGGAAGCGATCCAGCAAGTGGGCTGTGGCCGGCCCAGACGCCAAGCACGATCTGGTAATCGAGCGAGTCGCGGAGCGCGGGCCAGAGTTCGAGCGGCACCTGGAATTCGGAGGCTGGAATTGCACCGGTCAGTCGCACGGCCACATCGCCGCCCGTCACCGTCATTCGTGCCTGCACCGCGAGCGCCCCCCCCGCCCCCCTGGGTGTTGAGTCGACGAAGTTGAGGTGCGGACGGAGGTCCGAGTGCACCATGTGGACGAGCGAATCCGCCATGGGGCGACGATCCGCCGGGCCGGTGTACTCGATCTGGTTGAACGCCACGGTCGGACGCGAATTGCTTGGCGGTGGGGGAGGGCCGCCATTCGTCAGGAGGATCACGGCCCCGACGATCAGACCGCCCGCGGCGAAAGGCGCAACACGTCGTATGAGACCTGGGGCTTGCATCCGCTCCAACGCCTTCCGGAATGCCGCGGCATCCGGCCAGCGCTCTTCCGGCTTCTCGGCGACGGCGCGCCGCACCACACGCGCCAGGTCGGACGGCACACCGCTCCAGTCGACCTGCTTGCCCTGCTCATGAAACCGGCGTCCGGTCACCGCCTCATACAGCACGACGCCGGTCGAGTAGATGTCGGTCCGCAGAGTGATCGGTTTCCCCTCGACTTGCTCGGGGGCCATGTACTCGGGCGTGCCTTCCGGGCCGTGGGCGTCGGTTCCCGCCGTGAACGGGGGGCGTGCGATTCCGAAATCGCCCAGGAGCGCGCGATCCGGCAGAACAAACACGTTGCTCGGCTTCACATCGCGATGGACCAGCCCGAGCCGATGCACCGTCTCGAGGCCCCGCAGCAGGTCGCTACCGATCCCTACGGCATCGGGGACCGGGATCGGACCCGCTTCGAGCCGATCCTCGAGCGTCGGCCCATTCACCAGCTCCATGATGTAGTACTGGAGCCCGCCCTCCTCCTTCTCGGAGTCGGGGCGGTAGATGACGATGACGTTGGGATGACGGATGCTCGCGAGGATCTGCGCCTCGCGCAGGAACGACTCGGCGGCGGCGGCCGTGGCCAGCTCGGGTCGCAGCACCTTGATGGCGACGTCGCGGTTGAGCCTGACCTCGTGCGCGAGGTACACGCTCCCCATCCCGCCACCGCCGAGCTTACGCTCCACGCGGTAGTCGGGCGCCACAGCCCGTTGCAGTCGTTCCAGCAGGAGATCGGCTATTGGATTCGTGGAAGCTTGGGCGGCTTGGGACCGTGCCGCGTAGCTCCTTGGACCGGTACGCACTCGAGCGGCGTCCCGGCGCGCGCGCAACGCAGGAGCAGGCCGCCGCGGCTCATGTCACCGCGGCCGGCGAAGCTGGCGGGGAAGAGGAGGCGGTCCCCAAAGACCTCGAGCAGCGGGGCGACGTACTTGTCCGTCGCGACACTGCCGAGCAGCACCACGCGATCGTCCGCACCAAGCCCGCGCTGGAGCGCGGTCGCGTCCCGGACGAGCGGGTCGCGAAACGCGGCGACGTCTTCAGCGACTGGGACGGTAGCCATTTTTCGCAGATCCTCGATGTGAATCAACACATCGGCCGGCAGCAGCCCACGCCCCGGCGCGATCACGAATGCGCGGCCGAATCGTGTCGCGTAGGCAAGCTTCCCGCGAAAGTACAGGCTGCTCATGAACGTGAAAACTTCGCCGAGCGGCGCGCCGCCGTTCGCGAGCCGCGCGGTCAGCGGGCTCGTCTGGCTCTTGAGCAGCAGCTGCGCACGCGTGCCCGCGCAGCTGGCGGGGGACAACAGGAAAACGGTCAGCAACTAGCGCTCCATATAGCGTCGCAGGAAAAACATCGCCGCGCCAAAGATCACAATAATCAGGATGATCCAGACAATGCGGGGCATGCTATCGCCCTCCGGGACGGTCCTGTGGAACAGAATATTGCACGCCAAAACGCGGTTTCACATATTAACGCATGCTTGGGCTCGGCGGTGGTCTCTTTACTTTTGCGGCGCTGTTTTACTTCGCCGCGGACTACGAGCACCTCTCCGGGTGGAAATGGGCCCTGGCGAGTGCCGCCGTCACCATTACGGTCAATCGGCTATTTCCGGCCTCCTTCATTTTCGTGCTGCCCGCCCAGTTCGGGCTGTTCCTCGTGATGTGGTGGGCACATACCAAGAACAAGGTGCAGCGCGAGGCCGATCGCGAGAAGGATCAGGCTGCCGCGCGGCGCGAGCGGCAGGAACACGTCAGCCGCGCCCGGGCGGAAGCCGACGCTAAGACTGATTGGGACGCCCAGGAGCGTGAGCGCGACGCCGCGGCGGCGGCGGCTCTCAGGGAGCGTCAGGAGCGGGTGCGACTGGCCCGTGAAGCGCGCGAACGTGAAGAGCGCGAGCGGGGAACGGGAACCTAGCTCAGATCCGTCCCTGTCCCAGGGTCCACGCGGTCGACATCCCCAGTCCGATCCACAGCAGGTCCATCCACTGAAACGTCTGCCACAGCAAGACCCAGAATCCCAGTTTGTCCAGGAATCTGTCGTAGTGCACGTGCACGAGGCGCTTGCGTTCCGCGAACGACGAAGCCTTGGCGGCAGCGGCCGCCTCGTCGATCATCTGCGTCCGAATCTCATGGCCGGGACCAAAGAAGGTCGTGTCGGCCGCCAGATCGGGACGCGAATCGATGGTCGCCTGTAACTCGGGCGAGAAGGACCGCTGCTGGGTCTTTTCGACGAGGAACAGCAAGACGAGCGAGCCGGGATCGTTGGCGAGCTCCTGCCGGATGATCGGTTGCAGCGCCACCACCACGAGGACCACTTTGGCGAGGAGCGTCGTGACGAGGGTGAGCCCAGCCGCGAGCGCACCCGTCGCTTTCGTCGGCGGTCTGGCCGCCTTGGCGACCACGATCCCCAGCAGTCCGCCGACACCCCACGCGACGACGCCAACGGGGTGGTGGGTCACGTACACCAGCCCCACCCACGCGACGATGATCCCGATTGCCGCGAGCACGCCGGACAGAAGCGGCGATCCCTCGGCGCCCTTCGCCGCCTTGCCACCGTAGACCCGGACGGTCGTCATCGGAATACGATAGTGATCGACGTTCCGATTTGCACGACCGATTATGACGTCTGGCGCGCTCGGTCCGCTCAGCGTGTCGTCATGACCACCGGCGCATGGTCGCTCGTGCCCACGTCGGCCTGCACGATGCAGCTGGTTGCCTGGTCGGCGAGGCCCGGTGAGGCGAGCACGTAGTCGAGCCGCCAGCCGATATTGCGCGCGCGCAGATTTCGCCACGGCGCCCACCACGTAAACAGATTCGGATTATCGGGATCGAACCTGCGGCCCAGGTCGACGAGCTGCGTGCCGAGGAGCTTCTCGAAGAGCGCACGTTCCTCGGGCCGCTGGCCGACGGCGTTCGGCTTGCGCTCCTTGGGATGCACGTCCATTTCCGTGCGCGCGATGTTCAGGTCGCCGCATAGAATCAGCCGTCTGCCATCTGCCGTCAGCTTCACCGACCACTCAATCAAGCTCTTGATGAAGGCGAGCTTCGCGGGATAGTCCTTGCCGCCGTTGGGCACATAGATCGATGCTATGACCAGGTCGCCATGCTCCACCTGCACGATCCGGGACTCGATGTCGAACGGCGGATGACTGAACACCGGATCGACCGCGAAGAGGTCTTTCCGGACGTGTAACGAGACGCCCGAATAGCCCTTCAGGGTGTGCCAGTACGCGTGATAATCCTTCAGCTTGGTCTCGGCGGGAATCTGAGCCGCGGTGGCCTTCAGCTCCTGGAGGCAGACGACGTCGGGCCGGTCGCGCTGCAGCCACTCGGCCAGCTGCGCCGCGCGGGCCCGGATGCCGTTGACGTTCCAGGTCGCGATTTTCACGCCGGAATGATAGCCCTTGACGGCTGCGGGGCGGGGACGTACATTACCACTCGGTTATGAAACCATCTGGTTATTCGCTCGACGCGACCTTTGCCGCCCTCGCCGACCCGACCCGCCGCGCCATCCTGGCCCGCCTGGCGGACGGCGAGGCGACGGTCACCGAGTTGGCGGCGCCGTTCGACATCAGCCAGCCGGCGATCTCGAAGCACCTCAAAGTGCTCGAACGCGCGGGCTTGATCACCCGCGGTCGTGAAGCGCAGCGGCGGCCCCGTAAGCTCGAGCCGCGGCCGCTTGCCGAAGCGACCGACTGGATCGACCGCTACCGCCGGATCTGGGAGGCGAACTACAAGCGCCTCGACGCGGTGCTCGAGGAGCTGAAGGGCAAGCAGAAGAAGATCGTGAACGAGCTGATCGAGGACACGAAACCCAGGCCGAGGAAAAGGAAACCGAAATGACCAAGACCGGCGATCTGAAGGTTACGACCCCGACCGACCGCGAGTTGGTGATGACGCGGGTGTTCGACGCACCGCGGGGCATGGTGTTCGACGCGCTCACCAAACCCGACCTGGTCAAACGCTGGCTCCTCGGCCCACCCGGCTGGACGATGCCGGTGTGTGACATCGACCTCCGCGTCGGCGGCCAATATCGTTACGTGTGGCAAAACGCCGACGGTCGCAAGATGGGCATGGGTGGCACATTCCGAGAAGTCGCGCCACCGTCGCGCATCGTCGCCACGGAGGTGTACGAGGACTACTGGACGGGCGGCGAGACGCTCGTTACCACGGAGCTCCTTGAGGCACGCGGCCAGACCACGCTCACTACTACCGTCCGTTACGCGACACGCGAAGCACGGGATGCGGCCGTCAAGATGGGCGCGACGAAGGGTCTGGAGGCGAGCTACAACCGGTTAGATGAGCTGCTGCGAGAGGAGACACACTAGTGGCTACTCAAAAGATTACCCCGTTCCTGTGGTTCGACAAACAGGCCGAAGAGGCCGCGCAGTTTTACGTGTCGATCTTTAAGAACTCCAAGATCCTGAACGTCAGCCGCTATGGCGACGCCGGCCCGGGCCCCAAGGGCTCCGTGATGGTCGTGCACTTTCAGCTCGCGGGGCAGCAATTCACAGCGCTGAACGGTGGGCCGCTCTTCAAGTTCAGCGAGGCCTTTTCATTCGTGGTGAATTGTGAAAACCAAAAAGAGATCGACGAGTACTGGAGTAAGCTGACATCCGGTGGCGGCCAGGAGAGCATGTGCGGCTGGCTGAAGGATAAGTTCGGTTTCTCATGGCAGATCGTGCCGGCCGCGCTCTCGAAGCTGATAGAAAAGGATCCCAAGAAGTCGGACCGGGTCATGCAGGCCCTGCTGCAGATGAAAAAGCTCGATATCGCCAAGCTCCAGGCCGCCGCGGAGAGCTAGCCGTTGACCGTTCGCATTCCCCCTTCGGGGTAGCGCGCCCCCGCCGCGACACCCACGCCTTCCAGCTCACCGCGCTCGGCGCCCGTCAACGTCACGTTGAGGGCGCCGACGTTTTCTTCGAGGTATTTGCGGCGCTTCGTCCCCGGGATGGGGACGATGTCGTCGCCCTGCGCCAGGAGCCAGGCGAGCGCGAGCTGGCTGGGGGAGCACCCCTTCTTGCGAGCGAGCGCTGCGACGCGGCCGACGAGATCGACGTTCTTCTGGAAGTTCTCGCCCTGAAACCGCGGGTGGTTCTTGCGCCAATCACCCTCGGCGATGTCCTCCGGCCGCTTGATCTGGCCCGTGAGAAAGCCCCGGCCCAGCGGGCTGTACGCGACGAAGCCGATACCCAGCTCCCGGACGGTGGGCAGAATCTCGTCCTCCACGTCGCGGCTCCACAGCGAGTACTCGGTCTGCAGCGCGGTGATGGGGTGCACGGCCTGCGCGCGCCGCACCGTCTGCGCCGATGCCTCCGACAACCCGAGAAATCGCACCTTCCCCTGCCGCACGAGGTCCGCCATGGCGCCCACGGTCTCTTCGATGGGGACCGTGCGATCGACGCGGTGCTGATAGTAAAGGTCGATGTGATCGACGCCGAGGCGCCCAAGCGATGCATCGCAGGCGGCTTTCACGTATTCGGGCCGGCCATTTTGACCGATGAACTTGCCGTCCGGCCCACGGACGTTGCCGAATTTGGTGGCCAGGACGACCTGGTTACGTCTGCCCTTGATCGCCTTTCCGACCAGGATCTCGTTGGTGAACGGCCCGTACACGTCGGCCGTGTCGAGGAAGGTGATGCCGAGCTCGAGGGCTCGATGAATGGTGGCAATCGACTCAGCGTCATCGCGGTCGCCGTAGAATTCGGACATTCCCATGCAGCCGAGACCGAGAGCCGATACCGTCAAGCCCTGCCTGCCGAGTTTTCGTGTTTTCATTAGCTCGATGAACCCTGCGCTGCGCCTCCCGGTTCCGGGGCGCCGTTGGGGGGGTGGGTGGGGGGGGGTGTCGCGGCGTCGCAATATGTCGTTTGGCGCGACGTGGTGACGCGAGGGCTGCCCGTCGTGGTATCCTTTTCAAAGGATCCCACTCCGTCGAGGTGTCTATGGCGCCCGTCTCCGCCCTTCGGGCCGTTCGTCTCGTTGTTCCGCTCCTCTGTCTCGTCACCCCCGCAGGCGCGCAGCTGATTCCGATCAAAACGATTCCGATCGCCCAGGGCGATCAGTTCCAGATTTTTCCCTCCAACAATCTGGGCCTGGGTGGCGTGTCGATCGCGCTCCCGGATTCACTGGGAGATCCGTTCAGCAGCCCGGCGACGATGGCGCGACTGCGCACGTCCCGTTTCGTCAGCTCGCCGACCGTCTACAGCCTCTCCTCCAACGCCGGCGGTGGCCGGTCGCTGCCGGTCGCCGTCCTGGCGCGCCGCGAGAACTGGTATGGCGGTCTCGCCCTGGTGCTGCAACAGGTCGACGCGAGTCGGCCGCCCCAGCAGGGTGGCATCTTCGTCGCCGAGCCACGAACGCTGTTGCCGCCAGGCTCCCCGCTCCCCGGACCCGATTTGCGCGCGCACGGGAATCAGTACGCGTTCGGCTTGATCGGCCGGACGTGGCCGGACCGCAACCTGTCGGTCGGTGCCAGCGCGCTCTGGACGGGACTCCACGCGCTCGACGGCGTCGACTTGCTCTACAGCGGGAGCCTGCGCGTCAGACAGACGGGGCATGCCGTCGATTTTCGGGTGGGCGCGTTGAAGGACTGGCCGGGTGAGCGCGGGGTGCGGTCGCTCGAGGCGGTGGTGCTCCACAACCGCTTCGCCGCCACACACACTGTGCTCTACGTCGATCAGTTCTGGGATCCGGGACTGCAGCGATTCGTTTCCGATCTGCGCACCGACCAGAACTTCGATCACACCAACACCTGGGGCGCGCAGCTCAAGTATCAGATGCCGCTCACGACGCCGGGTTGGCGCATGGGCTGGCTCGCGACCGTCAATCGCGCGACGCACCCCAAGCTGCCGAATTACGACATCACCAACGTGGCCGTGATTCCGTGGGACCCCGGCCGCTCCCATGCCTACAACTTCGGCGTGGGGTTCTCCAAGGTGCTTGGCCCGGCGACGTTCGGGGTCGATGCCATCTACGAGCCGATTCGAACCTACACGTGGGCTGACGCGATCGCTCCGACGGCGACGCTCGCCGGCGACACCATCGCCGTGGGCGGCAAGACGCTCGAAAACCGCTTCCGGTTCTCCAACGCGATCTTCCGCATCGGCGCGGGCCGGGACATCGATCTCGAAGGCAAGAGCAGGGTGCTCGGCCTGCAGCTCGGCTTGACGATGCGCTCCATCAGTTATCGGCTGCAGCAGACGGACAATGTCGAGCTGAGCCAGCGATCGCTGCGCACCGGGTGGCTCGAGTGGACGCCGACCTGGGGCCTGACGCTGCGATTCACAGAGCTCGAGCTGCGCTACCGCGGCCGCGTGACCAAGGGCGGCGGCCGTCCCGGCACGCAGTTCATTGTGGGCGTTCGCGCGCTGGCTGTGTCGGGGGCAGACATCCTCGCGGCGCCGAGTGGCCCGCTGAACTTGATCGACGTGAATACCTCCACCCACCAGATCTCGCTGTCGCTGCCGCTGCATTGAACCGGCGAGGAGGTGCATCATGACGCTTTCTCTCAGACCGCTCTGCGTCGCGGCCCTCGTGCTGGCGGCGGCGTGCGACGAGACGCCGCCGACGTCGGAGTTTCCGGAATCGATCGATGCCCAGCTGCGGCGCAGCATCGGCCAGTGGGGCGTGGTGCCGGTTCTGCCGCCACCGCAACTAGATCCGGCGCTGGTCGCGCTCGGCCAGGCGCTGATGTTCGACAAGATCCTGAGCGGCAACCGCGACATTTCGTGCGCGACGTGTCACGAGCCGTCGCGGTCCATGACCGACGGTCTGCCGCTCGCGATCGGCACCGGCGGGACCGGCGTCGGCGCGGCCCGCACGCTCGGACCGGGTCGCACATTCGTGCCGCGGAACGCGCCGTCGCTGCTCAACAGCACCATCGGCCTCAGCTACATCTTTTGGGACGGCCGGCTGAGCCGCTTCGGCCCGCCGCCGCCCGAGGTGACCATCCCGTCCGAGCTGTCCGACGTCGTCGCCGCACAGGCCATGATGCCGGTGCTGAATCGGCGCGAGATGCGCGGCGATCCCGGCGACATCGACGTGTTCGGCAATCCCAACGAGCTGGCGCAGTTCGCCGATACGCAGCAGGCGCAGATCTGGCGGGCGATCATGCAGCGTCTCCTCGCCATCCCGCAGTACGTCACGCTCTTCAGCGCCGCCTACCCCGGCGTGCCGCAGGCGAATCTCACGTTCGGCCATGCCGCCAGGGCGATCGCGGCATTTCAGATGGCGTCGTTGCTGAAAACCGATTCTCGCTTCGATCGCTTCCTGCGGCACGACGCGAGCGCGATCAGCCTCGAGGAGAAACGCGGCGGGCTCCTGTTCTTCACCCGGGCCCGGTGCGCGTCGTGCCACAACGGTCCGTTCCTCGGGGGGCAATCGTTCTCCAATAGCGGCGTGCCGCAGCTCGGCCCCGGTGTCGGGACGCATGCGCCGCTCGATGTCGGCCGTGGGGAGCTGCTCCACAATGAGTTTTACCAGTTCGCGTTCCGCGTGCCACCGCTGCGCAACGTCGAGCTGACGGCTCCATACTTTCACAACGGCAGCTTCGCGACGCTGGAATCGGTGGTCGCGCACTACAATGACGTGCCCAAGTCATTGCGCAATTTCGACCCGGCTACACTGCCGGCGAGTGTGCGCGACAGCTATCACGGCGATCCACAGACGATCGACTCCATCCTGTCGAATCTCGATTTCCAGTTGCGCACGCCGCTGCTGTTGACGGAAACGGAACAGCGCGAATTGGTGGCGTTTCTGAAGTCACTCACTGACCCGGCGGCCCGCGACCTGACCGGCCTCGTTCCAGCCTCGGTGCCGAGCGGTTTGCCCGTGCGGTAGGAGTTTTCTGCGCATGCCCTGAAACAATGTAGGGGCGCAGCAGGCTGCGCCCCTACGCTTTCTATCCGCTACACCCGCGTCTAGAATCCTTCGGTGATCCCCAACTTCACCATCCAATTCTTCTGCGGCCGGTCGAAGGGATGCACGATGTCCATTTGGCCGATGGCGTAGCCGAACAGGTTCATCCGGAGCGATACGCCGGCGCTTCGCATGAGTCTGCGCGGGCCATCACCGAACAGCTTCGCTCCTTCTGTTGAGGTCCACGCGACACCGGCATCGTAGAAGATCCCTGCTTCAACCGGCAGGATGCCGTAGTAGCCCCCACCCGCGCCGAGCAGCCCAAAGGGCGGGAAACGCAGCTCAGCATTGGCGACGAGGATTCTGCTGCCGAAGAGTTGTACGAGCAGCGGGCAAGGCGAGGTATTTTCGCATTCGTTGAAAGTGACACTGTTGTAGTCGTAGCCGCGCACGAAACTCTGATAGCCGATGAACAGCGGATACATCCGGTTGTCCTCTGCATTACGACCGTAGCGCCCCACGTGCAGTACGCGCCCCGCCAGCGTGAATGGCCGCAGCGGCATCACGTATTTGCGATAATCTCCGAGCAGCGTCACGAACTGGAGAGTGCCGACCGTGGGATCGACCTCGAGTCGCCAGCGGCTTCCGAGAATCGGGCTCGTGGCGCCGTAGAACGAGTTGTCGTGCACCAGCGCTGCACTCCCGGTCTCGACCGTGACTGGGCCGAAGGTGGGGAGATTCTGCTTGACGTCGTACACGACCCGACCGGTGAAGGGGTTGAACCCGGTCGTCCGCAACTCGTCGTTGTAGGTGGTCTGCTGCAGACCTGCGGACAGCTCGAGCCGCTGGGAGCGGTTGAAGGGATACGCCACGAACCCACTGAGTGAGCGGTTCGTTATTTTGAACCGCTCGATCTGTTCGACGAAATTGCCGGCGGTGTCGGAGCCGGTCAAGAGCCGCGCGTAGATGTACGGAATCTGCTGCGCCCCCACTACCCAGTTGAGTCGCGACTTGCGATTGCCATACGCGACCAGCGCCGCGAAATCCGAGAGGCGTCCCTGAAACTGGGCCAGCGTCACGAGCTGCTGGTCGGCCAGCATGTCGCTCCAGTACAGGGTCACGCCGCCGCCGACGTAGGTGCCGAAACGGTCGGCGGCGATCGCCAGGCTCGGCTGCGAGATGTAATCGAGCGAGAGCTTGGCGTGGTACGGCTTGGTGGCGCTGCCGAGACTAATCGACGCCTCGGGCGGTAAGCCCTGGGCGGGATCGTTGATCATCGAAGCAATGGACGTCCCGATTTCAGCCCGATCGAGCGGGGGCAGCGCCGCCGCAGACTTGGGCAGCGGCGTGATCGGTCGTCCCTCGAGTGCCTGCAGGTCGTCGATCACTTGAATCGCGTAGCCGCCACCGGAGTAGACGGTGAAGACGGCGCGTGGCGTTTTCTGGGCGACGCTGAGCGCCGGGCTCAGCGCCGTGATCCCGCTGACGCCCGTGAAGATGTTCGTCACCTGCGTTATCCCGCCGTCGCCCAGCGCGAGGCGATACACGTTCGTAATGCCGCCGGGATCGCCCAGGAAATAGAGGCTTTTCCCGTCTGGGCTCCACTGCGGATTGATGTGCTTCGCGTGGGGCAGGTGCGGCAGCGCGCGGATCTGGCCGCCGCGCACGTCCATGATGGCGAGCCGATAGTCGCCGTACGACAGCTGCTCCAGCGACGTACTGAAGCGATCGGTCACGAACGCGATCTGCGAACCATCCGGGGACCACGCCGGCTCGAGGTCGGCGTAGACGTCGTCGGTCAAACGCTGCAGCTGCCCGTCGTCGAGATCGTACGTAAAGAGATCGGTGACCCCTCCCACTTGCGCGCTGAAGGCGATCCGCTTCCCGTCGGGCGACCATGTCGGATTGAAGATTTCTCCGAGCGTCGGAAACTTGATCTCCTTCACCAAATCACCGTTGCTGCCCTTGACGATGCGGAGCGCCGGTTGCCCGGTCACAATCCCGCCGAATACAAAGCGGCTGCCGTCGGCATCCCACGCACCAGCGGAGTTGATGAACTGCATGCTCTCGAGGTGCGGATCGCGTGTCGAGGAGACGAGCAGGCGGATGGTGTGTCCGTTCTCCGCGTTGGCGAGATACATGTCGATCGAGAACAGCCCAACGTCCGACATGTAGACCATGCGCGTACCGTCGGGACTCAGCGCCGGCGCGATGTTGTAGTGCTGCTCCTTGCCCGGACTGATCAGCGCGCGCGCACCGGCGGTGGTCACGGGCACGAGCCGCAACTGCTCCTGTTGTGATTTCGTGGTGGGGAGGGTCACACCCGTCGCGACGGCGACCGGCTGCGCCGCGTCGATCAGCGCACGATGCCAATCGGCGATGAGGCTGTCCGCCGGCCGGTGCGTCATCTGCTCGAGCGCCGCCTGGACGTTGCCGCTGCGGCCCGCGGCGCGCAGCAGCGCCCCGACGATGTCGTCGCCGTACGTCCCGCCGAGGTAGGACCAGAATGACTGGCCCCAGCGATAGGGGAAATAGCGCGGATTCTCCAAATCTCTGAAGCCGGGCAGTTTGCCCGTCCGCACCGCGTCGCGCATCCACATCGTCGTGTTGGGATCGACGTTGCCGAGCGACACATACTCCGCCATCCCCTCGATGAACCACAGCGGCACCCGATTCAACCCGGTCACCATCGAGCCGCGACCCACGCCGGTGATGTCGTATTGAAACGCGTGGGTCAGCTCGTGCCCGATCACGTGATCGCTTTCGGCGAGTGAGGCGCCCAGCGGGAGGATGATGCGCCGCTTCAGGCTCTCCGTGATGCCTTCGCTCCCCTCCACCTGAGCAATATTCGTCTGGTTGTAGTCGGGGTGATCGGCGTAGAGAATCAGCGGCTGCCGGCCACTGAGCTGGTGACGCAGCACCGTCGATATCCGCGTGTACCACCGCTCGGCCATGCGCCCGGCTGCAACGGCGATCCCCGCTTCTTTATCGTAATAGTAGATGTCGAAGTGCTGGGTCTTCAGAATCTTGAAGTGGAAGTTCTCGTACTGAACGGCGTTGCGTCCGAAGTACTGCGCCTGCGATCCGGACGCAAGCAGACTGAGCGCGCCGAGCAGCAGCGTGACGCGAGAGGTAGTGTTCATGTCCTAGGATTACCCCCATCCAGCCGGTTCGGCACACGGGAACGACACGCGATCAAGGCTCGATACTGAACGTGGAACTTCACAGGTTTGTTCACAGCGCACAAACGCCCGGAGGACGTCATGACAGCCGTCGCACTGTTCACATTCGCCCTGGTTTTGCAGGGCGGTAACACTCAGGCCCCGACGGACTGGAAAGATGTTGATCGGGTCCTGGGAAGGTCGGGCAATCTACAAGGGGAAACCTACCGGGTTGGATTCCCCCGCAATGACCTTTACGTCAGAATCGGTGCGGTCACGGTGCGCCCAACCCTCGCGTTGGGCTCCTGGGTGGCGTTCAAACAGACGGGCGACAGCACGGCGATGTTAATGGGCGACCTGGTCCTGCTGCCGTCCGAGGTAGGGCCCGTCATCGATGCCCTGCAACGGGGTGGGATCACGCAGACGGCATTGCACAACCATTTGGCGGGCGAATCGCCGCACGTCGTCTATCTCCACATCGGAGGGCGCGGGCAGCCCGCCGCTCTCGCGAGGGCCATTCATGAGGCGCTGGCGCTCACCAAGACGCCTCCCCCTCCCGCTGCCGGACCCGGTACGCCCGCCCTCGGCCTAGACACGGTTCAAATTGCACAGATCCTCGGAGTTCACGGCAAGGTGAACGGGGGCGTTTATCAAGTCAGTGTGCCGCGGGCGAATGCCGTGCTGCTGGACAGCATGGAAGTGCCTCCGGCAATGGGTGTGGCGACCGCGATAAACTTTGAGCCGACTGGCGCTGGCAGGGCGGCCACAACCGGTGATTTCGTTCTGATCGCCGGCGAAGTGAATCCCGTGCTGCGGGCGCTGCGCGCGAGCGGCATCGAAGTGACCGCGCTGCACAGCCACATGCTGAGTGAGACGCCGCGTCTCCTGTTCATGCATTTCTGGGGCGAGGGCGATGCGCTCAAGCTGGCGCGTGGCCTTCGCGCCGCGTTGGATGAGGTGAACATCAAGCGAGACTAGGACGCCCTTCGGACGCGAAGCCCCGGAACAACAAGAGATCGTAGACGATCTTCAGCGTTCCGGCTATGTAAAACGGCACGTCGATCAGCGCTGGGCGTGCAAACAGCAGCCCGGCGAACACCGGCGCGAGCGCGGCGCCGATTGTTCGAGCCACCCCGGTGATCCCTCCCGCGGCAGATCGTTCCTCGGGTGCTACTACAGCCATCAGGTACGATTGCCGTGTCGGCACGTCCATCTGGCTGATGCTGAAGCGCAGAAACAGCATGAGCACCGCCAGTGGCAGACTCGGCATGAGCGGCACGAGAATCAGGAGCACGTTGGAAGGCAAATGCGTGAACACCATGGTGCGGACGAGTCCAAATCGCGCCGCCAATCGAGACGCTACCAGGGCGGAGATTCCCGCGAGGACATTCGCGCCAAAGAAGATTCCGCCCAGCGTTGCAGGATCCACCCCAAAACGCAAGTAGAACCAGTAGGCGGCAAAGCCTTGCACAACGAAGCCACCCGCGAAGGAATCGAGCGAGAAGAGTGCCGCGAGCTTGAGGACGACCGTCCTTGAGCGACCGAGACCGAGGAGCGTGCTTGCTGTTGGTGTCGCGACCTCTGCCCCCGACGATAAGCGGGTGAAGCCCAAGGCGAGGAGCAAGCCGACCGCCGCGTACAGCACCACGACGGCGCGGTAGGGCAGCCATTGTGAGACCACTCCAGCGCAGAGCGCCCCGAGCGCGGTCGCAAACGCGCCCGTCAACGTGTACCAGGCGAAGACCGCGGTTCGCTGCTCACTGGGGACGACGTGGGCGAGCATGGCTTGTTCGATCGGCAGAAACGGGCCGACTTCATTGCCGCTGGGGCTGATGACCCCGATCGTCCCGGCGATGACGAGCACCACGAAGTTGTGCGTGAGCGCGAAAACGACTCCGGCGGCCGCCATGAGCGCCGCGCCGGCGATGAGCATGCGTCGTCGCCCGATCCGGTCCGCCCGCGTGCTCAACCAGAGGGATACCACCGTGTCGCCGACCAGCGTGAGTGTCAGCAGGAGTCCGATGTGCGGCGCGCTCAGGCCAAGCCCCGTCAGATACAGGACCAGTACGACGGACAGGGCGCCGTAGGCGAACAAACGCGTGAACCGCGTGAGTAGCAATAGCCGCCCGTCGCGCGGCAGGGCAGCGAGCGCCGCGGCGCTCACGGCGCGATCCGGTGCACGACTTTGACGACGAACGCGCCGTTGAGCTGCCGAGTGAGGGAGCGGACGGCGGGGAATCGATAGGGCGTCCCGGGACTCGTGGTGTACCCGGAGTTCCACACGACAAACACGTCGTCGCCGATCACCGGAATCAGGTGGAAGCGGATGTTGAAGTCGACCCGGCGATCCTCGTTCGTGTATTGGACGAAGCCGAGCAGGCTGGCGCGGGGATTGAAGTCGTACTCGAACCGGCCGGACCCCTGGAGGGCCGTGAAGCCGCCACCCCGCAATCTGGCCGCCGTGCGGCTCAGGCTGGCGCCGATGATCGCATGCCCGCCGCCGCGCCACGTTCCCTCGAGCTCGAGATCGGCGCTGCGGCCGTCGTAAAACCTGCCCCAGTTCACGAACGCGGCGAAACTCAACGGATGCGCCGACGACATTTCGTACTGGAGCTCATAGCGCGACCACCAGTAGCGCCCAGACGGTACGCTCACGTCGCGGAAGATCTCGAATGTGTCGTTGGGCGCATCGAAGAGGCGCTGGTAGTTGACCTCGAAATGGTCGCCGTTGTCGCGGTCACCGCCGAACAGCCGCCACTCGAACGACGCAGTCTGCCAGTCCGCAGTCCGTCCCAACGACCCTGATCGATTCGCAATGATGTCCCAACTGGGAATCGGGAATGTCAGATCGAGCTGCCGGATGCCGAGCGCGTGCGGCCGAGGCATGAAATCGATGTGTCCGGATGTTTCCCAGATTCCGGTGCGGCGCACGAACCCGAGTGCGGGGTCGAATCCGTCGTCGATGCGATACAGCGAGACGAAGTTGTCGAACAGGTCGTTGGGATAGTCGGTCGAGAGCCGCCAGGCGAGCGGCACTCCAGCGACGCCGGGCGTGCGGGTTCCCGCGATCCAGAATTTCGGCTCGAGGTTCTGGCCGTGCACGACCAGCGGGAAGTCCATGTCGAACCCGGCGGCCCCTGCGGGCGCAGCGTGCGGAGTCGCTCGCAACGAACCGATGACCCCCAGGTAGGATCGGTCGAAGAGATCGTGTTGGACTCGGACCACCGCGGCATTGACCGGATCGCTTTCCGCCGTATGGGCATCGAGGACGCCCAATCGCCAGGGTCCGATCCTTCCGTACAGACGGCCCCCGGCGGCGATGGCAACTGGGTTACCGGCCGTGTCCAGGCCGATGCGTCGGGAATAAAAGACCTGCGTCCGACCAGCGGTCCCGAAGTCGAACAGGCCACTCGATTCGAGGAAGAACTGCCGCTTTTCGGGGAAGAAAAACGGGAAGCGCGTCAGATTGATCACCTGCTGATCGGCTTCCACCTGGGCGAAATCCGTTCCCGCCGTGAGATCCGCTGTGAGCGTCGGCGACACCGCGAGCTTGGCGTCCGCGCCGGCTTTGGCGCCGACAAAGCCATCCGTGATGTGAGCTCCGCTGCTGTCGTGCGCCGGTTCAATCGCCCGACCCAGGAGGTAGGGATAGAGCTCGATGCCACGGGTCCGCTGCAGCTCCCCGATGTCGCTCAGCTCGCCGGTGTTCTGCAGCTGGTACAGTCCCTCCGCCCGGCCCCAGGAGCGCCACAGATCTTGCTCGTTCTTGCGACGGATGAATCGGCGCACGTTGAACCCGAAGCGCACGGCCGTGCCGGCGTGGAATCGCAGCGTCCGAAACGGGATCCAGAATTCGGCCGTCCAGCCGTGGCTGTCGCGGGAGACCGCGACGTCCCAGATGCCGTTCCAGTCTTCATTGAGACTTTCCAGCCCGTCGATTTGCGCGTCCCAGCGCGCGCCATTGGGATTGGTGCCGAAAACGAAGCCACTGCGGCGATCGTGAAAGCTGTCGATGAGGAGTTGCAGGTTGTCGTCACTGGACAGGTTGGCGTCACGGCGAAGCTGCGTCGCGCGGATGCGACCGGGTTCTGCATCGTATGCGCGCACGCCGACGTAGAGCGCGTCGGCATCACGCAGCACCTTCACCACCGTGCGCTCCGTGGCCGGCGCGCCCACCAATGGCTCGCGTTGACGGAAATCGGTGAGTGAGTCGGCGGTGGCCCACGCCGGGTCATCCAGCCGGCCGTCGAGACGAACCCTTCCCATGACCGTGCCAACTCGCAAACTCTGCGTACCGCCGACAGCCGGCAACGCGAGCACGAAGAGCACAACGGCGCGGCACACGATCCTCACTGTCACGGGCCGGCCCCCTAGAACGCGCCTCCGCCCCCTCCTCCACCACCACCGCCAGAGAATCCCCCTCCCCCTAACCTTCCGCCGCCTCCAAACCCCGATCCGCTCGAGGTCCGCGGCGACGATGACAGCGTGGTGCCCGCCACGGTGCCGAGATGCGACATGCTGCTCGAGAAGTGGCCGACGTTGAAGTTCACAACGCTCGGCCCCACGTACCATCGCGGTGGCTCAGTGTAGATCCCTTCGAACGCGCGTGCGAACTGTTTCTCGACGCCGAACGCCATCGCGTACGGCAGGTACTTATCGAACAGCTCCGGATGTCCGAGGATGACGCGCTTCAGGTGCTCGGTCTCGACGCGCCGCAGGAACTCCTCGAAGCCGAGCACCTGCTCGAGCGCGCGCGTGCCCGTCTCGGTGCGGGCAGGCATGATTTGCGCGAAGCCCACGAGGATGAGGAGGACGAGGACACTGGCGACGATGAATGGAATCGCTGTGAGCGCCACGAGCTTCGCGAGATAAGCCCCACCGGTAGCGATGAGAATGGTCAGCCCAATGGCCAAGCTATACCATTTCCGCTGGACCTTGTCGGGGCGGTCGCGATAGAAGCCGCCCTGCTTGAGCCGGTCATAGATCGCGTTCTGAATGGCTGGGAGTTGCCTGTAGAACTCGTCCTTCAACTCGTCCAGTTCCACGCTGTCGCCGCGGCTCGCAAAGATGCCGTCGAAAACCGCGATCGCATGTGGCTCGAGCCCCTCGCTGGTCTTGAGGCGCTGCAGCGTGTAGCTCGTGCCGCCTCCGAACAGGCCGAACAGCTTCGGGTTCTGCCGTTCCTCGATGCGCAGGTATCCGCGCACGGCGAGGTCCACGAGCGTCGCGGTGATGTCCCGCATGTCCGCGCTATTGTCGATCAGCGTGCCGGCCTCGGCCGGCGTCATCGTCTTGGGAGGCTCGTACTGCACCGCGATCGGTCGCCGCCGCGGATCCCTGCCGGACCGGTACCACGATGCGAACGCGAGGAGAAACACGGGGATAGGAATGAGGAGCGGCCAGTTGCTGCGAGCCATGCCCCACGCGCGCGCCAGGGCTGATGGCGCTGTGACGACGCCTTTGCTCCAGCCAACCACCGCCGTCAGCCCTTCGTGATAGTCCAGGGGATGCGGCATCACGATGCGCACGCGATTGCCGTCAATGGTGACGGCCGCATCTCGCGCGGTCGAGCCGTACAGGCCGTTGAACGCAAGCGCACGCACGCCCGGGGCGCCTGACGGCAGCTCGATCTCGGCCGTCGCGGCACGGATCGGGACTTCCCACTCATCGCCCGTCACGTTCCAGTACAGCTCGTCGTGCTCGTCAAAAAAGCGCAGGCCGTTGGTCGCGTGATAGCGAAGCACGAGCGTGCGGTCGGCATCGGCGGCACTCGGAATCCAGATCTTGTACTTGATGTACGCGCCCTGGCGGCTGGTCTCGGTTCGCAGCGTGCGACCGGCATCGTCCTGCGCGCTCCGCAGGGAGACACCCAGGGTCCAGTTCAGTCCCTGCGGCGTCCGGTATTTGACCGGAATCGTGCGATACAGCCCGTTGTAGGAGCCGACGAAGCGAGCGGTAATCGTTTCGGTGACATCGATGCTGGCGTCGCGATTGACGCGAATCTGTGCGTCGAACCGCTCGATCGAGTAGGAGCGTTGTGCACTGAGCGAAGTCGCCGAGAGCGCAAGGAGCACGAGGACGAACGGCACCTTCGGCACAGCCCGTTCGGCGGGATCGTCCAGGCCAAAGAACTCCCGCGGCTTGAGCCGCATCGTGCTGGCGATGATGCCGGCGGGGAATTGCGCGATGGCCGTATTGAAATCGCGGACGACGGCGTTGTAGTAGCGCCGCGCGTTCTGCAAATGGTCTTCGACATCCGTCAGGGTAGTCTGCAATCCGGCGAAGCTGGCGGCCGCCTTGAGCTCGGGGTATGCCTCGGCGACGGCAATAACGCGCTGCAGCGCGCCGGCGAGCGGATCCTCCTCGCGGGCGCGCGTGGCGGGACCGCGATCCGCCGCCTGCAGCGCGCGGCTCCGTGCCGCGACCAGGGCTTCCAGCGTGCTCTTTTCGTAACCGGCATGGCCTTGGACGACAGCCACGACGTTGGGGATGAGGTCGTGGCGTCGCTTGAGCTGCACGTCGATATCGGCCCACGCGTTGTCGCCGAGCTGACGAAGCCGGATCAAGCGATTGAACGTGTAGACGGCCCACGCGACCGCGAGCAATCCGATGAGCGCGAGGAGTGTCATGGGTGCTACGCTAGCTCGGCAAAGGAGCGAATGCGAGGATGGTTGATCGCCGGAGCGGCCGAGGCGAGGTCGCGCACACAGAGCGCGGTGCGCATGCCGGCCTCTCTGGCGGCGTCGAGCTCCGCTGTTACGTCGGAGATGAAGAGCATGTCCCGCGATTCCTGTCGCAGCACTGCCGCAATCTGACGATAGCTTCGCGCTTCACGTTTCGGCCCTGTCGTCGTATCGAAGTAACCGGACAAGAACGACGAGAGATCGCCGGCCGTGGTGTTCGCGAAGAGGTTGCGCTGCGCCTGGACGCTGCCGGAGGAAAAGATCGCGATCGTCTTGCCCGCCCGGTGCCAGCGCTCGAGCGCCGGGCGTACGTCGGGATAGACTTTGCCCTTGAGCACGCCCGCGCGATATCCCTCTTCCCAAATCCGGCCTTGCAGGGCCTTGAGCCCCGTCGATTTGCGGTCACGATCCATCAGCCAATAGACGTAGGCTTCCGGATTCCACGGAGGAAGGTCAGGAAACTGCGTTTCCGCGGCGTACTCGTCGCGGAGCAGCGCGACGTCGGCCCGGACCGCGGGATCGTCGGCGTGCTGCTGCAAGTAGTCGTGGATCCGGGCGCGCGCGTAGGGAAACAACACCTGATGAACGAACTCGATCGGCGTGGTGGTGCCTTCGATGTCCAGCAGGATCGCGCGAATGTCGTTCAGCGCGAGTCCGCTCCGCTCAGCGGGATGTAGGTCGGTCCCAGGCACACTGGCTGGAAGCCCTTGTCCGTCCCGCTGTTCGTGTAGTGCGGCGTCCACCCCGATTTGTCCTGGAACAGCCGAATCGCGCGAATGTCGCGATCGGCGCAGAGATCGAACCAGTGCCAGGTGCCGCGCGGCACCCGAATCAGATCTCCCGCCTCGACCTCGATGGCGATGACGGGTCCTTCGCGGGGGTGGATGTGGAACAGGCCGCGGCCGCGGATGATGAACCGGACTTCGTCTTCGTCGTGCCAGTGCTCGGTGCTGAACTTCGCGAGCATCGTCTCGAGGTTGGGCGTCGCCGCCGTCACATCGATGACGTCCGCGGTGACGTAGCCACCCCGAGCCTTGAGCTGGTCGATCTCCGGCGCGTACGCCGCGAGCACGGCCTCCGCCGGAGCATTCGCGGCCGCCCGCTGCGACAACGGCCAGCGCTCGTAGTCGATGCCCAGCTGCGCGAGATATTGGGTCACTTCGTCCTGCTCGGTCAGCGTCCGCTGCTCGGAGGGGATTCTCACGCTTGCCATGTCATACCTCGCTTTCGTCCCATCGCCTCGAACAAGAACTCGAGGATCTCGACGTGTCGCCGCGCTTCGGGGAGATCACGTCCCCAGGTGTACAGACCATGCCGCCGGATCAGGAAACCATGCGCCTGGGGATTTCGACGCAACAGCGTCTCGACCTGCGAGACGGCGGCGGACCAATCCTGCGTGTTCTCGATAACCGGCAGCCGTTCGCGATGCTCGTGCGTGCGCACGCCGTCGAGGCCCTTCAGCATCTCATAGCCCTCGATCGTGAGGCCATCATCGCCGCCGGCCTCCGATAGAATCGTGCTCCAAATGGAGTGCGTATGCAACACCGCGCCGGCACCGCGCGAGCGCACGATGGCGAGATGCAACGTCGCCTCGGCGGATGGCTCCCCGGTTCCTTGGACTACGCGCCCGCTGCCGTCGATCGCGACGATTTCACCGGGCTCGAGCAGCCCCTTGTCCACCCCGCTGGTCGTGATGGCCAGCGTGAGCGGATCCTTGCGGACGACGGCGCTGAAGTTGCCGCTGGTGCCGAGTGCCCAGCCGCGCTCGTAGCAGTGCCGGCCGACGTCGGCGAGCTGCCCCGCGAGATCTTCGAAGCCTGGCATGGCTGAAGAATAGCCGCTACGCGGATGCGCCTCCACCGACCGCGAGCGAGCAATTCCCGAGACGAGCCGGCCAGCGGGGGGTGAGCGAGACGCCCTGGACCGTTTCCTCGAACCCCCGCTCACTGCGCGCGACCGTGGTGATCTGGGACCGCCAGATTTCCGTATCAGGCTGAAGCCGAAGCGGGATGTCACGAGCCAGCGACAACTCGGGCGCGAAAACGGCGTTGCCGTGCGCCGTCGCGTTCCAGGAGTACGCGACGTCGAGACATCCCGTCTCGTCGAATTGCAAACGCTTCTCGAGGTCCGCGCCTTGGAGCACGATGGTAACGGCGCTGGAGTCTACCGACACGCGGGCGCTCATCGGCACAGCGGCCCACGACCGGATCGGCTTGTACCTGGCGTTCGCGTAATCCTCGGCGGTCACGTCTTTGCCGAGCAGCCGCTCGACGAGTATCGCCCGCGGCTCGACGTCCACGGGCGGCAGCGCCGTGAGGCGCGACGCTTTTTCGATGTCGTGAATGCTCGCCGTTCCGCCGTTACTCTCACCGTGACCGTGCGCCTGCTGTTCGGGAATCTCGTGATACGACTCGCGACGGCGCGTCAGAACGTCGGCGAAGTTCGTGAGATCGGCGAACCGGGTGAGCACTTCAACCGCGCCGCCACGGTGGGGGCTGACCACGGCGGAGAACTGCGCGGAGTGGATCCACAGCTCCGGGTAGCCGTCGTAGTCGAGATCGAGCTCGTCGTACGCGAGACCCTCTCCCTGGCGCAGGGCGCGCTCGGCGATGGCGAGCTGGCGCCAGATCGCGTTCCGCAGGTGGGGCAGGTACAGTCCCCCGAACACCCCGTGCCAGTAGGCGTCGTTGCACTGCGCGCGGCCGATCGCCCGCCGGGCTTCCGGCGGATCGCCCCGGCGGCGGGACAGGGTGGAAAGCGCGACCATCGTCTTATGCATCCGGTTCGACTCGGGGTACTTGACCAGAAAGTGGTGCCAGTGTCCCCCCCGTACGAACGATGCCGACGCCGCCAGGTGCTTGGGTCCAAGCTCGTCTTCCAGGGTCGTGAGGTCGCGCTGCGCCTCCGGCGGCAGCGCCCACTTCTCCATTTCGCGGTACGATGCCGTGCCGAGGTACGCGAGCCCTCCCGACGGGACTTGCCGGAAGGCGTCTTGACCGGTCGTCAGCTCGATCTCACCGGAGGTGATCAGTCCTTCCATCGTCTGGAGGAAGGTGGCGAGCCAACCGGAGCCGTAGACCCAGTCCTTCGTCCCCGGCCAGCCGCCGAACTTCTCCCCATCGTCCGCCAGCACGGCAAGCCCGTGGCCCTGGGCACGGAGCTCCTTGAGATACGACGCGGTCTCTTCGGGCGGGCGGAACGGGATCAGGTAGCGGAGTCGCTCGTCGATGGCGAGCAGTCCAACGCGCTGGCCGTCGGATTCGGTGTGGTGCGGGCGATGCAGCTCGTCATGGCGAAACCCGCTGACCAGGAAATGGCGGTCATCGACGAGCGCATACTCGACCCCCGCCGCCGCGAGGTCCGCCGCCAACTCCGGCTGCCAGACGCGCTCGGTGAGCCAGAGTCCGGTCGCTTGCACACCGAAGCGCCGCTGCAGGTATTCGCGCATCCGGCCGATCTGCTCGAGGCGATCGGGGCGGGGCAGGGACGCGAGAATCGGTTCGTCGAACCCGGCGAGTAACAGCTCGAGCCGGCGATCGGCCGCGAGCCGGCCGATCATGTCGAGCCAGGCCGTGTCGTGCGCCTCGAGCCACTCGAGCAACGGGCCGGAGACGTGTAGCGTCAGCGGAAAGAAACCGGCGGCGCTCGCGTGCTCGATGATCGGCCGGTACACGTCGCGGACGTGGTCGGCCATGACGTGATCGAAATTCCCCACCGGCTGATGCAGGTGCAGGCCAAAGACGAACCGCAGGGGCGAGGTCATGACGGCGTCGGTTGCAAGGTGCTGCGAAACACGTCAGTCGCGCTCCCTGCGGCGGGGTCGTTGCTGCGCGCGTCACCAAGGTGAGCGATGAACCCCGCCTCGAGTCGGGCGCTCTCGGCACCGGCCAGCGAGATCGCGTGCGCGGCGTAGCGGAGCACCTGACGGCCCTCGAGGCCGGCGATGTCGTCAAAGAACCAACCGCACGACGACATGGCGCGCAGCACCCCTCGCTCCATTTCGATGAGCCGCGCGGTGTTCTCGTCCCCCCGGACGGGCCCCGTGGCTCCGGCAGCCTCGAGAAACGCCCGTGGTCCCCCAGGCAAATCGCGGCCCTCGCGGTCGTAGATCCCGTGCACTTCGTGCGCGAGCCACTCCACGGCGAATCGCAGCGGGGTGCGCCAATCTTGCTGCGACGGCCGGTCGGTGTGGACTTTGCAGCCGCAAGCCGAGCGCCACCGCTCGACGCCGTGGGGGCAGCTCCACGATGTTGACTCGACCGGGTCGACCGTCGCTCTGGGCGGATACTTGGCGAGCGCGGCCGCGAAGTTGGTGACCTGGACCTTGCCGGACTGCTGGAGGCGATGGATGACGGTGGCGAGTGTCTGATCGGCGCCTTTGTGATGGTGGCCGAACGTCTCGCCATCGACCGCGATGCTCGTGATCGCGCCGGGTGGCGTGCGCTCGAGTGCTGCGGTCAAGCGATCGGCGTCGGTGGTGAGCGGGCCGAAGGCGACGTCGTGCGACAACGCGCCGTCGTACACGAAGACCGCAATCGACCGGCCGTTGCCCAGCTCGATGCGTGCCGGCAAGCCGCGCTCGGGCGGTTTGGACACCTGATGCGGCGCGAGCACCGTGAACTGGATTCCCTCGGCGGCGAGGACGTCGAGTGTCTCGCGATCGACCGCGGTTTCCGGAAGCCAGAATCCGACGGGATCGCGCCGAAAGAGGCGCTTGAAGTGCGCAATGCCCCACCGCACTTCGGTTTCTTTGTCGCGCCGGCTGGCGAGCGGCAGGATGATGTGGTGATAGGGCATCGCCAGCGCGTTGCCGTGACCGACCCGTCCCCGGCTCGCGCGGTCGGCGCGAGCCACGTTCACAAAGACGGACGGCGCGCCCCGGTCCATCCAGTCGAGCAGCGTCGGTCCGAAATCGAAACTCAGGAACTCATAGATGGGGACGAGGGGTTGGTACGCTTCCCGCGTGATGCGGACGTTCCAGTCGTGATCGGGCGCCGCCGATGGCTCGACATCGACCAGACCAGTCCAGGGATTCTCACGCGGCGGCTGGTAGAAGTGTCCGTGAATGACGACGCTCATGCCAGCGCTTCGGCGATGCTGCGCAGGACGTTCGGGAACAAGCTGTCCTGCGCGCCCAGCGCTTCCACACGATGCATCGTCGCGTCATCGATTTTGCCGTTCGCCAGCGCTCGCACGAGGTCCTCGGCCTGCCCGCAGTGCTCGTCGAACCGCTGATTGGCGTAGTCGGCGGCTTCCGCGGTGGAGATGATGAACTGCCAATCGGACGCCTGCGCGAGCAGCATGGAGCGCGTCGCCTGGGCGAGCACCGCCCGCGGCTTGGGCCCGCCCCCGAGCGCCTTCGCCGCGACGGCCCAATAGGCTTCCTCGAGCGCCCAGAGTCGTTTCCACGTCCAGGACGTTTGGTCGTTGAGCCACATCGAGAAGTCGCCGTTCTTCCCCCACGAGCCCTCGGTGAGCTGGATCGTGGGCCGCGACTTCCCATCCCCAATGTGCTGGCGTGCCGTGACCGGCCGGACGCCGTTCCTGGCGAGCTGCCGGTACAGCTGCTCGATAAAGTCGACGCCTTCGAACCACCAGTGTCCGAAGAGCTCGGCATCGAACGGCGCCGTCACGACGGATTGCGGGGCGCGGGCCGCTTTGTGCTCCTGCACTCGACCCGCCGTTTCGCGCAGCACGCTCGCGAAATGCGCCGCGTGATTCCGCGCGGAGTTTCCGGCGGCGCCGGGGTCGTAGCGTTGTTTCCCGCCGAGGTCCACCCCGCTGCCCGTGACACGCCAGAGCCGCAGGCCGTCGGGCCAACGAACCTTGTGGAACTCGAGGTACCACTCGTCGCCGGGGTAGCCCTGGGCGCGCGACCACACCTGGCCCGATGCCTTCGGATCGCGCACCAGTGCGAACAGATCGTGGGCGCGGCGTTTTGACGACGCCACGCGATACGCGACGTACGGCGTGCGCTCCCCGGTGACCGGAATCGCATCGAGGTCGGGATACCCGAGCTCTGCGCCCGCCCGTACCAGGTGCGTATCGACGAAGAAATAGCGATACCCCGCGGCGGCGAGGTGCTCATCCGTGCCGGGGCGGTAGGACTGCGGCCGCGCGCCGGCCGGTCCCCACGGGCCGCCGGGGCGGTAGGCACACTCCGGGAGCCAGCAGCCCGTCGGCGCGCGGCCGAACAGCCGCTTGTGTTCCGCCACACCTACGGCGAGCTGCAGTCGAATGCTCTCGTCCCGCGCGAACAACGGGAGGAAGCCGTGTGTCGCCGCGGACGAAATCAGCTCAATGCGGCCGCGATCCTCAAACCCGCGCAGCGCTTGGATGAGATCGCCGTCCAGCGAACGGAATAACGCGAGCAAGCGCGTGAGCCGCTCGTGCCAGAACCGGGCGATGGGGACCAGCTGTGAGTCTCCCGACGCCGCCAGGTGCGCGGGTGCGCCGGCCGCGCCTTCGAGCCGGCGCTGCATGTAGGCCTCGAACTCGCTGACGAACGAGGGATGCGCGAGCTGGTTGGCAAGCACCGGCGTGATGCCGAGTGTGACCGGCGCGGGAATCTTTTCTCGCTCGAGGCGCTGGAGCGCTTCGATCAGCGGCAGGTAGCTGTCGAACGCGGCCTCGCACAGCCAGACGCTGCCGTGCGGCCAGCGGCCGTGGTGCAAAACGTACGGCAGGTGACCGTGCAGTGTGAGGACGAAATCCATAGGGGAAGGGCTAGCGACGGGCGTTGACGCCTCGTCCACCCTTGCTGGCCGTGGACCGCTTGCGTGGTTTGCGTCCACCCGTGTCGACGGTGGACGTGTCGGGGAGGGCGCGGGCCGCCGCGGCGCGGCGATACACCGCCGCATACGATTCGGCCGGCTGGCGCCAGGAGAAATCTTTGCGCATCGCGCCGCGCGCGAGCTCGGTGAACCAGGGGCGATCCTGATACAAGGTCACCGCGCGCTGCACGGCGTGGTCGAACGCGTCCGGGCTATACGCATCGTAGAGAATGCCGGTCACGCCGTCTTCGATGGTATCCGCCAAGCCACCCACGCGCCGGGCCACGGGCAGCGCGCCGTACAGCTGCGCACGCATCTGCGTCAGCCCGCACGGCTCATACAATGACGGCATCATCAGGAAGTCCGCGCCGGCCAGCAGCTGGTGCTCCTTCGCATCGGTGAAGGCCGTGTCCACGTCTACGCGCGTCGGAAACCGGGCCGCCAGCTCCCGCAGCGCGTTCTCGAACTGCGCTTCGCCGGCGCCGAGGAAGATGAACTGGGCGTCCAGGAGTCGCAGCGATTGCGACGCGACGATCTGGTCGAGGCCTTTTTGCGCAACGAGCCGGGCGCTCATCCCGAACAGGGGGATGTCGGGTCGGCGCGGCAATCCCCATGCCTCCTGCAGCACCGCCTTACTCCGCACTTTCCCCGACATATCCTCCGCCGTGAACCGCGCCGGAATGTCAGGGTCGTTGGCCGGATTCCATTTGTCGACGTCGATGCCGTTGCGAATGCCGACCAGCCGGTCGCCCAGCTGCCGGAAGCTGTGCTGCAGGCCGAAGCCACCCACGTCGGTCAGCAGCTCGAACGCGTGGGTGGGACTGACCGTCGTCACCATATCGGCGTACAGCAAGCCGCCCTTCAGGTAGTTCAACCGGCCGTACCACTCCATGTAGTCGGGCGACCAGAGGTCTTCGGGCAGGTGGATCTCTTTCAGGACCTGGTACGGGTAGACGCCCTGGAAGCCGCCGTTGTGCACGGTCAACACGCACGGCAGGTGCTGCAGGTCGGGCTCCTCGCGGTACACCCGGCGCAGGAAGACCGGCACCAACGCGGCGTGCCAATCGTGGGCGTGCAGTATCAGATTGCCTTCGCCGATACGACGTGCGATCTCGATTGCGGCGGAGGCGAACAGGGCGAAGCGCCGCGGGTTGTCGGCGTAGTCGCCGCTCGAGTCGCCGTAAATGCCCGGCCGGTCGAATGACGGGTTGTGCTCGAGAAACATCGTCTTCGGATAGTCGTCACCCACTTGGTGCCAGCAACGCACCTCCACACGCCGCCCGCCGCTTTCGACGGTGAACGGGTCGGTCAGCGGCTCCAGCTTCCCGGCGTGGGCACGGGCTTCCCGATACAACGGCAGGACGACGTGGCTCTCCGTGCCGCTCGCCGCCTGATAATCGGCGAGACCGGCGACCGCCTGGCCGAGCCCGCCCGTACGGGCGTACGGCCACAGCTCGGCGGTGAGGTGGAGAACCCGCGTCTTCACAGAACCCCCGTTCCTACGATGGTGGATCGCCGGCAATCGCCTCGCCGGCTGCTGCGGGAACGTAGTAGCGCGTGACGTACGTCTGGAGCATCCGGCGCGTGGTGAAGCGTTCAACCGCGACCGTCAGCGCGCCTTTCATCATATGTACCCACTCCGGCGAGTGCTGGCCAGGGAGTCGATCGTAGTACATCGGTACCACTTTGTCTTCGAGCAGCCCAAAGAGATGCTCCATGTCGTGCTGGTCGGTGTCACCGTCCCCCTCTCCCCCTCCCGACCGGCCCGCGAGCGGGATCGCCCATCCGTTCTCGCCCGTGAATCCCTCGGCCCACCAGCCATCCAGCGTTCCCAGCTGCGGCACCCCGTTCAGCGCCGCCTTCATGCCGCTCGTGCCGCAGGCCTCGAGTGGTACCCGTGGCAGATTGAGCCACAGATCGACGCCGGCAACCAGGCGGTGTGCCAGGTGGAGCTCGTAGTCTTCCAGGAAGGCGATCCGGCCTTCGAAGCTGGGATCCTGCGCGGCAATGAACACCTGCTGGAGCACGCGCTTGCCCGGGTCGTCGGCTGGATGTGCCTTGCCGGCGAAGATGATCTGGACCGGACGGCGCGGGTCGGTGAGTAACCGGCGCAGCCGTTCCCTGTCACGGAAGAGCAGGTCGGCGCGCTTGTAGGTCGCAAACCGCCGGGCGAAACCGATGGTGAAGACGCCTGGGGAGAGGAGCGCCCCGGATCCGCCCAATTTCGCCGCGTCCTTCCACTTGTCCCGCCACCGATTGCGGGCCTCTTCGCGGATGTAGTGAAAGAGCAGCTGGCGGAGGCTGTCGTGGGCGGCCCACAGCCGGTCGTCATCCATTTCGCGCACGGCGGCAGCGACCGCCGCCGGTTCCGCCTCGAGCTCCCAATCCGATCCGAGGGACTTGGCGACGAGGTCCCGAATCGGCCGCGCCATCCATGTGCTGAGGTGCACGCCGTTCGTCACGTGGTCGATGGGGACGTCCGCGACAGGTTTTTTGCCCCCCCCGCCCCCCCCGCCCCCCGCGCCTCCCGCCCACATCCAGCGCCAGATGCGCCGCGATTCTTCCTGGTGTCGCGCCGACACCGCGTTCACGCGACCGGCGAGCCGCAGCGACAACACCGTCATCTCGAAGCGTCGGTCGTCCCCGCCCGGTTTTCCGAGCGCCAAGAACTGGTCGCGCGTGATCCCCATCGTGTTCCAGAACGGCCCGGTCACTTGCTCGACCTGGTCGGTCGTAAAGACGTCGTGCCCGGCGGCAACCGGCGTGTGCGTCGTAAACACGCTCGTCGCGCGGATCTGCGCTTGCGCCTGTGCCGGGGTGAGGCCCTTGCCCGCCAGCTCGCGCATGCGCTCGATGAACATGAAGGCTGCGTGCCCCTCGTTCGCATGCCAGACCTCCGGCTGAATGCCGAGGGCACGCAAGAGTCGGACGCCGCCGACGCCCAGCACCCATTCTTGCCGCAGGCGCCATCCCGGATCGCCCGTGTACAGCCGCGCCGTCAACTGACGGTCGCCAGCATCATTGGCTTCGAGGTCGGTATCGAGCAGGTAGACCGGAATCCGGCCTACCACGACGCGCCACGCCCCGACCTGGACCTCGCGGCCGGAGATGGTCACCGCGACGAGACATGGCTTGCCGTCGGCGCCGTTGACCCGCAGGACAGGGTTCACCGTGGGATCGACCGGGTCGTCGGAATCGCGCTGCCATCCATCCAGGCCGATCCACTGATCGAAATAGCCGCCGTGGTAGTAGAGGCCGACGCCAATCAGCGGGACGCCGAGATCTGACGCTTCCTTACAGTGATCTCCCGCGAGCACGCCGAGGCCCCCGGAATAGATCGGGAGCGAGCGGTGCAGGGCGAATTCTGCGGAGAAATACGCTATCGGCCGACTCAGCAACTCCGGATAATGGCGCGCAAACCAGGTCCCGTTCCTCTGCGCGAGCAGCTCGAAACGCCGCACGACGCGATCGTAGCGCTCGAGGGATATCGGGTCCTGCGCGTGTTCCTCGAGATGCTCCCGCGAGACCTGCCGCAGAAACTGCACGGCGTTGTGCCGTGTGCCTTCCCACAAGCGGCGGTCGATCCGGTGGAAGAGCTCCCGCGCGTCGAGCTGCCAACTCCACCACAGATTCTGGCTGATGTCGGCAAGCATCCGGATGCGCTCCGGAAGATGATTCGGCTCGGGCGCGGAGGTCGGAGCAGAGGCGGCGGGGCCCGGCGAAGCCCGGGGGGCCGCAGGAGCGGCCGGCGGAGACGGCTCGGATGGTGGCATCGGGTGAGACATATCTAATGAAAGAGATTGTAAGGCTCCAGTCAGGGCCGCAACCTTTCCCCGCCACGGCGCGTCCAACGTTGTATCCTAGCCCAAGTGACCACCATGTCGAGACTCACCGTCTTTCTCGCCGTGCTGTGTGCCCCGTCACTCCTATTCGCGCAGAACATCCATCCCACACCGCCGCCCGAGGTGCGGGCGGTGCCGCTGACAGGCTCCTTCAAGCTCGATGGCCGCCTGGACGATCCCATCTGGCAGACCGCGCCCGCCGCGACCGGCTTGCGGCAGAGTCGCCCACTGCACCAAGGCGACTCGGCGGGGCTGCCGGCCACGCAGCGCACCGAGGTGCGGTTCGTTTTTGACGATGCCGCGCTCTATGTGGGCGCGAGGATGTACGACGACTCGGGCGCCGCGGGCGTGCGGACCCGCCTCGCGCGCCGGGACGCCGACGTCAGCTCCGACTACCTCCAGGTCATCTTCGATACGTATCACGACCACATCGGGCGGCTCTTCTTCTGGGTGAACCCGTCCGGCGTCAAACAGGACGCGAACGGACTCGGTGGCGGGGGCGATCCGTCGTGGGATCCGGTGTGGGAAGTGCAAACCAGCGTCGATTCGCTCGGCTGGACGGCCGAAATGCGGATTCCATTTTCGCAGCTGCGCTACCCGTCAACATCCGCAGAGCAGACGTGGGGTCTCCAGATCTGGCGGCAGGAAAACCGGATCAACGAGCTGTCGCAGTGGGCGTGGTGGAGCCAGCAGGAGACGGGTGGCCCACCGCGGTTCGGCCACCTGCACGGTCTGGTGATCCGGCACGCGCCCGGTCGCGCCGAGGTGATGCCGTATCTCGTGGGCCGTTCCTCGAACATCCCTGGGGACCGTGACGATCCCTTCTTCGATCCTCATGCACTGGACGGCCGCGTCGGCGGCGACGCGATGTATCGCGTTACGTCCAACCTCACGCTCAATGCGACCGTCAATCCCGACTTCGGCCAGGTCGAGGTCGATCCGGCAGTCGTCAATCTCACGGCGTTCGAGACGTTCTTTCAGGAGAAGCGACCGTTCTTCGTCGAAGGTGCGGGCTATTTTGGGCTGGGCGGCTTCAGCTGTTTCTTCTGCTCCAACGTGTCGAGTCTCTCGATGCTCGCCACGCGGCGGATCGGCCGGCCGCCGCAGATCTCGCCGTATCGCGGCGGTCTCCCGGTGCCCGTCGCGTATGCCGACCTGCCGGAAAACTCGACGATCCTGGGGGCGGCCAAACTGACGGGGCGCACCCCATCGGGTTGGTCCATCGGTGCGCTGGACGGCATCACGCGGCGCGAACGGGCGCCGGTGGAATTTGCCGACAGCACACGCGGGCGACTCACGGTGGAGCCGTTGACCAACTACTTCGCCGGGCGCGTCGCCAAAGACCTCCGCGGCGGGGCGATGCAAATCAAAGCCATGGCGACGTCCGTGTTCCGCGATCTCGACGAGCCCTACATCCGCAGCCGCCTCTCGCACCATGCGGAAGGGTTCGGCGTTTCGGCGGACGATTGGTGGGCGAAGCGCACCTACCGGCTCAACGTGCAGCTCGCCGGGACGAATGTCTCGGGCGATACGGCGGCGCTGCGGCGCATTCGCTTCGGCTCAGCCCACTTCTTCCAGCGGCGCGACCGCTCCGATACGACCGACGCCTTGCGGCCCCGCACGTCGATGGAGGGGCTGGGCGGTTATGCGCGGCTGTCGAAGGAGTCGGGCCACATCTTGTGGGAACTGTCCACTAATTTCCGCACGCCCGCGTTCAACAACAACGACATCGCGTTCTTTTCGCGAGCGGATTATTGGTGGATGGGCGGCAATATTTTCCCGCTCTGGACCAAGCCCACCAAGTGGTATCGCCAGCTCTTCGTGATCGCGGGGGGGCAGCAGCAATACAACTCGGACGGCGACCTCACGGACCGGCAGGTGCAGACCTTCGCGCAAGTCCAGACGTTGAGCTACTGGTGGCTGACGGCGTTCTGGATTCACCGCCCCAGCGTGTTCGACGACCGCCTGACGCGCGGCGGGCCGGTCGTGCGGCGGCCTGGCATCAACTACTTCAATGTCGGTGTCCGGAGCGACTCCCGCAAAAAGATCTCCGGGGACTTCAATGTCGACCGCGGCTGCAACAGCCAGGGCGACTGCGACCACTCGTTCAATCTCTCCCTCCGGCTGCAACCCCGCTCCAATGTCGCGGTGTCCCTGGGTCCATCGATCAGCCATTCGGAGACCGGGTTTCAGTACGTCGGCTCCTACTCCGATCCGACCGACGTGCTCTTCTACGGCAACCGGTACCTGTTTGCCCACCTCGAGCAGAACGCTCTGGCGATGGACACGCGTCTGAACGTCACGTTCACGCCGGCGCTGACGCTGGAGCTGTACCTGCAGCCCCTGATTGCCTCGGGCGACTTCACGCGCTACAGCATCTTCGCGGCGCCGCGCTCGGCGCGGCGGCTCGAGTATGGTCGCGACTTCGGCATCGACTCGGTGATCCCGGCCGCCAATCCCGCGCGCGATCCCGCGACGATCCTGCTGGACGCCGACACCCTAAACGGGGGGTCGCCGACGGTGTCGTTCACCGATCCCACGTTCACGTTCCGCTCCTTGCGCGGGAACGCCGTGTTGCGGTGGGAATATCGGCCTGGGTCGACGTTGTTCGTGGTGTGGACGCGCAGCAGCCGGATTCCCGACCTGCCGCGCGGCAGCATCCAGTTCAGCGATGACGCGAGTGCGCTCTTCCAGGGCCCGTCTGAAAACATCTTTCTCGTCAAGATGACCTACTGGCTGGGTTTCTAGGGAACTCCTGGGGGAACGGACTGGTTACAGTGCCCGTAACCACCGTTTCCTAGAGGAGCCGTTCCATGTCGATCCGCGCCGTCAAATCGATTTCACAGTCCCAGCTGACCCTCGAGGGGGCGGGCGTCAAGCTCCGCCGAGCCTTCGGATTCGGCCGTACCAACGACTTCGACCCTTTCCTTCTGCTCGACGATTTCCGCAACGAGCATCCCGAAGATTACCTACCGGGCTTTCCGTGGCACCCGCATCGCGGTATCGAGACGATCACCTACGTGCTGAGCGGCAGTGTGCAGCACGGCGACAGCCTCGGCAACAAGGGCACGATGGGGGCCGGTGACGTGCAGTGGATGACCGCCGGCAGCGGCATTCTTCACCAGGAGATGCCGAAGGGTGACGAGCGCGGCCGGATGCACGGCTTCCAGCTGTGGGCGAATCTGCCGCGCGATTTGAAGATGACCGACCCGCGCTACCAGGACATTCACGCCAAGGAGATTCCCGAAGTCGTGGATGACGATGGCACGCGCGTGCGCGTCGTGGCGGGCGATTTCTGGGGCAAGCGCGGCCCTGTCGAAGGCGTCGCGGCGGACCCGCGCTATCTGGACGTATGGATCCCGCCGCGCGTGCGCAGGACGATCCCGGTCGAATCGTCACGCCACGCGTTTGCCTACGTGTTCGAAGGCAGCGGCACGTTCCGCGACGCGTCGGCGCCGCAGGGCGTGCGCACCGATCGCGTCTCGGCGGGCGGCCGGGATGCCGGCAGTGAAAGCGCCGAAGAAAGCGTCAATCGGTCGCTGGTGCTATTCGATTCCGGCGACGAAATCACGGTTCAGGCGGGTGAGGCGGGGATGCGGTTCCTGCTGGTGTCGGGACAGCCGCTGCAAGAGCCGGTCGCCTGGCAGGGACCGATCGTGATGAATACGCGGGAAGAGCTACAGCAGGCCTACGACGAGCTGCGCCGCGGCACCTTCATCAAGCGCTGATGTCGGGATGGCTCCGGACCGCCCCCGTCGCGGCTTCGATGCGCGCGGTGTAGTCGCGCAGCGGCTCGTTCGCGACTCGCGCGGGGAGCACGAAGTGCGGATCGTCGGGCTGCGAGCTGTTGAGATCGTCCACCATCAGATCGCCGCCGCGCGCTTCGACCGCCGCCTCGAAGCGCTCCACGGCGGCAAGTAGGTCGGCCAGGTCCTCAGGCCGCTCATCTCCGCTCAGCGGGATCCCGCGCCGCCGGAGGCGATCCGCAACCTCGGCGGCTACGCCACGAATCTCCGTTCCCATGCGTACATGCTACCCTCATCGGCACGCCGGCGGAAGGACGCTAGCCAGGCGCGTTTTGGGGCGGTTATCGTTCACGCCGCCCTATGTGGAACTTCCTTCGCCGAATCTCGCTCACGTGGTGGATTTTCATCGGGATGCTCTGCGGCGTTGCGCTGGGGATCATCGCGCGTGAGATCGGCCACCCCGAATACGCAACGTCACTCCGCCCGATCTCGACGACGTTTCTGCGGATGATCAAGTCGATCATCGTGCCGATCATTTTCGGCACCCTGGTCGTGGGAATCGCGGGGCATGGCGACGACATGAAGCGGGTCGGGCGTCTCGCATTCAAGTCGCTGATCTATTTCGAGATTGTGACCACCCTGGCGCTGTTCATCGGCCTGTTTGCGGTCAACTTCGTCAAGCCGGGAGTCGGCGTAAGCCTGCAGCCGCCTCCGGGCGGCCCGGCGGCGGTCCCGGGTGGCGAACAGCCGACCTTCGCGAGCGTGCTCGAGCACATCGTGCCGCAGAGCTTTTTCGAGGCGGCATTCCAGAATCAAGTGCTCCAGATCGTGTTTTGGTCGGTGCTGTTCGCCGTCGGACTGTCGCAGGTGCGCGGCCGTCCCAAAGAGGCGATGCTCGGGTTCTGCGAAGGACTCGCCGAGGTGATGTTCAAGTTCACCGCGATCGTCATGAAGTTCGCACCGATCGGTATCGGCGCCGCCATCGCCTACACCGTCGGCCACGCCGGCCTCGATGTTCTGAAGAACCTCGCGCTGCTGATCATCACGCTGTACGGTGCACTCGTGGTCTTCGGGTTGCTCGTGCTTTATCCGGCGGCGCGTATCGCGCGCGTGCCGCTCGGCCCGTTTCTCCGGGCGATCAAAGAACCTGCACTGATCGCGTTTTCGACGACGTCCTCCGAGGCGGCGTTGCCGAAAGCAATGCAGCAGATGGAGGCGATCGGCGTCCCGCGTCGCATCGTCGCGTTCGTCATGCCGACGGGCTATTCGTTCAACCTCGACGGCAGCACGCTCTACCTCGCGGTCGCATCCATCTTCGTGGCCCAGGCCGCGGGTGTGCACATGTCGCTGGGGCAGCAACTGCTCATGATGCTGACGCTGATGTTGACCAGCAAAGGCGTCGCCGCCGTCCCGCGCGCGTCGCTGGTGATCCTGACCGGCACGCTCGCTTCGTTTCATCTGCCCGTCGAAGCGGTCCTGGTCATTCTCGGGGTTGACGAGATCATGGACATGGCCCGCACGACCGTGAACCTGATCGGGAACTGTCTGGCGACGGTGATCATGGCGCGGTGGGAAGGCGAGTACGACGACTCCCGCGCTTTCGTAACCAAAGCCGCCGAAGCAGCGTAACTTCTCCGCGTGACCGACACTGCGGAGATCCCCGCCGATCTGGCGGCGGCGCTCGCCGACCGCTACGCCCTGCGCCGCGTCCTCGGCCGCGGCGGGATGGCGACGGTATACCTCGCCGACGACAAGAAGCACTACCGCGCGGTCGCGCTCAAAGTTTTGCTGCCGGGGCTCGCGGCCTTTCTCGGCGCCGAGCGCTTCCTCAAAGAGATTCAGATCGCGGCGCGGCTCACCCATCCACACATTCTCGCGCTGCACGACTCGGGCGAGGCCGGCGGCTTCCTTTATTACGTCATGCCCTACATCGACGGCGGCTCGCTGCGCCAGCAGCTCGAGGGCCCACCGCGGCGCGCGCTCTCGCAGGAGCAGGTGCTCGCGATTGCCGAGCCCGTTGCGGACGCGCTGACCTATGCGCACCGGATGGGGGTGCTGCATCGCGACATCAAACCGGAGAACATCCTGTTCCTGCAGGGCCACCCGATCGTCGCCGATTTTGGCATCGCGAAGGCCGTCAGCACCGCCGGCGGGGCGAATCTCACCCGCACCGGATTCCCCGTCGGAACGCCAGGCTACATGAGTCCCGAGCAGGCCGCGGGGCTGACGGAGCTCGACGAGCGCACCGACGTTTACAGCCTGGCGGTCGTGATCTATGAAATGCTGATCGGCGACGTGCCCGGCCGCTGGCCGACCGAAGACGCCGTGCGGGCGGGACGGTTCCTCGAAGCGTCGGCGTCCCATCGCTCGCGACTCACAGGTGTCGGGTCGAGAATCGAAGGCGCGCTGGTGCGCGGCCTCGCCATCCGGCACGATCAGCGCACCGCCACGACTGCCGCGCTCATGGAGGAGCTCTCGCGGGGCAGCTCCGGCCCACGGCGGCGCTACGACAAGGACGAGGTCCAGGAGATCGTCAAACGGGCGACGGAATTGGAGGCGAATAAGACCGCCTCCGGCGCCATGACGATCGGCGGTGTTCAGGCTCTGGCGGGTGAAGTCGGTGTTGCACCAGAGGTCGTGCGGGCCGCGGCGGAATCACTTGCGATACCCCGCGACGTCACGCCCCAAGCCAACCGCACCAATAACTGGGTCGCCGGACCAACCGAGCTGTTTTTCGAGCGCGTCATCGAGGGGGAGCTCCCAGAATCCGAATACGCGACGATCGTGGAAGAGATTCGGCGCGTGTTGCGGAACGCGGGGCAGGTGAGTCAGTTCGGCCGCTCGTTTTCCTGGATTGCTGCACGTGGACCGGCGATTCGCCGCGATTTAGAAGTGGCTGTCTCCGTGCGGCGCGGACAGACCCGGATCACCATCCAGGAAAACATGAATCAGCTGATCGGCGCCGTGTATGGCGGCATCGGGGGCGGCATGGGCGGCGGCGGCATGGGCCCAATCATCGGCGTCGGAGTGGGTGCCTTGCACTTGGCCGGCGCCGCGGCGGTGATCATCGTCCCAGTATGGCTCGGTATCACCTATCTCACGGCTCGAACCGTGTATCGCCGCAGCAGCACGAAACGCTTGCGTGAGTGCGAGACGTTAGCCGATCGCCTCGAAGCACTGGTGCGTGAGCTGGTCGAAGTCCCGTACAGACTCAATCCGTAATCGCTTAGAAGCGAAGCCGCCATTCGACGCCAGCGACGTGCGGGGTGATCAGAAATGCGGGAGGGCCGAGGCCGAAGATGCGCCACCGGCCCTCCATCACGTTTGCGGCCGTGATCCCGACCGTCGCGCCAGCCAGCACATCCGACAGCCAATGGCGGTGATCGTTGAGGCGCGACCACGCGGTCCCCGTCGCGCCGGCGTACAGCAGCGCCGTCGCCCATGGCCGGTGGATCTCCGCCGCGAGCGACGTCGCCAGCGCGAACGCCAGCGTCGCGTGGCCGGAGGGGAATGCGTCGTTGCTGGTGAACGGCCGAAACAGGTACTGATCGCTCGTCTCCACGGGACGGACGCGTCCGAACATTTCCTTGAGCGCACTCGTCGTCAGCCCCGCGGTGACGACCGCAGCAAGCACGCGGCCGCCGCTGCGCCGCAGTTCTGGCCGCCCGCTGATCACCCCCGCAGCCAGGATGCCGCCGGGGATACCGAAGACGACTTCGGGTCGACCGCCGTTGCGGAAGGCCCGCGCAAACGCGTCACTGCGCGAGGAGCGGAGGTCCTGCACCCAGGCATCCACGCCGTGATCGAAGACGCTGATCGCGCCCACCGCGCCGACCGCCATCGCGGCTTCCCACCAGCGAATGCTGTGGCTCGACTGGTGCTGAGCAGGCGCGCTAGCCGCGAATACGAGCTGGCACGCGAGCGCGATGCAGGCACCCTGAGCTTTTGGGCTCAGGGGGTCGTGGTACGTTCGGTTGCCTCGATGTCGATCGTGATGCGGACTTCGTCTCCCACGATCTGTGCCCCCTCCATGAAGCGGTTCAACGTGATGCCGTAATCCTGCCGCTTGAGGTTGGTCGTGGCGGAGAAGGCGGTGCGCCGGCCGCGTGGGGTCGCCAGGACCCCGCCGATGTCGGTCTCGAGCACGACGGGGTGGGTGATACCGCGGATCGTCAGGTCGCCCGTAATGCGCAGATGATCGGGTGCGACCTGCTCGACGCGTTTGCTGACGAACGTGATTTCGGGGAAGCTGTCCGCCGCGAGATAGTTGGCGCGGAGATCGTTGTCGCGCCGGTCATTGCCCGTCGTGATGCTCGCCGTCTGGAGGTGCGCGCTGACGCTGGCGGCTTCCGGCTTGGCGGGATCGTAATTCAAATCGGCGGTCCATTGCCCAAAGCTGCCGTTCACCCACGTGATGCCGAGGTGGCGCACGCGGAAATTGACCGCGCTGTGCGCGGGATCCGCGGACCAGCGATTGGTCGGAGCGGGCGGAGGCGTGGTCGCGGCTTGCTGTGAGGTCTGCGCAGCGAGCGAGACAGCCGCCGGCATGAGCAACGCCACTAACAGGGTTGGTTTCATGCGCTCAAGATAGCACCGCGAATAGACCGATGACGGCGATCACGAGGCCCAGGGCGATCTTGACCGCCGCGCCCGCGGCACGTCCGATCACCGCGCCCCACCCGGCCCGTGTCGCAACGCCGGCATGTCGCGAATAGGTGTACTCGAACAGCGCGGCGCCGAGAAACGAGCCGATGAAGGCGCCGATCACGCTGCCAATGATCGCGATCGGTACGCCGATGATCGCCCCAACCAAACCTCCGACCAGCGCGCCCCAGCCCGACCGCGTGGATCCGCCGTAGCGCTTGGCGTACCGAAAGCCGATCCAGTTCTCGATGATTTCACCCAGAAACGCGAGGCCGAGAGCGATGGCAATAATGCCAACGCCCACCGACCGGAAGTTGGTGAGCCAGCCGTACGCCAGGATCCCGGCGACCATCACCCACAACCCCGGCAAACCCAGCGGGATCATCGCGAGGCCGATGAGACTCAGCCCGATCAGCAGGGCAATGGCGAGAAGCGTCATGGTGTCGCTCTCACGTTGAGATGACGCATATATTGGAGGTGAATCATAACGAACCCTCGCTCCGGTGAAGCGCTGATCCTTCTCGCGGTCCTCCTCCAAATCTCGGTTCCACCACCGCGCGGCTACGTCAACGACTTCGCGGGAGTCCTCGACCCCGCCTCAGTCCAGCACATGGAAGCGGTCATCGCCGAAGTCCGCGAGCAGACGCGAGGGGAGATCGCGGTCGTGACGCTTCCCGATATCGGCGACCGCGCGGCCAGCGACGTGGCGGTTCAGATCGGCCGGCAGTGGGGCGTCGGCGCGAAAGGCGAAGCTGGTGACCCGAGTAAGAATCTCGGTGCCGTGCTGTTGCTCGTCCCGCGGAAGGATCATCGGCCCGGCACCGGCGACGTCTTCATCTCGGCGGGACGGGGCGCCGAGGGATTCCTGACCGACGCGCGCGCGGGTCGGATCCGTGACGCCATGATTCCCCTGCTGGCGCAGGAGCAATACGGGCAGGCGCTGTCGCTCGGCGTCGATTTGATTGCCCAGGCCTTCGCGACCGAATTCGGCGTGACACTCTCGAATCCCGAGGCCGTGCGACCGCCGCCGGCGACCGGTCGGCCCGACGTATCGATCCCGCTGGGCTGGATCGTTGGCGTCCTGATCCTCTTGTTGATCATCACGCGCGGCCGCTTACTCTGGGTGCCCTTTTGGATCATGAGCCAGGGCCGCGGCGGGGGCGGGGGCGGGGGCGGGGGCGGCTGGGGCCGGGGCGGCTGGGGCGGCGGCGGCGGCGGATTCGGCGGGTTCGGCGGTGGGGGCGGCTTCTCAGGCGGTGGCGCGGGAGGAAAATTCTAACATGGCGCGACTGACAGTGGATGCCTTTGCGACGCAGCTCAAGGATGCGCTTGGCTCGCACCTGGGGACGCTGCTGCTCTACGGCTCCGCCGCGCGGCACCCCGCCGAGCAGGCCGACGCGCTGAATACGTTGCTCATCGTGAGCCCGGACCATGGTCGCCTGGACAGCGAGCTCTTCGTGAAACTCGCCGAGCCCGTGCGTCGCTGGGTCGCTGCCGGACACCCACCGCCATTGATCATGACGGACCGCGAATGGCGCAGTTCGGCTGATGCGTTTCCGATCGAGTATGAAGACATCCGCGAAGCGCACCGCATCCTCGCCGGTCGCGATCCCTGGTCGGGCATCAACGTCCGGCGTGAGCATGTTCGGCGGCAGCTCGAGCACGAGCTGATGGGGAAGCTGATGCACTTGCGGCAAGCGTTCGCCGCGTACTGGAACAATCCCAAGCGCCTGGCTGAGATTGTTCGCGAGACGCGGTCGAGCTTCCTGACGATGCTGCGGGCGGTGCTGCGGCTCTCCGGTCGTAAGGCTCCTGCGACAGCCGACGCCCTGGTGCGTGACGCCGCCGGGCTGGTAGGATTCGCAGCTGCTGGACTGACCGAGCCGGCCGCGTATCTCGACGCCGTGACGCGCACGGCGGACTATGTCAACCGTTTGGAAAGGAACCCTTCGTGAACGCCTCGCAACACCGCACAGCTGTTTTGCTTCCATTGGCACTTACTCTGGTCGCCGGCTGCGGCTACAACACCATTCAGACGATGGACGAGAAGGTGAACGCCGCCGAATCGCAGATCAAGGTTCAGCTGCAACGGCGCGCAGATCTCATTCCCAATCTGGTCGAGACGGTGAAGGGGTACGCCAAACAGGAACAGACGATCTTCATCCAGGTGGCGGAGGCGCGCGCCAAGCTGGCGGGCGCGGTGCAGAGCGGCGATCTGCAACAGATGGCCGCGGCCAACGCCGCGCTCACTGCGCCACTCGGCCGCTTGATCGCGATCGCGGAAAACTATCCCCAGCTCAAATCCAACGAGAATTTCCGCCAGTTACAGGATCAGCTGGAGGGTACGGAGAATCGGATCGCCGTCGCTCGTCAGGACTACAACGATAGCGTGAATGCGTACAACGCCTACATTCGCCGCTTCCCGCAAGTGCTCACGGGCAAGGTGCTCGGCAAGAAGCCGCGGCCCTATTTCGAATTGCAAACGCCCGGTGCCGCGGAGGCACCGAAGGTCGACTTCTCGCGCTAGCGGACGAACTTCCTCCGGTCCCCCTTCGGTGGGGTCTTCCTGTGCGCGTGCGCGGCGATCTGGAGCCGGCTGTGCAACGCCAGCTTTTCCAGGATGTTGTGCACGTGACTCTTCACCGTGTAGGTCGCGATGTTGAGCCGCTGCGCGATTTCCTTGTTGCTGAGCCCCTCCGCGATGAGATCCGTAATCTGCTGCTCGCGTTTGGTCATCCGCACCGACGCCATCATCGGCGTGTTGCGCAGCACGGACGCTTGTTTGGCGATATGGGAGAGCAGCGTCCCGGTGAGCGCGGGGGGAACGACATCGCCGCCGTTGGCGACCTGCCGGATGGTGTTGACCATATCTTCGAGCGCGGCATCCTTCGCGATGAATCCGTTGGCACCGCGTTTGATGAAGTCGATGACGTCTTCTTCTTCCGGCAGCATGTCCATCATGATGATGCGCGCATGCGGCGCCGCTTCCTTTATACTCTCGACGAGCCGCTGGCTGCGATTGCGCCCGAGCGCGGCATCGACGAGTACGACGTTCGGCTTGTACTCCTGCAGTCGCTGCAGCGCGCTCGACGCGCCCTCGGCGGAGGCGACGACTTTGAATTCGGTTTGCGAGTCCAGCAGCGCCGCGAGACCATCGCGCAGCAGGCGATTGTCTTCGATTACCAAGATTTGAATTCTCTTAGCCATGGGTACTGACGGCCCTCGTTGTGAGACGAGAGTATGATGTGAGTGCAAATAGGTTGTCCAATTTCGACGGTATTAGTCAAGTCGCGTCGGAATGGTTCCGGCTAGTTCTTTGGGATGAGTCGATAAAAATGCCGTCTAACCCCGGAATGGGAGGGTTCGGCTGGCCTATTTGAAGTCCGGGTGAATGGTAGTTCGCGATGCGGCAAACAACACGGCGCCACCAAGGCTGGTGGCGCCGTGCCGCTTCAGGTGCCGTGGTGGCTTAGAGCTTCACGACGTTCTGTGCCGCGGGGCCCTTCTGGGCCTGCACGATTTCGAACTCCACCCGCTGGCCTTCGGTCAGCGACTTGAACCCTTCTCCCTGAATCGCGGTGTGATGCACGAAGCAATCCTTGCCGCCGTTCTCGGGCGTGATGAAGCCGAAGCCCTTGGCGTCGTTGAACCACTTCACGGTACCGGTAATACGTGCCATCTGTGCGTTACTCCCTAGCTTAGTGCGTTGAGCGCTCGGGACGCTCGAACCAGAAACGCGACGAGGACCAGGCGAACAGCCCAGGTCCCCGATCAGTCCACTGGTGTCCAGCACACGGCACCGTGCCGTGGCCCCTTCGCTCGCCCGAACGATCATCAGGGTGCCCAGTGAAGTCAATGGTCCGTCTTGGTTGAACGAATAAACAACGCGATGCAACTTAGTCGCCGTATGCGCCCCGTCCTTTTCGCGGCTGCGCTGCTCGCGGCGGCCTGTCATCCGCAGCACGCGGCAAACCCGCCGCCCGTACGGGCGCCGCGCGATACCGCCCGTGTGACGCGGCGGCAACCGGTGACCGTGCGCGACACCGTGCTCGAGCAGCGCGCGGCCCGGCTCGAGCTCAAAGTGTTGGAGCAGGAGGCGCAGGTGGCGGAGCTGCAGAGCCGGCTGGACGATGCGCGGCGCGAAGTCGTGCGCGCGATGGCGAAACTGCAGTCGCTCGCGACGCGCGCGGAGGCGGCCTCCGGGATGGCCGAAGCCGAGATCGCGCTGCAGGCGCTGCGTACGGCAAATGGCAACAACTCCCCGCCGTCGCCGGAGTATGCGCAGGGGAGTCAGCTGCTGCAGCTCGCGACGGCGGAATTCGATCAGCAGAACTACGCGGGTGCCCTGTATCTCGCGACTGAGGCAAAGAATGCCGCGGCCGCAGGGCAGGGGCGCGTGTCGAGCGACGACCGCACCGCCACGCGCAAGGGCGAGGTGCCGTTCGCGCTGCCGCTGCGGTTGCAGACAACCGGACGCGCGAACGTGCGGGAAGGGCCGGGATCCGGTTTCAGGGTGCTGTTCACGCTGGAGAGCGGCGTGGCGATCGTCGCGTACTCGTACGTAGATCAGTGGGTGCGGATCAAGGACGACAGCGACCGCCCCGGCTGGATCCACCAGACGCTCATCGACCGGCGGCAGTAGCCTTGGAACGCGCCGCCGCGACGACGCGATCGCCGCCGGCGCGTTTTGCCAGGTACAACGCGGCGTCGGCTTCTGCAATCAACTGCTCCGGCGTGTCCCCGTGCAGCGGAAATGCGGACACCCCCAGGCTCAGCGTGATGTGGCCGGCCGGGAGCCGGTCGTCCGCCAGTTTCTTGCGAATCCGCTCGGCGAACTCGCTGGCGCCCTCCAGCTCCGTCTCCGGCATCATGATGAGGAATTCTTCGCCGCCGTAGCGCGCCACGAAGTCCACGTCGCGACTCGCCTCGCGCATGATGGCCGCCACGCGCTGCAGGACCACGTCGCCGGCGGGATGCCCATGCTCGTCATTGTAGCGCTTGAACAGATCGACGTCGGCCATGACGACGGAGAAGTGGTGGCGCAGTCGCCGCGAGCGGCGCACTTCGTTGTCGAGCACTTCCATCATGCGCAGCCGGTTGGACAGGCCGGTCAAGGCGTCTGTCACCGACAGCTTCTCGAGCTCGCCGCGGCTTTCGCGCAGCCGCGCGACCATGTTGTTGAAGACTTCCGTGAGGTAGCCGACCTCGCCCCCCGTGGTGACGGGCAGGTCGACGTCGAGATCGCCTTTGGCCACCTTGCCGGCGGCCTGCGTCAGCCGGTCGAGCGGCCGCACGATCAGCAAGCTCAGCAGATACGCCAGCGCGCCCACGACGGCGAGCAGCAAGGTCACGATTCCCAGCGTGACGTTGCGCAGCCGCGCCACCTGTTGGAACGCCTCGGTGGTGGGGATCTCCGAGACCACGACCCAGTTCAAGGCCGGCACGACGCGCACGCTGCCCACGACGCGATCGCCCGTGAAGCTGCCGAACTGGATCGCGCGTCCCTCGCGCGCCAGCAGCCAGTTCGCTGCCTCGCGCGCGTACCCCTGCCGCATGAGCTCCCGCGAGCTGCCGCGCGAGCTGACGATGAGCCGGCCGGTGCGCGTCATCAGGTAGATCTGTCCCGTCTCGCCGGGGGAAAAGCGCCGCAGCGTGTCCGCGACCGTATGCAGGTTGACGCGGGATGCCAGGGCACCAACCAGGTGAACTCCCCCCGCTCCTCGGCCGGCGCGGCGCGCCGATTCGATCGGCACGGACACGATCATCTCCGCGCGCGTGCCCGTGGAGTCCCAATACGGAGCGCCGAGCGCCCAGGCGTTGCGGCTCAGTTCCTCGGCCCAGTCGGGCGGAAGAGAAACGGGTCGCGGGTGGGCGCTGCTGGTCGCGACGATGTGGCCGTGTTGATCGAGAACGAGGAGCTCGCTGTAGTCCGGAAAGCGATCACGCACGGAGTTCAGGTAATCGGTGAGCCGCTTGAAGAAGATCCCGGAGTGCACCGGTTCGCCGTCGGCGAGCGGAATGCGCTCGAGGTTTTCCGTGACTTCGTAGGAGCTCGAGAACACGCGCAGGTCGTAACGCAGCTCCTTGGTCCAGAGATCCACCTCGCGGAGCGCTTGCGCGCTCACGCCCAGTAATTCTTCGGACGCTTTGGCCTGGAGGGCGCGCTTGTTTTCGATGTAAGAAATCCAGACCGTCGTCAGCGACGGGAGCAGCGTCGCGACGACGGCGAACATCAGCATCTTGGTCCGGATGCTGCCGAACCGGAGAAAGCGAAGAAAACTCAGTGCGCCATCCCTTTCTGGGATGCCACAAGATTCATCCGGGGCCGGTTATTGCAAGACTCTCCATCACGTGACCTGGCGCACACAGTAAGGCCGCCTCAAACTTGGAGTTCCTCACCCGGAGAACCTCATGTCAGAGGCTGTGAGTCGGCGCTCTTTCCTTCAATATGGTGCCGCGGCAGTAACCGGATCCGTCATGGTGAGACCTGTAGGGGCGCAGCATGCTGCGCCCCTACCCGTGCATACCGATTTCGAGCTCGAGGAGCTCGCCATCGCCCAGCTCCAGGACGCGATGCGGAGCGGCGCCCAAACCGCGCATTCCATCTGCGCCGCCTACCTGGCGCGGATCGCCCAACTCGATCCCAAGCTACATGCGGTCTTGGAGACGAATCCCGACGCACTGGCCATCGCCGATCGGCTCGATGCGGAACGCAAGGCGAATCGGGTGCGTGGGCCGCTGCACGGAATCCCGGTTCTGGTGAAAGACAACATCGCGACGGGAGACCGCATGATGACCACGGCCGGCTCGCTCGCCCTGGCGGGCGTCACCCCGCCGCGCGACGCGCCGCTAGTCGCCCGGCTGCGCGCGGCCGGTGCGGTGATCCTCGGCAAGACCAACCTGTCCGAGTGGGCAAACATTCGGTCGACCCAGTCCTCGAGCGGTTGGAGCGCGCGCGGTGGCCAGTGCGCGAATCCGTACGCGCTCGATCGCAATCCCTGCGGTTCGAGCTCGGGCACGGGCGCCGCGATCGCCGCCAATTTTGCGGCGGTGGGGATCGGGACCGAGACCGACGGCTCGATCGTCTGCCCCTCCAGTGCCTGTTCGCTCGTCGGCGTGAAACCGACGCTCGGGGTGATCGAGGGCGCGGGGATCATTCCGATCGCCCACAGCCAGGATACCGCGGGCCCGATGGCCCGTACGGTCGCCGACGCGGCGGCGCTGCTGGGCGTGCTCGCCGGGCGCGACTACGGCGCGAGCCTCGATCCCGCCGGACTGCGCGGTGCGCGTATCGGCATCGCCCGTAAGAAATTCTTCGGCTACAGCCCGGAGGCGGACGCGCTCGTCGAGGCGGCGATCGACGTGTTGCGACGCCAGGGGGCCGTCATTGTCGATCCCGCCGACATCCCGCATGCCGGCGAGTACGACGATTCCGAGCTCACCGTGTTGCTGTACGAGTTGAAAGCGGATCTCGCCCAGCATCTCGCGACGTGGGCGCCGGCGGCGCGCGTGAAGTCGCTCGCCGACGTGATCGCGTTCAATGACGCGAACAAGACGCGGGAGATGCCGTACTTCGGACAGGAATTGTTTCTGCAGGCGCAGGAGAAGGGACCGCTCACGGATCAGGTCTATCGCGACGCTCTCGCCAAAGACCAGCGGCTTTCTCGTACCGAAGGGCTCGATGTCGTATTCGCGCAGAACAATCTCGATGCGATCGTCGCGCCGACCGGTAGCCCGCCGTGGCCAACGGATCTGGTGAACGGAGACCATTTCCTCGGCGCGAGCTCGACGCCGGCAGCCGTCGCCGGGTATCCCAGCATCGCGGTGCCCGTCGGGTACTCGTTTGGATTGCCGGTGGGGATGTCGTTCATCGGCAAGGCGAACAGTGAGGCGACGCTGCTGAAGCTTGCCTACGCGTACGAGCAGGCGGCGAATCCGCGACGTGCTCCGCAATACCTGCCGACCGCCGACCTCACGAGAGTCTAGAGCGTCGCCCCCCGCCGTTGGTCCTCACCCCCTGACCCCCTCTCCCTTCGGGAGAGGGGGGACGAGGTGACGAACTTGGGAGCGCCTGGCCGGCGGAACGTGAGGCCAAGCACTCCGCGATTGCGCAGAATCTTCCATGCGTGACGCTCGGCAGGAGTGCTTTGCTGTCCGAATTGACGCCCGAGGGCGTATCGTTGCGCCGGAGTGAGACGACGAAGGGGATCCATCTCTAGACCATGGGATCGCAATCGCGGTAGCACAAAATCAAAACGGTTCTGCCTGGAGCAATTCCCCGCATTTCAAACCGTGGTTCCCCCTCTCCCGAAGGGAGAGGGGGATAGGGGGTGAGGACTACCGCAATGGCGCCCCGACTGAGATCCAGCGACCCAGCAGCCCCCGCTCCTCCTCGGTGATGCCGGTCTTGTTCGCGAGCGGCATCGTCTTCGTCTCGACGGCTCGAACGCGAATGCGTTCGGCGAGCCGAGCGATGCTTTCCGGCGTATCGAAGGTCACGCCCCCGGGAGCGGGTCCAAGCGTTCGGTCGGTTTGATACTGCGAATGACACGAGAGGCAGCGTTGCGCGATCACCAGGCGCACCGCCGCGAACGACGGAACCGAATCCGTCGCGCCGCTGGGACCTCGTTTGGGGGTCGCGAAGAACATCGCACCGGCCAATGCGAGCGTCGCCGGCAGCACGGCCCAGCGCGCCCGGGACCCGCGGCCGATCATCGCGTGCCGCACCGCCGCTCCCGCCACGAAGAGCAGCAGGAGCACCAGCCAATTGACCGGACTCGCATAGGTCGCCGGAAAGTGATTCGAGAGCATGATGAACAGCAGTGGGAACGTCATGTAGCTGTTGTGCACGGAGCGCTGCTTGGCGCGTTCTCCCAGCGTGAAATCGGCCGGCCGGCCGCCGCGCGTGGCATCGACCATCTGGCGTTGCGCCGGGATGATGCGCTCCCAGACGTTGGCCACCATGAGCGTCCCAAGCACGGCGCCCACATGCATGAACGCCGCACGGCCGGACATGACACGGCAGAGCAGGATCGTAATGGCGGTGAGCAGCGCGAGGGAAATCGTCGCGGCGATGGCGGGACGGCGTGCCAGCGGTGAGCGCCACAATCTGTCGTACAGCGGCCAGCTGAAGACCACCACCGCCACGCCCAGGGCGATCGCTGCGCCGCGACTGATGCGGGACATTCCCGGATCGAGGAGGTAGGTGCCGCCGAGGTAGAAGATCAGCACGAGCAAGGCGATGCCGGTGATCCACGTGAGCATCGCTTCCCATTTGAACCAATGCAGAACCGGCGGGATCTCGCCCGGCGCGGGGTGGCGCTTCTCCACCTGATAGAACCCACCGCTGTGGACCATCCACAGGTCGCCCTCGACCCCGGGCTTGTCCTGTTCGGGTTTTGTAAGGGCGCGGTCGAGCCAGATGAAGTAGAAGGAGCTGCCTATCCAGGCGATGCCGGCGATGAAGTGCGCCCAGCGCAGCAACAGGTTCGCCCAATCGGTGAGCCAGCTTGTCATGGGGGCAGTAATTTATAGGACGATGACGTCGTCCGTTCTCGCCGCGTTTCCCCTGTCTTTGGGGAAGAACGTCGGCATCAGCGCGTTCGTCACGGTCAACAATGTGTTCGACCGGCGCTACATCGCGTCGGCATCTCTGAACCCCGACGTCGTGGCCGGTGAACCCGTGGCGTTCGAGCCCGGCCTGCCACGAAACATCGTGGTGGGAGTGTCCCTCCGCACCCGTTAGGGTAGAATTGCTCCATGCTCACACTGCTGTTAGCTGCGCTCCTCCTGCCCGCGGACACGGTGATCGGCCGCGTCGTAGACGTCACTGGCCATGCCGTGGCGCACGCAATCGTCGAAATCGCGGAGCTGGATCGGAGTGTGACGGCGGGCGCCGACGGACACTTCCGGCTCACGCTCCCGCCGGGACACTACACCCTCGCGGTCCATCGCCAGGGCTTCGCGTCGGCGGTGCGTGAGATTTCGGTCGGTGAGACTGCGGCCGCGGTCGAAATCGTGTTGACGCCGAGCGCACTTCAGCTCCAGCCGCTGACGGTCACCGCGACCCGCCAGCCGCTCGCGTCGGAGATCTCGCCCTTGCCGGTCTCCCAGCTGGCCGGCGATGAGCTGCGGCGCGCGCAGAGCGTCTCGCTGGCGCATGTCGTCGACGCACTTCCCGGCGCACGCGCGATCAGCACCGGCGCACAGATCGGGAAACCGGTCATCCGCGGATTCTCGGGCCCCCGCGTGCTCGTGCTCGAGAACGGCAGCCGGCTGGAAGACTACTCCTGGAGCGATGAGGACGGCCCGTCGGTCGAGACGGCGTTCGTGCGTCGGATCGAGCTGATTCGCGGCCCGGCGAGTGTGCTGTACGGCTCGGACGCGCTGGGCGGCGTGATCAACGTGATCCCCGCGCAGTTGCCCGACGCCGCCGGCGGTCCCGGATTCATCCGGACCGGCTTCACGCTCTCGGCGGCGAGCAACAACATCGAGGTGGGCGCGGGAGCACACGTCGAAGGCGCGCGCGGCAACTTCGGATGGCGGGTGAATGCGATCGGGCGTGGCTCAGGCAATCTCCACACCCCCGCCGGCGAGCTCGACAACACCGGCTTCGGAGCGTTCAACGGCGAAGCCGCCGCCGGCTGGCGCTGGCCCACCGGGAGCAGCCTCGGCGTTCGCGTCGTGCACTATGGCGGAGAGTTCAAGTTGCTCGAAGCGAACGCGCCTCCGGGAGAACAGGGCGGACCAGAGCGCAAAGCCGGAGACGAGCGCGTGCAGGTCACGGGTCAACGGCCGTGGGGAGACTGGCGGCTCGAAGCCAAGGCCCAGGTGCAGCGCCATTCCCTGATCGAGCTCGCGGATGACACCACCGGCACCGAGTCAGAGGCCTTCAATCTGCTGCTCCAGACCGCGTCGCTCGATCTGTCGGTGCACCGTGGAGGTCTGACGTTCGGGATCACGACGGTCGGCCAGAGCAACGCCGCCAGTGGGCGTGAGCCGGTCGTGCCGAGTGCCAGCACGGTCTCCGGAGCCGCATTCGCGTTCGAGCAATGGAGCCCCGGCAATGGGCGCTGGACACTGCTTGCTGGAGTGCGCGCCGACGCGCGGCGGCTGAGCGCCAAGCGTGACGATTCCCTCGGGGTCGTCGCACAGGACCGCAACGCACACGCGTGGTCTGGCAACGCCGGCGTGGTCTTCACGCCGGCCACCGGCCTGTCACTGAGCCTGAACGTCGGGCGCGCCTGGCGGGCGCCGACGCTGTTCGAGCTGTTCGCCAACGGTCCGCACATCGGTGAGGCGCGCTACGAGCTGGGCGACTCGACGCTGAAGCCGGAGGCGAGCCGCGGTGTGGACCTCGGCGTCCGCTGGACTGGTCGGCGCGCGCGGTTGGAATTGGCGGCCTACCACAACCGCCTGTCGGACTACATCTACATCACGCCGACCGCGGTCTTCATCGACTCACTGCGCGTCTATCAGTACGGCCAGGCGGAGGCGGAGCTGCTCGGCGGAGAGGCGCTGCTCGAGGCGGAGATCGGCCGGGGATTCGTCGCACGCGGGCGCCTGGAAGGAGTGCGAGGGACGAACCTTACGTCGCACGAGCCGTTGCCGCTGCTGCCGCCCGTGCGCGCGGCGGTGGGGTTCGGCTGGCGCGATCGGTTTGGGATGGACGTCGACGCCTATACCCGTCCCAAACGGCTCAACCCGCTCGACATTGCGACCGCGGGGTATGCCCTCCTGCACCTGAACGGCGGGACCGATGTGCGCCTGTTCGGCCGAGCCATGCGGCTCGACATCTCGCTGCGCAATGCGCTGAATCAGCGCTATAAGAGCTTCCTGAGCCGCTACAAGGAGTTCGCGTTCGATCCTGGCCGGAATGTGATCGTCAGGATTTCGAGCGGGATGTCGACACCCTAAACGAAGCACAGGCTTTAGCCTGTCACAGCGGTTGTCGCCTCGTCCAGAATCGCCCAGATCCGATCCGCCCACGCACGGTGCTCCGGCTTCATCAAGACGGAGCGCAGGCAGATGATTGTGTCCGAGTCGCGCTGCATGTCCTGCACGTCGATCAAGTCCACGGGCAGCGTGGCGATCGCGAGGTGCAGCTGACGCTGGGCCGCCTCCGCAAAGATCCGCTGCGAGAGCTTCGAGGCGTCGCTGACACGTTTGGCGCGCGGCGCCCAGACCAGGATGTCGAGCTCGGGCGCGGTGCCAGTGACAAAGCGTCGATCCTGCCGCAGGCGGTCGTAGAGATCCAGCGCGGCCGCCCGCCCGCTGACCAGCCCCTGCGCGAATGCTCCGTCCGGCACGAGGGGAAAGAGCCGCTGCGTTGCCCAAAGTGCGACGGCGGCAGCCCCCGGTCGTGAGCACTCCAGCGAGATTTCGCCGAGGTGCATGTCGGTCGACGTGTAGTAGGTGTACGGCGAGTCGTGGTAGTACAGGCGCCCCACCGCTGGATCGTGAAACAGCACGCACCCGCACCCATACGGCTGCAGGCCGTGCTTATGCGGATCGATCACCACCGACGCCGCTTCTGCGATCCGGTCGAACGCCCGACGCGTCTGCGCGGCGAGGTCTTTGACGAGCAGGAAGTAGCCGCCGTAGGCGGCATCGGCGTGGATACGGAAATCGTGGCGGTTCTTCAGGTCGACGATCGCATCGAGCGGATCCACCGCGCCCGTCGCGGTGGTGCCCAGCGTCGCGACGACCGTTCCGACACCACCCGCCGCCAGCCGGCGCGCGAGCGCCGCGACGTCCATCCGGCCCGCCCGATCGCAGGGAATCGTCTCGAACGGCAGGCCGAGCACACCCGCGATCCGTTGATGCGTGTAGTGCGCCTGCGTCGAGGCGAGCACCGTCTTGCCGGGATGGAGCTGTCCCGCGATCCACAGCGCCTCGAGGTTGGCCATCGTCCCGCCGCTGCAGAGATGACCGAGATGGGTGTCCCATCCGACCATGCGGGCCAGCGCCGCGACCGCTTCCTTTTCCATCGCGGAACTGGCGCGCCCGCCGTCGAGCGCGTGATTGTTGGGGTTGATGTGCAGCGCCAGCTCGTAGGCGCGCCGCGCGACTTGATGCGGCGGCTTGAGCATCTGGCCGGCGTACAGCGGATGGCCGTAAGGGTAGTTGTCTTTGAGGCGTTCCGCGACCTCCTGCAGCACTTCCTCAATGGCCTTCAAACGCCCTCAAGTACATGCGATCCCACGCGGCGGGGATGCTCTCGCGCGGCGAATAGGGTCCCGGCGCGTACGCACGCGAGCTGATGCCGAGCTGGCTCTGCTCGCAGATGTGCCAGTCCTGCCGGTTGGTGCGATCCCAGAACTCCTCGGCGTCCTGGATGTTGTAGCCCGCGGCGCTGGGCGCATCCGGGTGCACCATCCATTCGCAGACCACGCGGGATTGCTTGGGCGCCACCGGCCACACCGTGTAGAAGACCGCGTAGTCCGGGTGCAGGCTCAGCATCATCGTGGGAAACAGGGCGTAGTAGAACGCGCGGCGCTGATCTTCGGCCGCCAGAGTGCCGAGCGGCAACGCGCACGCCCGTCCCGTGATCGTGGCGCTTTCGTTCGGGGCCTTGATCTCCATGTAGCCGCCCAGGAACGGCCCTTCGATCAGATCGTTCGCGCCGCTCGTATACGGCAGCTTGGTCGACAGCTCCGGGTGGATGGTGGGGCAGTGCAGGCACTCGTTGTAGTTCTGCAGGATCAGTTTCCAGTTCGCTTTCACGTCGTATTCGATGCGTCGCACCGTCCGCAGCAACGGCAGGTTGTACCGCGAGAATCGTCCCGCGAGCGGCGCGAACCAATTGGCGACAGGAGTCGCCTGGGGATCGAGATTCAGGAACAGAAATCCTTCCCACTCCGCGAGCGCCACGGTGTGCAGAGGGTAGGCCTTCTTGTCGAAGCCCTCGACCTCGTGCATATACGGCGCGCCGATCAGGCGGCCATCGAGCGAGTACGTCCACGCGTGATACGGGCACTGAATCGTTTCGGACAGCCGACCCTTGGGCGCCTCACACAGCCTGGTGCCGCGATGGCGGCAGACGTTGTAGTAGGCGCGCCGCTCACCGGACTGATCGCGCAACACGATGATGCTTTCGCCGGCCACCTCGACGACGACATAGTCGCCGGGCGCCGCGAGCGTCGCATCGCGGCCGACGCAGATCCAGTGATGCCGGAAGATGCGCTCCTGCTCTTCCGCGAATACCTCAGGTGCGTTGTAGTAGCGCCCCGGAAGCGTCCGCGCACCCTGCTGGTAGCTCTCGACAGTTTTCAGAAAGGTCATAGGATCTCACGCGCCGCATTGCGACCGGCTGCTCCTGGAATGCCACCACCCGGATGCGTGCCCGAGCCACAGAGATACAACCCCTCGATGGGCGTCCGGTAGCGGCTCCACCCGGGCACGGGACGCATGAAGAGAATTTGGTCGAGAGTGAGCTCACCGTGGTAGAGGTGCCCCTCGGTCGAGCCGCGCTGCAGCTCCTCCTCGTCGGGCGAGTGCAGCTTTACCTGGCTGGGTTGGGCGCCCAGCACCTGGGCGACGCGCTGCTGCAAGGCTTGATGACGCTGCACGTTTGCGGCCCCGTCGGTGTAAGGCACGTATTGCACGTGCAGCTCGAGGCGGTTTCCATCGTTGCGCTGCACCTCGACGTAGGGGGCCGCCGAATCCCGGCCGTACTTGGCGTCGTCATAGGCGCGCTCGAGGTACTCGAGCGATGGCGCGATGCAGAGATTCGCATAGGTCGGCGCGCGCTCGAGTGTGAGCATGCCGCGCGCGACGACACCGCGGGCCTTGATGTTGTCCACGGCGCGCGCGAATTCGGGGTCAAGCTCGATGGCGACCGGGTCCAGCGTGGCGCGCGGATCGGCGCTCGACACGACCAGCGGCGCGAGAATCGTCTCCCCATTCTTTTCAAGCACGACGCCCGTGGCTCGGCCGTTCTTTGCGAGCACCGTCGCGCGACTGCCTCGACGCAGCTCCACACCCTTCAACCCCTCTAAGGTCTGCGTCACGTTCGACCGCACCGGGCGGAACACACCCGCGGGGCTGCCGACGTGATGATGAAGGAAGTTGAACGCGGTGCCCCCCGAGCGTGGTCCCTGTTTCAGATGCCAGATCCCGAGCGCCCCCAGCGCTCCCTTCAACGCGTCGCTCTCGAACCAGTCGTCCAGCAGCTCGGCGATTGCCATCGGGAGGATGCGGGCGAGATCGATGACTGCCTGCTTCCCGAGCCGACGGACATACAGTCCCAGGCCGCCGATACGTGCCAGCTCGCGCGGATCGCGCGTCTCAATGTCGGGGGGCGGCGCGAGGTACAGCTTCTCCAGCACCCCCGCGAGCGTTCGCATGCGCTTGCTGAAGTCCGGCCATTTCGCCGCGTCGGCGGGGCTGATGCGGCGGATCGCCTCGACGGAACGCCCGATGTCGCGCGACAGCTCGAGCGTGTTCCCGCCGTCGAGCGGCACCGTCAGCCACGGATCGGGCTGCTCGAGCCGCCAATGACTCAAGCCCAGATCGTGAATCACGCGAGGCGGCACCCAGCCAACATCAGCGGAGTGATCAGCTGCCTGCCGCTGTTCCACGACCAGGACGCGCTTTCCCGCGCGCGCGAGATAGTGGGCGGTCACGAGGCCGTTGGCCCCCGCGCCGATCACGATCGCGTCGTAGTTCACCGGCCGTCCTTGAGAATGCGCATCGCCGCCAGCCGTCCCGACGCGCCCATGATGCCGCCGCCGGGGTGCGTCCCCGAGCCGCACTGATAGAAGCCGCGGACCGGCGTCGCGAACTTCGCCCATCCGGCCGCGGGACGCAGAAAGAACAGCTGATGCAGCGCCAGCTCGCCGGCAAAGATGTTGCCCTCGGAGAGCCCAGTGATCTTCTCGATATCCAGCGGCGTGATCACCTGCCGGTGCAGAATCAGCGACTTGAAGCCCGGCGCGAAACTTTCGACGGTGTTCACCACCGCATCGCCAAACGCCTCGCGCTTCGCATCGGTCCAGCCGCCGTTGAGGTTGTACGGCGCGTACTGGACGAAGATCGACATCACATGCTTCCTGGGCGGCGCCATGCCCGGATCGATCATCGACGGGAACACGATGTCCATGTAGGGCCGGCGCGAGAACTCGCCGTATTTCGCGTCGTCGTACGCGCGCTCGACGTAGTCGAGGCTCGGGCTGATCGAGATTGCCCCCCGATGCTGACGACCGATGCCCGGCATGCACGTGAAGCTCGGCAACGCGTCGAGCGCGAGATTCACTTTGCCGGACGAGCCGCGGAATTTGAAGCGCTTGATGTCCTGGACGAATTCGGATGGTAAGTGGTTGGTCTCTAGCAGTTGGAGGAAGGTGCGTCGAGGGTCGAGACTCGACACGATGATTCTCGCAGGCAACTCGTCGCCGTTTTCCAGCACGACGCCGGTGGCGCGGCCGTTACGCACGAGGACCTTCGAAACGCCAGCATCGCACCTGATCTCAGCCCCGAACGCGCGCGCGGCGGACGCGATGGATTCGCTCACCGCGCCCGTGCCCCCTTTCGCGAATCCCCAAGCTCTAAAGACGCCGTCCAGCTCTCCCATGTAATGATGAAGCAGCACGTACGCCGTCCCCGGCGACCGCGGGCCCAGGAAGGTGCCGATGATCCCGCTGGCGGACTTCGTGGCCTTCAGGACGTCGGTCTCGAACCATTCGTCGAGAAAGTCCGCCGAGCTCATGGTCATCAGTTTCACGAGCGCATGCAACCGTTCGGCGCCGAGGCCGCGGAAATGTCTGCCCAGCTTCAGCAGGCCGGCCAGGTCGCCGGGCGCAAACGAGGTGGGATCGGGCGGCACCATGCCGAGAATCGGCTTCACGGCCTGGGCCATGAAGTGCATCAGCCGGCCGTATTCGTCGTACGCTTCCGCGTCGCGCGGCGAATGGCGGTACAGCTCGCGCCGGGTTTCGTCGTGATCGGACCAGGCGGCGAGATAATCGCCGTTTTCCATCGGCGTGACGGTGCTCTCGAGCGGCAGAATGTGCAGCCCATGCCGCGGCAAATCGAGATCGCGAATGATCTCGGGTCTGAGCAGCGAGACGACGTAGGAGAACATCGTGAACTGGAAGCCGGGAAAGATCTCTTCGGTGACCGCGGCGCCGCCGACGCGCGGCCGCCGCTCGAGCACCAGCACCGCCTTCCCGGCGCGCGCGAGGTAGGCGGCCGTGACGAGCCCGTTGTGGCCGCCGCCGATGACGATCGCGTCGTAGCGCTTCATGCGCGCTTGCGCTCGGGGTTGAAGAAGGGCAGCGGCGTGACCTGAGCCTGCGCCTGCTTGCGGTGGTGCTCCACCGTCACCTCCATGCGCACTTCGGTTCCGGACCTCGCGTGCGCTGAGCCGAGGTGCGCGAGCGCCATGTAGCGCTTGAGGAGCGGCGACCACCCACCGCTCGTGGCATAGCCGATCTGCCGCCGCCCCCCGCGATCGTAAATCGGCACGCTCGTCCGCCACGCCTGGCTGGGCAGGCGCGGCGGCAGGCCGACGTCGGCGTAGAGCTGTTCCAGCGAATCCCAATCGACTGTCAGGCCCGTGAACTGCCACGACGGTCCGCGCGCCCGTTCGGCCTCGAGCGCCTCCTGGCCGTTGTAGCGCCCCTTGTCAGTCGCGACGGTCCAGCCGAGGCCCAACTCGAGCGGTGAGGATTTCTGTGCTTCGATCAGGGCGTGACGGGATGAGAAGTAATCGACCTCGATCAGGAGCAGGCCCGCTTCGATCCGCGCGACGTCGAGCGCCAGCATGCCGGCGGGTGTGATGCCGTAGGGCGTCCCCGTGTCGATCAACGCATCCCACAGTGGCACCGCCTGCGCGGAATCCACCCAGACCTCGTAGCCGAGGTCGCCGGTGTAGCCGGTGCGGGAGATGGTGACGGGGATGCCGCGGATCTTGGCGCTCGTCAGCCGGAAGTATTTGAGCGCGGAGAGATCACGCTCGGCGGCGAGCTGCAGGATCTCGCGCGAGCTGGGCCCCTGCAACGACACGGCGGCGGTGCGCTCGGAGACGTCCTCGATTTGTACATCGAGCCTCGACGCGTTCAGGTGCAGCCAGCGCAGGGTGGGATCGGCGGACGTCATGCGATACGTCTGCTCCGCGAGCACGGAGATCGTGCCGTCGTCGATCTGTTTGCCCTCGTTGTCGCACCATGGCGTGTACAGCACCTGGCCGATCTTGGCCTTGCCGACGTTGCGCGTGACGACATGATCGAGCAGGCGCGCGGCGTCCTTCCCCGTCACGAGATACTTGTAGAGCGGCGAGACGTCGAACAGCGCCGCCGAGCTGCGGATCGCGTGGTACTCACGGTCGTGGGACAGCTCGTAGGAGCTGGCGACGACGTATCCGGCCCAGCGCCGCCAGGCCTGACCTTCCGACAGTGGACCCGTGCGGGGATGAAACGGCGTGGTTCGGAGACTCATGCGACGACGACGAGGAGCCGCAGCTCCAGCCGGGGCAACTCGAAATTGTCCATAATCGGGCGCGAAATCTAACTTTGGGGTGATGCGACTGCACCTCGTGGAAATCCACGATCTCGCCTCCTGTCCGCCGTCGCTCCGCGATGCGCTGACCGATTTCCTGGCTTTCTCCATCAACCTGGCGGGAGCGTACGATCCGGTTGTGCCGCTGCTGCGCCGCGCGCTCGAACAGACGCAGGCGCGCCGCATCATCGATCTCTGTTCCGGCGCGGGCGGGCCCTGGACCCGAGTCGCCGCCCACATGGGCGTGCCGGTGCTGCTCACCGATCTTTACCCGCACCGTGGCGGCGCGCCGGGCCTCGCGTTCCATCCCCACCCGGTTGACGCGCGGGCGGTTCCGGCGGAGCTAGACGGGTATCGCACCATCTTCACGGCGTTCCACCACTTCCCGCCGGCTGAGGCTCGGGCCATCCTGGCCGATGCGGTACGACGCCGTCAGGGGATTGGGGTGTTCGAAATTGCGCGTCGGGCACCGGTCGAGATCGCCGTCGTCGCCTTGACGTGGCTCGGCGCGATCCTGGCCGCACCGTTCATTCGTCCCTGGCGCTGGTCCCGATTCCTCTGGACCTACCTCCCGCCAGTCCTACCGATTGTGGGGACGTTTGATGGCATCGTCTCCTGCCTCCGGACCTATGGAACGACCGAGCTAGCCGCCCTGATTCGGGGACTGGACAGCTACGACTGGGAGATCGGGCACTTTCGCGTCGGCCGCTCGCCGCTCCTGGGGACGTACTTGATCGGCGTCCCCAAGCCCGCACTGGCCCAATGAGGTACGCGGGGTTCTTTTACAACGATTCCTCACAACCGTCCGCGGAGGGCTGTATGCGTTGCGTGTTTCTGGCCGCACTCCTCGTCGTGCCGTCCGCTGTTGCAAGTCAGGAAACTGCGTCCGACACACTCCTCACCGTCAATCACTATCTCGATTGGGAACAGGTCGCCGACCCGCAGATCTCACCCGACGGCTCGCAGATCGTCTACACGCGCCGCTGGGTGAACAAGATCGAAGACCGCTGGGACTCGGGCCTTTGGATCATGAACGCCGACGGCTCGCGCAATCGCTTCCTCGTGAAAGGGTCGAACGCGCGCTGGTCGCCCGATGGCTCGCGCATCGCCTATTTCGCCGACGGCGAGCCGAAGGGAACGCAGGTGTTTGTGCGCTGGATGGACGCGGAAGGCGCGACCTCGCAGGTCACGCGCGTCAGCGAGACACCGTCCAACCTGAGCTGGTCCCCCGACGGCCGCTCGCTTGCGTTCGCGATGCTCGTGAAGAGCGAGACGCCCTGGAAGATCAGCATGCCGGCCGCTCCGGAAGGGGCTAAGTGGACGCCGGCGCCGCGGGTTGTGGATCGGCTGCATTACCGGCGCGACCGCACCGGCTATATCGAGCAGGGGACGATGCAGATCTTCCTCGTTCCCGCCGATGGCGGCACGCAGCGGCAGCTCACGACGGGCGACTTCGCGACCAGCGAGCTCGGCAGCGGCCTCAACTATGACTGGGCGCCCGACGGCCGGACGATCGTGTTCGACGGCCTGCGCGAGGCCGACGCCGACTACCGCTATCGCGAATCGTACATCTACACCGTGGATGTGCAGAGCGGCGCGGTGCGACAGCTCGTCAGCAAGAAGGGTGGCTGGTCCGGTCCTGCGGTCTCACCGGACGGCCGCACCGTCGCATTCACCGGCCACGAGTGGGGCACGTTCTCGTATCGTGCCGACGAGGTGTGGACGGTAGGTATCGATGGCAGCGGCATGCGCTCTCTGACGACGTACGACCGCGATCCCGCCACGCTCCGCTGGAGCCCGGACGGCAGCGGCTTGTTCTTTGCCCTGGCCGACCAGGGGACCAGCAACGTGTATTTCGCCGGGCTGCGCGGCGGCAGTCGCCGCGTGACCGAAGGGACCCAGATGCTGTCGCTCTCGTCCCTGTCGCGCGACTTCAACGCGGTCGGTGTCCGGTCGGACGCCGATGAGCCGTCCGACGTCGTGCGCTTCTCCCTGCGCGCGGGACGGGCACAGCCGCTCGCGCGGCTCACGAGCGTCAATGCCGACGTGCTCCAGGGCATCAAGCTGGGCACCGAGGAAGAAGTCTGGTACATCTCCACGGGTGGCACCCGCGTGCAGGGCTGGATCATCAAGCCGCCCGGCTTCGATCGCACCAAGAAATACCCGCTCATCATGGAGATCCACGGCGGGCCGCATGGGATGTACAGCGGCGCGTTCAGCTATCAGTTCCAGAATTTCGCCGCCAACGGCTACGTGGTGCTGATCACGAATCCGCGCGGCAGCACCGGCTATGGCTCGAGCTTCGGCAACGCGATCGAGCGCGCCTATCCCAGCGTCGATTACGACGATCTGATGGCGGGCGTCGATACGGTCGTGGGACGCGGCTACATCGACACGCGGCGGATGTACGTCGGCGGCTGCTCGGGTGGTGGCGTGCTGTCGAGCTGGGTGATCGGCCACACGACGCGCTTTGCGGCGGCCGCGGTGCGCTGTCCCGTGATCGATTGGATGAGTATGGCGGGCCAGACCGATGTCCCGCTGTTCACCTACGGCTTCTTCGACGCGCCATTCTGGGAAAAACCGGAGCAGTGGATCAAGCAGTCGTCACTCGCGTACGTCGGAAATGTGAAGACGCCGACGCTGCTGATGACCGGTGAGCTGGATCTGCGCACGCCGATGCCGCAGACCGAGGAATACTACTCGGCGCTGAAGATCCTGAAGGTGCCGGTCGTGATGCTGCGCTTCAACGGCGAGTATCACGGCACCAGCTCCAAGCCGACGAACTTCCTGCGCACGCAGCTCTACATGCTGAGCTGGTACCAGCAGCACCGGCTGGGCAGCGAGAACGCGGCCAGCACCACGAGCGAGGCTCGTCAGCCCTAGGGCCGCCGCAGCGTCTGGTCGAAGATCTGTTGAGCCCGGGGGTCGTCGCTCTCCGCCAGCCGGCGGAGGGCGTCGGCCCGGACGTCCCGGTTGGGATGTGAGCGGGCGACGTCGATGAGCACCGGAATCCCGACCCCGCCTTTCATCTCTTCGAGCGACTCGAGCACCGCGGAATAGACGTCTTCGGGGGCATCGCTCGCGAGGATGCTCTTGAGCAGTGCCAGAGCCGAGTCGGGCGAAGCCGATTCGGTATAGGTCTCGATCGCTTGGCGCCGCACGTCGACGTTCCCGTTACCGCGGGCGATGCGGCCGACGAGCGCGAGTGCCCGCGCATCATGCAGGTCGCCAAGTGTTTCGACGGCCTCGCGCGCCACGTCCGGGTCATCGCCCCGTCGCACCACGTCGCCGAGCACGGCCATCACGCTGTCGGTGCGGCCGCTCTCGCCCAGTGTCTCGATCGCTTCGCGGCGCACGTCGCTCACGGGGTGCGTGCGTGCCAAATCGACCAGCAAATTGTAGGCGCGGTCGTCGTGGATGCTGCCGAGCGTCTCCACCGCCGCGCGCTGTACGTCGGGATCACGGTCCGTCCGCGCGATCTGTGCCAGGAGATCGAGCGCCTGCGGTGCGGGCGCCTTGTCGCCGATCGTTTCGATTGCCGCGCGCCGAAGTTCGGCGCTGGGATGCGACCGTGCGACGTCGATGACGACGGGCAGTCCCGGAGCGCCCAGTTCCCCGAGTGTCTCGAGCGCCTGCCGCTGGACGTCCTCGCTCCGGCTGTTCGACAGCAGTGTCGACAGGAATCGCACCGTCTCCGCGGTTGGTGCGAGCTCCCCGAGCTTTTCGACGGCGGTGCGCTGCACATCCGCATTCGAGTCATGCGTCGCGATGGACTCGAGCAGAGCGATTGCCTCGGCAGGGGGAAGGTGTTCGGCCAGCGTCTCTACCGCTGAACGCCGCACGTCCGAGCTTCGATGATTGCGCGCGATTTCGCGGAGGGCAGGCAGCCCGCGCCCGCTCGACAATTCACCGAGTGCTTCCACGGCTGCCCGCTCGACATCCTCGTCGCGATCAGTCTGCGCGATCGAGACGAGCGCCGTGTGCGCGCGATCATCGGATTTCTGGCCTAGTCCTTCGACCGCGGCGCGCCGTGCGTCGGCGTCACCCGCCGTCCGCGCGATGGCGATGCTGGAATCGAGCGCCGCCGGCAGGGTATTGTCTCCCAGCGCCTCAGACGCTCTTCGGCGCACGTCGCCAGACACATCGGTACGGGCGGCGGTGCTCAACGCGACCACCGCGGCGGGCGAAGGATGGAATCCCAGCCATTCGGCGGCCTGCTCACGCACGCCGTCCGCCTCGCGGCCCGTGAGCAGCCGGGCGAGGAGCGGGACGACGACGTCGCTGGATCCGTGAATGCCGAGCGCCGAAACGACATCCTCGCGCAAATCCGGATTCGACGCCGCAGCGAATAGATCCTGGACGATTGGCAGGCTCTGCGCATCCGTGGCGGATCCGAGCCAGAGCAACGAGCGACCCCGGAAGTCCACCGGCAAGTAGGCGCTCGCCACATGCACATGCGTCAACACGGGCTTACCGCTTTGATCAGTGAAGCCGAACAGCAATGCGATGTCGTCGGAGTCCCCCGCACCGGTCAGGGGCCCGAGGCGCACGCCGCGAAACATGAAGCCCTGGAAGTTGCCGTACATCCGCCCGCTGATGGTGATGTTCTCGCCTACGACCTCCGTGCCGCGATCGACGTACACCGCGTGCTCGAGCCAGACCGGCCGCTTGATCGTGTAACCGATCCAGTACAAGCGCCGGTTGAGTTGCCGAGCCTGGTTGCGCGCCCAGTCCCAGCGCTGCGCGAGCGGCTGCGAAGGATCGGGCGCGCGCAGCACGGTATCGGGAGCCATCCGCGTCGTGTCGCGCGGGATCGTCCCTGTAGCGGTCGCACCGGAGACGCGGTCGCTCCCGGTCGCGAGCAGGGCGAGGGTGACGGCCATGGCGCCCGCAATGCCGGCCGCCCAGCGCGGGAAATATTCCGTTCGAACCGTCGCGGGCATGAGCACGCGCCGCACCCGATGCAGCAGCGAGCCGCCTCCCCCGGTCGCCGCGAGCGCGAGTCGCGGCGTGGTCGACCGAATCCGCTCCATTCCGACGAGCGCCCCCGCGTAGAGATGCGGATCGCCGCACACCGCCACGGCGAGATCATCGCAGCAGTGTTCGCGCTCCTCGCGAACTCGGCGCGATACCCACCAGATGGCGGGATGGTAGAAGAGGAGCGTCTCGATCACGCACTGGACGACGTTGACGAGATAGTCGTAGCGGCGCACGTGAGCCAGCTCATGCGCGAGCAAAACCTCGAGTTGCTGCGGCGTGAGGCCGGTCAGCGCGCTCGTCGGAACGAGGATCACGGGGCGGAGCCAGCCGATGACGGCGGGCACCTCGATGACCAGCGATTCGAGCAGACGCACCGGGCGCGTCACGCGCAGCCGCGCCGCGAGCCGGGCCAGAACCTGTTGCAGCGCCACTGGGGCGTTCCGTGTCCCTTCGGTGCGCAAGCGTCGAGCCGTCATCCAGCCATGCGCCAGCCGCACCGACAGCGTCAACACGCCGATCACCCAAACGACGACCAGCCACGGAAGTGCCGGCTCGAGGAGATCGCTGAGCCGGGCGAGCTGCGCGCCTTGACGCGCAGTCTGCGGCACGGTCGCAGCCGGCGCGGTAACGCGCTCGGTCGTGTGACGTGGGGCAGGGGACACCTTGGCCGCGGGCAACGGCTCGGTCGCGACCGGATTCGGCTGAATGGACGACGTCGATGCGGGTGCGCTCGTGGGCTGGATGAGTCGCAGACCTGTCGCGACGGGAAGCACGAGCATCGCGCAGAGCGTGAGCAGCGAGAGGGCATAGCGAGTGCGGGCCGCGGTGGGGCGCAGCGCCGCGAGCGCCATGCCGAGCACGAGGGCGAGCGCGGCGCCCTGCCACAGGAAGTGCACGAGAGCCCAGCCCAAGGCGTGTGTCGCGTTCATCACTCTTGTCCCTTTCGCTCATCGAGAAGGCGGCGGATCTGCTCCAGCTCGGCGGGGGTCGCACGGGTAGTGGATAACGCCTGCAGGACGAGCGCCAGCGACGACCCTCCGAACGCCCGGTCTACGAGATCAGACAGCAAGTGGCCACGGGTGGTTGCCTCGGAGACGGCCGCCGAATAGACGTGGGTGCGGGACCGGGTGTCCCGCTTCACGAGCTTCTTTTCGGTCATGATCTGCAGGAGCTTGAGGATCGTGGTGTAACCGACCGCTGCATCACGTCCTTCGCGCAGCGCCTCATGAACCTCGCGGACTGTGCCGGGGCCGCGGCGCCACAACACCCCCAGAATGGCGAGCTCGGCATTGGTGGGACGAATCATATGTCCAAAATACGAAGGACTTCGTACTTGTCAATACGAAGCCTCTCGTACTTACGGGGCGGCGGCGCGTTCCACGTCTGCCCACGGCACTACGATGCCGTGGCCACCCGCCACGCGCTCGACCGTGAGCCCGTGCGCTTTCACGAACCGGACCAGCTCGGCGCTCCCTGCGGCAGGCGGAGCGGGCGGGACATTCGTTGCCGGGTTGGCGGGGTTGACCGTCACGACGTCGCTCTGGAACAGGATGCTCGCGGAGGGGACGTAGACCGCGAGCACCCCCTCAGCATGGGCCGTGGGCAGCCGGTAGGCAACGACTCGGCTGTCCCCCCTGCCGATGATCAGACTGTCTTCGAGGGTGCTGATCGCTGGAAGCGGGGGACGGGCGGGGCCGAGGCGTCGCGAGAGCACGTCGGGACGAACGGTTTTCCGCGCTGTCGCGATGGACCGCACGAAGCGGGCGTTCCGCGCGTGGGTCACGACGGGCAGTCCGGCGGCAAGTACGGCCCGCAACCCGCCGGCGTGATCCCAGTGATGATGCGTGTTGATCACGATGCCGACCGGTTTGGTGGGGAAACGGGCGCGCAACGTGTCGAGCAGCGCTTCCATGCGCTGGGCGCTCAGTGGCGCTTCGACCAGCGCGAGTCGCGTCCCCTGGTCCACGATGAGCGAATGGTGCGACCCGCCCTCGGCGCGCCAGACGTTCGGCGCGAGCTCGACGAGGGTGACGACGACCGGCGGGGGCGTGGGACTGCTGCGCTGCGCGCCCGTGGCGATCGAGTCGGGAATCACGAACATCGTATCGGACAGCGCGGGATTCGCGCTGACGGCCGTGGCCACGGTGTGCGTCTGAAGGCGGTTATTCACTTCGACATCGATTTGCCGCGAAAGCAGAACCCCGCCGGCGTCCTGCCAACGGGTGAACGCGGTGCGCGTGACACGATCGCCGAGAATCGGATCGTCGGTCAACGTCTCGGTTAGGACGAGCAGTCCCGAGCGGCGGTCGAAATAGAGGTCGAGGGTGTCAGCGCCAGAGGCGTAGCGGATGCCGTCGAGGGTTTCATCGCGCCAGGCGCGCGCCGGCAGGGCGCGCAACGCCGCGGGATTATCCAGCGCCGTGATCAGCAATCGCTCGGGCGTGCGCCGGATGAACCGTTCGACATTCGCGACCTGCAGCGGGTTGTCCGGCACCGGGACACCATTCGTCTCGAGCATCCCGATACTGTTCGCGATCACGCGTCGCACCTTCGTTACGGCGCCCGTAGGGTTGCGGCCCTCGGTCGTGATCACCGCGCGGTTGCCCACGTAGTCGGTTATTTGCCGGCCGATCGTCAGATTCGCCCGCGCGGGTGAGGCTGGCGTTTCTTCCTGTCCCAGCGCGAACGTCGCTTGGTAGAAGTCCACCGCGGAACCACGCAGCGCGCGCACCGCGGGCTCCCCGCCCATTGCGGTGACCGCGCGAGCGACGAGGTCGCGGGGCGCGGGGGTTTGGGCGAGGGTCGACAGCAGGACAAGCGGGACGCCCAGCGTGCTCATAACGCCTCCGGAAATGCCATATTAAGGTATGACCCCGGAACTCCAGGCCATGCTCGACCAGCTCGACGCTATCAAGCGGGACGGAGCAGCGGTAGCCTCCGGTCTCAGCGCAGCAGCGTTCAATTGGCACCCCGGAAAGGGCCGCTGGTCTATCGCTGACTGCCTCCAGCATCTGAACGTCGGGGTCTCGAAGACTCTGCCGGCGTTCGATGAGGCCATCGCGCGGGGCCGCGCAAAGGCACAATACGCGTCCGGACCTTTCAAGTACGGTTGGTTCTCTCGCATGGTGGCCGGGTCCATGGAGCCGCCACCAAAGTTCCGGATGAAGACAGTGGCAATGCTCAAGGTGCCTAGCACCGCGACATACCGCGCCGCCGAGCTGCTCCCGGAATTCGCTCGGGTACGCGATCAACTCGCCGCGCGCGTGCGGCAGGCTGACGGCCTGGACTTGGCGCGCGTGCGGACGATTTCCCCCGTCAACCGCTTGCTGCGCCTCCCGTTGGGTGCCTACTTCCAGTTCATCATCGCGCATGACCGGCGCCACCTCTGGCAAGCCCGGCAGGTGCGGAACGATCCCCGCTTCGGGACCGCCTAGCCGCGCTTGACAAGAAATCCCCCAATGCTACTTTCTTAGCAGTCAATGCTAAGTTTTTAGCATCCAACCGCCGGGGGAGTCGGGAATGTCCAAAGAAACGAACACGCAGCTGAGCCGTCGTGAACGGGAAATCATGGACGTCATCTACCGGTCCGGTCGCGCGACCGCCGCCGAGGTGCTCGATCAGCTGTCGGATCCCCCGAGCTACTCCGCGGTCCGAGCACTGCTGCGCGTGCTCGAAGACAAGGGGCACCTGCGACATGAAGAAGACGGCCCACGCTACGTGTTTCTTCCGACGGTGCCGCGCGAGCGCGCGCGGCAATCGGCGCTGCGCCAGCTCCTCCACACATTCTTCGACGGCTCGACGGAGCAGGCGGTCGCGGCGCTCCTCGACATGTCCTCGACGAAGCTCTCTGACGACGAGCTTAGTCGGCTGAGCCAGCTGATTGCCGACGCACGGAAGGAGGGACGCTGAGATGATCACCATCCTCGCTGACGCCTTCGTCAAATCGACCGTCATCCTGGTGCTCGCCGCCATGGTGACGATGTCCCTGCGCCGTTCGCCGGCGTCGCTCCGCCACTTCGTCTGGACGCTCGCGTGCGGCGCCGCGCTCGCGCTGCCGCTGGCTTCGGCCCTGCTTCCCAATTGGCGCGTCGCCGGCTGGCCGCGCCTTGACGTCCCGGTCGCGTTCAATGCCGAACGGGTGACTCCGCCGGCGACTTCGACCGGCCCGCGCCCCGCGCCCGAGGCGCCCACCGTCTCAACCGCGCGCACGCCGAGTCCTGCCCCTGCGGCTGTCGTCGATGAAGGCCCCGTGCGCTGGCAACTGACTCCCGATTGGAGAGCGCTGGTCTTGCCGGTCTGGTTGAGCGGCGTGGCCGCGGTGGTGCTGCTGCTCGGCGTTGCCATCGCGAGGATCGCCTGGCTCAACCGCGTCACGGGCCGCGTGCAGGATGAGAGCTGGCTCGTTCTGGTCGACGAGCTGTCGCACGAGCTGGGACTCACCCGCCGTGTCCGGGTGCTGCAGGCGCAGGGTCCCGCCATGCCGATGACGTGGGGCATTCGCCGCCCCACGATTTTGCTGCCTGCCGAGGCTGACGAATGGGATGCAGAACGGCGCCGCGATGTGCTGTTGCACGAGCTCGCGCATGTGAAGCGTCACGACTTCTTGATTCAACTGGTGGCGCGAATTGCCTGTGCCGTCTACTGGTTCCACCCCTTGGTGTGGCTCGCGGCCGCGCGGCTGCGCGAGGAGCGGGAGCGCGCCTGTGACGATCATGTGCTCCGCGCCGGCGCCACGCCGTCCGTCTATGCCACCCATCTCCTCGAGATCGCGCGCGGGCTCCGCGCCGCCCGCGCGACGTCGCTGGCCAGCGTGGCGATGGCGCGGCCCGCCCAGCTCGCCACCAGGCTGCTCGACGTGCTCGACACGCGGCGGAGTCGCGACACCCTGTCAATACGGTCCGCCATGCCGGCATGGATCGCGGCGATCGCGGTCGTCGTGCCGCTCGCGGCCGCCGCGCCGCGCGTCGCCGAGCCTGCGTCGGTGTTCGGATCGATCGATACGGTTCCGCGACTCCCGTCGCCAAGTCTGACGCCGAAGCGCGTGGCTGCGTCTGTCGCGACGGACTCGCTGCGCGGCTGCGGCGGGGAGGCGTCGCGCCGGTCGAGCTCGAGCCACAGCCACGAAGGCGACGGCGACGTGGTCACGTTGAGCATCACGACCGGCAACTGCTCCATCACCCTCGACGGGGATGGCAAGTTCACGCTCAACGATGACTTCACCGATATCGCCACGGTCGCCTCGGGTGGGCGCGTCGTCATCAAGGTGGACTACGGTGCGCACGACCGGCGCCTGACCGTTACGCGCGGTTCGGGTGGCGGCCTCGAGCGCGTCTATAAGGTCGATGGTTCGGTTCGACCGTACGACGATGAGGCGAAGGCGTGGCTCGCCGAGACGCTGACCTTCCTGCTGCGGCGCACCGGCTTCATGGCGGAGGAGCGGTCGCGCTGGATCCTCGATCACAAGGGGATTCAGGGCCTGATCGACGAGTTCGCCTACCTCTCGAGCGATTACACGCGCCGGATCTATTACGAGGCAGCGGTGGGCAGCGGCAAGCTGGACGCGGCGGGCTACGAGCGTCTCGTGACGCTGGCCGGCCAGACGATCTCGAGCGACTACGACCTGGCCGAGTTTCTGATCACGGTCTCGAAGACGCAGCCGCTCACCGAGCGGATGCAGGCGGGGTTCATCACGGCGGCGAAGTCGATCGGTTCGGACTACGAGCGGCATCGCGTGCTGAGCGCGGCGTTGTCGCGGCCGGGACTGACGACCACCGCGCAGGCGGGGATGCTCGACGCGGCGAGCGGGATGGGCTCCGATTACGAGCTCGCCACGCTGCTGATCGAGCTGAACGACGCGCGGCCCATCGACGAGGCCGTGCGGCCGGCGTACTTCAAGGCCGCCGACGCGATCGGATCGGACTACGAGCACCGCCGTGTGCTCGACGCGGTCACCAAGCGCTCGGGGATGACGCCCGCGATGCTCGCGGACGTACTGAACTCGGCGCAGTCGATCAGTTCCGACTACGAGCTGGCTGAGCTGCTCGTCGAAGTGGGCGGATCGTACCCGCTGGACGACGTGCTCCGGCCGGCGTTCTTCGCGGCTGCCGGCAAGATCGGCTCCGACTACGAGCATGGCCGGGTGCTGCTGAGCGTGGTCGAGCACGGCGACCTGTCGCGCCCCGTGGCGCTCGCGGTGCTCGAGTCCGCCAAGACGATGTCGTCCGACCACGAGCTGGCCGAGCTGTTGATCGCGGTCCTGCAGCGCGCGAAGGTCGATGACGCGATTCGCGCCGCGGTGCGGGCCAACGCCGCGTCGATCAGCTCGCAGTACGACCGCGGACGCGTGTTCGAAGCACTGGCACGCGATTGAGTTTTCTGGTTTTGTGCCTCGCCGCCGTCACCGCGGCGCAGGGGCAGGATCCAGCCGCGGTTGCGTCGCGCAAGCAGATGCGCGCGATCCGCTTGCACGGCGCGACGATCACCATCGACGGAAAGCTCGATGAGGCGGTCTGGTCGCAAGCCGCCTGGATCAGCGATTTCGTGCAGAAGCGGCCGCTCGAGGGCGCCGCACCGACCGACAGCATGCGGATCGCGATTTTCTACGACGACGATGCCCTCTACGTCGGCGCGCGCATGTCGAGCCGCGATCCCTCCAAAATCCAGGCGCCGCTCTCGCGGCGCGACAATACCACGCAGGCCGAGCGCCTGTGGGTCTCGTTCGACAGCTACCACGACCGTCGCACCGCCTACTCGTTCGGCGTCACCGCATCGGGGGTGCGGACCGATTGGTATCACGCGTCGGACAGCGAAAATGACAAGAACCTGGGATTCGATCCCGTCTGGGAAGCCAGGGCGAGCATCGATGCCGGCGGCTGGACCGCGGAGATGCGAATCCCGTTCTCGCAGCTGCGGTTTACGAAGCAACCGGTGCAGGTGTGGGGCTTCAATGCCGACCGGTGGAATCCCGCGACGAGCGAGGACGTCTACTGGATTCCGGTGCCCAGCAATCGCAACGGCTGGTCGTCGTTCATGGGTGACCTCGTCGGGATCGAGGGGATCAAGCCAACCCGCCGGCTCGAGCTCATGCCGTATGCCGCGGGCGACTCACGGTTGCAAAGCGATGTGGCAGCGGCCGATCCCTTCAACGGGGGGGCGAACCTCGCGGGCCGCGTCGGCGCCGATCTGAAGATGGGTCTCGGCCCCAACATCACACTCGATGGAACCGTGAATCCCGACTTCGGACAGGTCGAGGCCGACCCGGCGGTCGTGAATCTCTCGGCCTTCGAGGTGTTCTTTGACGAGAAGCGACCCTTTTTTACCGAGGGCAACCAGCTGCTGCGAGGCAACGGACCGAGCTACTTCTATTCGCGCCGGATCGGCGCGCGTCCCCCCTGCAACGCGGGCGGCGATTTCGTCGAATGCCCCCAGAACGCGACGATCCTCGGCGCCGCCAAGGTCACCGGCAGGCTTGCGAGCGGCACGTCGCTCGGCGTGCTCACGGCCGTGACGGCGCGCGAGTCGGCCCGCACGTACGACACGACGACGAAGACGTTCGGCCGCACCGTCGTCGCGCCCCCGGCGGGTTACGGCGTGGTGCGGCTGCAACAGGAGTTTGGCGCGTCGAAATCGGTCGTCGGGGTCACGCTCACCACGGTGCAGCGCGATCTCGACAGCCTGCTGGCGCCGACGTACACCAACCACGCGTACACGGGAGGCGCGGATTGGGTGCTGCGCTGGGATCGGGGCGGGTACGAGCTGCGCGGCTGGCTCGGGTTCACGCACCTGCGCGGCGACTCCGCGGCGATCAACCGCGTGCAGCGCTCCGCCGTGCACTATTTCCAGCGGCCCGACGCCGGCCACATCGACTACAATCCGGTGCGAACGTCCTTCACCGGATCGACGGCGTTGATTTGGTGGAGAAAGACCAAGGGCAACTGGCTGTACGATCTGCAGTACGGCTGGGAGTCGCCCGCGTATGATCCCAACGATGCGGGGCGGCTCGGCAATGCCGACGGCCGTAACGCATTCGCCGGCGTCATCTACCGTCAGACGAAACCGCGAGCCTGGTTCCAAAACTACAGCCTGTCGCTCAGCGCGTTCACCGAATACGACTTTGGTGGCGACCGTCAGGTCCTGTTCAACGAGCTCTACGGCGAAGTGGTGTTGAAGAACTTTTGGAACCTGAGCTCCTACATCGACTATCTGCCGCGCGCCTTCGATCATTCGGCGACGCGCGGTGGACCGGAGATGGCGACGCCACAGTCCTGGAACTGGGTCGTCCGTCTCGCCAGCAAGTTCGGTGCGAAGAACTCCTGGGTCGGCCGGGTCTACTACGGCGAGGACGAGCTCAACGGCGAAACCTACCGGCTGAGTGGAGAGATCTCGCTGCGTCCCTCGACGCGGTTTCAATTCTCGGCGACCCCGAACTACCTGCGTGACATCACACCGCGGCAGTACCTGACGACCTTCGCAGGGTCGGGCACCGCCGCGACATATGGCTCGCGCTATGTATTCGCGCGGATCGACCAGAGCACGTTCCTCATGCAGCTCCGGGCCAACTACACGATCGGTCCCGATCTGACACTGGAGCTGTACGGCGAGCCGTTCGCGGCCAGCGGGCGGTACTACGGGCTGGGCGAGCTCGCGGCGGCGCGCACGTTCAAGCTTCGCCAGTACGGCACGAATGGCACGACGATCTCCCGCGACGCGGCCGGCGACTACACGATCACGGACAACGGCGGCGCCGACACGCTGCGGATCCCGAATCCCGACTTCAACATCCTGTCGTTCCGGAGCAATGCGGTGCTCCGCTGGGAGTGGAGGCCGGGGAGCACGCTGTACCTCGTGTGGGCACAGGACAAATCAGGATTCCAGCCGACGGGGCGGCTGGTCGGATTCCGGGATCTGTTTGATTCGTTCGGGGCGAGAGGGGACAACTTCTTCGCCGTAAAAGTCAGTTACTGGATACCAGTGAATTAGGCAGACGCCGAGCCGCTGAGCCGCCGAGCGGTTGTGAGGGACGAGCTATGAGGAAACGCTCTCATCCCTGAAATCTCGAATCCACTCAGCGGCTGGGCGGCTCAGGCGTCTACCTCACCGTCTCGCTCCCTTTCAAGCAAGGCCTTCTTGCGCTCGATTCCCCACCGATACCCTCCAGTTTCGCCACTTTGGCTCACTACTCGATGGCAGGGAATGACCAGCGCGACCGGATTGTTGGCGCACGCATTCGCGACCGCGCGCACCGCGGTCGGCCGGCCGATTCGTCTAGCCACCTCGGCGTAGGTTCGCGTCTGCCCGAACGGAATCTTCTGTAGCTCCTGCCACACCCGCCGCTGGAACGCGGTGGCGCGGATGTCGAGCGGCAGGTCGAGATCCGGCTCGTGACCGTCGAGGTACGCGAGGATCGACCTGACCCACCCGTGCAGCTTGCCGCTCTTGTCCTCCACGACGCGCGCGTTCGGAAACTCGGCCAGTAGGTCCTGCTCCAGAATGCCGGCATTATCCGCGAGTGCGACCCGACAAACGCCGCGTTCGGTGGCGGCGACGAGCAGGCGTCCGAGTGACGTGGGAACAGTGAAGTACGCGATGCCGACCCCCGCGCCACCGCGGGCGTAGCGCGCGGGTGTCATCCCGAGCTGCTCGTGCGTCCGTTCATAGACACGGCTCGTCGAGCTGTAACCGGCTTCATAGAGTGCGGGACTCACGTGCTGCCTCCGTTTCAATTCCTGTTTGAAGCGCGCTACCCGGCGCGCTTCGGCATAAGCCCGCGGCGTGATCCCCAGCACCCGCTTGAATGCGCGCGCGAGCCGGCGCGAGTCGCCTAGGTACGGCTCGCCGGCGGCGATCGCCCGGCACGCCTCGCGCACCAGCGCGACGGCGGGATCGCTCCCGTTGGCAGCTGCAGGATGGCAGCGCCGACAGGCGCGGAACCCCTCGCGCTCGGCGGCTTCGGGGATGGGGAAGAACGTGACCTGCGTGCGGCGCGGCCGGCGACTGGCGCAGGACGGGCGGCAATAGATCCCCGTCGAACGCACGGCGTACACGAATGCGCCGTCGAACCGGCGATCCCTTGCCAACACCGCCTGCCAGCGTTCCGTGGGACTCATGGCCCGGAACTTAGCGGAAGCTCGGCTCCCCATCTATCCGTTTTAGGACGGCAAACTCACATCCATTTCTCGTCGGCCGACGGCCCATAGATCGACGGAACCTTGCCGCCCGCCATGCGGAGGTAGACCGAGAACTGGCCCCGGTGGTGGATCTGGTCATTGAGCAGGAACCACAGGACGTCGAGCCGCCGCACGTCGCCCTGCTGCTTCGGGCCGGTCATGAACTTTACCGTCGTATTGAGCTGGTGCTCGTCGGCATTGCGAACTTTGTCGCCAATCACCTTGAGCGCTTTCTCGACTTCACCCACCATTCCCTGCCACGTGCTGGGCATCGCCGGCATGTTCGGAGGCGGGAACTTCAGCTCGCCCTGGACGGCACCGGCGCCCGCCACGCCTTCGAACACGAACGTCCAGGCGAGATCCTTCGCGCTGCGGCAGGAGGCGTGAGGTTTCAGGTCTTCTCTGCCGGTAGGGTAGGCACGCAACACCTTGAGCGTGGTCTTCGCTTCGCGGTCCCACGCATCGAGGAACGCCTGCTTTTCGCTCATCGTGTCTCCTCGTTAAGGTCCGTTCTGAAATTAGCCCCTTGACAACTGTTACACTGTACCAATACACTGTAACTGCGATGTTTCACGATATCGATCCCCGCAGTCCCATTCCTCTTTACGTCCAGATCGCCGAGCGCATCCGGCTCGCGATCGCCACCGGCACGCTCGGCAGCGCCGCGCCCCTGCCGTCGGTGCGGCAGCTCGCCGCTGAGCTCCGCGTCAATCCGGCCACGATCACGCAGGCCTATCGCGATCTCGAGGCGCAGGGCTTCGTCGAAATTCGCCACGGGGCGGGGACGTTTGTCCGCGAGCTCGCGCCCGGGCGGCGCGCGCGGGAACGCTCCCAGCAGGCCAGCGCGCTCGTTCGCAAGCTGCTTGCGGAGGCGCGCCGCTCCGGCGTGTCATTGGCGGAGCTGCAGCGCGCCCTCGAGGCCGAATTGGGGGTCAAGACATGACCTATGCCATCGAAATCGAACGGTTGCATTACCGCGCCGGCAAGGCGTTCGAGATTCCCGCGCTCGATCTGCACGTGCCCAGCGGATCGATCTATGGCTTTCTGGGGCCGAATGGGTCCGGGAAAACCACCACGATTCGGCTCATCCTCGGCCTGCTGCAACCATTGAGCGGCCGCATCACGGTGCTCGGGGATTCCATGCCGCAGCAATACGCGCGCGTCCTCCGTCGTGTCGGTTACGTCCCCGAACAGCCGCATCTCGACGCGACGATGACCGTCCGCGAGCTGATCGACTTTCAGTCCGCGTTCTATCCGAGCTGGGATGCCACCCGCGCACGCGAGCTGGTGAAACAGTTCGAGCTCGATCAAGCGCAGCTCTTTGGCCGTCTCTCGAAAGGGCAGAAGGCGAAACTGATGATTCTGCTGGCGCTGGCGCAGTGCGGCGAGCTGTTGGTGCTCGACGAGCCCACCGACGGACTCGATCCGGTCGTGCGCCGCGACATTCTCAGCGCGTTGCTCACATATGTCTCCGAGCGGGGAGCGACGATCTTCATCTCGAGCCATCTCGTGCACGAGCTGGAGCGCGTCTGCGACTGGATCGCGGTGATGGACAATGGACGACTCATCACCGAATCACCCATGGACAAGCTGAAGCACGGGACCAAGCGCCTGGTGGTGACCGGCGCGCCTGCCGAGATCGGCGATCCACCGTTCCAGCTGCTCACCCGCGAGTCCTCGAACGGCGCCGGCGAGCAATGGGTGGTCGGCAATTGGGAGCCGGCCATGGCGGGATACGTCGAGAGTCTGGGCGCGTCGATCCGCGATGTCATCGATCTGGATCTCGAGGACGGGTTCGTCGAGCTGCTGCGTGGCTTCCGCGGAAGGGTGGTGCATTCATGAGCGCGATGTTCCGCGCGGTTCTCTACGCGCAATGGAAATGGTCCCGGCTGATCGTGGTGCTCGGGACGGTGGCCGGTTTTGCGATTCCGCTGTTGTCGTTGCAGGGCGCAGCGCGGCCGGACCGCGGCGCGCTGCAGACCCAGGAGCTGTTGCGAGCGGTGCAGTCGTGGGGGTCGGTGTATCCACTGCTCGCCGCGGCGCTCGGCCTGCTCATCGCGATCGCGGCGTGGGCCGCGGATCACCGGGGCCGTCACATTCATGCGCTGACGTTGCCGCTGCCACGGTGGCAATACGTGGCGTTGCGGTTCGGCGCGGGACTGGCGCTCCTTACGGCGCCCATTGTCGCAGTGCTGATCGGGGCGCTGCTCGGGACCGTCATGGCCACGCTCCCGCCGGGACTGCAGGCGTATCCGATCGCGCTCACCGTGCGGTTCGCGCTGGCGGTGTTCGTCGCCTATGCGGTGTTCTTTGCCATCTCCGCGGGAACGGCGCGGACGGCGGGGATCATTCTGGGGGTCATCGCAGCGCTCATCCTCGTGCAAGTCGTAGCGAATATGGCCAGCGTCGATTTCAACTTGACGGGCGTGCTGCAGACCGCTCTGGTCGGCGGGCCGGGTCCGCTCGCGGTCTTCACGGGCCGTTGGATGCTGGTCGATGTGTAGACTGGTCGCCCCTCTATTCGCCGTTGCGCTCCTGGCAGCGCCGCTCTGCGCGCAGGATCCCGTCATCGATCGCCTGCAGGGCCGCGCCGACAGCCTGCTCCGCACCTGGCGCGAGGCGCAGCGGCTTGCCGACGTCGCTGACAGTCTCGAGCGCGAGCGCGTCACGGCGGGCTCCGATACGATCGCCGTCGGCGCCCTGCGCATCATCGCCAATCCCTCGCCGCTGCCGTTACGCGCGGCCGCCGAGCGTGCCTGGCCGGCGATCGACAGCCTGTATGGAAGTGTCGCGGCGGCGCTGACCGCACAACCCTACATCATTCGCGCCGTCGATCCCGATACGGCGATCCGCCGTACCGTGCTGCATGTCGGTCTCGAGATACCTTGGGACCTGGATGTTCGCAGGACAACAACGCTCCTCCTTGGGACCGTAATTCCACCGCGCTTCGACGCGGGGATGGCGGGCTGGCTCGGGACCGTGCTGCGACCAACCGTTCGCGCGCACGACGAGTACCGCTCGGTCTTTCTCCAGCTTGTTACCGCACCCTCTGAGGCGGTGCGCAGTTGCTTCCTCGGCGCTATCCGCAAATGCGCGGACGTGCTCGAGCTGAATGATTCCGCAGGGATCCTCGAGCGTTGGTACGTCACTGCGGCGGAACGCGAAGCATTGGTCCGGGGATCGTTCACCGACTACTTCGCGCGCGGGCCGACCGCGCCGGGGTTGCAGCGGTGCCTGCAACACCACGACGACGCTTGCACGGCGCTGCTGCAGGCGTTGCCCCGGGGCACGCTGCCTCGACCGCTCGGCCCCGACGCGCGTCTGGCGCTGCTGCGGGAGGCGCTGCGCGCCGGCGGGCGCGAGGCGTACGCGCGTCTGGTCGCCGATCCGCAGGCATCGATCGCAACGCGACTCGTGAGCGCCGCCGGGATGAACTTGGACTCGCTCGTGGTCCGCTGGCGCGAGCGCGCGATTGCGGCGCGTCCCGCTCCGCTGACACTCCCGTTGTGGGCCAGCATCGCCGCGCTGGCGTGGACGGCTGTCTTTGGTTACTGCGCGGCGAGGAGCAGCCGGTGGCGTCTCTAAGGCCCTGGGTCATCGCCGCGTTGGCGGGCTGTCTTGCGCTGGGGGTGGCCTACCTGCCGCCGCGCGGCGCGCAGTCCAGCGAGCGGGGGTCAGTCATTTTCTTTCGAGTGCCGCGCGGGACGCCGGCGCGCCAGCGTGCGCAAGCGTTGGCCGACGAATGGCGCGGCCTCGAGCGATCGCTGCAGCTGCTCCACGCGCGGCGCGAGCTCCGCGACGTGGTGCGCGCCGCAGGCGATCGGGGCAATTCGCTGGTCGTGGTCAGTGACACGGGCGGCGGCACTTTTGCGGCGGTGCCGATCGCCGACAGCGCCGTGCGCGTCGCGTGGCGCCAGCTCGGACTCGGTGAGACGAAAGTCAGCGTCGCGCTGGTCATCCGGTGGGCGAGTCTCTCACCGCCACCTGACCGGCCGCCGCTGGAAGAGGGGATCGCCGGCTATCTGCCACCAGATTCGACGGATCGGACGACCTGCCTTGCGGTCGTGACCGCGGGCCGCTACTGGACGCGCACCGTGCTGAGCAATACCCGCGACCGGTTCTTCTCGTTTGGAGCCCTGGTCCAAACACTCAAGGCCGGGCTCGGACCGTGCGCGTTCTACGCCGCCTTCGGGACGCCGGGTGCGCCCGTGCACAGCTGGTTGGCGGCGCGCAGGTGGGATCTGGCCTCGACGCTCGATCCTGGGCCGCGCGGTCGCAGCAACTCCATGATCGGCATGGCCGACCCTCGTTACGGCTGGTACTGGGACGTGATCTACGCGCTGCCACCAACGGCGGTCGGTTGTCTGGCAGGCCGGCCCGCGGCATGTCGCGCCGCGGTTCTCGCCGGCGCGAGCGACGCTCCGGCTCTTCAGTCTCCTGATATCGTGCAGATCGACCGCCGCTGGTGGAGGGGCGACTACGCACGGCTGGTCGAAGCAGGCCGATACCTCGGCGATGTCGCACACGCCGTCGGCCGCGATCGGTTCCTGACCTTCTGGACTTCATCCCAGCCTGTCGACACGGCACTCGCGACTGCGCTGAAACGCCCGGTGGGGGAGTGGACTGCCCAGTGGCTGGACGATTTTGCACGACCGATTCGCTTGGGTCCGGCGCCGCCGCTGGGCGCAGTCGGGCTCGCGCTCACAATCGCGCTGTTCGCCATAGCGATTGTCGCCGGCACGGCGGCGCGCCGCCAGGTGCGATGATCGCTGTCCTCCTCCTGCTCGCCTTGGCGCTCGTTGCCTCGCCGGCGCTCGGCCAACAACGCTGGCAGCGTCAGGTGCAGGAGCGAGTCCAGCGGGCCGTCGCCGCTGTCGGGACACCCTCACCCCCGCCCGTGGCTGAGCGATCCGGTCCCCTGAACACTGATGAGGCCGCGTCGTTCGAGACGACGCTGGTTCAGGGAACATCCTACCAGGTCATCGCCGTGTGTGACGATGACTGCTCGCGGCTGCAATTGACGCTGCTGACAGCGAGCGGCGGCGAGATTGCCAAGGAACGCAACAGCGAGAGCCTGCCGACGCTGCGGTTCACGCCGCAGACGACCATGGCGTACGGCATCCGTGTCGTGATGGAGGCATGTCGTTGGAATCCCTGCTGGTACGCGGTCGCCGTGATCCCCTCGGGCAAAAACCCCCCCTAGCAGATAGTTTTCGGGCGTGCGGGAGTGCGTACCGATCATCATCCTGGCCCTGGCCGCCATCGGCGGGCTGACCTGGGCAATCTTCGCGCTGCGGGGCTCACTGGCGCGGGAGCGCCGGTTGGCCCGCGTGGACGATCTGACGGGCGTCCGCAACGCCCGCGCCTTCCATGAGGCCGCCGGAGCCGAGATCGAACGGGCGCGCCGCTATCAGCATCCCTTCAGCGTAGCCGCGGTGGATCTCGGGTCCCGGGTAGGTGACGATTTGGTGCGGGCGGCGGCGACAGTGCTCCGCGGCGCGCTCCGGGCCACCGACGTGGTCGCTCGACTGGGACGGGACGAGTTCATCGCGCTCCTTCCCGAGACCTCGGCCGCCTCGGCCCGCATCGTCCTCGACAAGCTGCGGGTGGGACTCGCCGATCTCCGCAGCGGCGACGGGAGGCAGACCGTGCCGACGATCGGTGGCGTGACGTTCCTCAATCCGCCGCGGGCGGTGGAAGAGATCGTACGGGCCACGGATGAGCGGATCGCCGAGGCCAAGGCCACCGGAACGCCGTCGCATATCACGTGGAATGCGGCGCCCCCCCCGGTTGCCGAAGGTCGATGACGCGGCAGAACATCTCGAGCGGCGCGCCGTGGGAGCCGACCGTGGGCTACTCGCGCGCGGTGCGGGTTGGACGTGTGATCCACGTGTCGGGCACGACCGCCACCGACGCAACCGGAAAAATCGTGGGAGTGAATGATCCGTACGCGCAGGCGGTCCAGGCGCTCAAGAATATCGGCCGCGCGCTCGAGCAGGCTGGAGGCAATCTCGCGCACGTCGTACGCACACGCATGTATCTGACGGATATCGATCACTGGCAGGCGGTCGGGCGGGCCCACGGTGAGGTGTTCCGCGACATTCGCCCGGCGGCGACGCTCGTTGCGGTGACGCGGCTCGTCGATCCAACCATGCTGGTCGAAATCGAGGCTGAAGCGATTCTTCCCGAATGAAAATTGTTGTGAGCGGGTCGACCGGTCTGATCGGCACCGCTTTGAGCGACGCGTTGCGATCGCGGCACGACGAAGTCGTGCCACTCGTCCGGCGCCACTTGACTCCTGGGGAGCGCGCGCTCGCTTGGGATCCCGAGCATGGCACGATCGATCGCGCCGGGCTCGAGGGGAGTGATGCCGTGATTCATCTGGCCGGCGAGAATGTGTTTGGGCGCTGGTCGCCCGCGAAGCAGCGGCGCATCCGCGACAGCCGCGTGCAGGGCACGCGGGTGCTGTGTGACGCGCTGGCCGGTCTCCGCCGCCGCCCGACGACCCTGCTCGCGGCATCGGCGATCGGCTACTACGGGGACCGCGGGGACGAAGTGGTCTCGGAGGAAAGCGCGCCAGGCGAGGACTTTCTCGCGCACGTGGCGCGCGATTGGGAAGCAGCGACGACGCCCGCCTCCCGTGCCGGGATTCGCGTCGTCAATATGCGCAACGGTGTCGTGTTGACGACGACCGGCGGGGCGCTCGCCAAAATGCTGCCCGCGTTCCGGCTGGGTCTGGGGGGACCCGTCGGGAGCGGCACTCAATACCTGAGCTGGATCACCCTCGACGACATGATCAACGCGATCCTGCACGTGCTCGGCAATCAGAACCTGGTGGGACCGGTGAATCTGACGGCGCCGTCGCCCGTCACGAACCGCGAATTCGCCAAGACGTTGGGCAAAGTGCTCGGCCGGCCTGCCGCGATCACCGTTCCCGCGTTCGCCCTGCGGCTCGCGTTTGGCAGCGAGGGTGCCGCGATGCTGCAAAGCGGGCAGCGTGTGTTGCCCGCCCGTCTGCGGGCGTCGGGTTTCGAATTCAGCTACGCCGAGATCGAGCCCGCGCTCCGATCCTTGCTTGCCCCCTCGGAAGGGGTCCGGTAGTATCGGGCATGACGCTCCCCGACATCTACAGCGACGACGCCGAGGACGCTCCGCAGGAGCCCGAAATCTCCAAGCGGTCGCGCGGGGTGGCGCTGCTGTTGTCTTTCTTTGGCGGGGTGTTCGGACTGCATCGCTTCTACGTCGACAAACCGCGCACCGCGCTCGCGATGATATTCACATTGGGCGGCTGCGGGATTTGGTACCTCTACGATCTCGTGTTGGTGGCGGCAGGTGAGTTCCGCGACAGTGACGATCTGCCGCTGCGCAACTGGGGGGTCTCAGAATCATCCTTCGCGCAGCACCGGCTCGTCGGACGCGCCGAGCAGCGGGTCAACGAGCTCGAGGAGCAGTTCAACGCCCTGCGCCTGCAGTTCAACGAGCTTGCCGAGCGGGTGGACTTCGCGGAGCGCATGCTGGCGCAGCAGCGCGAGACCCGGCCTCCTCAGCTGCCGCGCGGATCATAAGCCATATGCGCATCGGAGTGCCGAAGGAGATCGCCGCGAACGAGCGGCGGGTCGCGCTCACGCCGGACGTGGCCGGCCGCCTGGTCAAAGGCGGCCAGGAAATCGTCATTGAGCGCGGCGCCGGAACGGCCGCGTTTTTTCCGGATGGGCTCTATACGGCCGTCGGGGTGAAGGTCGGTGATCGCGCGTCCGTCATCGGTCAGTCCGACATTGTTCTCGGGGTGCAGCCGCCCAACCTCGCCGAGCTCAGCCAGTACCATGAGGGCAGCGCGCTGGTCGCCTTCTTCCAGCCGGTTCCGGAACTCCTCCGCGCCCTCGCGCAACGCAAGTTGACGGCGTTCAGTCTCGTGCTATTGCCGCGGATCACCCGGGCGCAGCCGATGGACGTGCTGTCGTCGCAAGCGACGGTCGCGGGCTACAAGGCCGTGCTGCTCGCCGCGTCGACCGCGCCCCGCTTCCTCCCCATGCTGGTGACCGCGGCGGGCACGGTGCCCGCCGCTCGCGTGCTGGTGCTCGGCGCCGGCGTCGCCGGTCTCCAGGCGATCGCCACGGCCCGGCGCCTCGGTGCGATCGTCTCGGCCTTCGATGTGCGGCCGGCGGTCAAGGAACAGGTCCAGAGCCTGGGCGCGCAATTCCTCGAAATGGCGATCGAAGAGCATGCGGAAACGGCGGGTGGCTATGCCAAAGAGTTGTCCGAGGAAACGCATCGGAAGGAGCTCGCGTTTCTGGCGAACGCCGCCAAAGATGCCGACATCGTGATTTCGACCGCCGCGATTCCGGGAAAGAAGGCGCCGATCCTGCTTACCGCGGCGGCGGTGCAGGGAATGAAGCCCGGCGCGGTGATCGTCGATCTCGCCGCCGAGACAGGGGGGAATTGTGAGCTGACCGAACCCGGATCCGAGATCGTGCGAAACGGCGTCTCCATCCTCGGACCGGTGAACCTCGCGAGCACCGTGCCGCTGCACGCGAGTCAGATGTACGCGAAAAACGTGGCGGCATTTCTGGGGCACGTCGTGCAGGACGGGAAGCTGCGGCTCGACTTCGAAGACCCAATCATCCGCGACACCTGCGTGACCTACGCGGGCGAGGTGCGCAAATCATGACCGATTTCGGATCGATGCTGTTCGTGTTCGTGCTGGCGACGTTCATCGGGCTCGGCGTGATCCGCCGCGTCTCCCGGCTGCTCTACACGCCGCTCATGTCGCTCACCAATGCAATCTCCGCGATCGCGGTCGTCGGCTCGATCGTGGTGACGGGCGCGGACCACCCGCTCACGATCCGCATCCTCGGCGCGGTCGCGCTGTTCGCTTCGATGACGAACATCGTCAGCGGCTTCATGATCACCGACCGCATGCTCAAGATGTTCAAGAAGCAGTGATGCGTCTCATCGGCGAGCTGTCCGCCGTCCTCGCGACGGCGTTGTTCATCTTCGCTCTGTACTGGATGAACGATCCCAAGACGGCGCGCCGTGGCGTAATCGCCGGCGTCACCGGCATGACCGTCGCCGTCGTCGCAACCTGGATCCAGCCGGAAATCATCCATCACGGCTGGGTCGTCGGCGCGATCGTCATGGGATTCGTCGTGGGCGTGCCGTTGTCGCGCGTGCCGCTCACGGCCGTCCCGCAGCGCACCGCGCTATCGCACGCGTTCGGCGGTCTTGCCGCGGGCCTGGTGGGAGCGGCGGAGTACTTTTTGTGGCGCGGCGGCTCCGCGACCGCGACGATGTCGCATTTCCGGATGAGCGCGCTGGCTGCGGAGGTGATTCTCGGGTTTCTGACGTTCACCGGAAGTCTCATGGCCGCGGGCAAGCTGCAGGAGGTGCGCTGGATTCCCCAGCGACCGGTGACCTACCCCGGCCAGAACATCGTGAACATCGGCGTGCTCGCCATCGCGATTGCGCTGGGCGTCGCCGTCGTCCTGCATCCGGGCGCGCCGTGGGCACAGCAGGCGTTCCTTGGGATCGCCGTGCTCGCGCTGATCTTCGGCGTCCTGCTGATCATTCCGATCGGCGGCGCCGACATGCCGACGGTGATCTCGATTCTGAACGCCTACGCCGGTCTCTCCGCCGTCGCGATGGGATTCGTGCTCGACAGCAAGCTCCTCGTGACCGCCGGCGCGCTCGACGGCTCGAGCGGGCTCATTCTGTCCATCATCATGTGCCGCGCGATGAATCGCTCGTTCACGAACGTGCTGTTTGGCGCGTTCGGCAAGGCACAGCCGGCGCTCGCCGCCGGCGAGCAGAAGGAGTGGAAGCAGGAGACCGTCGAAGGGGCGTCTCAACTGCTCGAGCAGGCGCGCAACGTCGTCATCATTCCCGGCTACGGCATGGCCGTCGCGCAGGCGCAGCACAAGGTGCGCGAGCTGTACGACGCACTGACCAAGCGGGGCGTCACGGTCAAGTTCGCGATTCACCCCGTCGCCGGCCGGATGCCCGGACACATGAACGTGCTGCTCGCCGAGGCCAATATTCCGTACTCGGCACTGGTCGAGATGGACGAGATCAACCCCGAGATGCCGCAGACCGATGTCGCGCTCGTGCTCGGCGCCAACGACGTCGTGAACCCCGCCGCCCGCTACAACAAGGGCACGCCGATCTACGGCATGCCGATCATCGACGCCGACAAGGCCAAGACGGTCCTCGCGGTGAAGCGCAGCAAGAAGCCGGGCTTCGCGGGCATCGACAACGAGCTGTACGTGCAGGACAACACGTGGATGCTGTTCGGGGATGCAAAGGCTGTGCTGTCGGATCTCGTCAAGCAGTTCGGAGGCGGTGGCATCCACTGAGAGTTTATGCAGTGCGATTACGGTTTATTCCTACTTGCGCTCGCCCGTGCCCCAATCCACGTTGCCTACCTCTCCAGCCTGGAGCCGGATCCATGCGTCAAGGCTTCATTCCCATGCTTGCCGCCGGCCTGTTGGCCGCGGCATGTACCTCCCTGGATCGGAGCATTGTCTCTGGTCCTAACTTCGAGGCGAAGGAGCCCGACATCGTTGGGACGCCCGATCTCATTGTCGATTCCAAGGCACTCGCGACTTCATGGGTCGTCTACGATCAGGAGTTAAAAGAATCATTCTGTACGCTACAGGAGGGTGGAGTCCCGCCGGGAAAGCACCGGGTGCTCCGCTTTACAGTGACAACGCCAAATATCGGTGATGCGGACGTCAACCTGGGTGATCCCAATCGACATTGGGATCCCAACGGCGACGGCGACGGCAGTGACTCGGACGGACTGTATGACAACGATGCGTGCCATCGCCACTTCCACTTCCGGAACTACGCGACCTACTCCCTCCTCTCGGCAGATGGCTCGAAAACTTGGCAGGCGGCCAAGCGCGGCTTCTGTATGATCGATATCACGCCGTACAATGAGCTATCGGGCGGGGTGACGTCGTGGTACTACCGCGCCTGCGGCCGGCCGGCGCGCGATGGCTTGCCGGAAATCCCCGGCAATCAGGGGATCAGCGTGGGCTATGGCGATACGTACGTGAAGTGGCTCGGCGGCCAGTATTTCGTGCTGGACGGCGCCGACGGGCAGGCGGTGATCCCGCCCGGTGAGTACATCATTCGCATCGAGGTGAATCCACCGTATAAGCCGACTCGCGCGAATCCGTGTCGCTTTCTCGATCCTGACACCGGTCTGTGCCACGCACTTCAGGAGTCGAACTACGCCAACAATGTGGGGACGGTTCGCATTTCGATCCCCGACCATCCGGGGAAGAAGGGATGGGGGCCCGGCGGCGGGCAGGATCCCGTGGACGAGTTGATCGACGACGAGAACCGGCCGGATAAATAGGTGGTAAGCAGTCCGGGGTGAAAAACAGTAGGGGCGCAGCATGCTGCGCCCCTACATCGTTTCTACATGTACGCTACCGGCGCCAAGTGTTGTTGTCGCGATTGACATCGGGATAGATGGTGCGCGGATCGATTATGACGCTCGTGAGACGCTTCGCGGTCGTCAGCCGATATCTAAAACGACTCCCGAGGTACCACATCTCGACCGGCAGGTTACGCGTCTCCGTCGATCCGTCCGCGTAGCGCAGCTCGAGCGTCACCGGCAAGACCATCTGGCCGCGGTTCGAGAGATACAGGAACGTCGTGTCGCCGCCGGCCCGGACTGAATCCACCGCCTGATCCAGTCGCGCCGTCGTATAGATCCAGCCGCGCCAGAACCAGTCGAGATCACGTCCCGTCAGGCTGGTCATCGTGCGGAAGAAGTCCGCAGGCTGCGGATGTTTTCCCTTCCAGCGCCGCACGTACTCCCGAAATGCACGGTCGAATTCCTCGCGGCCGAGGACCGCGTCCCGCAACAGCGAGAGCATCAGCGCCGGCTTTTGGTACGCCGTCCAGTACAGCTCGCGCACTTCGTCGGGCTTGGTGATCATCGGCTGCTCGCTCCCTGGGAGCGCGGTCGCCGCGTAGGCGCCGAGGAGCTCGCGCCGGACCGTGTCGCCATACGCCGTGCCCTTGAAGAACGCCTCGGCCGCATCGTAGTCGGCGAAGGTGTTGAAGCCCTCATCCATCCAGGGATAGCGCCGCTCGTCGGAGCCGACCTGCATCGGAAACCACTGATGCCCAAGCTCATGCATGAGCACCCAGTACTGGTCCTCGCGCTTCTGCAATGAGGGGCAGAAGATCACCATCGGATACTCCATGCCCTCCACGAGGCCTTCGACCGCCGAAACCTGCGGCCAGGGATACTGACCCAGCGCACCGGAGAAATGCCGGAGTGCGAACCGCAGCATCGTGTTCGCTTCTTCCCAGGGCGTGGCGTCCGGATGATAGAACGTCTGGACCAGGATCCCGTCCCAGACACTCGCATCCCAGCGCAGGCCGGAGCCGGCAGCCCATGCGAAGTCGCGCGCACCGCTGGCGCTGAAGCGCCAAGTCCGTGTGCCCGGTACGCGACGCGTGGCGCTCGCGGCAGCCTCCTGCCGGGTAACGACCTGCACGATTTGCCCCGGCGACGCGAATGCGCGCGCGAGCCGCGCACGCTCCTGCGCCGTCCGCACGACGCTGGGATTTTGCAGCCAGCCAGTCGCGGTGACCGTGAAGCCGGCGGGGACCGTGAGGCTTACGTCGAAATCGCCGTATTCGAGATAGAACTCACCCGCACCCAGGAACGGCAGCGTATTCCAGCCGTGCACGTCGTCGTACACTGCCATGCGCGGGTACCACTGGCCCAGCTCATAGAAGCGGGATCCCACCCGGCCCATGCGTCCGCCGCCGTACGGTGGAATCGGAAAGTGCCAGGCGACATCGAACGTGATACCGAGATTGGGAGCAAGGGGCCGCGGCAGCTCGACGCGCATCATGGTGCCGAACACCTTCGTCGTCAGCGAGCGTCCCGCAGCCGCAAAACGATCGATCGTTATCCCGCCGACGAACCCCTTGCCGCTGAAATCGAACACGACGCCGCCCGCAAACCGCAGCGGCGGCTGATTCAGCACGCCCGAAATCGAACCGGGGGCGAACAGGTTCTGGTCGAGCTGGACCCACACGTAGTCGAGCGACTCGGGCGAGCGGTTGACGTAGTAAATGCGTCCCTTGCCGCGGAGGATATTGGTCGCCGTGTCGAGTGTCGCCTCGAGCGTGTAGTCGGCGCGCTGCTGCCAATAGCGAGGCCCCGGCGCTCCGGCGGCGCTGCGCGCCGCGCTCGGCGCCGGCAGCGCGAGCGATCGAAACGGCGAGGAGTCAGCGACGGACTGCTGCAGCGTGAGCAACAAGACGAGCATGCGATTCTCCTAATGGGTCGCAATCACGCCGGCGGCGCGGTGCGCAATGGCCATGACCGTGAGCATTGGATTCACACCGGACGCGCTCGGGAAGGTGCTCGCGTCCGCCACATACAGGCCCCGTATACCCCAAACCCGGTGTTCGGCATCCACGACGGATGTCCGCCTGCTTGCACCCATGCGACAAGACGCCATCTGATGGAAGGTGACGAGCAGGAGCTGGTTGGGTCCCCAGCCCGCGCGATCCACACGTCCCAGCCAATTCTCTCGGGCGTGCCGAGCGCCGGGCCGATAGCTCACCGTGCGTGCCAGCGGCAACCAGATCTCGCGTGCCCCGGCCGCTTCGAGCACTTGGGCGGCGCCCGCGATCGCGCGTCGCAGGTGCCTGCGATCGTAGCGGGAGAGCCGATAGTCGAGGACCGCGGCTCCTTCACGATCGACCGTCACCCGTCCTCCAAAGCGGTCGCGCAACAGGATCCCGACCAATGCCGTCCGCGGCAGTCTCGCCATCCGATCGCGGAACTGGGCCGCGGACTCCCATGGCGCCGCGAGCGCTAGGAGCGAAGGGTGCACCGGTGCCGTCTCGAACTTGAACCCGTAGCCACGGTCCAGCTCGGCGAATTGATCGGAGTAGTGGGCTTGGACCGTTCCCGTCCACGGCTGGACCTCTTCATCCATCTCCGCCAGCACGGCGGTCGCGGGATGCAGGGCGAGATGACGGCCCAGCGCCGGTAGCTCGAGGCCCGAGCGCAGCAGCAGCGCCGGGGAGTGCACCGAGCCCGCCGCTACGATCACGGCCGGCGCGCGGACGGTCACGCTGTGACGTCCCACGCGCGCTTCCACCCCGGTAGCGCCGCCTCCCGCGATCGAGACACGCCGCACGTCGCAGTTCGTCACGATGCGGGCGCCGCGCACCGCGGCATCCTGGAGATAGGTGATCAAGGTCGATTGCTTCGCGCCGCGCCGGCACCCCATCCCGCAATAGCCGCACGAGTCGTCTTGCGAGCAGCCCCGCACGTCGCGCGGCAGCAATCCATGGTGCCATCCCAATCGTTCGAGACCACGGATGAGCACCTGGTCGCGCGCTGATGGGCGGGCATGGTCCGTGTTGACGCCGATGCGTCTCGCGACCGCGTCGAGAGAGTGCGTGAACTCCGCCCCCGCGAAGTGCGGCAGGCGGTGATCGTGAGCCCACTCGTCGCGGACCGAATCGGGCGTCGCGAAGCTGGTGGTATAGTTGATCACGGTGCCGCCGCCGAGGGTCGATCCCTGCAGCACCACGAGGCCCAGGTCGCGCGTCGCGGACAGGCCGCCGGCGTCGTACATCGTCTCGAGCGCCTCGCCTTCCTGATGTGTGAAGTCCGCCTCGTTGCGGTAGCCGCCCTTCTCCAGCACGATCACGTCTTTCCCCGCCAAGGTCAGCTCGCCGGCGATTACGCCGCCGCCCGCTCCTGAACCGACCACGACGACGTCGCAGCTGAGTGTCGTGTCGGCGCTGATCGCGATCGGATGAATCGGCTTGGGTGTGTTGGGAGACGGGCCCAGCGGGCCTGGATATCCGATCGCACGGGCGACGCCGGGGGTCGTGTAGTGCGTGACGGTCGTGAGCCGTTTGAGTGCCTGAAAGGCTTTGCGCCGTTGCGGAATCGCGCTGGTGGCCCAGCTCCGCAGGCAGCGCTCCCGCTGCGTGCGGGACATCCGCGTGAATGGTCGGGGAATTCCACTGAGCAGCAGATTCACGGCGGCAACGTCGAGCAGCCGCAGTAGGAGGTCCAGCTCGGCGCGATCAGCGGAGCGGGGCAGCGCCGCGATCTTCTGCGCGACCCGTTCGCCAAGGTCCGGCGGACTATCGACCACGAACGTCGCCGCGACGGTGCGCAGGACGTTCTGCGCCGCGGGCGACAGCGAGGGACTCAACGCGCTTGCACGAACGTCAGCTTGAACCCGTCCGGATCGGTGATCATGAAGACGCGGTCGCCCCACGGCATGTCCTGCGGTTCCTGGTCCAGCACACCGCCGCGCGCCTTGATTTCCGCGGCCAGCCGGTCGAGATCCTGGGCGGTGTGACACCAGACTCGCGACCCGAGCCCCTTCTCGCGGTCGCGACCCTTCTTGAAATCATCCTGCCCCAGCATGAAGGTGGCGGCTCCCGCGTGGATCTCGCACCCTGCGAGGGCGCCGTTCTCGCGCCATTCGTCGCCGATCACGAATCCCAGGACGTCACGGTAGAACGCGATGCTGCGCTGCAGGTCCGTCGCCGTGAACGACGGCGTGAGCTTACGCAGGCGCAGGGTCTCCGGCTGGCGACGCGCTCCCAAGCGCGGACGGGAAGTCGCCTTACGACGGGGGGTCTGCTTGGAACGCGCTTTCTTGGTTGCCATCGGTGTCGCTCCAAATACGCGGGGTCTCAAAGCGTAGCGAACCGCCGGGCGTCTCGCCAGATTCCCCGTTCCCCTGTAACCATCGGAGCAATCGATCATGGCGACCAGCAACGCCGTCGCGGTTTGGGAAGGCAAGCTCAGAGACGGCAAAGGCAGCTTCAAAGCGCAGAGCGGGGTATTCAGCGGCTCGTTCAGCTTCGGGACGCGCTTCGAGGGCAAGAAAGGCTCGAATCCCGAAGAGCTGCTCGCGGCCGCGCACGCCGGCTGCTTCAGCATGGCGCTCTCGGCCGGTCTCGAGAAGGCAGGTCATCCCGCGACGCGCATCGAAACGCGTGCGGCCGTCACGCTCGAAACGGTGGATGGGGCGCCCAAGGTCACGCGCAGCGCCTTGGAGGTGCGGGGTAAGGTCCCCGGCATCGACGATGCCACCTTCAGGCAAGCTGCAGAGGCGGCGAAAAAGAATTGTCCGTTGTCAAAAGCGATTCAGGGCAACGTCGAGATTACGATGGATGCAAAGCTGGCCTGACGCGTTGGCTGCCGGCCGCGTGCTCTGGACCGTCTATCTCCTCCGTTGCCACGACGGCACCCTGTACACCGGAATCACCAACGATCTACGGCAGCGCCTCGAATCGCATCGCCGCGGCAAGGCGAGCGCCTACACGCGGGCACGCCGTCCGCTGGTGCTCGCCTATCAGGAAGTCGCGGCCGATCGTAGCAGCGCGCTGAAGCGTGAAGCAGCGATCAGGCGCCTGTCACGCGCTCAGAAGCTCGCGTTGTGCGGCGCCGCGAAGTAGTCCTCGCGGTGACCGCGGTGCTCGTCGCGGCCGTGTGCGTGCGGCTGGGCGTATGGCAGCTCGATCGGCTCGCACAACGACGCGCCCGGAACGCGGCGCTTGCCGCGCGCCTCGCCTTGCCGCCGCTGGCGGTGCAGGGCAAGGGCGTAACCGCGGACAGCGCTCGCCAACGGCGGATCGTCGCGCGCGGCGTGTACGACTTCGCCGCCGAGCGGTCGTGGGCGGGTCGCAGCTTCCAGGGGACGCCCGGCGTTGCGCTCATCACGCCGCTGCGGCTCGTCGATGGGTCGGCGGTGCTCGTCGATCGGGGATGGGCGCCTTCACCTGACGCCTTCCATGTCGATCATGGGCTCTATCGGGAACCTGATACCGCGACGGTCACAGGCATTGCCTTGATTCCTCCCCGGGGCCGCGGGGACGTAGATACCACGGGGTTTCTGCCCTTCGTCATTCAGCTCGAGAATCCCGAGCCGGCGAGCGGATTGCCGCGGCGCTGGCCGCCGCCGGCCTTCGACAACGGCCCGCACCTGTCCTACGCGATTCAGTGGTTCAGCTTTGCGGTGATCGCCCTGGTGGGGACGGCTGTACTGATTCGTAAAAGTCGTTGAGCACGTCGCGGCCGTGCTCGATCCGGACCTCATCGCGGGCGTGACGCTTGACGATGCCGGCGATCAAACGCTCGAAGCCGGGCGTTTCTGCGCGGCCGAACTTTCCGTCCTTCAGATCGGCGTCGTGGACCATCTCGGCGATAGCGCGTAGCGCGGTGTCCTGTTCCAGCCCAAAGCGCTGCAGCAACACTTCGAAGGTGCAACGGTCGCCGTCGTGCGTGTAATCTCCGTCGAACATGTCGAAACTGACGGCCTCCGCGCGCGCGTCGCCGAACGCGAAACGGGCTTTCGGATCGATGAACCGCTTGATCAACCAGGCGCTCGCGATCCTGTCGACATGCACATCCGGGCGAGTCACCCACGTCCCTCCACGCGTAGTCTTGGGGCGCTCGCGTTTGCCCCGAGCGGTGCTTGCCGTCTTGAGTTTGGCCATGGCCGCCTCAGCCACCTTTCGTCCCGTCGCGCCGAAATGATCCAGTGCCGTGATGTCGCGCAGCCGCCGCTCCAGCCGCGCGATTTCTCCCGCCGATTCGACCTGCTCGGCGGCGCGCGTCAGCTCCGCGTATTCGGCGTCGCGCGCGTTGTTGAACATTGCTTCGATCCCCGCATCCGAGAGCCCATCGACAAACACGGCCCGGCAAACCGACGCTTCACCGCCGCCCGCGGTGATTTCCTTGCGGAGCCACTGAAAGTCCTCGGTTCTCTGGGCGCTGAACGGGAGGGCGTAGACCGAGTTCTTGATCGCGATCGCGCCGAGGCCCTGTAGCCGGCGCCAGATTTTCACCCGGAAGTAGTCGGGTTTGGGAGGGAGCTGATGAATGAGCAACAGCCAGCGTCCCTCTTTCATGGCCAGAGATTCCGCAGCGGGGAGCCGATCGCGGCGTAGGCGGGCAAAACCCTCGTGCCGGCGACTGTGGTTGTCCGCGGACTGCGCGCGCCCACCAGGGCCCGCCAGAGTTTCGTCACAAGTGAATCCATGCGATGATACAATTGTATCAGCGATACATGCGGGCTGGCAAGGGACTGGGACACTGATCGTCCGGACTGAGGCTTTTCGGGCGGCAGAACTACCGTTTTCACCTGAATTTAGCGATATTGCCCGACCCCAAAAGAGTCACAAAGGAGCCTACATGGCGGCAGCCCTCCCCCTGAAGCGCCCCGTCAAAGTTGGAGAATTGGTCCGGCGCCGGTTGCGCGAGTTGAAGCGCACCCCGCGCGAGCTGGCGGATGCGGTTCAGGTGTCTGAAGTCTATATCGCTGACCTAGTTGCTGGTCGTCGCCGTCCCCCGGCCCCTGGCCGCATGGACGTCTACGCGCCGATGACCAAGTTCCTTAAGCTGCACCGGAACGACCTCCCCACCTGTGCCAAGGCGGAGCGGGACGGGGAGACCAAGAGCAAGCGTCGGCCGCATCCCGAGATCCGGCGTCAGTTCCTGGCCCTCAGTCTCGACCCCGTCCGCGCCCGTGTTCTCGCCCGGCGGCTGGGCCGCAAGGACGGCGTGATGCTGGAGCGGGTCATCGTCGGCCGGCTGCTTGAGGTCGCCCAGGGATTCGTACGCCGCCAGCTCGATGACGATGTGGGCATCCGCATCGCGGCGAGCCGTGAAGGCTGCAGCTACCTCGAGTGGCGGATGAAGCTGATGGAGTTCCTCGATGCGACGCCGGAAGGGTTGACACCGGATGACGGCGCGGAGTTCGTGCGGCCGCGCATCGCGGGTTGGGATATCGATCTCGACACGCATGCGATGCGCATCGTGTTGCGGTCGCAGGATCCGGCGCCGCGGCAGGTGAGGGCGCTGTCGATCTGAAGACTGGCGGTAGGAGGCGGTAGGTGGCGGTAGGGGGCGGTCCGGGGTTGAACACGGACCGCCTTTTCTTTACCGCCTCCTACCGCCCCTTTACCGCCTCCTTCTTGACCGTTTCTAGAATCGCGCTCAGGTTCCAGTTCCCAGCATGCCGTCGGTCTTCCATCCGGAGAGTCCATGTTTTCCCTGCTTGTCGCCATGTCGTTGGCTGTACAGCAACCACCCCCGCCACCGCCGCAGGACACCACCAAACGCGATACCACGAAGGTCAAACTCGACTCACTGCCACTGAAAACGGCGCGCACGGTGAGCTTCGAAACGTCGGAAGGCACGTGGATATCCCTCGATTTGTCGCCCGACGGCAGGACGATCGTGTTCGAGTTGGTGGGCGATCTCTACACGATGCCGGTGACCGGCGGCGCGGCGACGCGCATTACCTCCGGTCCGGCGTTCGACTCGCAGCCGCGCTGGTCCCCGGATGGCAAGCGTCTCGTCTTTCTCTCCGACCGCAGCGGCGCCGAGAACGTGTGGTTGTGTGACCCCGACGGCTCGCACCCCAAGGCGCTCACCAAGGGCATGAACAACCTGTACGCCTCGCCGGAATGGACGCCCGACGGCAACTACATCGTCGTCTCGCGCACGAGCGGGGTGCTGGGCAGCGTTTACGAGTTGTGGCTGATTCACAAGGACGGTGGCTCGGGCGCGGCGATGCTGCGCGTGCAGGCCGGCCCCAACCAGCCGCCGCCGATGAATACACTCGGCGCTGCCTTCGGGAAGGATCCGCGCTACATCTGGGTGTCACGCCACCGCGGCGGGTTCGGCTACGATCTCCAGTACCCGCTGTGGCAACTGGCGATCTACGACCGCCAGCAGGGCCGGACGTTCCTGCAGACCGACCTGTACGGCAGCGCCATGCGGCCGGTGTTGTCCACAGACGGCAAGTGGTTGGTCTATGCCACGCGCTACGACGCCGAAACGGGATTGCGCCTGCGGAATCTGCAAACGGGCGACGAGCAGTGGCTGGTCTATCCGGTGACCCGCGACGATGAGGAGTCCCGCTTCACGCGCGATCTGTATCCCGGTTTTTCCTTCACGCCGGACAACCAGGCGATCATCGTCTCGTACGGCGGCAAGATCCATCGCGTCGCGGTCCCCTCGGGACAGGTGACCGACATCCCGTTTACAGCCAAGGTCGAACAGCAGCTCGGACCGCTGGTTCGCTTCGCCTACCGCGTGGACACCGGCACTGTGTTGGTGCGCCAGATCCGTAATGCCTCGCCGTCACCCGACGGGAAGCGTCTCGCCTTCAGCGCGCTCGACCGGCTGTACGTGATGGACTTGCCGAGCGGGCCGCCGCGCCGGCTCACCACGGACACGGTGCACGAGCAGGTGCCTGTCTGGTCACCCGATGGGATGTGGCTGGCCTACGTGACCTGGAGCAATGCGGGCGGCTCGATCAACAAGGTGCGGGCCGATGGGCGTGGCGCGCCGGTGCGTCTCACCCCCGACCTGGCATTCTATGACACGCCCGCTTGGTCGCCCGATGGGCAGCGGATCGTGGCGGTAAAGGGTCCCCGCAGCCAGCGGCTCTCGGCGCACTTCGGGCCTGGATACGAGCTGGTGTGGCTGCCGGCCGCCGGCGGAGCTACGACGCGCATCGCTCCCTACGATGGATGGGGACGGCCGCACTTCACGCGGGATCCGAGTCGCATTTTCTACTACGCCGGTCCTGAGGGGCTCGTCTCGATTCGCTATGACGGCACCGACCGGCGGGCCTACCTCAAGGTCACCGGTTACACCTATCCGGGTCCCGGCGCCGAGCCGTCCCCGGCGGACGAAATCCTCATCAGCCCCGACAGCGACGAAGTGCTCGCGCAAGCGAGCAACAACGTCTACCTGGTGACCTTGCCCCAGGTGGGTGGGCCGACGCCGAGCATCAGCATCTCCGACACCGCGAGCGCGGCATTTCCGGTCCATCGTTTGACGCGCATCGGCGGGGATTTCATCGGCTGGATGCCCGACGCAAAGTCGGTGTACTGGTCGATCGGTCGCAGCTTCTTCCGGCATGACCCCGCCACGGCCGATTCACTTGGCAAGATCAAGGCCCGGACGGACTCGCTCCGTGCCGACTCATTGAAGAGCGACACGGGAAAGGCGTTTCCTGATTCCGTGCAGAAGCGGCTCAAGGCGCGCTCCGACTCTCTCGCCAAGCTCCCGGCGTACGAGGCGCCGCGGGTGGACGTGACGATTCGCGCGGCGCGCGACGTTCCCCACGGCACGGTGGTGTTGCGTGGCGCGCGGATCATCTCGATGAAGGGCGATGAGGTAATCGAGAATGGGGACCTCGTCGTGACTGACAACCGCATCGTGTCGGTCGGCCCACGCGGGCAGACGCCGCCCGGCGCCCAGGTCATCGACGTCAGCGGCAAGACGATCATCCCCGGGTTGGTCGATGTGCATGCCCACCCCTGGCCCATCGGTGCCTGGGGCATCCATGAATCGCAAGTGTGGCAGTACCTCGCGAACCTTGCCTACGGTGTCACCACGACGCGCGACCCGCAGACGGCGACCACCGACGTCCTCACGTACGCCGACCAGGTGGAAACGGGAGAGCTGCTCGGCCCGCGGATCTACCACACCGGCCCGGGCGTCTTCTGGGACGAGAACTTCCAGAGTCTGGATGAGGCGCGGAATGCGCTGCGACGCTACAGCGAGTTCTACGGCGTGCACACGATCAAGGAGTACATGACCGGCAATCGCAAGCAGCGCCAGTGGGTGATCATGGCGGCGAAGGAGCTGAATCTGATGCCGACGACGGAAGGGGGCCTCGACTTCAAGATGAACCTGACCGAGGCGCTCGACGGCTATCCCGGCCATGAGCACTCCTACCCGATCATGCCGCTGTACAAGGACGCGGTTCAGTTGATCGCCGAGTCGGGCATCAACTACACCCCCACGCTGCTCGTCTCCTACGGCGGTCCGTTCTCGGAGAACTATTTCTACGAGCGGTTCGATATTCACGATGACGCGAAGATCCGGCGCTTCATTCCGCACGAGGAAATCGATCAGCGCGCCGAGCGGCGCGACTGGTTCCGGGACAATCAGTACGTCTTTCCCCGCATCGCCGCGTCAGCGGCGGCGATTCTGCGCGCCGGCGGGTTCGTTGGCCTGGGCTGTCACGGGCAGCTCGACGGGCTGGGCTGCCATTGGGAGATGTGGGCGATGGCCGCGGGCGGGATGACGCCGCTGGAAGTGCTGCGCGTCGCGACATGGGATGGCGCGCACGCGATCGGGTTCGAACAGGATCTGGGATCGCTCGAGCCGGGCAAGCTCGCCGACTTGCTCGTGCTGGACGCGAATCCGCTCGAGGACATTCACCACACGAATACGATCCGGTACGTGATGAAGAATGGACGCTTGTACGAGGGTGCTACGCTGAATGAGGTCTGGCCTCGGCAACGCACACTGCCACGGATGTGGTGGTGGGGCAGTGAGCCTGCGGCGAGGGCTGAGACGTTGAGGTAGACGCCGAGCCGCTGAGACGCTGAGCGGTCGCGAGGGGCGAGCGAGTAGCGGAACCTATTGCCCGACTCCTCATAACCGCTTAGCGGCTCGGCGGCTATGCGTCTCCCCTTTGATCTCGGCGTCGCTGGCGTTATCTTTCCCCTCGCATAGAACCGCGAGCTGGCATCCTCTCTTGGACAGTCCCGCTCAGGGACTCCGTCGCTGAACACACGCACGGTTTCATCCCACAGGTTCAACAACTGAAGCGTCGCTGATGTCGAGGTGACATAGGGTCACTTCGCAGCGAGTGTGTGTGTGTGTGCGCCTAGACGCCTAGACGCCTAGACGCCGAGGAAAGAAAATGCCATTTGCAGCACTGGGCCTAGCGCCCGAACTGGTGCGCGCCGTCGCCGATGAGGGCTACGCGCAGCCAACCCCCATTCAAGCGGAAGCGATTCCGCTCGCGCTCGCGGGCCGCGATCTCATCGGCTCCGCCCAAACCGGAACCGGCAAGACGGCCGCGTTTGTGCTCCCCATCTTGCAGCGCCTGTCGGCCGGCAAGCGGGGCGCGCTGCGCGCGCTGATCCTCGTCCCGACGCGCGAGCTCGCCGAGCAGGTCGCCGCGAGCATCCGCGCCTACGGGCGACACACGCATCTCAAGGGCGCCGCGGTGTACGGCGGCGTCGGGATGGAGCCGCAGACCCGCGCGTTGAAGCACGGCGCCGACATCGTCGTCGCCACGCCGGGCCGGCTGCTCGATCACATGGAGCGCGGTCACGTCAATTTCTCCCAGCTCGAAGTCCTCGTGCTGGACGAGGCCGATCGCATGCTGGACATGGGATTTGCGCCCGACGTGAAGCGCATCCTGAACGCCTTGCCCGCAGATCGGCAGACAATGCTCTTTTCGGCGACGATCTCGCTCGAGGTCGATGCGCTCGCGCGTCGCGCGTTGAACGGGCACGCCTCGGTCGAAATCGGCCGCCGCGCGCAGACCGCCGAAGGGATCGAGCACGTCATCGTCGCGGTGGACAAACTGCAGAAGAAGGGCGCGCTCGCCTCGATTCTCAAAGCGAAGCCGGCCGGTCAGACGCTGATCTTCACGCGCACCAAGTACGGTGCGGATAAGCTCGTCACGTTCCTGAAGCGCGAGGGCATCGCCGCGGCCGCGTTGCACGGCGACAAGGCGCAAAGCCACCGCCAGCGCACGCTCGACCAGTTCCGCTCAGGGGCGGCCGAGAACCTCGTGGCGACCGACATTGCCGCACGCGGCATCGACGTCGACGGCATACGGATGGTCGTGAATTTCGACGTGCCGCAGGATGCCGAGGTGTACGTGCATCGCGTGGGCCGGACCGCTCGCGCCGGCGCGCGTGGGCTCGCGCTGACCCTCATCTCCCCCGACGAATGGCTGCTGATGGCCGACGTCGAGCGGTTGATCGGCCAGACCTTCCCACGGGAAGTGATTCCGGGGTTCGAGCCGTCGGTGCCGCCGCTGCAGCCTCGGTCTGCCCAGCAGGAAACCGCGAAGCCGGAGCGGTCGATGCGACCGAGACGGGGCGGGAAACGGCGGTAAAGACAGTAGGGGCGCAGCATGCTGCGCCCCTACGGTATCGTTGCCGACCTAATCTGTGGTCTTTCCCTAGCAGGTACCCTGAATGTGACAGTTCGACAGGATCTCGGTGTTCGTAATCGGGAACACCGTGCCAGGCTTCTGCACCGCCTCGGCAGTCGTCGGCCACTTGTCGGCCGGCACGCCGAAGCGATAGTGGTCCGCTAACCGCCGTCCCTGGAGGAACAGGTTCACGCGCCGCTCGTGTTGGTACATCGCGCGGGCACGTGGATGCGCGGCGTTGAGCGGATCGTACGGCGTGAGCGCGTCGAGCGCCCGGATGTTGTTGATGAACGTGGACGCACCGACGGAGTCGTTTTGCGCGAGGCGCGCTTCCGCAAGAATCAGATACATCTCGCGACTCGAAACCACCGTGAGTGGCCCGTACTGCACGCCGCTCACAAACTCACTGATCGTCGCCGATAGCACCGGGTCGGGCACGTTGTCGATCGGATCCACCAGCCGGATGCTGTCGACGCGTTTGTTATCGGCGGTCGGTACGATGTAGAGATCGCCGAATCGACTTTCGAGCCGCTGATTGACCTCGAAGCCGATGCTCGTGCCGATCGTCTCCGAACTGTATTCGAACCGGTACATCCAGTCCGGCGTGCCCGCGGCGAGCGCCAGCGCGGCTGTGGCATCGGTGACGGCCGCGGCGTCGTTCACGAACGGGTTGGTCAGCGTCGCCGGCGTGAACGGGTTCAGCATCTGCCATACCACCTTCGCATGCCGCGCGCGAGCGCGCATCGCCGTCAGTGTGAGCTCGAGGTCTGCATCGCCGGTCGACTGGGCGATGGCGATGCCGCGCGTGGTGTAGACGATCGCCGTATCGTACACCTGGGCCATATTGGCCGGCCCCAGCGGCGCCGCGGCAACGGTGCGATCCGAGCCGATCGGGAAATCGTCGAACATGTCCCCGATCATCGTGTACGCGATCGCCCCATACAGATACGAGCGCGCCAGCAGATTCCTGTCCGCGAGCTGTCCCGCGACATCGAACGCGCTGAGGCGCTTGATCGCCTCATCGGACAGCCAGCGGGATTGCGCGACCTGCGGGAATGCCGCATCGACAAACTCGTTGGTGATCCCCGTCAGATAGCCCTCGTCGAGATCGTTCCAGGCGTCCCGCGAGCCGATCCAGGTCAGCTCATCCGTTGCCTCGGAGTACGGTGTCAGCACGTTGCCGAGTGCCCGTGCGGTCGCGGACAACGCGCCATTCGCGAGCGCTGCGGCGGCCGCGGGGTTATTGAGATTGTCCTGATTGACGTTGTTCGGGTTTTCCACGTCCAGCAGCGAGCTGCAGGCCGCGAGTACGGCCACCGACAGCGCGCCCATCCAGCGGCTCCAGCGGCCCCAACCGCGAAGAGCCGGCGACGTCGTGTTCCTGAACATAGCAGTCGTCTCCTCTCGGTTCGGGGTTAGAAGCCAAAACGGACAGCGAACGTAAAGCGGCGCGGCAGGGCGAAACCGAACGCGTCAATCGCGTCGCCGAAGTTCTGATCGATGCCCGTCAAGTCGGCGGATGCGGCACCGCGCCCGTAGACGTTCAGTTCGGGATCGATGCCAGGGTACTTCGTCCACAGCGCCACGTTGCGCACGGAGGCGCGGACCGACACGTCCCGCACGCCAAACCGTTGCTGGCTCCAAGGTCCCGGGATGCTGTAGGTCAGCGACAGCTCCCGCCACCGCAGGAAGGCGCCGTTGGCGTTTTGATTCAGGCCGTCGTACGGGGTGAGCGCGCGCAGCTTCTCCCATTTCTTCGCGGCGTCCAGACGCTGCTGGGGAGTGCTCGCGGGGTTCAGGACCGTCGCTTCCACGTCGGCACTCACCCGAATGTTCCGACCGATACCCCCGTTCGCCTGCCGGAATCCGTCGGTCAAGTTCGTGATGGTGTAGTTCCCGAACTTGTATTCGAACAGCGCGGACAGCTCGACGTTGCGCCTGACCGTGGCTTTGGCACCGAACGAGCCCTGCCAGTCGGGATACGATTTCCCGAGATAGTGATCCAGGTAGTCACCGTCCCCGTCCTCGTCCACCCGGATGGGCGCCAGGCTCGTGAGTGAGGTGAGACCGCACGGGTTGGACGAACCCAGCGGTGTCAAACAGGCGAGCATGTCGGCGTCCGTGTCGAACGTGCCGTCGCCGTTGAGATCGTAAGGATTCTGGCCCGGTGCCAGGCAGGCGTACGAGGCGCCAGCGGGGCGCGCACTGCACGGCTGCACCAGCTTGGCGCCGAACAGCGAATTCACCGGGTATCCTTCCGTGACGAAGTTCCGATACCGCGGGTAGCTGCCGCCGACCTTCAACGGCGGCGCACCGCCCAGGTCGGTGACATAGGTCCAGCCCCAGGCCGCATTGGCGAACAGATTGACCGACAAGCCGGGTCGGTTGAAGAGCAGGGCCCGGGCCGCGAGCTCCCAGCCACCGCCCCGGATCTCGCCGATGTTGTCGAGCTGCAGATTGATGAACCCGCCCGACGGCGCGAACTGGCGCGCATACAGCGCGTCGGTGGTAGTGCGCCGGTAATACGTCGCTTCGAGCCCCACGCGATCATTCAGGATCCCGACTTCCATCCCGACTTCCCGCTCCGTGTTGATCTCCGGCTTGAGGTTCGGGTTGCCCAGATTGTCCGGCTGCAGACCTGGTCCGAGCTGGGAAGGCAGAGGGGAGAAAGTCGTAAATTTGTCGAACGCGCCGGGCTGCAAGCCTGTTCGCCCGATCGCAGCGCGCAGCCGTAGCGTGGACACGTGTTGCAGGAAGCCCGCGCGCGGCCAATTGGGCAGGGCGGTCGGCAGGAATGAGATCCCTGCCTTGGGATACAAGACGCCCTTCGAGGTTTTGCCAAAGGCGCTGTTCCGATCGTAGCGCGTGCCCACTGTGAGGAACGCGAACTCCTTATAGCCGAGCTGTTCCTGCGCGAATCCGCCGGCATTCACGGTCTCGAGAATCCGTTCGTACGTGCTCTTGTTCTGGCCGGCGCTCGTGACCTCGAGACCCGGTCCGGGGAAGACCTCTCCACCGATTCCTTCGTCGTCGAGATGCGCGATAAAGCCCTGCGCGCCCGCGACGAACGTCGACTGGACCTCCGGGCCGAACCGGCGGCTCCACGTGCCCTTCGTTTCCGCGGTGATCTCCCGTCGCGTCCGGTTGTCGAGGAACTTGAACCCTTCGGGATCGAATCCCACGACGCCGTCGACGTTGTGCCCGAACGGAGCAAAGTCCGTACTGATCTGATTCACCATATCCACGCCAAACGTCGCTTCGAGGTTGACCGCCGATATGGGCTGGTAGCCGACGTTGACGCTGCCGGTGAAATGCTTCGTGTTCTGGCCGTACGTCTCCTGCATGGTCTCGCGTACGGTATTGAAGGCGGGCGATCCGTAAGGATTACCCGGCGCCAGCGCGGCACCGGCCACACCGCCGACGCGGCAATCGCCGTTTCCCGTGATGTCTGCGTCCGAGACGCAATAGGCGGTTTCCGGCTTTCCAAAGAGCGCCGTCGAGATCGTGCCGAAGATGTTGTTGTTGTTGCCGGGCGTTTCGTGGTGGGCATCCACATATTGCGTGTTGACCCGGATCCGCACGGTGCTCGAGGGCACCATCACGATCGACGCGGAACCCTGCACCTTTCTATCCAGATCGCTGGCCGGACCGAGCCGCGCATTGCCAAACGGCCCGTTCTCGCGTTGAAACCTGCCGTTGACGAAGTAGGTCACCGCGGCAGTCCCACCGCTCACCGAGCCCGAGTAGCTGCTCTGGTAGCCGGTCTCGAACAGCACAGGGACAAACTCCCGCTCGAAGACTTGAAACGGCTGCAGCGCCGAGGAATCCCGGTAATAGAACCAACCCAGGTACTGGGCTTGCGCGGTGGTCCGCGCAAATCCCGCGTTGGGTTTGTAGCGCCCGGCAGGATAGTTGGAGAGGCCCTGTTCCATCACGAAATCGAAGCGCGGCGCCCCCTGTGACCCGGTTTTGGTGAAGACCTGAATCACGCCGGCAGAGGCCTCCGTCCCGTACAACGTCGCGGCGGCTGCGCCTTTCAGCACTTCGACCCGTTCGATCGCATCGGGATTGATGTCGTCCAACCGCGACGGCGTGCCGCCCCCGCCCGTGCCGATGTAGTCACCGAAGCCGCCGCTGCGGTCGACGCGGACGCCGTCGATGTAGACGATCGGCTCGTTCGGCTGGGACAGACTCGCGATACCACGAATGCGGATGCGCGCGCCTTCGCCCGTCAGACCACCCGACGGGAGCACGGATACGCCTGGCTCGCGGCCGGCGAGGACCTCGGAGAACGTGGCGACCGGCGCGTTCTGCAGGGAGGCGCCATCGATCGTCGCGACCGTATTGCCGAGCTTGCGCCGTTCCGTTTGCGTGCCGGCGCCCGAGACGACGACGGCGTCCAGCGAGATGGCGGCCTGACCGAGCTGGAGATTCAGGGTCTCGGTCTGCCCTGCAGTGACGGTCACGCGCCGCCCCACGCTCCCATAGCCGACGCGCCGCGCGCGGATCTCGACCTCGCCCGGTTGCAAATGCAGCTCGAACTGGCCGTTGGCGTTGGTGAGCGTGCCAAGGTCGGTGCCGGGCACGTAGACCTGGACGGCATCCAGCGGACGTCGCGTCGTGATGTCGATGATCTGCCCCCGCACCGTTCCCGTCACCTGCGCACGCGCGGTTCCGGGTGACAGCGCCAGTGCGCACAACAGCAACGTCGCGCCCAGCGCAGGGGCGCAACTCGACCTACGAAGCGGAGAGCTCATCTCCACCTCCTCATGAAAGGGAAAACCGGTGTCCCAAAGCGCACATGTGCGCTTCGTCCTATCGCCTCCAGGACGCGAACGCTGCCGATCGAGGACGGCGGGACCCGATCGGCGGTGAGAGTTACCCGGCGAGTGTGCACGGCGTCGCAGACGATGTCAAGAAGCGGTAAATTGCCGCCGTGAGCCGTCGCTGCGCCGTCCCGCTCGCGCTCGCCCTCGGTGTGACCGCCTGTGGCCTGAACGAGCCGTCTTTCAACCCGCCTCCCGTCGATGCGCCGTTCGAGGCAATCACCGCAGGCGTGCTCCACACGTGCGCCGTAACGGTCAGCGCGCACGTCTACTGCTGGGGGTGGAACCGCGACGGGGAGCTCGGTGACGGCTCGCGCAGCGACCGCCCCCTGCCCGTGCAGGTCAGCGGCAGCGTCAGCTTCGGCTCGGCAAGTGGCGGTGGCGGTCACACTTGCGCCGTCGCCACGGGCGGCCAGCCATTCTGCTGGGGATTCAACCTCAGCGGCCAGCTCGGCGACAGCACGCTTTCGGCCAGATCCAGGCCCGTGGCTGTGGTTGGCGCGTTGACGCTCGCCACCCTGGACGCCGGAGGCGCGTTCACCTGCGGCATCGCCGTTGACAGCACGGGGTGGTGCTGGGGGTGGGGCGCGCATGGACAACTCGGCGACGGCACGCGCACTGATCGGCGGTCGCCGGTCGCGGTGCTGGGCGGCCTGAAGCTGATAGCCTTGAGCGGAGGCATTGAGCACGCGTGCGCGGTCGCGGCAGACAGCAGTGCGTGGTGTTGGGGCGCGAACGACCTCGGGCAGCTCGGCGACGCTTCAACGACCGACACGACGCGACCGGTCCCGGTCGCGGGGGGGAGAAAGTTCACCGCCGTGAGTGTCGGGTACAGTCACAGCTGCGCGCTCGAGTCGAGTGGTGACGTCTATTGTTGGGGCGACAATTCGCTCGGGCAGCTTGGGGACACGATGGTCAATCAGGCGTCCGTTCCCGGTCTCGTGGTAGGCGGTCTCAGCTTCCTGTCCGTCAGCGCAGGTGCGGGGCATACCTGCGGTGTGACGGCGGGAGGCGCGGCATATTGCTGGGGGTCAGACGCCAGTGGCCAACTGGGCAGCGACGCGGTATCGCTCTGCACCACGGCGACCGGTACACAGCTGTGTACGCGCGTACCGACATTGGTGACTGGTGGATTGACCTTCCAGGTGGTCAGCGCCGGTACCCAACACAGCTGCGGACTGACGAACGCTGGAATCGCCTTTTGCTGGGGACTGAACGACCACGGTCAACTCGGCGACGGAACCGGGCGCAGGAATACGAGTCCCGTACGCGTGGGCAAACAGGGGGGCACGTGACTACGCTCTGCCGCCGATTGCTGCCGCCGGTTTTGGCGGTGGTTGTGGCCGGTTGCTACAGCTACGTCGGCATCGGCGCCCGCCCGCCAGCCGACGGCAGCGACTTGCAGCTCGAGCTCGCGTCGGCCCGCGACGTGACCCTGCAAGATGTGACCGTCCATGGGATCACGGGGATTCAGGGGCGAGCGCTGACGTCCGATGCGGAGTCGCTCGGCGTTGCGGTGAGTCGCCTGTGGGGCCCGGAAGGACGGAGCTTCGACGCCACCGGGATCGGCGTGCGCATCCCGCGCAGTGAGGTCTCGGTGGTGCGTGTGAAGCGGCTCTCACCTGCGAAGAGCGTGGTTGCGACGATCGTCGGGAGCGCCGCCGTTGTGGGGGCGATCTTCAGCATTCGCCAAATCGTGGGATCAGGCGGCGGCGGTCGCCCCAAGCCGGTGCCGTGAGCTAGTCGCGCGCCTTCAGCGTCCGGATAAAATTCGCGACCGGCGTGGCCGCGAGCGTCAGCAGCCGGATGCTGCCCCGTGACGCCAGCTCCACCGAGACGCGCGCGATGGTCTCGTTGTCGGGGCACTCCACGATACTGACGAAGTCATAGGGGCCGAGCACGGCGTACTGCGCCGTCACCTTGGCCCCGAACTTCTCGATTTCCTTGTTCACTTCCTGCAAGCGCTTCGGATTGCTCTTGAGCGACTTCGCGCCTTCGTCAGTCAGGTTCGACAGCAGAACGTAGGTGGGCATGGGACCCCCGAACGGCGTTTGCTTGACGGTTTATCGTTTTTCGATCGCCACGTAATCCCGTTTAGCGGGGCCGGTATACAGCTGGCGGGGCCGCGCAATCTTCTGCTCCTTGTCCAGGAGCATTTCCTGCCATTGCGCGAGCCAACCGGGCGTCCGGCCGATCGCGAACAGCACGGGGAAGATGTCCACCGGGAACTTCATCGCCTCGTAGATGATCCCTGAGTAGAAGTCGACGTTGGGATACAGCTTGCGCGTGACGAAATACTCCTCCTGGAGCGCAATGCGCTCGAGCTCCACCGCGATGTCGATGAGCGGGTTCTTGCCGGTCACGTCGAAGACCTGCTCGGCGATCTGTTTGATGATCTTCGCCCGCGGGTCGAAGTTCTTGTAGACCCGGTGCCCGAAGCCCATCAGCCGGACTTCGCCCTTCTTGACCCGCTGGATGTAGGCGGGAATCGCGTCGCTCGAGCCGATCTCCCGCAGCATGCGCAGCACTTCCTCGTTCGCGCCGCCGTGCAGCGGTCCGTACAGCGCGGCGGCGGCCCCCGCCATGCAGGAGTAGGGATCGGGATGCGAGGACCCGATGCCGCGCATCGCGCTGGTCGAGCAGTTCTGTTCGTGGTCGGCATGCAGGATGAACAGGACGTCGAGCGCCCGCTCGAGCACCGGGTGCGGCACATACTTCACCTCGGTCGTCTTGAACATCATGTTCAGGAAATTGCCGGTGTAGCTCAGATCGTTGTCCGGGTAGGCGTACGGCATGCCCACCGAGTGGCGGTGCGCGAACGCCGCCAGCGTCGGGGTCTTGGCGATCAGGCGGACGATCTGATTGCCGCGCAGCTTCTCGTCCGAGATCTTCTTGGCCTCGGAATAGAACGTCGAGAGCGCCGCGACCGCGCTGACGAACATTCCCATCGGGTGCGCGTCGTGGTGGAAGCCATCGATGAACTTCTTGATGTTCTCGTGGATAATCGTGTGGTGCGTGACCTGGTAGACCCACGCATCCAGCTCCGCGGCGGTAGGGAGCTCACCGTGGAGCAGCAGATACGACGTCTCGAGGAAGGTGCTCTTCTCGGCGAGCTGCTCGATCGGGTAGCCGCGGTAGCGTAGGATGCCCTTGTCGCCGTCGATGAAGGTGATCGCGCTGCGGCACGCCGCCGTGTTCATGAAGGCGGGGTCGTAGGACATCAGCCCGAAATCGTCGTCGGACGCCTTGATCTGGCGGAGATCCGCGGCGCGGATGGTTCCGTCCTGAATCGGAAGCTCGTAGCTCTTGCCGGTCCGGTTGTCGACGACGGTGAGCGTGTCCTTCGGCACTGCGAGTCCCTGGAATTGGTGAGTCGAAAAGATAACTGGCTATCGGCTATGGGCTATCGGCTATCGGGTTTTCGCCCGATAGCTCATAGCCGATAGCCGATAGCTTCCTTATCTTGCCAGCCGTGGCTCAACCCCGACCCAGTCTCTACCCAACGCGCTCGAGTGCCGGTGCGCTCCTCGGTCAGCAGCTCGCCAGTCGCGGCTATCAATCCTGCATTCTGCTCGGCATCACGCCGGAGGGGGTCGAGATCGCGGCCCATGCCGCCAAGGCGATGGGTGCGCAGTTCGATGTGATCGTGGCTTCCTTCATCAAGCTGGGCGCCAATCTCGCGCCGGTGGGCGCGATGGCGGAGTCGGCGCCGGCCGAGATGGATCCCGACTTCCAGCCCGGGATGAATCTCCTCGAGAAGCTGCAGGCCGCGATCGATGAGTCGCGCGCGCGGGTGAAGCAGGATCTCGTGCTGTACCGCACTCAACGCCCCGTGAAAAACCTCGAGGGGCGGACCGCGGTGATCGTCGACGGGCAGATCGTGTATCCCTGGAAGGTGTTGGCCGCGGCGAAGGCCGCCGAAGGCTTACGGGCGCGTGAAGTCGTGATCGCGACGCCCGTGGCCGCGCAACCCGCCGCCGACCGCATTCGCGCGCGGCAGTATCCCCTGGTGTGTCCAAGCGTGGTGATGGAGCAGGAAGGCCATCCGTCGCCGTACGGTGACGCGGGCGCTGAAGCGCCCGAGCGCCTGAAGAGCATCATGATCGCTCATCAAGCCGCCTAGCTACTGCTCCGCTAGCTCCACGATCTCCCGTTCCAACCAGCGGTGTTCGCCGGCCAGGATTTCCTGCGCGAACTTGTAGGTGGGGACGTCTTCGTTGCGCCGCAATCCGTTGAACTTGGAACGCACTCGCCGCCGCGCTTGCCTGCAGAATAGGTCCGCGAGCTTCACGGGCCGCGCGCCCGTCGCCCGATCCTGCTGATACAGCCGCTGCGCGCGCGAGCAGGTCGCCGCCATGGCGAACAACTCCCCGGCAATGTCGACCAGCCGGAACAACACGGACTGGCGCAGCTCGAGCTTGGGCCCGAACCGAATCATCGAATGGAATACGCTGCGCGCCAGACGGCGGCAGTTGCGCTCGACGAAGCGCACGTGCTTCGCGAGGCGGCCGAACTCGGCGTAGCGGGGCCAGAGGCTCCAGCCCAGCCAGCGCGACGGATACCACCACCCGTAGAACCCCGCCGAACGCGCCAGGCCCGCCAACCGCTGTTGCACAGTTTTTCCGGGCATGACGACGTCGCCGGCGACCTGGAGGTGCTTGTCCACCGCCTCGCGCGCGATGAACAGGTGCATGATTTCCGACGAGCCCTCGAAGATCAGGTTGATCCGGAAGTCGCGCATGATGCGCTCGACGGGGATCGGCGCCTCGCCGCGCGCGCGCAATGAATCGGCGGTCTCGTATCCGCGCCCGCCGCGGATCTGGACCGTGTCGTCGATGATGCGCCAGCCCGCTTCGGAGTTGTAGAGCTTGGCGATGGCGGCCTCGAGCCGGATGTCGTAGCCGCCGCGCTCCGCCATCGCGCCGCACAGCTCCGCGACCGCTTCCATCGCGAGCGTGTTCGCGGCCATCGAGCCGATCTTTTGCGCGATCGCGTCGTGCTGGCCGATCGGCCGGCCCCACTGCACGCGCTCCGCTGCCCAGCGGCGGGAGATCTCGAGGCAGCGCTTGCCCGCCGCCACCGAAGAAATCGGCAGCGTGAGCCGGCCGGTATTGAGCGTGATGAGCGCGAGCTTCAGTCCTTTGCCCTCGCCCCAAAGCACATTCTCCTTCGGCACGCGGACGTTGCTGAATCGGATGACGCCGTTGTACAGCGCCTTCAGGCCCATGAAGTGGCAGCGATGGATGACTTCGACGCCGGGCCAATCGGTCTCGACGATGAACGCCGTGATCTGCTTCTTCTCTCTTCCATTCACCGTCTTCGAGGGCGTGCGCGCCATCACGACGAGCAGCTCGGCTTTGGTGCCGTTGGTGCACCAGAGTTTCTCGCCGTTGAGAATCCAGGCGTCGCCGTCGTTGCTGAGAATCGCATTGGTCTCCATCGCCGCGGGATCGGACCCAACGCCGTGTTCGGTCAAGGCGAAGGCGGAGATGGCGCCGTTGGCGAGACGCGGGAAGTACTTCTTCTTCTGCGCGTCGCTGCCGAACATCTTGAGCGGCTGTGGCACGCCGATGGATTGATGCGCCGACAGGAGCGCGGTCACCGAGCCATCGACCGAGGACACCAGCTCGATCGCCTTCATGTACGAGAGCTGCGAGAGGCCGAGCCCGCCGTACTCGCGCGGGATCTTGATGCCGAACGCCCCGAGGTCCCGCAGTCCTCGAACGACGTCCTCGGGAATTTCCCCTTCGCGATCGATGCGGTCGGAGTCTACGGCTTCGCGGAGAAAGCGCTCGAGCTTGTCGAGAAACGGTTTGGCGCGGGCGACCTCTTCAGGATCTTGTTCGGGGTAGGGATGGATCAGATCCATCCGCAGGTTGCCGAGGAACAGCTCCCGCACAAAACTCGGCGCCGCCCATTGCTCCTCGCGTGCCGCCTCGGCGACCTCACGCGCCTCCTCGGCGCTGACTTTCCGTTTCGGTTCGGCGAGGGTAGCCATGTCCCCTAAATGTAATATCTTCATCTCGTTCAGCCCGCCGTCAGCCTTTCATGAAGGAGCTCCTCATGACACGTATCGCCTTACTGACCCTGCTGTTGGGGTTTGCGGCGGCATCGGTCGCGCCCGCGCAGCGACCCGCCCGATCCACGCGTCCCCGGGCGGCCCGAGTCGCCGAACCGGCGCCTATCACCATCCCCTATCAGCGGTTCGTGCTGAAGAACGGCCTGACGCTGCTGGTGCATGAAGATCACAAAGCGCCGATCGTCGCCGTTAACATCTGGTACCACGTGGGCTCCAAGAACGAGCGGCCCGGTCGGACGGGGTTCGCGCACCTCTTCGAGCATCTGATGTTCAACGGCAGCGAGCACTTTAACGACGACTACTTCCAGCCGTTCGAGCGCATCGGCGCCACCGACCAGAACGGCACCACGAACGAAGACCGCACCAACTATTTCGAGAACGTGCCGACGAGCGCGCTCGACATCGCGCTGTGGATGGAGTCGGACCGCATGGGCCACCTGCTCGGCGTGATCGACACCGCGAAGGTCAACGAGCAGCGGGGGGTGGTGCAGAACGAAAAGCGGCAGGGCGAAAATCAGCCGTACGGCAAAGTCAACCTGCTCATGACCGAGGGGACGTATCCCGTCGGCCATCCGTACTCGTGGTCGGTGATCGGGTCGATGGAGGACCTCAACGCCGCATCGGTCGACGACGTGAAGCAGTGGTTCCGCACCTATTACGGTCCCAACAACGCCGTGATCGTGCTGGCCGGCGACATCACGGCGGCGCAGGCGCGCCAGAAAGTGGAGCAGTACTTCGGCGACATCCCCGCCACCCCGCCGATCGCCAAGCAGGCGACCTGGATCGCGCAGCGCGGCGGCATGCATCGCGAGATCATGCAGGATCGCGTGCCGCAGGCGCGGATCTACAAGGAGTGGAACATCCCCGAGTTCGGCGCGGCCGACGCCGATTATCTGGACCTGGTGACCGACGTGCTGGCCGCGGGGAAGACGTCCCGGCTCTACAAGCGGCTCGTGTACGACGAGCAGATCGCCACCGATGTGATCGCGTACGTCGATCTGCGCGAGATCGGCGGGCAGCTCGTGATTCGCGCGACGGCGAAGCCGGGCGGGGATCTCGCCCGCGTCGAGCGCGCGATCGATGAAGAGCTGGCGCGCTTCATTCAGTCCGGCCCCACCGCGAGCGAGCTGCGCCGCGTCAAGACGCAGTCGCGCGCCAATTTCATCCGCGGCATCGAGCGGATCGGCGGGTTCGGCGGCAAGTCGGACGTGCTGGCCCACAACGAGGTGTTCGCGGGGAGCGCCGATCATTATCTCGTCACGCAGCGGCGCATCGCGACCGCCACGGCCGCCAATCTGCGGTCCGCTGCGGCGCGCTGGCTCAGCGACGGGCAGTGGGTGCTCGAAGTCCATCCCTATCCCGAGTTCGGCGCGAAGGCGAGCGGCGCGGATCGCTCCAAGCTGCCCGACGCCGGAACGCCGCCCGACGCGCGCTTCCCGCAGGTCGCGCGCGCCACGCTCCCGAACGGCCTCAAGATCGTGCTCGCCGAGCGGCACTCGATTCCGCAGGTAAACCTGACGCTGCTGCTCGATGCGGGGTACGCGGCCGATCAGTTCGCCGCGCCGGGCACCGCCAGTCTCGCACTCGACATGCTCGACGAGGGGACCACGCGGCGTACGGCGCTGCAGATCAGCGATACGCTGTCGCAGCTGGGGGCGCAGCTGTTCACCAGCTCGCAGCTCGACGTGTCGCGCGTGGCGCTCTCGACGCTCAAGGAGAATCTCGATCCGGCGCTCGACATCTTTGCCGATGTCGTGCTCAACCCGTCCTTTCCGCAGGCCGACTTCCAGCGGCAGCAGCGGCAGCGCCTGGCGCGCATCCAGCGCGAGAAGGTGCAGCCGGTGCAGATGGCGCTACGCGTCTTCCCGCAGCTGTTGTACGGGACGAACCACGCGTACGGCAACCCGCTGACCGGATCCGGCACGGAGGAGTCCGTCTCGCGCATGACCCGGGACGACCTGGTCCGCTTCCACCGCACCTGGTTCAAACCGAATCACGCGACGCTCGTGATCGTGGGTGACGTCTCGCTGGCGGAGATCCAGCCGAAGCTCACGCGGCTGTTCACCCGCTGGCCGGCGGGCGAGGTGCCGCAGAAGAATGTCGGCACCGTGGCCGATCAGCCGCGGCCGCTCGTCTATATCCTCGATCGTCCGGGGGCGGAGCAGTCGGTGATTCTCGCCGCGAATCTGGCGGCGCCGAAGGCGAATCCTCATGAGTACGCGATCGAGGCGATGACCTCCTTGCTCGGCGGGCAATTCACCTCACGCGTGAACATGAATCTGCGCGAAGCCAAGCACTGGTCCTACGGCGCCTTCACGTTCATCTGGGATGCGCGCGGCCAGCGTCCGTTCATCGCGTACGCCCCGGTGCAGACCGACAAGACGAAGGAGTCGATGGTCGAGGTCGATCGGGAGCTGCGCGGCATTCTGGGACCGAAGCCCGTGACCCAGGACGAGCTCGCCAAGGCACAGGCGAATTTGACGCTGACGCTCCCCGGCACCTGGGAGACGATGGACGCGGTGCAGGGCTCGCTCGAGCAGCTGGTGACGTTCGGGTTGGACGATCACTATTTCGAGACGTATGCCCAGCGAATCCGCGCGCTGACGATCCCCGACGCGGCGGGCGCGGCGCAGGAAACGATTCGTCCCGATCACCTCGTGTGGGTGGTCGTCGGCGATCGTTCCAAGATTGAAGCCGGCATCCGCGAGCTGAACTTCGGGGAGATCCGATTCCTCGATGCGGACGGGAAACCGCTGGCATCGCGCTAACAGCAACTGCGGCGGTCGGACGGTGAAGAAACAGCTGCGGCGGTCGCGTCCCGACCGCCGCAGTGCTTTTTGACCGCCGCAGTTTCCTTTTGACCGCCCTAAACCGTCCGAATCAGCGTCTCCCGCGTCGTCAGTGTCGGCGTCAGCAGCAAGGCCGCCAGCGCTCCTCCGGTCATGCCGCCCAGATGCGCGAAGTTGTCGATGAACGGACTCATGAAGCCGATGAACAGCTGCCAGGCCGCCCAGGCCGCGAGCACGAAGCCGATCCGCTTGTCCCGCACGAAAAAGTACTTCTGGTTGCGATACAGCATGACGACGACCGCCATCAGGACTCCGAAGATGGCACCCGAGGCGCCCACGGAGGGTCCCGGGCCGGTCGCCAGACTGAAGGCCGTCCCCGCGAGGGCGCTGCCAAAGTAGATCACGGCGGTCTTCGCCGCGCCGAAAGCGTGCTCGCACGCCATCCCGACGATGAACAGCGCGATCATGTTGCCGATGAGATGATCCGGGCTGCCGTGGAGGAAGGTGGCGGTAATCATGCGCCACCACTCGCCGGCGAGGACGCGCTCGCGGATCAGGGCGCCCGCCATGAGCGGATCGGTGTGATTCGCGAGCGCGACGCCGGAATCGATTGCGACTTTGGGACCGAGAAACACGCCGGCAACGACTTCCCAGACGAAGACCGCGATGTTGGCGACGATCAGGGCCACGATGAGCGGCGGGAGCCACCGCATGCCGCGCTCGAAGTCGACGCGGCGATCCGTTGGCCTGGGCGCGCGACGCGGCGCCAGCATGTCGGGGGTGATCAGGATCGGCTCTTCGCGATCCCCCCGCTCTTCATTTCCCGGTACGCCGCTCGTCACCGTCGCTCCCCCGTATCCAGCATCACACCAAGCGCGAGCGCGATCCGGCGGTCCATCAAACGCTGCGGGTCAGACGTCATGTCCAGCACGTAGCGGTCGAGAATCGTGAACTTGCGCTTGAACTCGCCGATGACGTCTTCTGTCCCCGCGGGGAGGAAAATGAAGTTCGTGCGCAGCACGCCGAACAGCGGTCCGAGAAAGCGCCGCAGCAGCGACAGGATGACCGAATCCTCTTTCGCGAGGAACAGCAGCTGTCCGCTCGGACTCCACACGTACCAGCGCTTCCGAATCGCATTGAACAGCCAGTTCTTCCCCAGCTTGGCGAGCGGGCGCGCGCGCGCATCGCGCACGGTGTAGGTCATCGTGATCGGCTGGAATTTCTTGTCCTGCAGGACCTCGAGCAGCTTCTCGCGCTTGGACTGATCGCGATAGAACGTGACATGCCGCTTGGCCGACAGCGCGACTCCCGCCGCGATCGCGGCGGCGAGTATGACGATCATGGCGATGGGGGCGATCCAGTCGGCGGCGTTGGTGCCCCCCCCCGTCGCATCGGGTGTCAGGGCGGCGACCATGCCGATCCCCCCGACCAGGATCACGAAGGCGGCGAGGACGGCGCCGAGATTGCGCAGGAAATGCGCCGGCCGCTCGACGAAGACGATCTTGTTGCCCTGCTCGTCGCAGACGTCGTACTTCTCCGAGATCTTCAGGATCTGCTGGCGCAGCAGGAACGTGTCACGGTCGAACGCGGGATCGCCCCCGGCCACGGCGGTCGCCACGCTCGGCGCTCGTGCCGGGCGGCCGCAGTTCGGGCACTTCACCAGCTTGCCGGCGAACTCGTCTTTCAAATCGTACGAGGTGCCGCACTCACAGGTCACGAGGACGGGCATGTACGCCTCCGCGGCTGGGATGATAGATTTGCCGCGCCCTTTTTGGAGATCGTCCCGATGCGCGGTCTAGTGTTGCTGCTTGCTGGTCTCGCTGTGCTCCCCGCTCTCACGGCCCAGACGTCCTCGCCCCAAACACTCATCAAAGCGGGACGCCTGGTGGACGGCCGGTCCGCCACCGTGCAGACCAATGTAGGAATTCTGATCGAAGGCGAAAGGATTCGGGCCGTCGGCCCGCTGGCCCAGATCCAGGGCCAAGCGCCAAACGCCCGAGTTATCGACCTCAGCCAGATGACGGTGCTGCCCGGGCTGATCGATGCGCATACCCACCTCCTGCTGCAGGGCGATATCACGTCGCAGGAATACGAAGACCAGCTCCTCAAGCAGTCCACGCCCTACCGCGCCATTCTCGCCGCCCGCAACGCGCGGATCGCCTTGGAGCACGGCTTCACCGCGATCCGGGATCTCGAAACCGAAGGGGCGATGTACGCCGACGTAGACGTGAAGCTCGCGGTCGATCGCGGCGAGATTCCGGGGCCGCGCATCTTCGCCTCGACGCGCGCGATGGCCCCGACGGGGATGTATCCGATCACGACGGCCAATTGGGAGCTGGAGCTGCCGCACGGGGTGCAGCCGGTCGATGGCGTCGAGAATGCGCGGCTGGCCGTGCGCCAGCAGGTGCAGCACGGCGCCGACTGGATCAAGTACTACAGCGACCGCCGCTACTACTTCACCCCCGACAGCGCGCTCCACAGCTGGGTCAATTTTACCGATGGCGAAGCGAAAGCGATCGTGGACGAGTCGCATCGGCTCGGTCGCATGGTCGCGGCGCACGCGATCGGCTCCGACGGCATCGCCGCGGCGCTCCGGGCCGGTGTCAACTCCATCGAGCATGGCGACGGCCTCACCGACTCACTCATGGACGTGATGGTGCGCAACAACGTGTATTGGGTACCCACCGTGACCGTCGGCGTCCACGTTTTGCCGCGCGGCGGCGTCTGGCCCGCCCTGGTCAATCTCGAGCGGCGTGCCTTCGGGCGGGCGCTGCGCCGCGGCGTGAAGATCGCGCTGGGCACCGATGTCGGCGGGTTTCCGTGGACTGAGATCAATCAGGCGAAGGAGTTCGAGTACTACGTGCAGTATGGGATGACGCCGATGCAGGCGATTCAGTCCGGAACTTCGGTGGCCGCCGCATTGCTCGGCCAGGAGCAAAACTTCGGAACGATCGCTCCCGGACTGTACGCTGACATCATTGCCGTTGCGGGCGATCCCACGCGCGATATCACGGAACTGCAACGAGTCAAGTTCGTTATGAAGGGCGGCGCCGTGTACCTTTCCCAATAGTGAGAATCGGTCGTGTCGGGCTCCTCGGGCTCGTCCTGAGCCTCGGCGCCGCCCGCGTCAGTCCGGGACAACTGTCCCCGACCGGCACGGGCGGCGTCGCTGCACTGGCGAACACCCTGCGGCAGCTGGGCAGCAACAGACGCGTCCTCATGATCGGCGCGCACCCCGACGACGAGGACACGCAGCTGCTCGTCCTGCTGTCGCGCGGCATGGGCGCCCAGGCGGCGTACCTGTCGCTGACGCGCGGCGAAGGCGGTCAGAACCTGATCGGCCCCGAGCTCGGCCCCGAGCTCGGAATCATCCGGACCGAGGAGCTGCTCTCCGCTCGCGAGCTCGACGGCGCGCGCCAGTTCTTCACGCGTGCATACGACTTCGGCTTCTCGAAATCCGCCGACGAGACGTTTCGCTTCTGGCCCCGCGACTCGATTTTGAAAGACGTCGTCGCTGTGATCCGGCGCTTCCGGCCGCAGGTCATCATCGCGGTCTTCTCGGGCACGCCTGCCGATGGACACGGGCACCATCAGGTCTCCGCCCTCATCGCCCGGCAGGCGTTCGATCTGCTGCGCGACTCCGCCGGCGGACCGGAGAAGTTTTATCGGTCGACGCGCGGTGACCCGAACGCCACGACGCTGGCGCTGCCGGTAGGGACGCTCGATCCGGTCGCCGGTCAATCGTACTTCCAGATCGCGATGGCGAGCCGCAGCCGCCACCGCTCCCAGGACATGGGACAGCTGCAACGTCCTGGTCCGGCGACATCGGGTGTGGCGCTGCTCGCCACGAAAGCAGCACCGGGCCCCGCGAATGGGAGGGGCGAGACTTCCATCTTCACCGGCGTCGACACCGCGATCCACGTTGCGGGATACGCGACGCTCATCGACTCGGCGCGCGCCGCGCTCACGCCATGGCGTCCTGCCGCCACCCTTCCGTATTTGGTCCGGGCGCTGCGCCTGCTCAGCCCCGCGGATTCGGTCCAGCGCGCCTTGCTCGAGCGGGCGATTACCATCGCCGCCGGCGTCACCGTGGACGGGACGGCGGACGACGGCATCGTCACGCCGGGCGAGCGGGTGCAAGTCGAGATCTCGGTGTGGAACGCGGGCGACAGCACCATCCGCGTCGACAGCGTCGCCGTTGCCGCGCCCGCGGGATGGTCGCTCGAGCGGCTCGAGCTGGGGGCACCGACGGTTGCCCCTGGCACGCTCGTGACACGGCGCTTCGTGCTGACCGTGGGGCGCGATGCCGAGCGCGCGCAGCCCTATTTCCTGCGGCGGCCGCTGACCAATCGCGGCGGGCTGTACGATTGGTCCGCCGCGCCGGCCGAGGTGCGCGGTCTGCCCTTCGAGCCGCCGCCCGTCACGGCCCGAGTCCGGCTCATCGTCGCCGGGGAGCCGGTGACGGTGTCGCGGGAGGTCGTCTACCGCTACCGCGACCAGGCGATCGGCGAGATTCGCCGGCCACTCTTCGTGACGCGGGACGTCGATATTGCCGTCACACCAGAGGAGCTGCTCTGGCCGATCGATGGGGGCAGCGGCCACGACCCGCGGCGCTTCATGATCACGGCGACGAATCGCGCGCGCGGACCTGCAAACGCGCAGATCGCGGTCCGGCAGCCGGCCGGTTGGCCGGCGGTATCGGCGGAGAGTCTGACGTTTACGCGCGAGGACGAGACGAAGAGTGTGGTCGTGAGCCTCGCGCCGCCCGCGGCCGACAGTCTCAAGCCGGGGACCTATGAGTTGCGGGCGGGGTCGGGCTGGCTCGAGATCATCGACTATCCTCACATCCGGCCGCGGGCGCTGACGCGTCCGTCCGTGGCGCAGATCCGGATGGCGCGGCTCGCGCTGCCCGCGTTGTCGCACGTCGGGTATGTGCGCGGCGCGGCCGATCGTGTGCCTGAAGCGCTCCTCGCCGTCGGCGTGCCGCTCGAGCTGATCGCGGCCGACTCGCTCGCGCGCGGCGATCTGTCGCATTACGACGCCATCGTGATCGGCAGCCGTGCGTACGAGACCGAGCCGGCGCTGATCGCCAACAACGGGCGGCTGCTCGATTACGCGCGCAATGGCGGCCTCGTCATCGTGCAGTATCAGCAATACCCGTTCGTGGACGGCGGCTTTGCGCCTTATCCGTTGACTATCGCGCGGCCGCACGACCGTGTGACGGACGAGAACGCGCCGGTCACGGAGCTCGATCCCAGCCAGCCAGTGTTCCATTATCCCAACGAGATTGGCGCCGACGACTGGCGAGGCTGGATTCAGGAGCGGGGCCTGTATTTCGCGCACAGTTGGGACACGACGTACGTGCCGGTGCTGGAGACGCATGATCCGGGACCACCGAATCCACCGCAGGAGTTGAAGGGGGGGCTGCTGATCGCGCCGCTCGGTCGTGGGACGTACGTGTACACCGGGCTGAGCTTCTTCCGGCAGCTGCCCGCGGGAGTGCCGGGGGCGTACCGGCTGTTCGTGAATTTGTTGGGAATGAAGCGGCGAAATGTTCCGTAGCGGAATGCGAAATGCGAAATGTGGAATGCGAAATGAACCTGCAGGGTTCAATTCCGCATTTCGAATTCCGCATTTCGCATTCGGATTGCTCGCTTTGCTCGTGATCCTCACCTCCTGCTCGCGGGACCACCGCACCCCATTGGTCGTCTACAGCCCCCACGGCCGCGACCTGCTCACGCTGTTCGAGAAGCGCTTCGAGGCGCTCCATCCCGACATCGATGTTCGCTGGCTCGACATGGGCTCGCAGGATGTGTACGACCGCGTTCGCTCCGAGCGCGCCAATCCGCAGGGGGACGTCTGGTTCGGCGGCCCTTCGCTTATTCTCGCGCAGGCCGCGCGTGACTCGCTGCTCGATTGCCGCCGCCCGGTGTGGGCCGATGCGATTGCCGCGCGGGGCCGCGGCGCCGGCGATTGCTTCTTCGCGGCGTACGAAACCCCGGTGGTGTTTCTCTACGCCGAAAAAGTCGTGCGGCCGGAGGACGCGCCGCAGGACTGGGATGATCTCCTCGATCCCAAATGGAAGGGCAAGCTGATCATCCGCGATCCGCTCGCGAGCGGGACGATGCGCGCCGTATTCGGCTGGATGATCGCGCGCGGGCTGAAGCCGATCGGCGATACCGCCGCCGGGTTCGGCTGGCTGCGGCGCCTGGACGGACAGACGAAAGTGTACGAGCAGAACCCGGCGCTGATCAGTGAAAAGGTGGCCCGTCAGGAAGGCTTGGTGACGATCTGGGATCTGCCCGACGTCCTGATCAGCCGCCGCCGCGGCATGCCGATCGGCTATGTCTTTCCGAGGAGCGGCACGGTCGCGATCGAGGACGGGATCGCCGTCGTGCGGGGCACCAAGCATCTGGACGCGGCGCGGGCGTACGTCGACTTCGTCGGCAGTATCGAGATGCAGCTCGCCGCGGCGCGCGAAGTCTACCGGTTGCCCGCGCGGCTCGATCTGCCGGCGGACTCGCTCCCCGAGTGGGTGCGTGACGTGCGCCGCCGGATGGTCGTCGCCGACGTCGACTGGACCCTGCTCGCCGAGCGGGGTCCCGAGTGGATGCGCTGGTGGGATCAGCACGTGCGCGGCACCGGGGGAAAGCGGTGACTGCGTTCCTCCAGATCCAGGCGATCGAAAAACACTGGGGGCACGGCGTCACGGTCGGGCCGATCACCCTCGACATCGCGCGCGGCGAGATCCTCGCGCTGCTCGGCCCCTCGGGGAGCGGCAAGACCACCATGCTGCGCCTCTTGGCGGGCTTCGAGGCGGCCGACGGCGGGCGGATCGCCGTCGCAGGTGAGGATGTCACGGCGGTGCCGCCGGCCCGGCGCCGGTTCGGTATGGTGTTTCAGCACTATGCGCTCTTTCCACACCTCGATGTCGGAGAGAACGTCGGCTTTGGACTGCAGGGAAGGGGGAAGGGGGACGAGGGACGGGTAAAGCAAAAAATCTCTGAAGCGCTCGCGCTCGTCGATCTCGCCGGCTTCGAGCGGCGGAACGTGCACGAGCTGTCCGGCGGCCAGCAGCAGCGCGTGGCGCTGGCCCGCGCGCTTGCGCCCGAGCCCCGTGTGCTGCTGCTCGACGAGCCGCTCTCGAACCTCGATCCCGCGTTGCGCGAGCGCACCCGGCACGAGCTGCGCGACGTCATCAAGCGGGTGGGCATCACGACCGTCTTCGTGACGCATGAGCAGGAAGAAGCGTTCGACCTTGGCGACCGCATCGCGGTGCTCAACAACGGCCACTTGGAGCAGACGGGTGCCCCCGATGAGCTGTACGAGCACCCCGTCAATCTCTTCGTGGCGACGTTTGTCGGCCGAGCCAACGTGTTTCGCGGCACGTCCGCGCGGGCCCTCGCCCGGGACTTGAATGGGGACGGCGTGCTGGTCGTGCGGCCCGAACGCCTGCGTTTTGCCGGCGCCGGTCTTCCCGGCGTCGTGCGCGAGCGACGCTACACCGGGGCCGCCGCTTTCTACCTCGTCGAGAGCGACGAGCACGAACGGTTCGAGGTGCTCGCCGAGCCCGACGCCGCACGCGTCGGCGAGCGCGTCTATGTCGAGGCGACGCGGGTGATCCCTTTGTGACGAGGCGCCGCGTGCGGGGAACCGATGTCGCGGCGGTCACGCTGACGCTGCTCCTCGCGTGGCTCGTGGTCTATCCGATTCTCGTCGTCGGGGCGGACGCCGCCGACGGTGCCGCGCTGCGCGCATTCTTCACTCGTCCCGGCGAGTGGGCCGCCCTCTGGGCCAGCGTGTGGATTTCCCTGGTGAGCGTGCTCCTCGCGGCGGCAATCGGGATTCCGCTCGCGTTCCTGTTCGAGTGGTTCGATTTCCCGGGCCGCAAGACGCTCGGCGCGCTGATCGCGCTGCCGGTCGTGCTGCCGCCGCTCGTCGGGGTGATTGCGTTCCTCTTCTTGTATGGCGAGTCGGGATTTGTGGCACGCGCGATCCAGGCGGCGCTGCATCTCGAGAACGCGCCGTGGCGGCTGCAGGGCGCGGCCGCCATTCTGCTGGTACACGCCTACTCGATGTACGTCTACTTCTATCTCTTCACGCGCGCGGGGCTCGCGAAGCTCGACGTCTCGATGCTGGAGGCCGCCCAGGCGCTCGGCGCCGACCGGCGCGCGACGCTGTGGCGCGTCATCGTCCCGCTGCTCCGTCCCTCGCTCGTCGGCGCCGCGATGCTGACGTTCATGACCGCGCTCGGCTCGTTCAGCGCGCCCTACATCTTCGGTGGCGGTTTCCGGGTGATGACGACGCAGATCGTGGCCACCAAGCTGAACGGCGATCTGCCCTTGGCGATGGTCGAGACGGTGGCGCTGGCGCTGGTCGCCATCGTCGGGCTCGTGATTCTGCGACGCACGGAAGGCGACGACATCCTGGTGGCGTTGGGGAAGGGCATCGCGCCCCGGCCCCGGCCGATCCGGCGCGCCAGTGTGCGGTGGCTCGCCGCCGGTGCCGGATGGGGGTTGGCGGTGCTGTTGCTGTTGCCGCACCTGACGCTGGCGCTCGTGTCGCTCGTTCCATACGGTGCCTGGACGACGGAGATCCTTCCCCCCGTGATCAATTTCGAGAACTACCGCCGCCTATTTTCTGAAGCCGAGCGGCTGCGGCCGATGCTGAATTCGCTGTGGATGGCCGCGGTGAGCACCGCGGTGGCCGTCGCGCTCGCGCTCGCCGCCGGCTGGCTCGTGGTCCGGCGTCGGGTCGCGCTGCGCCGCGCGATCGAGAGCTTGCTGGCGCTCCCGTGGGCGCTTCCGGGCACGGTCTTCGCGATCGCGCTCGCGACCACCTTCAGCGTGCACGCGCCGCTGCAGCTGCGCGTCGTGCTCGTGGGAACCGCCGTCATTCTGCCGCTCGCGTACCTCGTGCGCGCGTTGCCGCTCACGGGACGCGGTATTCTCGCGTCGTATCGCCAGCTCGACCCGTCGCTCGAAGAGGCAGCGGCGAGTCTGGGCGCGGGGCGCTGGCGCACGCTCGCGCGCGTGACGCTCCCGCAGCTCAAGCCCGGCCTGGCCGCTGGCGCGAGCCTCGCGTTCGTCGCGGCGCTCGGCGATATCGTCGCCTCGATCGTCCTCTACACGTACGAGACTCGACCCGTCTCGATCGAAATCCTCTCGAGTCTGCGACTCTCCGAGACGGGGGTCGCGGCGGCGTTCGGTGTGGTCCTGATGCTCGTCAGTGCGATCGTGCTGGGCGTGGGGGCGAGACGATGAAGCGGATCTCCGTCCTGATGCTCGTCGCGTTCGTGGACATGATGGGCCTGATGATCATCTGGCCCCTGCTGCCGCTCTACGCCAAGAACCTGGGGGCCAGCGCGACAATCGTCGGGTTGCTAGCGGCGTCGTTTCCGGTGGCGCAGCTCGTGTCGTCCCCGGTCTGGGGCTATGTCTCCGATCGCTACGGCCGGCGGCCCGCGTTGCTCGTGGGACTCGGCGCGTCGGCCTTCGCGTACGTCGCCTTCGGGTTCGCGCACACCGTGTGGCTGCTGTTCGTGTCCCGGTTTGTGCAGGGCCTTGGCGGTGGCACGACAGGGGTGGTGCAGGCCTACGTCGCGGACTCCATGTTGCCGCGCGAGCGCGCCAAAGCGCTGGGCTGGCTCTCCGCGGCGACGAGCGCCGGCGTCATCGTCGGCCCCGCGATCGGATCGATCATGCACCGCTTCGGCGAAGCCGCTCCGGGATTATTCGCGAGCGCCCTGGTGTTGATCAACGTGGCGTTCGCGTGGAAGTGGTTGCCCGAATCCCGCTGGGCGCAGGCCGGCGTCACGCGCACGGCGACTGATGGGCCGCGAGCCTCGGTGACCTTGGGTGATGCCGTTCGGAACATCGTCCAGCCGGCTGTCCGGGTCGTGGCGGATCCCACGCAACCGGTCTCGCTGCTCATCTGGACCTATGCCCTGGCGATGCTCGCTTTCAATGCGCTGCCGCCGGTCTTCTCGCTGTACTTGCACGATCGCTTTGCGATCACGGAAGACCAGATCGGCTATTTCTTCATGGTCTTCGGTGCGGTGGGGGTATTGATGCGGATCGGCCCGGTCGGCTGGTTCAACGCCCGCCTCGGGGAAGTGCGCACGATGCAGGTGGGGACACTCCTGCTCCTGGCCGGGTTCATTCTCGTGCCGCTGGCAACGACACTACCACTTTTTATCGGTGCGCAGGTCTTGTTGCCGCTCGGCACCGCGCTCCTCTTCCCGGCGAATTCGGCGCTGGTGAGCCATCGCGCGCACCACGATGAGATCGGCGTGACGCTGGGTGTGCAGCAGACCTACCGCGGTCTCGCGGCGATCGTCGGCCCGGTGTACGCCGGCGGAGCCTACCAGCTACTCGGACAGCACGTTCCGTTTTACATCTCGGCGGGCATCATCGTCTTCGTCGGGTATTTGACGCTGCGCATTCGTGAGGATGCGCCGACGCAGGTGGCGGTGAGGACCTGAGAACAGCTACCTTGTGCCGATGAATTTCGCCGCCTATCTCGCGCTGCTGAGTTGGCTGATCGTGTCGCCGCCTCCGCGACCCAAGCTCGTCGTGGTCATCACGGTCGACCAGCTGCGGCCCGACTACTTCACGCGCTGGAAAGGGCAGCTGACGGGAGGATTGGGTCAGCTGGCGAACGAGGGCGCGTTTTTCACCGACGGCTATCAGGATCATGCGGTCACCGAGACCGCGCCGGGCCATTCCACGATCCTGTCCGGCTTGTGGCCCGCGCACACCGGCATCATCCGCAACTCACAGGGCGTGCAGGATTCGCTGGCCCCGCTGCTCGGCACGACCGGCCCGGGGGCATCGCCGCGCCGCTTTCGCGGCACGACGCTGTTCGACTGGTTAAAAGCCGTCGATCCGGCCGCGCGGGCGCTGTCGGTGAGCCGCAAGGACCGCGGCGCTATTCTTCCGATTGGCCAGGCGAAGGAGCAGGTCTACTGGTATCAGTCCGGTCTCTTCACCACGAGCCGCTATTACGCCGACACGCTGCCGACGTGGGTGCAGGCGTTCAACGCCCGGCGGCTGCCGTTCAAAGCGGCGAACACGGTCTGGACGCTGCTGCTGCCGGATAGCGCGTACAAGGAACCGGACAACGAGGTGTGGGAAAACGGCGGCATCGGCGTCGTCTTTCCGCACGCGGTGTCCGCCGACAGCATCCGCGCCGCCGACGCGGTCGCCGGCACCCCCGCCATGGATTCGCTGACGCTGCTGTTCGCGCTCGAGGGGTTCGACGCGCTGCGGCTGGGCCGCAAGGGCACCGATATCCTCGCGGTCAGCCTGTCGACGACGGACGCCGTAGGACACGCCTTCGGCCCGGACTCGCGCGAGATTCACGATCAGGTCCTGCGGCTCGACCACTATCTTGGCTGGTTCCTGAAGCGTCTCACCGACCGTCTGGGACGCGACAATGTCGTCGTCGTCCTCACGGCGGATCACGGCGTGACCTCGTTTCCGGAGCGGACGCGCGCCAAGACGGGTAGGGCGGCATACCGCGTGTCGCTGGACACGTTGATCGCCGCCACCAATCGCGATCTCGACCGCCTGGCGGGAGCGGGTGGGACGCCGCGCGAATGGCTCGAGTTCGAGACGGGGATGCTGTTCCTGCATGATAACGGGCGCTTCGCGGCGCTGGGCGTGAAGACCGACAGCGTGCTCGACGGCCTCACCGCGCGTATCGTCCGCGTTCCGGGCGTCGCGCGGGTCATCAGGCCGGCCGATCTGGCGCGCGCCGACACCGCGTCCGATCCGGTCGCCCGCCGCTGGCTCCATCACCTCGCCCCCGACGCCGGCGTCGTCCTGACCGTCACGCTCCAACCCGGATCGGTGTGGGATATTCCCAACGTGCCCATCGCGATGCACGGGCAGCCGTCCGAGGACGATGCCCACGTGCCGATCATTTTTTGGGGACGCGGGGTGAAGCGCGGGTCCTACGCAGGGCGCATGAACACGGTGGATATCGCCCCCACGCTTGGCGTCCTGCTTGGCGTCTCGCCGCTGTCCCTCGTCGACGGGCACGCCCGCGCCGACGCCCTGGCACCCCGGAACTAGCGGTGGTACAGAAGCAGTCGGCGAGTCAGATCCGCCGCATCGAGGAGCTGCAGGGGTACGTGCGGACCGTGGATCACGTCAAGAAGCTGGTCGCCGAGCTCGAAGCGAACCGCGCCGCGAAGCCAAAAATTCTCAACAACATCTGCGGAACCATCGCCCGCGAGCTTTCGCACATGCGGCAACGCGCCCTAACGGCGAATCTCGGCACGCTGCCGGACGTGGCCGGCTCGCTGGCGATCGTCGCGAACCGCGCCGGGACCGGGATCAACATGAAGGTGCGCGCGTTGGCGGATGGCGTGAATAGCATGACGATCCAGCTCGATCAGGCACTCAAGACGGCCCACGAGATGCCGCCCGAAAAAGACAAAGAAGAGAAAGAACCATCGTAGCGATCAACTGTCGCGCGCTCACGAAGCGTTACGGCGATGTCGTGGCGGTGGCGGGACTCGATCTCGTGGTCGGGGCCGGCGAGTGCTTCGGTCTGCTCGGCCCGAACGGCGCCGGCAAGACGACCACGATCGAAATCCTCGAGGGCCTCACGCTGCCCGATTCCGGCGACGTCGAGATCCTCGGGACCCGCTGGCAGGAAGGCGCCGCGGGCCGCGCCCTCCGTGAGCGGCTCGGCATTCAGCTGCAGGAGACGCAGCTCGCCGACAAGCTCCAGGTCGGCGAAGTGCTCGCGCTGTTCCGGTCCTTCTACCGGCAATCGCAGACGGTCGAGGAAGTGCTGGCGCTGGTCGAGCTCGAGGAGAAGCGCACCGCGCGCGTCGTGACGTTGTCGGGCGGACAGAAGCAGCGGCTCGCGGTCGCCTGCGCGCTCGTCAGCAAGCCCGAGCTGCTCTTTCTCGATGAGCCCACGACGGGTCTCGACCCGCAATCGCGCCGGCAGCTGTGGGAGATCATCCGCCGGTTTCGCGCGGCGGGCGGCACGGTGCTGCTCACGACCCATTACATGGAAGAGGCCGAACGGCTGTGTGATCGCGTCGCGATCATGGATCACGGCAAGATCATCGCCCAAGGAACTCCCAAGGAGCTGATTGCGTCGCTGGGCGCGGACCACGTCGTGGACTTCGCGCTGACGGAGGGCGGGATTGCGGACGATCTGGTCGAGGTCCTGCGACAAATGGGGGGTGTGTCCGCGGTGCGGACGGGTCCCGACGGAGTCTCGCTCACGGTCGTAGAGCTGCACCGCGCCCTCCCCGCGTTGCTCGCGCTGCTGCAAGGGCGCGGCGTGGAGTTGTCGTTGCTCACCACCCATCACGCCACGCTCGACGACGTGTTCGTCGCGCTCACCGGACGGCAGCTCCGTGATACGTGAGCATCCGATGTACCAGCTGGCGCTCTCGCGCATGCGGGAGTTCTACCGCGAGCCGGAGGCGGTGTTTTGGGTGTTCGGCTTCCCGATCGTGCTCGCGTTCGCGCTCGGGCTCGCGTTCCGGAACACCGGGCCCGGCAAACTGCAGGTCGGCGTCGCCGGTGGGCCGGGCGACAGCGCCCTGGCCGCCACCCTCGGTTCGTCGCCGCGCCTGATCGCCACCGTCCTCGATACGCCGACCGCACGGCTGCGACTCCGGACCGGGCGGATCGCGCTGCTCGTGATCCCCGGGGATCCGGTCGTCTACCGTTACGATTCGACGCGCACCGAGAGCGGCCTCGCGCGCCTGGAAGTCGACGACGTGCTGCAACGCGCGCGCGGCCGGCAGGACCTGGTCGCCGTGCGGGACGAGCGCGCGGCCGCGCCCGGATCGCGCTACATCGACTTCCTGATTCCGGGCCTCCTCGGCATGAATCTGCTGGGCAGCGGGATCTGGGGTGTCGGATTCTCGGTCGTGCAGGCGCGGCAGCGAAAGCTGCTCAAGCGCTACATGGCGACCCCGATGCGCAAGAGCCACTACCTGCTGAGCTTCATCCTGTCGCGGCTCGTGTTCCTGATCGTGGAAGTCGTCGCGCTGGTCGGCTTCGGCTGGCTGCTGTTCGGCGTCGCGGTGCGGGGGTCGTTCGTGTCGCTGGCGGGGATCACGATCCTGGGGTCCTTCGCCTTCGCCGGGTTGGGGCTCCTGGTGGCGAGTCGCGCGAAAACGATCGAAGGCGTGTCGGGACTGATGAATCTGGTGATGCTGCCGATGTGGATTCTGTCGGGGACGTTCTTTTCCTACTCCCGTTTCCCCGATGCGATGATTCCGTTCGTCAAAGCGCTGCCACTGACCGCGCTCAATGACGCGCTGCGCGCCGTCATGATCGATGGCACGGCCGTCACGACGCTGTGGACGCCACTGGCGATCGTCGTGGCGTGGGGGGCGGTCAGCTTCGTGATCGCATTGAAGATCTTCCGCTGGCGCTAACTCTCCGGTCGAAACAGGGCAGCCAGTCGCCGCCAGAAACCGCCGAAGACCGCTTTGACCGCAGCTTGGAACGCCCCCGCCGAGTGAAAGCGCTCGGCTGGATCGCCCCGCAACGCGCGTTTCAGTACGTCCTCGAGCTCCCGAGGCACGTCACGCCGCTCAGCGGTGAGCGCCGGGACGTCGTCGATCGCTTGCTTGGCGAGGATCTGTTCCGGCGTCTTTCCGGTGAAAGGCGGGCGGCCCAACAGCGCGAAGTAGGCGACGGCGGAGAGCGAGTACAGGTCCGCCCGCTGGTCGACGCGCTCGCCCGAGAGCTGCTCCGGCGCGGCGAACTGCGGCGTCCCGCTGCGCGACGTCGCGCCGCCGAACCGCGCCCCGCCCGCGCCGCGGAGCGCCAGCGCCAGCCCGAAGTCCGTGATGCGCAGCCGGCCATCGGGCTCGATGAGCATGTTCTCCGGCTTCAGGTCGCGGTGGATCAGCCCCAGGCTATGCGCGTGTTCGAGCGCCGACAGCGCTTCGTTGAGGAGGCGTTCGGTCTGCTCGATCGAGAACGTGCCGTGACGCTGGATGACCTGCGCCAGACTTGAGCCCGGGACGTATTCCATCGCATACCAGCTGAGGCCGGCGCGGCCCATAATGTCGTAGATGCTCACGATGTTGGGATGCCGCAGGCGTGCGGCGAGCTGCGCTTCGCGGCGGAAGCGCTCCACGACGCCGGGATCGGCCGTGAGCGCCGGATGCAGCACTTTGATCGCGACATCCCGCTCGAGCGCGAGGTCGCGCGCCCGATAGACGCGCCCGAACCCGCCGGCGCCGATTTCCTCCAGCAGCTCGTAGTCGTCGCCGAGGGCGCGCCGCAGCCGGCGCTCGAATCCCGATTCGGTGATGGCGGGCGCGGCGGCGAGCACCTGGAACGTTCCCGCGTCGGTCACGAAATCCTCGAGCATTTCGGTCGCCGTGTAGTAGCGATCCTTGGGCACGCGGGACAGCGCCCGCACGATCACGCGCTCGACCGCCGCGGGGACCGCCTGCCGCTGCTGCCGCGGCGGGACGATGCGGGACGGATCGGCGTCCGGCGCTGTGCCGGTCAGCGCGGCGTAGATGTTCGCGGCCACGCCGTACACGTCGCTCGCGGGCTCGCCCGGCTCGCCGGCGCGGACTTCCGGCGCCATGTAGGCGGCGCTGGGATCGTCCTGCGGCATGGTGGGGAGGTACGGCAGGCACCAGTTGGAGTACCGCAGGTCGGTGATCACGCCCTGGCCGCCGCTGTTGATCATCAGCGTCGAGGGCACGATGCGGCGCATGATGATGCCGCGCGCGTGCGCGTGCTCGAGCGCGGAGAGCAGATCGCGGATCAGCGACATCGATTGCGGGATCGGGCGCGGGCCCCGCCGCAGCGCATCGGCGAGGCTCTCTCCTTCGATCCAGTTCGCGGTGCGATAGGCAAACGAGGCGATTTCGCCGGCGGCGTAGACGTGCCGAATCGCCGGATGGTCGAGCTGCGCCAGCGTTTCCGTCTCCCGCATGAACCAGGCACGCCCCGGCGCCTCCGCGGCGAGGTGCACGCGGATGGTGACGTGACGCTTCAGCACGCGATCCCACCCGTGATACAACGCCCGCTCCGCCGAGAGCGCGACGAGGTTCTCGAGCCGGAACGACGGTTCCAGCGCCCGCAGCGCGTCATCGAGCAATCCCGCCGGCGGCGTTTGCGCGGGCGCGCTGGTGACGGCCGTCACATTCGGCGTCGGCGAACGACGGTCAGGCGTGCTCACGGGCGAGAAATGTAGCCGGATTCGGCTGGCACGAACCTGAGGGACGCGGCAGATTCAGTAGGATGGACAGCGAGCGACCTCGGCCGAGCCGGCATCACGTGGAGCGCCGCGTGCGGCCCGACCGGCGCTCCGGGCTCGATCGACGCATTACCGAGCGGCGCGTGAAGCAGCTGCCGGTCCTCGTCGAGCGACGTGGGCGCACCGAACGGCGCAGCCGCGTGGAGCGGCGCTCGTGGCAGCCGCGCCGGAAATTGCGGGATCGCCGCGGCTCCGGTCGCTCGTTCGACGAGTCTGTTCCATCCTGACGGCCAGGACGCCCCAACCAGACCGCCCCGCGCGCGCGTAGCGCGCATCGCGCAGGTAGATCGTGCGGTTCGTCGTATCGACTTCGGCCGTCAGGAACCGGGCAAATTGTTGCATCGCGCGACCATCCACCGTCTGATCGAGTGCGCGCGCCACGGGCTGTTCGCGCAGCTGCCGCGGTAGGCGCCAACGCTCACCAGCAACCGTGTCGCTGTCGGCGTATATCGCTTCCCATTTGAACGGCTGCCCCAAATTCGTGAGCGCCGCCCACGTCGCCGCACTTCCGAAGCGGCCCTCGGCCAGCTGCCGGATGTCGCGCTTGCGCTGCTGCACGACGACGCCCTGCGCGACGGAGTACAGCGCCAGGATCAGTACGGCGAAGGTGGCGAGTCGCTGTCGCGCGACCGGGCCGAACCAGTACCGAATCCATCCCACCAGTGCGAGCGCGGAGATGAGGAGAGCCAGCGGGATGACCCAGGGCGAGACGATGCCGCCGTTCAAGACGTAGCGCCCTATGATCAGCCAAATCACGGCGCCCACGACGAGCACCGCCGCTAGGGGAATCCAGTGCCGGTCAGCGCCCCACGCGAGCGCCACCAGCGGCACCAGCCAGAAAAACGGATCGGCGATCGCGACCCAGTCGAGATAGTACCACGTTCCGCTCCACGGCAGGAACGGGCGCCAGCCGTAAGAGCCCTGCCAGTCCATGAATAGATGGCTCAGAAACGTGACCGTGACGCAGATCGAGAGCCAGCGCCACGTGGGCATGCTGCCGCCGTTACCCCAGCGCCGCCACGCCCGGGCAATGAGCCCGATCGCCACGATGAGGAGCGGGATTTCGACCGCCGCGCCCGCGAGCGAATGCGTGATGCCGCGATGGTTCGCGAGGAATTCGGCGCGCGTCCATCCCCAATAGCCGGTGAACGTTTCGGCCCAATCGGGCATGTTTGCGGCGACGGCTCCAATGAGACCGGCTCGAGCGATGTGCCGATCGGCAACCGCGCGGCCGAGTGCGGCACCGACGAGGGCATGCGCCAGATTGTCCATCGCTACACGATGCGGGACGTGGCCACCTCGCGCGAGCGCGACGTCGCCCTCATCAAGATTCGCGGCTTACGGCCGATGTCATTCAGTTCGACGGCATGACGACCGGGGGATCCTCAGCGAGTCGGGTGTTCAACGTTGATGGGGAAGTGATCCCGGTGCACCGCCTCTGAGCTAGTTCCGCGAATAATCCACCGTCACGACGAGTTTCTGCGGCTCAGCGACGGGACGCGCGGTCGAGACCACTGCCACTGTCGCGACAGCATTGTGGGTTTCGATTCTGGAATCCGTAACCGCGCTCTGGACGGCCGACAGCGCCTCGAAGCCCTGGCGCGTATCGACCACCGTCGCCGTGGCTTGCAGGGTGCCACGGCCTTGGGCTTCTGCATCCCGCCCCACCAGCATCAGCGCGCCCACCGCCAGAACCGCTTCGAGTCCGAACCGCATTGCTGCTCCCTGAGTAAGTGCCGTTGGATTTCGGCATCCCACTAAGGCAGGCGACGTGCCGAGCAATTGTAACTACGTAAAATCATGTATAACAGCTATTTATGAGCTTTTGCCAACCCGTCGGCGAGCTCCCCAACTGTCAATAATCATGACAGCCAGGCGCTATTGCTCTGCTTAAGTCAAAGTCCTATTTTGGCTTCCGCGTTTCTAGGTAGATTCGTCAAGAAAATTGACAGTGAACAAGAAGCTGGCGGTTTGGCATAAGCCTTGCCATCACAGGCCTTCCGAAGCTGGAGGAGCCGAATGGCACTCCAAACTGTCCAATAGCTCGACACCATGAGGAGTCCCAAATGCGCAGTATCACGAAGCTGTCCCTGGTTGTGGCCGCTCTCGCCCTGACGGGCACGGCGCTCCACGCCCAGAGCAACAACGCCAGCATCACGGCGACGGCCACCGTCTCGGCGCCGATCAACGTGGTTGGCGCGCAGCCGTTGAACTTCGGGAACGTGTTCCCGGGCGTCAACAAGACGATCGCAGCGCTGGACCTCACGAACGCCGGCCGCTTTGACATCACTGGCCAGGCAAGCACTCCGGTAACCCTGTCGTTCACACTCCCCGCCACGCTCAGTTCCGGGAGTAACACCATGCCGATCGTGAGCTACGCTGGTGTGCATGCTCAAAACAGCACGGGGACCGGTGGGATTGGCTTTTCTCCGTCGGCGGGCGCGGGCCCGAGCCTGAACGCATCCGGCCAGCTGTGGGTGTGGGTTGGCGCGCAGGTGCAGCCGGCGACGAACCAGGCGGCGGGTGTCTATACCGGTTCGATCGTCATGACGGTGGTCTACTAGTCGACTGGAGTTTGGCGTCGAGCTGATGGCGCGCCGGCAGGGGATGCAAATTCCTCTGCCGGCGCTGTCGCAAGGAGACGCACGCACAGACATGAGACAAACTCGCTGGATCGTGATCGTGGCGCTGCTGCTGGGCGGGCCGCTCTGCGCACAGGGCAGGCCGCTCACGGTCACGGGTGTGCGCGACGTGACATTCGGCGTCGTGTTACCCGGTGTCCCGCGGGTCGTGCTCCGCAGCGATCCGGCCAACAGCGGGCAGTATGATATCCGAGGTCCGAAGGGCAGCCAGGTGTTGTTGACCTTCGTGTTGCCGGTCGCGATGACGGAGCCGGGGGGGGCGTTGATGCCGCTTACGTTTGGCGCCGGTGACGCCGGGTACTCGCAGTCTCAAGCGATTGGGAGCCAAGTGGGATTCGATCCGAAGCAGCCCTTTACGGCGACGCTGTCGAACAATGGTCGCGGCTCGGTGTTCCTGGGCAGCACCGCTAATCCGGCGACGAACCAGCGCGCCGGCGCGTATACTGCGACGATCATTCTCAACGTGACGGTGTTGCCGTGAAACGGGCCATCGGGATCGCGTTCCTGCTCGGCATCGCCGGCGCGCCACTCAGTGCGCAAGGTGTGATGGTCGCGCCGCACGCCGTGTTCATCGACCACACGCAGCGCAGCGGCTCCGTGTTGCTGTACAATCCCGGCACCGAACCGGTCGAAGTGGCGATCTCGACGATCTTCGGGTGGCCGACGACGGATGCGACGGGCGGGATCAAGCTCGACACCCTGCCTGCCGATTCCGCGAAGTCGGCACTCGGTTGGATCCAGGCGTTTCCTCGCCGCTTGACGGTGGGACCGCGCGAGCGCCAAACCATCCGGCTGCTGGCTCGGCCGCCCGTGGGCCTCGCTGACGGCGAATACTGGCTCCGGCTCGTGATTGCGGCGCAGGCGGGGCGCGTGCCCATCAGCGGTGCCGGCGATACGACCGCGATTCAGGTGGGCCTCAAGCTCGAAGTCCGGACGATCATTGGGGTCAACTATCGCAAGGGTCCCGTGATGACCGGCGTGTCGCTCTCGAACCTGAGCGCCCGGCTCGTCGGCGACTCGATCATCACCCGCAGCCGGCTCGAACGGCACGGCAACGCGGCGTTCATCGGGATGATTCGCGAAACGCTGATCGATTCGACGGGCGCGGTCCAGCTCCAGCGGCTCGGCGATTCGCTCGTTACGACGTATCAATCGCCGATCGGTGTGTACTTCACCATGGAGCCGCGACTGGCCAGCGCGCTCGCGAAGCCGGTGCTGTCGCGTGGGCGGTACTGGCTGCGCTACGAAGTGGTGGCTGAGCGCGAGGATCTGCCCGGTGTGGTGCTCAAGGCTCCGCCGGTCCGCGATTCTGTTCAGGTGGTCGTCCCGTGAGACGGGCAATCCTGCTCGTCGTGTGCCTCGGGCTCGCCGCTCGCGCGCAAGCGCAAGCGAGCGGGACCGTCGGCGCTGAGGCGACGGTCGTCACCGTCGGCATGACGATCGCCACGCTGCGCGACCTGAACTTCGGCACCGTCATCAGGGGCGTGCCGGCGACGGTCCTGCCCACCGCGGCCACCGCTGGTCAGTGGCAGGTGACCGGCAGCTCGAACGCCTTCGTGATCATCAGTTTCACGCTGCCGACGCAGCTGACCAACATTCAGGCGTTGCCGGGCTCGACGATGCCGATCTCGTTCAGCGCGGTTTCGGCGGTGTGGCGCCGCGCGACGAATAATCCGGCGGGTGGTAACGTCTTCAATCCCGGCGCGGGGGCCGTGGGGCGCCTGGGTCCGACTGCGAATCCCACGTTGTACATCTGGCTGGGCGGCACCGTGAACCCGGCGCTCACCGCAAAGCCCGGGATCTATCAAGCTAACGTCGTCGTCTCCCTGATTTACCAGTAAGCCATGTTCGTGTTCGGGAGCGTGCTCGCGGTGGTGGCCGCGCTCCATTCCGCGCCCACCCCTATCGCCCAGGACACCACTCCCGAGCAAGTCGTCATCGAACTGCGCATCGGGCGCATCACGGGGACGACCGTCCAGGCTTATCGCGTGCGCTCCGAGGTCTTGCTGCCACTGTCGCAGTTCTTCCAGCTCGTCGAGATCCGGCATCGCCTCACCCCTGACGGTCGGCTGGAAGCGACGGTCGATCCTGGAAACCTGCAGATCGTGATCGATCCTCGCCGCGATTCGATGCAATACGGCGATCTGCGCGTTCACATCGAGCGGGAGTTCATTCGCTTCGAGTCCCCCGAGCTGTACGTCGGGAGCGAGCGGCTGGGGGATCTGCTCGGCGTGACGTTTTCGGTGGATTGGTCCGATCTGACGGCGACGGTCATCGATCCGAGCAGCCTGCCGATCGCGCGCCGGCTGCGCCGGGAAGCGGCGCGCGAGGCGTACCTGCGCCGTCCCGACGGATTGAGGCCGGACGTGACCCTGGGTTTGCAGCACCCGTCGTGGGACGGCGTCGTCGCCGACTATTCCATCTTCTTGCCGTCCAGCGATCCGCGTGCCGGATCGACCTACGGCTTCGGTCTCGGCGCCGATGTGGGCGGTGGATCGCTCGAGGTGCTGGGACAGAGCGTCGGCCCCGCGGAAATGGGTCGCGTGCACCTCGACGCCTCGTGGACCGGTGTCTGGCGCGAGCACCGCTGGGTGAAGCAGCTGCGCCTCGGCGACGTGCCGTCCTCCGGTCCTCGCTCACGCGCGGTCGAGGGGATCGCGATCACAAACGCCCCGTTCGTCCGTCCTTCGCTCGTCGGGTCGCTGCGCTATGCGGGACGCCTGGAGCCGGGGTGGTCGGTGGAGGCCTATCGCGGCGGGGATCTCGTAGCGTTCGATTCAGCGAACGCGGCGGGAGGCTTCTCGATCGCTCTGCCGGTGCGCTACGGCGAGAACCCCGTCGACTTCGTCGCGTACGGGCCCTTCGGCGAGATCCGCGAGTTCAACCGCACCTATCGCGTGCTGAACGAGCTGTTGCCGGCGCGCCGGTTCGAGTACGGTCTGTCCGGCGGCCGCTGTCCGCAGCCGTCGTTCATCTGTAACGCGACGCTGAATCTCGATCTGCGCTACGGGGCGACCCCGCGCTGGACCGTGCAGGGCGGTCTCGATCAATACTGGCGCGACTCGCTCTCCGACCGGACGCATCCGTATGTCGCGGTGATCGGCAATCCGAGCAACGCGTGGGCGATCCAGAGCGAGGTGGTCGGGGCTGGCCTCGCGCGTGGCGCGCTGCGGTACGAGCCGTCGGTCGATCTTCGCCTCGAAGGCGAGTACGTGCATTTCGCGCGTGATTCACAGTCGGTGCTGGCGGTCTCCGGACGCCGCGCGCAGTGGACGCTCACCGGATTCGTGCGCCCGCGGACGAGTCACGGGTTCTTCTTTTTCGATGGCCGGTTCGAGCGCATCAGCACCGACGCCGGCGCAGTGAGCCGGACGCGGCTGGGCGCGTCGCTGCAAACGGACGACATGCGGCTCTTACCGTATATCCGCACCGAGCATGGCGGCGCGGTTGGGGGCGATCGCGAGTTTGCCGGCTTGTCCACGTTCATCATTCCGCGTGGCCGCTGGAGCCTCTTCCTCAGTCAGATGCTGCTCCGCACCAACACCGAGGTCGAGCGTCAGGCAGGATTGGTCTCCTGGTCCGCATTCGCGTCACATCCCGTCGCGCGCGGCGTGCGCCTGGAGATCGGCGCCAGCTGGCTGCGCGGCGCTGCCGGTCTGACGTACACCGTGACGGTGACGTCGTATTTCTCGGCGCTGCGCGCGGTGACGTCGGTGCTCGCGCCGCCGGGCGAGCCGGTCAGCGCAACGCAGTTCGTGCAGGGCTCGGTCGTCTGGGACCGCCGCACCGACCGCCTGGGCGTCGCGCCCGGCCCCTCGCTCGAACGGTCCGGCCTGTCCGGGCGGGTCTTCCTGGATGTGAATGCCAACGGCATCCGCGACGTGGGGGAGCCCGCGGTGGCCAACGCCCGCGTGCTGGTCGGCTCCCTCTCGGCGCGCACCGACTCGACCGGCGCGTATCGCGTGTGGGATCTGGTGCCGTTCGAGCCCGTGCTCGTCAGCCTCGACTCGCTCTCGCTCGAGTCGCCGCTGCTCGTGCCGCTGTTCGCGCGTACGAGCATCGTGCCCGGCCCGAACCGGTTCCGCAATCTCGACATTCCGGTCGTGGAAGCGGGGATCATCGAGGGACGCGTGGTCCGCAACGGCGGCACAGCGGTGGGAGGGGTGACGCTCATTCTCACCGATCGGCGCACCGGCACGCGCCGGACCCTCGTCACCTTCAATGACGGCGCGTTCTATCTCATGGGAGTGAAGCCGGGAGATTACGAGCTGACGGTCGAAGCGCAGGTCCTCGACGCCCTCGCCGTCGATGCCGAGCCGCTCCGATTCAGTCTGGCGCCAACGCCGAATGGCATCGGCCGCTCGGATCTCGAGGTCCGCCTCAAGGCGAGGTTTTAGCGGCCTCCGCGACCTCGTGTAGCACGCTCTCCAGCTTCGAAAAGTCATACGGTTTCACGAGCGACGGCACGCCAGAATCGCGCAACAACGTCGCCGTGTCGGTCGCGAAGGTGTCGCCGGTCGTGAAGATGAGCCGGTTCACCATGTTCGGGTGCTCGCGCCGCAGTCGCTCGAGGAACTCGCCGCCGCTCATCCCCGGCATGCGGACGTCCGAGACGATGACGTCGAAGCGCTGCCGCCCGCCCCGCAGCACGCGCAGCGCGTCACCGCCATCTTCGACGGCCGTGATGTGCATCCCGCGACGCTTGAGAAAGTTCACCACCGCGCGCCGCAGTCCTTCCTCATCGTCGATCAGCAGGACGGAGAGCGCGCCGTCCGACTCGCGCGCCGCTTCGGGAGGAATCTCCATGGGGGCCGGCGTGCTACGCTGGCGCGTGCGCGCGTCCCGGGGCAACGCGACGGTAAACGTGGCGCCGTGTCCCGGGACCGACTGGACGGTGATGTCGCCGCCGTGGTCGTGCACGATGCCGTAGCAGATCGAGAGGCCGAGGCCCGTGCCCATGCCCTCCGGCTTGGTCGTGAAGAACGGGTCGAAGATTTTCTCCTGAATGTCCGCCCGAATGCCGGGCCCCGAATCGACGACCTCCAGCCGGATGCCATCATCGCCCACCGCCATGGTCCGGATCGTGATGGCCCGGCGGCCCGAAATCGTCGTCAAGGCCTGCTCGGCATTGATGAGCAGGTTGAGCAACATCTGCTGCATTTCCGACCCGTTCGCCCAGGCTTTGGGATTCGCGTCGTCCAGCTCGAGATTCACGGTGATGTTGAGCGTGGTCAGGTGATAGGAACGGAGGGCGAAGGTGCGGCGGACGATTTCGTTCAACTCCACCAGGGTCCGCTCCTTGCTGCCGGCGCGCGCGAAGGCGAGAAGATTCGAGGTGATCCGGCCGATGCGCGTCGCCTCGTCATACATCATCTGCACGGTCTCACGCTGGTCCGGCGTCAGCCGATCGAGCAAGAGGGTTTGGGCGAACCCCGAAATGATGGCCGCCGGATTGTTGATTTCATGCGCCACCCCGCTCACCAGCTGGCCCATGGCCGCGAGCTTCTCGGCCTGCTGCAGCTGCGTCTGCGTGCGGCGCTGATCGGTGGTGTCGCGGACCAGCACCAGCACCTTGGGGATGCGGCCGCCTTCGCGCACCGGAGCCAGGAGGACGTGCGCGTTGCCCTCGTTCCCGTCGGGGCGTTGAAACGGCACCTCGAAGCGGCGCAGCTCGCCATCGAACGCGGCGGTGAGATTCTCGCGGGCAATCCGCGCCGCCGTTCCCTGGAGCCATCCAAATGCCGACCGCCTGCCGCTGACCTCCTTGCCTTCGGCGGCAGCGTTCACGAGGATGCGGCCGGCGGTGTTTTCATCCAGCACCGCGCCGTCGCGGTCGACCACGGTGATCGCATCGGGAACCGCTTCCATGAGGAGGCGGAGATTGCGTTCGGCCGACGCCGTCGCGCCCAGCGCGCTCATCAGTGAGCGCGTCTGATTGGCGACTTCGTCCTCCAGGATTTGCGCGTACCGCCGGTCGACCCCGAGCGAGTACAGCACGCGCGTGGCGACGATTGCCAGGCCGACGCCGATGACGATGGCATCGTCGACGTCGCCCGCCGGACGCATGAGCGCGATGACGGCCATCGCCGTCATGCCGACGAGCCCGATGATCACCGCGACCAGGCGCGAGGCGGTACCTTGGTCGGCGGTTCTCGAGCTGCGCTGGAGATGAATCACGTAATCCGGTGTGATCGTCGCGGCAGCCGCAATCAAGAGAAGGCCGGCGTCCCACGTCAGATCGAGGACCCCGCCTGCCTGCGAGGTCCCCCGGAGCGCGACCACCGCGTACACCAGATTGCCGATCGCCAACGCGATCACGCCGGGCAGCATGAATACCGTCGTCGCGCTCGGAAACACCGGGCGCCGCAACATCTGGATCAGGATGATCCACAGGACCGCAACGGCGGCGCTGGACCAGGCGATGGAGGTCACCACCGCCGGAGTCGATACGGGCGCCCCGGTGGCGAGGAGCGGCTCGAGGAGATACGCGTACGCCATTGCGCCGACGGTGAACGTCACCAGCACGGTGTCGATCGTCAGCTCCGGATCGGCCCGGCGCGTCGGCTGCCCGCGGACGAGGGTCATGACCCCGACGAGCAGGCACGCGTAGATGCCGAGATAGCCGACATCCGCGGGGGAGGGATACGAGGGCGGCCCTCCCCGCAACAGGTCGTAGTACATCCAGACCAGCTGTCCCGCCAGGAAGAACGCGCATCCCGCGCCGATCCACCGCCACGTGTGGCGCTGCTGGCTCGTCGTCATGCGTCGCGCGGCGGCGAGGCAGCAGTAGGTGGCGAAGGTCGCCGACCAGGTCCAGCACAGCTCGGCGACGATGCGCACGGTCCGGTGGTCGCTCGCGGGGAACGCGTACAGGACTACCATCGCCATCAGCGACACCACGGCGATGCTGAGCAACACGCGAGCGGACCGGCTCAGCGGCATCATCGAGAGGACACTCCGCGCCTAAATTATCCGCATTATGTTTGCCCGCCAATGAATCTGCTCGGGTGGATGCGTGCTCCGGAGGAGTCGCTCGCGCACTGGGACGAGCACGTGGCGCTCGCCGCGGCCGTCCGGGCCGACGGGCTGACGCGCACGCTCGTCTGCGGGATGGGCGGATCGAGTCTCGTCGCCGACGTGCTGGCCGAGACGTTCGGCAGCACGACCCTCCACGTGCTGGACAGCACGAACCCGGCGGCGGTGCAGGCGGCGGGCGGCGGCCCGGATCTCGCGCGCACCCTGTTCGTCATCTCCAGCAAGTCGGGCAATACCGTCGAAACGCTCGCTTTCTGTCATTACTTCGCGGCGCGCGCGCGTCCCGAGCAATTCATCGCGATCACCAAGCCGGGCAGTCCGCTGGCCGACATGGCGCGCCGGCGGGGGTTTCGCGCCGTGATTCCCCATCCGCTAGACGTCGGCGGCCGCTATTCCGCCCTGACGGCGGTCGGGATGGTTCCGGCGGCGCTGAGCGGGCTCGACGGCCGCGCGCTGCTCGAGCGGGCCCGGGGTGTCGCCATCCCCGCGGCGCGCGCGCTCGGTACGGCGATCGCCGATCGAGCGCTCGCCGGCCGCGACAAACTCTGCGTGAGCCCCCCGCCGCGGATCGCTCGACTGGCGTATTGGATCGAGCAGCTGATCGCGGAGAGCTCCGGTAAGGATGGACGTGGCGTGATCCCGGTGGTACAGGATCTCTCCGGCGGCGTGCTGCCCGACTCGCAGACGGCCGGGCCCGACGTCTTCTCGGCCGACCCGCTCGATCTTGGCGTCGAGTTCCTCCGCTGGGAATACGCCACCGCGGCGCTGTGTGAGCGGCTTGGCGTCAACGCGTTCGATCAGCCCGACGTGGAAGAAGCGAAACGGCTCGCACGCGCGGAATTGACGGGCGCTGGTGGCGTAGGGGCGCAGCATGCTGCGCCCCTACCTACGCTCTCACTAGCGGAACTGCGTGAGCGCGCCCGACCTGGTGACTATTTCGCCATTCTGGCGTACGTCCCGCCAACGCCCGCGATCGTTAGCGACCTCGAGGCGGTGCGTGCTGCCTGGAGACGGACGCTGGGATGCGCGACGACGCTCGGCATCGGTCCGCGCTATCTCCACTCGACTGGCCAGCTGCACAAAGGCGGGCCGCCCAACGGCCTGTTTCTCGTGATCACCACCGATAGCAAAGAGGAGATCGATATTCCCGAGATGGGCTGGACGTTCGGGCAGCTACATCGCGCGCAGGCGCGCGGCGACGTGCGCGCGCTGCTCGCGCGCGGCCGCCGCGTGGCGCACGTCCATCTCTCGAGCACTGCGGAGATTTCGCAGCTGCGTCCGTGACGGCGTTCATCTTTCATCTCATTCCGCACACGCACTGGGACCGCGAGTGGTTCCTGCCGCGTGCCGCCTTTCATGCGCGTCTCATCCCGATGGTGGACGAGCTGATCGAGCGGCTGCAGACCGATGCCGCGTTCCGAACGTTCCTGCTCGACGGCCAGACGGTGCTCGTCGAGGACTATCTCCAGGCGCGTCCGGAACGTGAGAACGACATCAAGGCGCTCGTGAAGACGGGGCGATTACAGGTGGGGCCGTGGTACGTCCTGGCCGACGAATTGATTCCGTCGGGGGAATCGCTGATCCGCAATCTGCTGCTGGGTGCCACGGACGCCGAGCGGCTCGGCGGACGGCTCGATGTGTTGTACTCACCCGACGCGTTCGGCCACCCGGCGGCGTTGCCCACGCTCGGCCGCGAATTTGGTCTGAAATACGGTGTCGTCTGGCGCGGCCTGGGTGGGGAGCCGGGACAGGAACGCGATCTGTTTCGCTGGCGAGGTCTGGGCAGCCAGGAAATCCTGCTCTGGCATCTGCCGCCCGCTGGTTACGAGATCGGCGCGGCGTTGCCGGGGTCGGGCGCGCGGCTGCCCGATCTCTGGACGCAGGTTCGCGCGATATTGACGGAGCGCGCGACAGGGAAGCACATCCCCGTCTTCGTCGGCGCCGATCATCACGCGCCACATCCCACGCTCGCTCGCCTGCGCGACTTGCTTGCCGACCTGGAGCCCGCGAGTGCGTTTCGGATCTCCCGGCTCGATGAATTCTTTCAGGCCGCCGAGAGCACACCCGCCAAGCCCCCCCACCTTGCTGGCGAGCTGCGGTGGTCGTACGGGTACACCTGGACGTTGCAGGGCGTCCACGGCACTCGCGCGCCGCTGAAACGGCGGCACGGGCAAGTGGAGCTGTGGCTCGAGCGCGTGGCGGAGCCGCTGGTGGCATTGGCCCGCCATTCGGGCGCCCGCGATCGGCGTCCCATTCTCGAAAGCGCGTGGCGTACGCTCGTGCAGACGCAGTTCCACGACACGATCTGCGGATGCACGGCCGATGCGGTTGCGGCCGCGGCCGAGCAGCGCCTCACCGCGGTAGCCGCGTATGCCGCGGAACTGACGCGCAGCGCGCTCATGGACCTCGTCGGACACGACGCCGACCTCCAGCGAGAACGGATCGACGGCACCGAACCACAGTTGGTGCTCTGGAACGCCGTTCCTCGTTCGCGGGCTGGCATCACGGTCGCTGATGTCACCGTATTTCGCCGTGATGTTCATGTCGGGCCGCCGTCGGGGGGACGCCGCACGCCGCGTCAGGGCGCCGGCTATCGGCCGTTCGCGCTGTACGGGCCCGACGGTCGGGCGATACCGGTTCAAGTCCTGGCACAGCGCGTCACGCACGAGCGGATCGATGCCACTCGGCATTATCCCGACCAGGATGAAGTGGATCAGGTCCGGGTGGCGTTTCGCGCGCCGCCGGTGCCGGGCCTCGGTGTCACGGCGCTGACCGCGCGCGCCCCGGTCCCGCTCTCGCGCGGGGAAGAAGTGCGCGTGCGCGGCCGAACGCTCGAAAATCGTTTCGTCGCAGTGACACTCGAGCCCAACGGCGCGCTGTTGCTCCTCGATCGGCGTCGCAACGAACGGTATGCGGAGCTGCTGCGTCTCGAAGACGCGGGCGACGCCGGGGACGCGTACACCTACTGTCCACCGGCGCGGGATCGGGTGAAACCAAGCCGCGGTCCGATCACCGTGCGGCGGATCGCGGCCGGCCCGCTGGTCGCGGCGCTCGAGGCGCGCTGGGAAATGATCCGGGGCTTGGGCGCGCGTCTGATCGTGCAGTTGTTTGCCGACAGCCCGACCGTGCGTGCGACGCTCGAGGTCGACAATCGCAATCGCTATCACCGGCTGCGGGCCCGCTGTCCCACCGGGCTCGCCGGCGTAGCGGCGACTGCCGGCACGGCCTTCGGAGCGGTGGAGCGACACGCGCTGACCGTCGATCGCGCGGCCTACCCGCGCGAAATGCCCGTCCGGACGGCGCCCGCGCACCGCTTTGTCGCCGCGGCGCGCGGCCAGCGTGGCCTGGCGATCCTTGCGCCTGGCTTCTTCGAGTATGAATGGACTGCGCAAGGCGATCTGCTCATCACCCTGCTGCGGGCGATCGGCGATCTGTCCCGCGGCGACCTGCCCACCCGGCCGGGGCACGCGGGCTGGCCGACCGCGATTCCCGCCGCGCAGTGCATCGGGACGAGCCGCGTCGATCTTGCGATCGTACCCACGAGCGCCGGCGAGCTGGAGCGCGGCGACATGGTGCCGCAGGCGTGGGAGGACGCGTTCCTGCCGCTCCATGCTCTCTGGCTCCGTGACGCCGCAGCGCTGACTCCGGCGCCGCTCGACATCACGCTCGAGGGCGCCGGTCTGGTCTTCTGCGCGCTCAAGCCGGCACAGATCGGCTCACCCATGGTGCTGCGCTGTTACAACGCCACGAATCGCAAAGCGACGGGGGCCTGGCGGTTCGGCACCGGCGTGAAAACGGCGCATCGAGTGCGCGCCGACGAACGCGAAGCGGTCGCGCTGGTGCTCGAGCAGCGCGGGAATATCGTGCGGTTCGTCGCGGAGCCCCACGAAATCGTTTCGATCCTGGTGACGTGATGCAGGAACACCAGTTTTCGACGACTCGCACCGCGCGCTACTTCACACTCGGCCAGAGCGAGAACGCGGCCGAGGTGTGGTTTGTCTGCCACGGCTATGGACAGCTCGCGTCCCGGTTTCTCGAGCGGTTTCACCCGATCGAAGCCGCAGGACGGTGCATTGTCGCTCCTGAAGGATTGTCCCGATTCTATCTGACCGAGGATCCGGCGGAACGTCGCGTCGGCGCAAGCTGGATGACGCGCGAAGACCGGCTCCACGAAATCGACGACTACGTGCGCTATTTGGACGCGCTGTACGGCACCATCGTTCGCGCCAAGACCCGGGTCACCGCGTTGGGATTCTCCCAGGGAACGGCGACGGTCGCTCGCTGGGCAGCCCTGGGAGGGTCGCGGATCGACCGGCTCATTCTGTGGGGCGGGGAAGTGCCGCCCGACCTCGATCTCCGGCGCCTGCGCGTCCCCACGCTGACGCTCGTGTACGGGACCAGCGATCAGTTCTTCACGTCGAAGGTCGTCGCTGCCAATGAGGCTCGGCTCCGCGAGCACAGGATCGCTTACGATCTGATCTCGTTCGACGGAGCCCACGAAATCACTGAGGCAACGCTGCTACAGGTGGCGAGTGGTCGGGTCTAGCACGTCGCGCAGCGCATCCCCCAGGAGCGTACACGCGATCACCACCAGCACGAGCGCGACGCCCGGCGCGGTCGCGACCCACGGCGCGTTCACGAGCGTATCGCGTCCCGACTGGATCATGTTCCCCCACGACGGCGTGGGCGGTTGCACGCCGAGGCCCAGGTACGACAGTCCCGCTTCCAGCGTGATAGCGTTGCCCACGCCGAGCGCCGCCGCGACGATGACGGGTGTCAGGGCATTGGGGAGGATGTGACGGGCCAGGACCCGCAGCCGGCGAGCGCCTACCGCGACCGCGCCTTCGACGAAAGGTCGCGCCGCGAGCGATCGTACTTCGCCGTGGACCAACCGCGCGATCCCCATCCATCCCGTGAGTCCCAGCACGACGATCACGAGCGTGGTACTGGGCTGCCACAGCGCGGCGAGCAGCAGCAGCAGCACGACGCGCGGCACGGCCAGCGCGAAATCGGTCAACCCGAGCAGCGTCGTCGAGACGGGTCCCCGCCAGTAGCCCGCGACGGCGCCCACGACCACGCCGACCGCCAGCGAAACGAGCACGGCGAGCATGCCGATGCCCATCGAGATGCGCGCGCCGTACACCAACCGCGTCCAGACGTCGCGGCCGAAGCGATCCGTGCCGATCGGATGGAAGACGCCCTGCGCGTCGCTCGAGAGCGGTGGGACAAACCGTGTGGCGACGATGTCGTGCTGCGCGAGTGGGTCGCCGTGCGTCAGGAACGGAGCCGCGAGCGCTCCGATCACCACGACGAGCAGCACGCAGAACCCGAACAAGCCGCGCCGGTCCCGCAGCAGTCTCCTCACGCGTCGACCCTGCTTCGGGTGCGCGGATCGAGCCAGGCGGCCAGGAGATCGGCGAGCATGTTGCCGGCGACGACCAGGACGGCGCTGATGGTGGTCGCCGCCATCACGACGGGATAGTCCCGCGCCTGCACCGCCTCCACCAGCACGCGCCCCACTCCCGGCCATGCGAACACCGCCTCCACGAACACGGCGCCGGAAAACAGCGCCGGCAGCGAAAGACCGAGTAGCGTCACGACGGGGGTCAGCGCGTTGCGGAGCGCGTGACGGCCCACGACGCGGCGTTCGGCCAGCCCCTTCGCTCGGGCCGTCGTGATGAACGGCTGGCTCAACGTGTCGAGCATCGCGCCACGCACGAAACGGGCGGCGCCGCCGATGCCGATAAGGGTCAGCGTCGCGAGCGGCAACGCCAGGTGACGCAGACGATCGATCACCCAGCTCGTGCCGCTGAGATAATCCGCGTCGAAGCCGGCGGCGCCGAACGCCGGCAGTAGCTGCGTCCAGTACGTGAAGACGAGGACCAGCATCAGGCCGAGCCAGTAGCCCGGCACCGCGAAGAGCGTGACCGACGAGACCGAGAGGAGGGTGTCCGTTCGCGAGCCGCTGCGGGCGGCTTGCGCGACACCGATCGCCAGACCGATGAGGTAGCTCAGAATCAGGGACAGGCCAACAAGCCGTACGGTAGCCGGCCACGCATCGCCCAGGATCGTGCGGACGGGCCGCCCCTTGGCGATGCTGTTCCCCCAATCACCCCGCGCAAAACGACCTAACCAGCTGCCGAACTGCGCCGATAGCGGCCGGTCCAACCCCAACGCCTGGCGCTGGGCCGCCCGCTGCTCGACCGTCGCCGTCGGGCCCAGCATTATGTCGACAGGATCGCCTGGTGCCAGATGCAACAGCAGGAAGGTGAGCAGCACGACGCCGAGCACGACGGCGAAACCGGCGAGCACACGGTGTCCCAACCTGGCGAGCATCGCCGGGAATCTCGCGCCGCCCCTCGTGCCCCGCTAGAATGCGTGCGTGTCGGGGGGGGGCGCTTGTCGGTACCCATTCTGCTCGCGGTGGCCATGCTGGTGACGTGCGCGTGCGGCGAGGAGGCCGCGCGCCGCGGCGCAACCGTCATGTTCGCGTCCGGCGCCGACCTGCAGAGCATCAATCCGCTGCTCACGATTCATCCGCTCGCGCGGCAAGTGCAGCGCTACGTGCTGCTCACGACGCTCGCCCGCTACGACTCGCTCCTCGTCCCGCGGCCGTACCTCGCGCGCAGCTGGCGCTGGTCGCCCGACGGGCGGGGACTCACGTTTCGCTTGCGCTCCGATGTTCGCTGGCATGACGGCGTGCCGACGACGGCGCGCGACGTCGTCTGGACCCTGGAAGCGGCACGCGATCCCGCGACGGGCTACCCGCGTTACACCGAGCTCCAGGCGCTGACTGCCGTCACCGCGTTGGATGATTCGACCGTCGAGCTCCGCTTCTCGGGCGATGGCGCTCGTTCACCTGCTCCGGACGATCTCCCGTTCGTGCTCACCGATCTCGCGATTCTGCCGGCGCACCTCCTCGACAGCGTTGCGCACGCCCGTCTCCGGGAAGCGTCCTGGAATGTGCATCCCATCGGCAACGGGCCCTTCCGGTTCGTCACCCACGAACCGAATCGCCGCTGGGTCTTCGCCAGGAGTCCCGATTTTCCCGCCGACATGGGCGGGCCCCCGCAGGTCGAGCGATTCATCGTGGTGGTCGTGGATGAACCGATGGTCAAGCTGTCGGCGCTCGTGTCGGGAGAGCTCGACTTCGCCGGGATCAGTCCGCAGCACGTGGCATTCGTACGGCGCCACGGCACGCTCGCGATTCGGGAGTACCCCCTGATCCTGCCCTACGGGCTCGTCTTCAACACGCGCCGCCCGCCGTTCAACGATCCGCGCGCCCGGCTCGCCGCGGCGCTCGCGATCGACCGGCAGGAAATTGTCGACGGCTATCTGTTCGGGTTTGCGGCCGTCGCCGACGGTCCCGTGCCTCCCGGGCTGCCCCGATACGCGGCGCCGCCGCACGTGCCGCTCGCTCCCGACTCCGCGCGCCGTCTCGTCGCGCAGCTGAGCGCGCCGCCGAGTTTCGAGCTGCTGACGGTGGGCAGCGGGGAGGGGGCATTGGAGCAGATGCTGCAGGCGCGCCTCGCCGCCGTCGGCTTCAATGTCACGATTCGGCAGCTCGAGAATTCGACGTTCTTGAGTCGCGTGTTCGGACCGCACCACGATTTCACGGCCGCGGTGACCGGTATCTCCGGCGATCCGGGGCTCGGTTTCCTCCAGCCACTCGGCGCTGTCACGGGCGTGCCGATTCCACGGGACCCCGTCGCCGCGCAGCGCGTCCTCGCCGAGCAGCTGCCGGTCGTGTGGTTGTATCACGCGCTGGGCGTCCAGGCGATGAACAACCGAGTTCGCGGCGTCCGCATGGACATGCGCGGCGAGCTGCCCACTGTCGCCGCGTGGCACGTGCAGCAATGAGACGGCGCGATCTCCCCACCGCATTTCACGCGAGCGCGCCGCTGCGCCTCGACTTCGCCGGCGGCTGGACCGACGTCCCGCCCTTCTCGACGCGGGAGGGCGGTGTGGTCGTGAACGGAGCGATCGGGCTCCGCGCGCACGTGGCGCTGCAGCTCGGTGGCAAACTCTTGCGGCTCGTGTCTGAGGAGCTCGGCGAAACACTCGAATGCGCCAACTCCGGCGGGCTCGTGCCGCACGGCAAGCTGCCGCTGCTCACGGCGGCGCTGCGCATGTTCCCGATCCTGGGTGGCTTCACCCTCACGACGCGCTGCGACGCACCCCCGGGCTCCGGCTTGGGCAGCTCGGGCGCACTCGGCGTGGCACTCATCGGCGCGTTGACACGCGCGCGCCAGGAGACGCTGAGCCCGCCCGACGTGGCTGATCAGGCCTGGCACGTCGAGACGATCGAAGCGCAGCTTCCGGGCGGGAAGCAGGACCAGTATGGCGCGGCACTCGGCGGCTTTCATCGCCTCAGTTTTCGCGACCCGGACGTCGGTATCGAACCGGTGACACTCGATCCGGCGTTTGCCGCCGTGCTCGAACGCCAGACGCTGATCTGCTACACCAACAAGTCCCGCGTCTCCAGCGACACGATCTCACGCGTGATGGGAGCGTACGAGCGCGGTGACCCCAAGGTGACGGGCGCGCTGCGCGGATTGAAGGAAACCGGCAACGCGATGGCCGAAGCGTTGCGCGCCGCCGACCTGGGGCGCGTCGGCGCTCTCCTGAGCGAAAACTGGAAGCAGCAGCAGGCGCTCGACCCCGGCATGCGAACGGCCGAGATGGCCCAGCTCGAGCAGGCGGCGGCGAAGGCGGGCGCGCTCGGCGGCAAGGCTGCGGGCGCGGGGGCGGGCGGGTGCATGTTCTTCCTGATGCGCGGCGAAGCGCGTCAGGCCGCGGCAGCCGTCGCGAGCGCGGGCAACGGCGCCAAGGTCCTGCCGCTCGCCTGGGCGCCGGAAGGAATCCGGACGTGGTGACGGCGGACGCGCTCGCGGCGCGCGGGGAGGAGATCCGCGCCTCGGCCGACTTGCGCGCGCTGCTCGAGCATCTCCGGGAGCGGGCGCGCCCGCTGCTCGAGCGCATGCCAATCATCCCGGAACACAAAGCGCTGCTCACGACCGACGGCGGCTTCTGCCCCGATGACGGCGCCGCTCTGACGTTCGATCCCTGGAATGCGAACGAGCATCGATGCCCGCGCTGCGGCAAGACATGGACCGGTGAGCGGCACAACTGGAGCTGGGCGCGCTATCAGCATCTGTGGCTCGCCGAGCGCGCGGCGCACCTCGCGACGCTCGCGGGGCTGGGAGACGAGCAGGATCGCGCCGCCGCGGCCCGGGCGCGCGACATCCTCAACGCCTACGCGCAGCGCTACTGGCGTTACCCCAACCGCGACAATGTGCTCGGTCCGAGCCGCCTCTTTTTTTCGACGTACCTCGAGTCGCTGTGGACCTGCAACTACGTCGCCGCCGCGGCGCTGCTCCGCGCCGCCGATCAGCTCGATGACGCCACGGCGCGGGGCGTCAATCAGGTGGCGGAGGAAGCGGCTACGTTGATCGGGGACTATGACGAAGGATTCTCCAACCGGCAGACGTGGAACAATGCGGCGCTCGCGGCCGTCGCGGTGTGGTTCGAGGATGAGGAGCTGGCGCAGCGCGCCATTGAGAGCGATACCGGTCTCATCGCGCACCTGCGGCGCGGATTCGGCCGCGACGGCATGTGGTACGAGGGTGAGAACTATCACCTCTTCGCGTTGCGTGGCCTGCTTACCGGCGCGGGATGGGCGCTCCTCGCCGGCGTCGACTTATTGGAGGATCAACGCCAGGCGGACCGCCTGTACGCGGCGCTCCAGGCACCCGCGCTGACGGCGCTCCCGGACTTCACATTCCCGGCGCGAAAGGACTCGCGTTTCGGGGTGTCGCTCGCGCAACCGGCGCACATCGAGCTGTGGGAGGTCGGTCTCGCGAGGTTCGGGACACGGGACATGGAAAACGGGAAACGCGACGACCTGCTCCCCTGGCTCTCGGCACTGTATACGCAGGCCGACCCACCCATGCTGGAGTTGTCGGAGTCATACCTGCACGACGCACCCGTATCCCGTGTCCCGTGTCCCGCGTCCCGTTCGACGCTGTCCTGGTGGTCACTGGTCGAAATGCTTCCCGAGCTGCCGCCGGCCGAAGCGCCGTGGCTACCCAGGACCGTGCTGCTCAAGAGTCAGGGTCTGGCGATACTGCGGAGCAACGCTGGGAGCCGCTACGTGAGCCTCGAGTGTGGGCCGCAGGGGGGCGGGCATGGCCACCCGGACCGGTTGCAGCTCACGCTCTTCGCGGACGGCGTCTACTGGCTTCCCGATCCCGGCACGGGACAATACGTGACGCGCGATCTCTTCTGGTATCGTTCGACGTTGGCACACAATGCGCCGCGCCTCGACGGTGAATCCCAGCCGCCCGGCAACGCCAGGTGTCGCTGCTTCGAGGATCTCGGCGAGTGGGCTTGGGTCTCCGGCCGGTTCGACGACGTGACTCGCCTGGTGACGATGGGTCCGAATTACGTCGTCGATGTGGTGATCCTGTCGAGCGGTGAGGACCATCTGCTCGAGCTGCCATGGCATTTCGCTGGACGAGGGACAGTCGAGACGCCGGGTCGCTGGGTCGACGACGAGCTGCCGGACGAGTTCGTGACGCGCGTGCAGCGTTTCGTGCCCGACGCACCTGGCTCCGTTGTGGTGTCGCAGGTGCAGCAGCGCGCGCAGCTCACGGCACATCTCGTTTTCGACGGCGCGCTCCTGCAAGCCGAAGGGCCGGGCCTGCCGGGCGCGCGCGAGCGCGCGACGTTCCTTGTCGCGCGGGCCAGCGGTCGCAATCCTCGCGTCATCACCGTGCTCGAAACCACGGCCGACCGGCCCGTGATTCGTACCGTGCAGGCCCGCGGTGACACGGTGGAGATCGAAACCGAGTCGGGCCTCGATCGTCATCGCTTCAGCACAGCGGAATGGATCGTCGAGCGTGAGGGCCAGCCTGCGTTGGTCCTGCACGGCGAGCGCGAGGAAACGCTGCCGTTCGTGCCGCTGCTCGAGATCGATCCGCCGACTCCCGCCAAGGCCCCGGCGTTTCACGTCGGCGGACCGCCACCGCTCGACGGCACGCACGACGGCTTCGACTGCTCCGAGCCACTCGAGCTCGGGCTGGAAGATCAGTATCGTCGCAGTGAAGACTCCTATCCCGGTCCCGATGACTTGTCCGCCGTCGCGTGCGCGGCGTGGGACGACTCGGCGCTCTATCTGGCGGTAGACATCACAAAACCCGATGTCGTCCTGCGTCCCGCCGGGGCGGTGCCCCTGAAGCTCGACAACGAACCGGACGAAATTCACTCGGACGGGATGCAGGTGTACGTCGCGGCAGCGCCCAGCAGCGCGGCGGCGGCCGACAACGGCGCAGCTCCGGTCGGTTATCTCATCGTCCCCAATCCCGACGGTCACACCGTGCGCGCGAGCCGGACCAGCGACACGCGCGACAATCGCGCGCCTGCCGAGGTGCGCGGGGCGTGGCGGCGGACCGAGCAAGGGTACTGCATGACTGTGGCCATTCCGTGGCCGGCCGGCGTCTACCCGCATGCCGGTGGCCGTGTCCGTTTCGACCTCATCATCAATGAGATGTTGCCGGGCCGCCTGCGGCGCGTCGGTCAGCTCGTGTGGAGCGGCGGGGGCGGCTGGGTCTGGCTGCGGGGCGACCGGCAGGACTCGAAGCGCTTCGGGATTTTGGAGCTCGTGGGATGATCGTCGTCGTCTTGCACGAGCCGCAGGATCTCGTCAACATCGCGCACGTCGTCCGCGGCATGAAGAACTTCGGCCTGCGCGATCTCCGGCTCGTCAATCCGCGCGAGTACGATGCCTATCGGGTAGAGGGCATCGCGCATCAAACGCAAGATGTGGTGTCGCGGGTGCGCACCTATGCGACCCTGGAGGAAGCCCTCACCGATTGCGTCCACATCGTGGGGTTCACGGCGCGCGGGCGCACCGCCAAGCGCAACCTGCAGCGGCCCAGGGATGCCGCGGGCGAAGTAATGGGACTAGCCGAAGGCGGGCCGGTGGCGTTGTTGTTTGGCCGCGAGGACAAAGGCCTGTCCAATGACGCCCTCGATCGCTGCCATCGCGTCGTCACGATTCCCAGCGACCCCAGCTATGCCTCGCTCAATCTCGGGCACGCCGTCATCATCATGCTGTATGAGCTCGCGCTCGCGCGGGGTGCCGCGGAGCGTCCGTTCAAGGCGCCGCGGCGACCCTCGGAGCTGACCGATGCCGCGGAGCTGGAGCGTCTGTTCGTCGACGTCGCCCGCGCGCTGCACGCGATCGAGTTCTTCAAAACGCGGAACCAGGGCGGCGTCATGCGGACGATCCGGGAAATCGCGCATCGCGCGCCGCTCGATGCCCGGGAGGTCAAGCTGCTGCGCGCGATCGCTATCGAGGTGACGAAATACGGTGAACGACTGGCGCGTTCCGGGCTTCACGTCGACCGGTAGCAAGCGTCCCGACGCGCTGTTCGGGACCGGGGGAGGTGGGCCCGCGCGCATGACGCGGGCCTCGGGCTGCCGCGTCTGGGACGAGGAAGGCCGCGAGTACATCGACTTCGTCATGGCGCTCGGCGCGGTCGCGTTGGGATATGGGCATCCCGCCGTCAATCGCGCGGCGGAGGCGGCGATCGCGGCCGGCGTCGTTGGGCCGTTGCCGCCGGTCGCCGAGGAAGAGCTCGCGGAGGCGCTCGGAACGCGCATCCCGTGGCTCGAGCGCGTCCGCTTTCTCAAGACGGGCGCGGAGGCGGTCGCCGCCGCGGTGCGCCTCGCGCGCGTCGCCACGGGACGGGATGAGGTGTTGGGCTGCGGCTATCACGGCTGGCTCGACTGGTGCCAGGGCGCGGCCGAGGGCGTGCCGGCCGCGGTCGGGGGCCTGTTCGCGGAATTGCCGTTCAACGACGTCGCGGCGGGCCGCGAGCTGATTCGCGCGCGCGCGCCGCGTCTCGCCGCTGTGATCGTCGAGCCGGTGATCGTCGCCGAGCCCACGCGCGAGTGGCTGCAGATGCTGCGGGCGGAGACCACCCGCGCGGGAGCCATCCTGGTCTTCGACGAGATCAAGACGGCATTCCGCCTGGCGCTCGGCGGCGCCGTGGCGCGCTATCAGGTGGAGCCCGCCCCGGATCTCGTCGTCCTCGGAAAGGCGCTCGCCAACGGGTTTCCGCTCGCCGTCGTGGGGGGGCGGGCCGATCTCATGGCGGCCGCGAGCCGCACCTGGATTTCATCCACGCTGGCGACGGAAGGTGTCGCGCTCGCGGCGGCGCGAGCGACGCTCGAGGTGTTCGAGCGTGAGGACGTGTGTGGGCAGCTGCATCGCATCGGGACACGCTTGCTGCATGGCCTCCACGAGCTGCAGCGGGCGCATCCGAGCGTCGTCACCGGCGTCGCCGGTATCGCGGAGATGTGTTTTCTCAGTTACGCGAGCGAAGATCTGTCGCGGGCGGTGGCGCTGCGTGCGGCGCAGCGCGGGCTCTTGTTCAAGCGCACGGCGTACAACTTCGTCTCCCTGGCGCACGACGAGGGCACGGTGGACCGTGCCCTCGGGATCCTGCATGAGGCCGTGCGGCAGCGCTAGAAGACCATGTAGTCCCTGACGCTCTCCAGCAGAAACAGTACGATCGCCCCAATGATGACGACTGCCGTATATCCCATCGCACGGTCCTTCGGGACCTTCATCAGGATCGGGAGTCCCACGTAGAGCAGGTAGAGACTGTACAGCGAGACGATGATCGCGACGACGTAAAAGAGGCCGTGAATATTGAACACGCCGGCGACCAATGCCGGGGTGCTGGCATAGGCGGCCACTTTCAACGCCTGCACGTCATTCTTTTGCCCGCCAAAGCCGGGCGCCAGCTGGGAGATGATCTGCGTGAGGATGAAAATACCGGCCACGGCGATCACGAACCCGACGACCGCCCAGATGACCGCGCCGGTGATCGTGACGTGATCGCCCAGTGTTTGGCTGCCCATCCGCTTGCCAAACAGCAATCGTCCGACCGCACCCGCCAGTGGCCCGAGCAGGGCGAGAGGAATCACATACTTTCCCCAGATATCGCCCGGCTTGGTGAATTCGGAATCGACCTCTTTGAACGTCGCGCGCGGTTCGAACAGCACCGCTCTCGCGCGGCTCGTTAGCGTCTCCATTAGGAATCTCCCCCCCGGGCCCCTCAGGACGCCCCCAAGATAAAAGGGTCGTAGATTGTGGCAATGCTTGTCGACGTGCACGCTCATTTTTACCATGCCCGGACGCCCCGCGCCGACTGGCGCGAGCGGAACGAGAGTCGTCTGACCGCGGGGAAGAAGATCGGGATAACCGCGCATGTAGCCTCGATCCTCGGCAGTTTCGGGCTCACATCGCCCACCTACTTTCCCTCACCGCGCGATGTCACAGCCGGCAATGACGCGCTGCTCGCCCTGCAGCGGGCGCATCCCGATCGCGTCCGCGGCTACGTTTGCGTGAACCCGAATTACACGGCGCACGCCCGCGCCGAAATCGTGCGTTGCCTCGACGCCGGCATGATCGGGATCAAGCTGGCGGCGAGCCGGCGCGCGGACGATCCGTTGCTCGATCCGATCGCCGCGCTCGCGCTGGAGCGCCGCGTGCCCGTCCTGCAGCACATCTGGCAGCACCGCCGCCGCGATTGGCCGGGACAAGAGGCGTCGGACGCCGTCGAGCTCTGCACCCTCGCCCGGCGCCATCCCGACGTGGTGTTCATTCTCGCCCATATCGGCGGGGGCGGGGACTGGCTGCATTCGCTCCATGCCGTGACCGACGTGCCCAACGTCTATGTGGATCTCTCGGGGAGCGGCGTGGACGGGGGCATGCTGGAAGCCTGCGTCGAGAGCGTGGGCGCCGAACGGCTGCTCTGGGGCAGCGATATCACCATGGACACCGGCTGGGCCAAGCTCCGCTATCTCGAGACGCTGCTGCCCGACGAGGAGATCGCGCTGGTGCGGTGGAAAAACGCGGCACGCATCTTCCCACCTGGCGCGTTTCCCAGCGACTGATGCGGATCGACTGCAACGCTTTCCTAGGGGCCTACCCCTGGCGCAAAGTCCCCGGGACCTCGCCCGACGCGCTCCTGCACGCGCTCGATCGCACCGAGATCGATGTCGCCTGGGTCACGCATCTGCCGAGTCTCTTTTGGCGCGATCCCACCGAGGGTAACGCGTGGCTGTACGAAACGGCCGCGAACGAGAAGCGCTTCCGGCCGGTGCCGAGCGCGCATCCCGGCCTCGCGCAGTGGGAACAGGTCCTGGCCGACGCCGCCAACGCCGGTGCGCCGGCGGTTCGCTGCGATCCGCTTTACCTGGGACTCGAACCCGCGGGCCCGGAAATGCGCGTGCTCGCCGCGGCCTGCGGCGCCGCCCGTATGCCGCTGCTGCTCGCCGTGCGGCTCGAGGACGGCCGCCAGCGGCATCCCAACGATCGCGTCGCCGAGCTGCCTGCCGCCGCGGTGCGGGCGCTGATCCGCGGCGACGCGGACCTGCGGCTCATCGTCACCCATGCGGATCGCGCCTTCATCGAAGAAGTCCATTTCGGCTCGACGCCAGAAGAGTCACGCCGCATCTGGTGGGATATTTCCTGGATCTGGGGTCCGCCCGAGGATCATCTCGCCACCCTGCTCGACACCATCGGGACTGAGCGATTCGTCTTCGGTACCGGGCAGCCGCTGCGGCTGCCGGAAACCAGCGTCGCGAAGCTCGATCTGCTCGACATGCCGCGCGAACAGCGCGAGGCGATCGAGTCGAAGAATCTTCAGGAACTCGCCACCTGAACGTGAATCTCGAGTGGGGCTTGATTCCCGCCGTTCCCGTTCCGTTTCGCGGCTCCACGATCGATGCAAAGGCGCAGCAGGATTACGCGACGTGGATGTCGAAACGGAACATCGCCGGCGTGGCTGTCTGGGCGCACACAGGTCGAGGGCCGCACCTGTCGGAGTCGCAGCGGCGTCTCGTGCTCGACACCTGGCGGGCCGCACTCCCCAAGGCAGCCATCGTCGCGGGCGCGAGCTCAATCGAAATGGCGCGCGACGCCAAGCGCGGCGGCGCTGACGCGCTGCTCGCCTTCCCCCGCCGCGACAATCCGGTCGCGTTTCACCGACAGCTCGGGCAGGAGCTACCGGTCATCGCGTTCTATTTGTACGCGGCGGCCGGGGGCGTGGATTACGATGACGAGACCTTACACGCGATTCTCTCGCTGCCCCGAGTCGTCGGCATCAAGGTGGCGACGCTCGATTCGGTGATGACCTTTCAGCGAGTCGCCGCGGTGATGAAAGATCATCCCGACAAATTGTTGATCACGGGCGAAGATCGATTCCTCGGCTATTCGCTGATGATGGGCGCCCGCGCCGCACTGATCGGCATGGGCGCAGCGTTAACCGACATTCAGGCATCGCTCCTGGCCGCCCGGGCGAGCGGCGACGAACACGCCTTCCTCCGTCTCTCCACGCGGGTAGACGCCTTTTCACAAGTGACCTTCACCGAACCGATGGAAGGCTACATTCGCCGCATGCTCTGGGCCCTCGCCGCCGATGGCGTGATTCCCGCTGCCGCCTGCGACGATCCGTGGGGTCCCGACTTACCAGGTCAGGAACGTGAAGCGGTGCGGCGCGCAGTCGATAAGGCGCGTCTACGGTAGCTCGCCGCTCGTTTCTCAAAACCAGCGCCGCTGTGGCGCTCGGAGGCTTGATGCCGCAGCCCAAGCAACCGCACATCGTGGTCGTCGGGGCGGGCGCGTTCGGCGGCTGGACGGCGCTATTCTTGCGCCGCCAGGGCGCGCGCGTCACCTTGCTCGACGCCTGGGGTCCCGGCAACTCGCGCGCCAGCTCAGGCGGCGAGACGCGGGTCATTCGCGCGACCTACGGCCCGCGTGCCGTCTACACCCGCATGGCGGCCCGCGCACTCACCCTGTGGAAGCAGCATCAGCAACGCTGGCGGCGGCAGCTCTATCACGGCATCGGAGTTCTCTGGCTCGTCGAGAGCGACGATCAGTACGAGAAGGCCGCCCTGCCGATCCTGCGCGACGCGCGCGTTGCCTTCGAGGAGCTGCCAGGCGCCGAAGTGTCGCGCCGTTTTCCGCAGATCAACTGCGAGCAGGTAAAGTGGGCGATCTTCGAGCAAGGCGGCGGCTATCTCACGGCGCGCCGGGCCTGCGCCGCCGTCCTCGAGGGGTTTGTCGCCGAAGGTGGTGAATACCGCCAGCTCGCCGTGCAGGCGCCAGTCCAACCCGGTGGTGGCGAGCTCTCGTCGGTCGTGTTGTCTGATGGCAGTCGGCTGACGGCCGACCGCTTCGTCTTTGCCTGCGGTCCCTGGCTCGGACAGCTGTTTCCCGACGTGATCGGGGAGCGCGTGCGCCCCACGCGTCAGGAAGTGTTCTTCTTCGGGACAGCCGCTGGCGATCGACGCTTCACCGAGGACGCGCTGCCGGTTTGGGCCGATCACGGCACCCGCTTCATGTACGGGATTCCGGGGAATGAGTGGCGCGGCTTCAAGGTCGCCGACGACTCGCGCGGCCCGGTGTTCGACCCCACCACTGGCGAGCGCACGCCAACCGCGGCGGCGCTCCAGGTCGCGCGCGACTATCTGGCGTATCGCTTCCCGGGTCTCAAGGGCGCGCCGTTGCTCGAGTCGCGCGTCTGCCAGTACGAAGAATCGCCCGACGAGCATTTCATCATCGATCGGCATCCGGCGGCGGCCAACGCGTGGCTCGTCGGCGGCGGGTCGGGACACGGCTTCAAGCACGGCCCCGCGGTGGGCGAGCTGGTCGCGCGGCTGGTTCTCGGTGGGCAGGCCCCAGATGAGCAATTCCGGCTCGCGCGCTTCGCTCAATAGGGACTTCGAGCGCTTCAAGCGGGAGCTGCCGCGCGATTTTCCGGCGCACGTCCGCGATACCTATCGGATCGATCTCTCGACCCACTACCTCGGCCACCCGCTGCCACACCCCATCGGCAAAGGGTCAGGCCAGCTGTCGCTCAATAGCGGCCAGCTCGAGACCGACGCTGAGGCGGGACTCGCGTTCGCGGTGCTGAAGACGGTGATCGCGCAGGATGCCGCGGGCGATCAATCCATGGCGGCGTGGGCGATTCACGAGACGAAAATGAAAGTCGAACGGCGCGGTGGCGGATGGACGGTGACCTGGAAGGGCAGGGGGTGGGATCGCTCGTTCGACGACTATCTCGCCCTCGTCCGCGCCGGTCGCGACCTGACGCGCGCGAGACGATTGCTGACGGTGCCATCGGTGAAGTATCACCTGCCACGGCTGGACGAGTCGTTTCGCGACGCCGAGTACGCGTTCACGACGCGGGCGCTGGCGGAGGCGTGGGGCGAGCGACCGCTGCTGCTCGAGAAGGACTTCTCGCCGACGCTCGCCGGCGACCACCTGTCGGATGAGAAGGCTCAGATCCTGCGGTGGCTGCGCGAAGTGCCGGCGCGTATTCGCGCGCATGCGCCGGTCCAGCTCTCCATGAAGCTGATGAACGCACGGTTCGATGACGACTTTCAGCGCGAGATGATGGAAGCCGCGAGCAGCGCCGACGCCCTCGTCGTGTTCAACCGGTTGTTCGATGTGCAGCAGGGCGTGGCGTACGGCGGTCCGGAATTGAGCGATCGCAATCTGCGCGTGTTGGACCGGCCGTCGGGCCGTCCGGCCGTCGGGCCGTCGCTCAGCGGCAGCGGAAACATCAACAGCGGCCGGATGATCGTGGAGTACGCGGTGCGGGGCTGCTCATCCGTGCAGCTCCATACCTTTTTCCAGCTCCCGCTCGAGGAGTATCCGGCAATCGCCGGCTCGCGCACTCAGCGTGCCCTGCACGCGCTCATCTTCGATCCACGCGACGGCCTAATCGCCGTGCTGTTGGAGCGCGAAGCCGCTGGTGCGTTGCAACGGCGTGACGGCGAGCTGCACTTCCTCGATCTTCTGCCCGGTGCGCATCGCCCGCGCTGAGCTGTTCGAGCTCACTCTGCCGCTCGTCGAGCCGTTCGTCATCTCCGGCGGCGCGATGACCGAACGGCGATCCATCGTTGTCGTGCTGCGCGACGACGCCGGCCACGTCGGCTACGGCGAGTCTCCTCCGTTCCAGTTCCCGTTTTATTCTGAAGAAACATTGACGAGCGCCCGTGACCTGATCGCGCGCGTCCTCCTGCCGCGAGTCGTCGATCACGACTTCGACGGACCGTTACCGGAGGCGATCGCTGCCGCACTCCAGGAAGGCGTGCGCGGCAACTGGTTCGCTCGCGCCGGGATCGAGACCGCGGCGTGGGATCTCGAGGCGCACACCCGTGGCACCGGTCTCGCCGCGTTGCTCGGCGAACGGCTGGGCGCGAGGCCGGCCGCCGCAGTCGACTGCGGTGTCGCGCTGGGGATTCCCCCGGACCGGAACGCCGAAATCCTCACCACATGGGTCTACGAAGCGGTGCGGCGCGGCTACCGTCGCGTAAAGATCAAGGTGGCGCCGGGGTGGGACCGCGTGGCGGTGGCCGCGGCACGCGCCGGAATGGCGGGCGCGACGCTCCCGCTTACCGTGGACGCGAACGGCGCCTACGAGTGGCCGCGTGATGAAGCGGCCCTCCGCGCCCTCGACGACGCGGGCCTGCTCTACATCGAGCAGCCGCTGCATCCCGACGAGCTCGTCGGTCACGCACGCCTCGCCGAGACGTTGCGCACGCCGATCTGTTTGGACGAAACGCTCCGGGATGCGCGCGCCGCGCAGCAGATCATAGCCCTGAAGGGTCCCAGCGTCTGGAATATCAAAGTGCACCGCGTGGGCGGTCTCACCGAGGTGTGCCGTATCTACCGTCTGGCCGCCGAGTACGGCGCCAAGCTCTGGGCGGGAACGATGCCGGAATCGGGCATCGGATCGCAGGCCGCGCTCGCGGCCGCGTCGCTGCCGCTGTTCGTCTACCCCTCCGACCTCGAGCCCTCGAGCCGCTGGTTCGGCCGCAACGGCGACGTCATCAAGCTGACGATGGGGCAGGACGGGCGTATGCCGGTCCCCCAACAGTCCTGCGGCCGGCTGCTCGATCCCGCCCGATTTCGCCTCTTGACCGCGCCCGTAACTTTGGGGCGCGATGAACAAGCCGACCACTGATTACTGGGCCAGTCACCTGTACTTGAGCCCGCGCCAGCGGCCCAAACCCGACCAGCCCGTGCGCGATCTCTCCCCGCGCGCGGCCCAACGATTCAAGAAGGCACGCGAAGAGCTGCGCAGCCTGCGTCACGTCACCGAGCAAGTCGTCTACCTTGGCACCACGTGGAAGTGGGTCTGGATGTACGAGGTCGGGGGCCGCAAGCTCGGGTACTTGCATCCCATGCAGTCGGGCGTCAGCGGCACCTTCGTGCTGTCGGGTCTGGAAGAGCAGGAGATCAGCGCGACGAACGGATTGCCGCGCGTCATCAAACAGGCGGTGCGCGACGGCGCCTTGTCCGATGGCGTGCGCCACTGCTGGATGGAATTCGCGGACCTCGACGCGGTGCAGGCGTTTGTCGACGTCGTCCGATTGAAATATCAATTGTTGGCGCGGCCGGAGTAGGGGGCACGCCAATGGCGTGCCCTTACTCCTGCCGCGCCCTTGTGTCCAATTCGGGGCCATGCGTACATTCGTCAGCCTTCTGATTGCAGACCGCCCCAGCCCTTAAGAGGTCATCTGCGTTCAGCTGCGGTCGTGGTGTTGATCCTCGCCCTCCCGCCTGCGGTGCTTAACGGCCAGCAGGCCCAATCGGCTTCTTCTCCGTCTTCTCGATATCAAGCTCCTGTGCTCGCCGCGGGCGACACCGGTAAGCTCAAAGGGCCGCGTCAGCCGATCTTCTTCCGTCACGACGTCCATGCCGGCCAGGACCTGATCCCCTGCATGTACTGTCACTATTCGGCATCGGTCTCGAGCGAGCCGGGCATCCCGTCGCTGCAGACCTGCATGGGGTGCCATCAGCTGGTGGGCGGGTCGACGCCTTCGCATCAGGCGGAGATCAAGAAAGTCCGCGACGCCTGGCGTGAGCGCAAACCGCCAGAATGGGTGAGGGTGCATGCGCTCCCTGGGTTCGTGCGCTTTCCGCACATGCGGCACATCAAGGCACTCGGCGCGCAGAGCGGGGATGCGAACACGACCTGCGCGACATGCCACAGCGACGTGAAACACATGCCCCAGGTCGAGCGAGTCTCGACGCTGCGCATGGGCTGGTGCGTCGGCTGTCACATCAAGAACAACGTGAGCCGCGACTGCAGCGTGTGCCACTACTGACATGACCGACGCGATCGATCGCAGACGCTTCCTGAAGGTCCTCGGCGTCACCGGCGCCGGCGCAGCCGCCCTGTCGTCCTGCGGCATCGGGCCGGAGCCGACTGAACGGCTCATCCCCTATCTGATCCAGCCCGAAGATCAGATTCCGGGCACCGCCACCTACTATGCCACCACCTGCCGTGAGTGCGCCGCAGGCTGCGGCGTGCGTGTACGGGTGCGCGAAGGACGGGCGGTCAAACTCGAGGGCAATCCCGACTCGCCGATCAATCGCGGTCGCTTGTGCGCCCGCGGGCAGGCGGCGCTGCAGGGACTTTACAATCCCGACCGCATCCAACACCCCCTGGTGCGGAACGCGAACGGGACGTTCGAAGACATCGATTGGGACGGTGCGATCCAGCAGCTCGTCGGGAAGGTGCGCGAGGCGCAGGGCAAGGGAATCGTCTTCCTGAGCGGCGTCGAGCAATCGTCGTTCGGCGACCTGGTGGATGAGTGGATGAAGCAGGTCGGCGGCCGGCGCATGAGCTACGAGCCGTTCGGGTTTGAAGCGCTGCGCGCCGGCAATCGCATGGCCTTTGGCACTCGGACCCTGCCGACCTACGACTTCGCGAACGCGAAGTATCTGATCTCGTTTGGCGCCGACTTCCTCGACACCTGGCTCTCGCCGGTCGAGTTCCAGAACGGCTTCTCCCAGGCGCACGCCTTCGACGGAGGCCGCTCGGCCTCGATGGCGAAGTTCGTGTACGTCGGCCCCAGGCTGTCGCTCACCGGCATGAATGCCGACGAGTGGATCGCCGCGAAGCCCGGCAGCGAAGGGTTGCTGGCGTTGGCGATGGCGCAGGTGATCATCAGCCAGCACCTCGCGCGCGCGCCGGCGGATGCCAGCCGTCTGGTCGCCCTGCTCGGAGCGTACAGTCCTCGCGCCGTCGCGCAGGTGATCGGCATCGACCAGGCCACGATCGTCCGCCTCGCGCGCGAATTTGCGCGCTCGGGGGGCGGCCTCGCGGTCGGGGGCGGCATGGCGACACAGGGTCCGAATGCCGCGCAGACGGTCGCCGCGGTCAACCTCCTGAACTACGTCGTCGGCTCCGTCGGCTCGCTCGTGAAGTTCGGCGCCGACCTGGCCGTTGGTTCGGCGAACTCGTTCGGCGAGCTGGTGGCGCTGAAGGCGGACATGGAGGCGGGGCGCGTCGCGCTGCTGTTCGTGCACGGCACGAATCCGGCGTACTCAATGCCCGGGGCGTTCCAGCAGGCACTCGCCAAGGTTGCGTACAAGGTCAGCTTCTCGTCCTACATGGACGAGACGACGGCCGCCTGCGATCTGATCCTCCCGGACCACCACCCGCTCGAGCAGTGGGCCGACAGCCGGCCGCGCGCGGGCGTCACCGCGCTGCAACAGCCGGTTGTGCAGCCGGTCTTCAACACGCGTCAGACCGGCGACGTCATTCTGAAGCTCTCGGGTAAGGCCGGCACGTTCCAGGACTACGTGCAGAACAAATGGCGTACCCGGCGCGCGGCGGGATTCGACCAGTTCTGGATGGACTCGTTGGCGAAGGGCGGCATCTACGCCGAGGCGCCGACCCGCGCGGTGCGGCTCGCGGACGTTTCGAAGATCAGCTTTGGAGCCTTTGCCGCCTTTGCCGCCCCCGCCGACCAAGCTCAGCAGGTCATCGTCTTCCCGCATCCCGTGCTGCACGATGGCCGCGGCGCCAACAAACCCTGGCTGCAAGAGCTGCCCGATCCCGTCTCGAAGATTGCCTGGCACAGCTGGGTCGAGGTCCATCCTGACACCGCGGCCAAGTGGGGACTCGCGAGGGGAGATTTCCTGCTGCTCAAGTCGCAGTTCGGCTGGCAGAAATTCCCGACCTGGATCACACGCTCGGTGCGGTCCGACGTTCTCGCCGTGCCGACGGGACAGGGACACACCGAGTACGGACGGTACGCGAAGGACCGCTCCGCGAATGCCTTCGAGCTGCTTGGCGTCGACGTAAACGAATACGGTGGCCGCAACTTCCTCGTGGCCGCGACCGCGACCAAGACCGGCGAACACCGCAAGATCGTCACCACCGAGGGAAGCCCGCGCGAGCGCGGCCGCGGCACCGTCGAGGTGCTGGGGCTGGCGCGTGCCAGGGCGCTGCATCCGGGCGAGGCGCCGTTCCATCACGCCGAGACGCCCGAATACGCGTCCGACGCCGTCGAGTGGTGGGCGGCGCGCCAACACGACAAGGCGGAGCTCGGCAACTATCGCGGCGAGCAGCCGCGCTGGGGCCTGGCGATCGACCTCTCGAAGTGTACGGGCTGCGCGGCGTGCGTGACCGCTTGCTACGCCGAGAACAACATCGCGACCGTCGGTGAAGAGCTGATGCAGCGCGGCCGCGAGATGTCGTGGATGCGCCTCGAGCGCTACTGGCTCACCGACGAGCACGGCGAGCCGCAGGGCGCCGTCAACTCGCCGATGCTGTGCCAGCAGTGCGGCAACGCGCCGTGTGAGCCGGTTTGTCCCGTCTACGCCGCCTATCACACGCCGGACGGGCTCAACGGCCAGGTCTACAACCGCTGCGTCGGTACGCGCTATTGCTCCAACAACTGCCCCTACAAGGTCCGCTACTTCAACTGGTACAACTACGCTGAGCCGGGCGGCGAGTACGAGGCGTTCCCTGAGCCGCTCTCGATGCTGCTCAATCCCGACGTCACGGTGCGCGAAAAGGGCGTCATGGAGAAATGCACGTTCTGCGTGCAGCGGATCCGCGGCGCACAGAATCAGGCCCGGCTCGAGAATCGCAGCGTGCGCGATGGGGACATCGTCACCGCGTGCCAGCAGACCTGCCCATCCGAAGCGATCGTCTTCGGCGATCTCAACGACCGGCGCTCGAAGGTCTTCGAGCTAGCCGGCAACCCGCGCGGCTACCACGTGCTCGCCGGTTTGAACACCAAGCCCGCGATCACCTATCTCGCCCGTGTCGTCGCGCAGGACACGCCGAGTCATGGCTGAGACCAAGACCCAGACCCCGTCGGGCACGCGCGTGACGTACGACTACGTCACGCGCACGATCGCGCGGACCCTCAGCACGCCGTCCCGCGGCTATTTCCTGCTGCTGGGCGCCGCGGTCGCGCTGCTCGGGATCGGCATCATGACGCTGCTCTTCCTGCTGCGCTACGGGCTGGGGCTCGCCGGCTATTCGCACCCGGTGTACTGGGCGGTCTTCATTACCTGCTTCGTCTTCTGGGTGGGCATCGCGCACTCCGGAACACTCATTTCCGCGATCCTCTTCCTGTTCCGCTCGGGATGGCGCACGGCGGTGTACCGTACCGCCGAAGCGATGACGGTCTTCGCGGTGATGACCGCGGGCCTCTTCCCCCTGATTCACATCGGGCGGCAGTGGTACTTCTACTGGCTCATTCCATACCCGAACGAGCGCGGGCTCTGGCCGAACTTCAAGTCGCCGCTCATCTGGGACGAATTCGCGATCGGGACGTACTTCACCGTGTCGACGCTGTTCCTGATCATGGGCCTGATCCCCGACATCGCCGCGGTGCGCGATATGGCGACGGGTTGGCGCAAGAAGCTGTATGCCCTCACGTCGATCGGCTGGACGGGATCCAACGAGCAGTGGCGGCACTACACGCGCGGATACCTCTATCTCGCGGCGCTCGCGACCCCGCTGGTACTGTCGGTGCACAGCGTCGTGTCCTGGGACTTCGCGATGGCGCTCGTTCCCGGGTGGCACGCCACGATCTTCGCCCCCTACTTCGTCGCCGGCGCGATCTACTCGGGCTGCGGTCTGGTCATCACACTCCTCACGCCGATCCGAACGGTGTTCGGCCTCGAGGAGTTGATCACCGTCAAGCACTTCGAGAACCTGGCGAAGCTCTGCCTGCTGACTGGATCCATCGTCGGGTTTTCCTACCTCACAGAGAATTTTATCGCCTGGTATGGGGGCAACCCGACCGAGCGAGCCGCGTTCTACTACCGCGCGTTCGGCCCGTTTTGGTGGGCGTCCTGGACCATGTACATCTGCAACGGGTTCCTGCCGCTGCTCCTCTGGTTCAAGAAGATCCGGACGAACATCACGGCACTGTTCGTGATCTCGATCTTCGTGAACATCGGAATGTGGTTCGAGCGCTACGTCATCATCGTGGTGTCGCTCGCGGGTGAGCCGTACACGACGTGGACGAACGCGGTCTACAACCCGACCTGGGCGGACTGGGGCATCATGGCCGGCAGCTTCGGCTGGTTCTTCATGTGGTTCCTGTTGTTCGTGAAGATCTTCCCGGCAGTGTCGATCTCCGAAGTCAAGGAAGTGCTCGCTCCGCCGCGGAGCAAAGCGTCGAAGGCGCACGTATGATGGCGCTCCCGAAGCCGCTGAACGATCTGTTCCGGCCACCGCCGACGCCCGGCGTGCTCGGAGTCTTTGCCCACCTGGACGCGACGCTCGACGTGATCAAGCGGTTGCGCGCCGCCGGCCACACCGACTTCACCGTCTACTCGCCGATTCCGCGCCACGAGATCGAGGCCGCCCTCGGCCAGCCGGTCAGTCCGGTCCGCATGTTCACGCTGATCGGTGGCATTGCGGGTTGCTCGATCGGCGCGTGGCTGACGCTGTGGATGTCGGCCGACTGGCCGCTCGTCGTCGGGGGCAAGCCCGTCGGGTCGATCCCGCCCTACGTCGTCATCATGTTCGAGATGACGATTCTGTTCGGCGCGCTCGCCACGATCCTTGGCATCCTCTTCAACTCGGCGTTCGCCGCGCGGCGCGCCGGCACCATCATGTATGATCCGCGCTTCACCAACGATCGGTTCGGCATCTTCGTGCCGGCCGAAGGCGGTAAGTCGGCGGCGGTGGAGAAGTTGTTGCGCGATGCCGGTGCGGAAGAGGTGCGTCGTGGGTAAAGCCCGTGCCGCCATTGCCGCCATCGTCGCCCTGGCCGCCCTGGCCTGCAATCCCGACGATGTGGTGCATAAGGTCGGCTGGTTCGCCACGATGCGGCATCAGCGCAACATCAAGCCGTACGCCCGTCCCATTCCGCCGGTCCCGGGTGCGGTCCCGGTATCCGGCGCCGAGCTTCCGCTGACTCGCGAAACGGCCGATCGATTGACGAATCCGCGGACCCGTACCGCCGAGTCGCTCAATCGCGGGCATTGGGTCTATCAGACGTATTGTCAGGTCTGTCACGGCGAGAGCGGCGAAGGGAACGGTCCTGTGTCGCTCGCGGGTGGCGGTCCCTTCCCGGGGATTCCGTCCCTCGTCGATCCTGCGCGGCCCAAGATGACTGACGGGATGATCTACGGCATGATCGTCGAAGCGCAGCGCATGGGTCGCGGCTTGATGCCGCGCTACGGCGACAAGATTCACGGCAACGACCGCTGGGACGTCGTCAATTTCGTCCGCAGCCTGCAGCTGAACGCGCGGGGCAGGCAGTGACCACCGCGGTCGCCAGCCGCTCTGATCTCGTCCAGAAAGCGCGCCAGGCGCCCGTCGCGCGCTTCGCGTTGTTTGGCGCGGTCGCGGCAATCGGCGGCGGAATCGTGCTGGTGCTGGGCGCGCTGAGCCGTCACCCCGAGCGGACGTGGTGGGCTTATCAGGTCAACTTTGTGTTCTGGGCCGGCCTCGCCCAGGCCATGGTGGTCGTCGCCGCAACGCAGAAGCTCGCCAAGGGACACTGGTCCGGCGTCATCATTCGCTTTGCCGAAGCAGGCGTTGCGTTCACGACGGTCGCTGTTGTCCTGTTCATCGGCCTGATCATCGGACGGCGGTACATCTTTACATGGATCCACGAGCCACGGCCCGAGATCGGCTGGTGGCTCACGAACAAGTGGTTCTTCGTGCGCAACGGCGCGATCCTCGCCATCCTGTCGTGGCTGTCGTGGCGGTTCGTGCGGCACGACGTTGCACCCGACGCGCGCGAGCTGACCAGCGGCGAGCCGGTGGCGCGGACCGAAGACGCCCCTCGCATCTCGCGCGAGGCGGCGTTCGTGATCCTCGCGTTCGCGTTCGGCCACAGCCTGCTCGGCTACGACCTGATCATGTCGCTGTCGTCCAAATGGGTCAGCAACCTGTTCGGCGCGTTCTATTTCATGGGCAGCTTCCTCGCCGCGCTGATGCTGCTGGCCGTACTGTCGATCCTGCTGCGCCGAACGATGGGGCTCACCGGCATCTACACGTCGCGCCAGCAGCATGACCTGGGCAAACTGTGCTTTGGATTCACGGTGTTCTGGGCCTACCTGATGTGGTCGCAGTTCCTGGTGATCTGGTACGGCAACTTGCCGGAGGAGACCTACTTCATCTTCTACCGGCTCTACGGCGTGTGGCGTCCCATTGGCATCGCCGTGTTTCTCCTCGTCTTCGTGATCCCGTTCATTGGACTGCTCGGCGTCAAACCGAAGACGTTCGCGCCGACGATGGTGGGCTTTGCGCTCGTGAGCCTCGTCGGCATTTGGCTCGAGCGCTATCTCGAGGTCGTGCCCGCGATCAACGGCGGCGGCGGCCCGGTCATTGGCATCACCGAGTTGGGGGTAACGCTGTTCTTCGCAGGACTCTTCTTCCTCTCGTGGGCCTGGTTTGCCGGCCGCTATCCGATCATCTCTCCACGTCTCGCCAGCGACGCGTTGGAGCGGGAGCTGCACTAAACCCGCTTCATCTCACAACTACGCCGGGGGCGTCTAACGGAACCGGGTGTACGAGTGGTAGTTTCCCCATTCCCTGAGGGGATGAACGACGCGATTCACGTGACCCCGTAGCACAGATCAGGGTCGCACCTATGCTCCCGGGGCAGATCCAACCCGGGAGCATGTTTTCTTATCGACTCTCCACATGGAGGTGTCATGCGGATGTCTCGTTGGCTGGCGATTGCGGCGATAGCGGCAGCCGCGTGCAGCAGCGGCAGTACCGGGTATGGGAATCCTCCTCCTCCGCCGAATCCGCCACCGCCTCCACCGCCTCCGGCGGGCGGTCATTCGACGACCATCACTGTCGCGAACTATCAGTTCTCGCCGACTCCGGATACCGTGCCTGCGGGAACGGTCACATTCCAATGGGCGGCTGGCTCGGTCACGCACAACGTGACGTGGCAGACGGGGCCGGCGCCGTTGCCGGCAAACTCAGGCAACAAGGTTGCAGGTGAGTCGTATCAGGCGACGCTGCAGGCAGGCACGTACACCTATCACTGCACGATTCACGCGGCCCAAGGGATGAGCGGGACGTTCGTCGTCACGCCGTAACGCCTCATGGTGACTGCTAGAAGCTCCCGGGGCAGATGAGGCTCCGGGAGCTTAGTTTCTCTGATGTGAACGTCTGGCAAGCTGCAGCTGATCTCGTTCGCCGGTCCGGGGCGGGCGCGCTCGCGACCGTGGCACGCACGCGCGGATCGACGCCTGTCCCTGCGGGCACCAAGATGCTCGTGGGCGCCGAAGGTCGACTGATCGGCTCGGTCGGCGGCGGCTGCGTCGAAGCGGATGTCATCGGGGCGGCGCTGGACGCGCAGGCCCAGCACCGGCCCGCGCTCCTGACCCACCACCTGAACGCCGACCTGGCCGGCGATCTCGGCCTTTCCTGCGGCGGCACGGTCGACATCTTCGTTGAGCCGCTGCTCGCCGATGACGCCTACCTGCGCGTGCTTGATGCGGCGGCCAGCGCGGAGTCTGGGTTGGTCCGGACCGCGACCGAGTGGCGCCGGGGAGAGGGGCCGGTGAAGACGTTCGAGCCGCTCGCCCGCGGCGTGGTTGGCGGCGCGGCCGCGACACTCACGCGCGACGGGCGTTTCGTCGAAGAGCGGCTGTTACCGGCGCCGCGCGTGTTTGTGTTCGGGGCGGGGCATGTCGGCACCGCCATCGCGCGGGCGGCGCTGGCCGCTGGTTTCCGGGTCGTGGTGATCGACGACCGACCCGAGTACGCCGATCCGGCGCGCTTTGACGCCGGCACGATCGTGCTGGCGTCCGACGTTGAGGCGGCCTTCGCTCGCTATCCGCTGACCGCGGGAGATGCGGTCGTGATCGCGACGCGCGGCCATCGCAACGACGCGCTGATCCTCGAGCGCGTCGCGACATCGCCGGCGGGGTATGTCGGCTTGCTGGGCAGTCGCCGCAAGAAAATCGTGGTCTCGAAAGGACTCAGGACAGCCGGTGTTCCGGCGAAGACCCTGCAACGGGTGCGCGTACCGGTCGGCCTCCCGATCGGCGCGGTCACTCCTGAGGAGATCGCCGTCAGCGTCGTCGCCGAGCTGATCGCGTGGCGACGGAAGGAAGGTTAAGGCAGCGGTCGGACCTGTTCGAGCAACCGGTTGAGCGAGTCCACCGAGAGCGGGCCGGAAATCTCGACACGCAGCTTCCCCACAAACCGGGCCAAGCGGTCGTCACGCTCACGCTCGAAGCCCCGGCCGTAGCCGCCGTAGACCAACGAGTCAAAGCGTGAGCTGGCGCGCGCGGCTCGCTGGAAGATCTGGATCACTGTGCCGGCGTCCAGCTCCTGGTCGACCACCACCACTCCATCGGCACCAGGGCTCCGACGAATGGTCCGCGTCGTGAGATCGGGCAGACCGACGGGTTCGTCGCCGAGGAGCGACCGCGCGGTCCCTCGGCTGATGACCGGCCATTTGCTGATGTCTGTCGCCGCACGCTCTTCCGGCTTGGCGACTTCAGCCGCGCGGCGGGCGACGCTGCCCGTCACCACAACCTCATCAAACCGCAATACCGGAGCCTCGGCGCGCGCAGCGGAGTCGCGCGCGCCCGAGGCCGGCGCCGGGGCTGGGCCGGGCGGGGCGGGAAGAGGAGCCGCAGCGTTGGCGGTGGGTGGACCTGCCTGCCGCTGCGACTGATCGCGCACGGCGAGCGCCGCTACGAGCGTGTCGCTCTTGTCGTTCGCCCGCACAACTTCCGCGGCCGGTCGTGTGAGGTTGCGACTCTTGCCCCGTCCGGTGGCCTGAGCGCGAGCGGCGGGGGCCGCGGGGACGGCCTTGGCCTGTTCTAGTGCTGGCGTCTGAACCGTCCGATTCTCCGCCACGTACAGTAGCCCCTCAACCTGGTCCGGCCCTGTGGCGGGACTGCGCAGGAGATAACCGGCGCCGAGGGCGAGAGCGATGGAGGCCGCCCACGCGAACGATCGGCGCACGTGCCAGGGCGAACGCCGTGGCGCGCGCCGCAGCTGCTCAAATGGAGGCACCGCCCGTGCGGGCGGCTGCGCCGATCCCAACAACGCGCTGGCCCGCTCCAGGAGCGCCCGCTCTTCGGCGAGACTTGCCCGACAGGTCGCGCACTGCGCGAGATGGGCCTCGAGCGCAGCCCGCTCCGCAGAGGGCAGCTCGCCGTCGAGGTACGCGTGCAGCATCCCCTCATCCACGTGCGACATGCTGTCCTCCTTTCTGTTCTGCGTCATATGCTTCGATCAGTCTCCGGCGCGCCCGCGCCAAGGTGGTTCCAATCGCGCCGCGCGCCAGTCCGGTCTGCGCGGCGATATCGTCGTAGGAGAGCCCCGAGTCCCAGAGGAGCAACGCCTCCCGGTCGCGCGGCGTCAGCTGATCGAGTGCCGCGCGCACGCGATGCGATTGCGTCTCGGCATCGATCTCGTCGTCCGGCGAGCTGCGAACGGCGTCGGGCTCGCTCTTCAACAGCGTGAGGTGCCGCTTCTCCCGCGCCGCCCGCCGCGCCTCATCACGCGCCATGTTCGCTGCTACCACAAAGAGCCATCCTCGCGTGTTCTCCGGCCGATGTACGAGGGCGCGCGCAAATGCTTCCTGCGCGAGATCCTCCGCGCGCTCGGCGTCCCATACCTTGCGGTACAGGAAGCGCACGAGCGCGGGATA
>DASYRZ010000094.1:0-4318 GCA_036003865.1 Gemmatimonadales bacterium | reverse complement strand
ATGGCCGATGTTATCGAAGGGACTGAACGTATCGGGCCCTTCCGTGCCGCGGGCCCAAGCCGGCCCGACGTTCTGCAAAAGCGAGTGCAGAGCGTTGGGCGTGCGCTCCAGAACCTCGATCGCCTGCGCGAGATCGAAGCCCACGTCAGCGGTGGCGCCCCTGTCCACCTTCGAAATGGAATACGTGTGCAATCCGGTGAATCACGGGCACGAGGAATAGTCCCGCCACCACCAGAAAGACCACGCCCGCGTACAGGGCAAAGATCCCGGCAAACACCTTCCCGCCGTTAGTGTGGATTGGATCTACCGGCCCCATCCCTCCCAGCAGCATCGCAGTGTTCAGAAACGCGTCGCGCCAGTGGAGGTGTTCATAGTGCTCGTAGCCCCACATCCCGACTATCAGCGACACGGCAACGAGGGCGGCGGCCACCGCGACGTGATCGGCCATGCGTCGTACAAAACGCCTGGGGGGAAGCGGCGGGGTGTGGCGGTCTTCGTACATCGAGCTTCGGCTACCGTCCTGGTGGTTTGGGAGGTTCGGGGTCGCGGGGGATCCGCGCGGGCTCCCACGGCTCCGGCGGACGAGGCTTCGGCGGCTCGGGGAGTTTGACGGGCCCGGGGTCCTTCTTCTTCGGTGGCAGTTCCATACGCTACTCCTGACCGGGTTGCCGTTTGGCGGGGGGAGCGGCGGCCTGGCCGAACATTGCGCGTACGACGGGGCCGGCGTCGGCGACGGGCAATGCCGCCAGTCCGTCCATCACCGCGAGCAAGGACCAGCACGCGTCACTGCGACTGGGAGGCGGATTCTGCGCAACCCGTATGAGCCGTCGCTGGCTCGCGGTGTCGAGTCGCGCGTACACACTCAGGAATGCGACTCGCAGCATGCTGTCGGACGCGATCCGGCGTCCGGCCACGGGCTGCGCGCGAGCGCGCACGATGCGCTCGAGGATAGTCAACCAGTTTTCGAGCGTGCTGGAGTCCGCGTACGGCAGCATGATATCGAGATCCCCGGCGGGTACGGGCGACCCGCCGAGAAACGAACCGCACAATGATTCGGGCACCTGGCGCGTTGTGGCCGCCATGGTCTTGAGCAGCAGACTGGCCGTGGAATCGTCGAGCAATGCGGCGTGATTCGAGTTCTCCGGCTTCAGGAGATCAGCCGCGGTCAGGCGCCGCAAACTGTCCGGCAGCGTCTGATCGGCGTGCAGCTTGGCGGTCAGACGCGCGAGACCGCGGTTCGCTCGGGCGGTGTCCGGCACCTGCGACCAGAGCAGCGAGCCCGGCGCGAGCAGAGCCGCGATCACGAGCACACGTCGCAGCCGACGGGAAGTAGAAACGTGGCGCATGCCGGTTAATGTCTCGCCTTCCGCTACAGTTGCAAGGTCGGGCCTACCCGCGACACTCTGTTACGGCAGACTGTACGCCACGTACGTGTCACCCGTTGGCGACCCCAGCTTGCCACCTCCGGCCGCGACGACGACAAACTGTTTCCCACCCACGGCAAACGTGCTCGGGGTCGCATAGCCGGGGACGGGCAGGGTCGCTTCCCACAGCAGCCGTCCGGTGCTCTTATCGAAGGCGCGAAACTTCGCGTCCTGGGTCGCCGCGATGAATACCAGGCCGCCACGCGTGACGATGGGGCCGCCGTACTGTTCGGTCCCCGTGACCTGCATTCCACGCGCCGTGAGCGCGGCGAACTCGCCGAGCGGAATACGCCAGCGATACTCGCCGGAGTTGAGGTCGATGGCGCTCAACGTGCCCCATGGTGGCTTCACGGCTGGATAGCCGGCCGTATCGCGCCAGCGCTCGTAGCCGGCGAACTCATAGAGCGTGGCCTGAGCTTGTGGCGACGTCCATCCCGCCGTGTCGGCTGGAGCTACCGCATAGCCGAGGTACTCGAGCACCGCGGTTTTCTCGGCCACCGGAAGCGCGGCAAATGCGGGCATCCACCCGCGGCCGCGATCGAGCACCAGTCGAGCCTCTCGCGGCGATAGACGCGTGGTGAGATCGACGAGTGATGGCGCGCGGTCACGGCCGCGGCGATCGAGACCATGACATCCGGCACAGGCCGCGGCGTACACTGCCCCGCCCCCCCCCGCCCGCGGGGCGCCGGCCGTGGGAACGATGTGGGCGAGCTCGCGCATAGCGGCAATCCAGGGCACATCACTCGCATTCACGTACAGCGTCGCCGTTTCGGGATCGACCGCCGCTCCACCCCACTCGCCACCGCCATCGAACCCCGGCAAGACGATGCTCCCTTCACGGCTCGGTGGCTGGAAAAACACCGGCGGCTTGAATGTCCGGTAGCGCGGCAATGCCTCCGCACTGACGTCCCGGTCGCCGATCGTTTGTCGCGCGAACGGCGCCGGCTTTACGGGGAACGGCTGCGTGGGCCAGGCGCGCTCGCCGCGCAGGTCCGATGGAGGGACCCGGCGCTCCACGATCTCGAACAGCGGCTTGCCCGTCTGTCGATCGAACAGAAACACGAAGCCGCTCTTGGTGATTTGCGCGAGCGCGTCGACGGGCATCCCGTTGCGCGTGACTCGTACGAAATTGGGCGCGGTGGGAAGATCGCGGTCCCACAGATCGTGATGCACGCTCTGGAAATGCCACAGCCGTTTCCCCGTCGCTGCGTCGAGGGCGACGAGTGAGTTGGCGAACAGGTTCGCGCCGATTCGAGCGCCACCGTAGAAGTCCGGCGTCGCCGATCCGGTGGGCACGTATACGATTCCGCGCACCGTATCCACAGACAGGCCAGCCCAACTGTTGGCGCCGCCGGCCGTCCGCCAGGCGCCGGCGGGCCAGGTGTCGTATCCGAACTCGCCGGGATGGGGAATGGTGTGGAACGTCCAACGAATCGCGCCGGTGCGGACATCGTAGGCACGCACGTCGCCGGGCGCCGATCCCTCCTCTTCCCCGACGCGCATGCCCTGAATCAGCAGATCTCGGTAGATCGCGCCGGGACTCGTGGCAACGAGATAGGCGTCACCGATGTCACGCGAGAGCCCCGCGGCCAGATCGACGGAGCCGGATTCGCCGAAACCGGGAATGGGGCGGCCGGTGCGCGCATCGAGCGCGTACAACCGCCGCCCGGCGGTAAAGAAGATCCGACGGTCGCCGCGCTCGGCCCAGTACACGAGACCGCGATTGACGTGTGTAACGACCGTGCGTCGTGCGTCGTGCGTGGTGCGTGGGTCGAATCGCCAGATGAGCGAGCCGTTCGCGGCGCGGAGCGCGATGACGGCCAGGGCGGGCGTCGTGGTGTAGAGGACGCCATCGATGACGATGGGTGTTGCCTGGATCTCACCGTGACCGTCCGGCGGCAGATCGCCGGTATGGTAGACCCAGGCGACGCGCAGCTGGGCCACGTTGGTCGTGTCGATCTGATTCAGTGCCGAATAGCGCGTATTGCCGGGGTCGCCCCCGGTCACGCGCCAGTCCGTATTCGGCCCGGGGCTCGTGCATCCGGCGACGAGGAGCAGTGCCGCGATGACTTTTTGAGCCACGCGTCCCGTCTCCTCCTACAGCCCGCGCACCGCGCGTCCCGCCGCGCTGATATTCGCCAGCTGCATCTCCGAGTACTTGCGCGACAAGATCACGCCGTGGGCGCCGCCCTGGAACGCCGCCCGCACCGCCTGGTAGACATCCTCGGCTTGAGTCTTCTTCTCGCCCGCACCGGTTGGGATGTCGATGTCGATTCCCGGCCAGATCTTGACCGCCGGCGTCACGCCACGGGCGGCACGCCGCGTCTCGCGCAGCACGTAATCAGCCGACAGACCCTGCTGCGCTATCCGGTCGAGCGGCTGCTCACGGTACTGCTGAACCTCATAGGTGAAATCGAGCACCTGCTCCGGGGTCAGGTCCGCGAAGAGCGTGTTCTGGACGTTGCGGATGTATTGGGCGAGCCTCGGGCCCCCGCAGTTGTTGTACATCACCACTTTGAGGAAGTCCGAGTACTTGCTGAATTCGGCATAGTCCTGCGCGGCGCGGTAGAACGGCGAGAACGAGTTGTTGTGCCAGATGTGCCAGCCGACGCCCTTGTCGGGTGCGATGCTGTGCGCCTTGGCGTACAGCTCACGATAGATATCGTTGAGCCCGTCGTTCCACAGGCGCTCCCACGCCAGGATCTCCGGGTACGTGAGGAGCAGCCGCCAAAAGGTGACGAAGGCGCCGTCGGTGGGCCGCTCACCGGCTCGGCGCGCGGTGACCCACCGCTCGAGCGCGAGGAAACCTTCGCGAGCGCGGCCGGCATCGATGCCGCGCGCGCGGGCCGCGTCGAGGCAGTGCGGGCAGAAGCACCCGATCCGATTCCCGGCCG
>DASYRZ010000093.1:0-7444 GCA_036003865.1 Gemmatimonadales bacterium | reverse complement strand
GTCGGCAGGCATGCCCTCGACGTACTCCATCGCGAACCAGGGCAATCCGTCGGCAGTGACGCCGCCGTCGAGCAGCCGGGCGATGTCGGGATGGTCGAGCGCGGCGAGGATCTGCCGCTCGTCGAGGAACCGCTGGACCCGACGGTCATCTCCCGCGCTCCAGGCCGGCAGCAGCTTGAGCGCCACCAGTTTCTGGTACTGCTCGTCGGAGCGCTCGGCCAAGTACACCGCGCCCATGCCGCCGCGGCCCAGCTCGCGGAGGATTCGGTAAGGGCCGAACCGCGCCCGTGGGTCGGTCGGGTCGGGGAGGGCGACGGGCTCGTCAAACAGCGGTGCAGCCAACGCCGCCGCCGGCGTGTCGAGCACCGGGGTCGCCTCGGCTCCGGCGAGGAGCGCGGCTACTTCGGCGCCGAGCGCCGGGTCGTCGGCGCTGCACTGGGCGACGAACCCTGCGCGGTCCGCGGGCTCCCGCTCGAGGGCCTGGTCGACGAGGTCGAGCACGCGCCGCCACCACGCAGCGGACGCGAGGTCGCTCATCGCAGCGCTCGCTGCAACCAGCCCTTGGCTTTCGTCCAGTCGCGGCGGACGGTCCGCGCCGTCACGCCGAGGGCTTCAGCCGTTTCGTCTTCGGTGAGTCCGCCGAAGAAGCGGCACTCCACGACCCGGCTGAGGCGCTCGTCCACTCCCGCCAGCTCCGCCAGGGCCTCGTCCAGGGCAATCAGCGTGTCGGCTCGTTCTTCGATGGCCACCGGCACGTCGCTCAGATTGACGCGCCGCGGCGCCGCTCCGCGCTTCAGGGCGCCGCGCCGCCGCGCCTGGTCGACCAGGATGCGCCGCATCGCGCCAGCGGCCACGCCGAAAAAATGCGCCCGATCCGCCCATTGGACGCGGGTCTGGTCCACGAGCTTGAGGTACGCTTCGTGAACGAGACCGGTGGTGTCGAGGCTGCGCTCCGGGCGCTCGCCCCTGAGCTGCCGGTGCGCGATCCCGCGCAACTCCTCGTAGACCAGCGGCAGCAGCCGGTCCAGGGCGTGGCGGTCGCCTGCGCGCCAAGCGAGGAGCAATCCGGTGATGTCGGGTTCGCGATCCATGTCGGGGGGTGTGTCCGCTTTCGTGGGCGGCGTACGCCTCCAGTAAAGAATCGGCCTCGGGCGACCGGGCCGCAACACCCAGGCCTCCCACGACGCGAGGGCATTGCCTTCACGAGCACGCGCGACGAATTCACTGGCGAGATCTACCTGATGGACCCGGACGGCGCGAACCTGCGACGCCTGACGGCGAACACCGTCGGTGACGGATTCGCGTCATTGTCCCCAGACGGGAAGAAGATCGTGTTCGATCGGTGCTGAACGCGCGCAATCAGGTATGGGACGCACCGAACGTGTTCGTGACCGACGGCGCGTGCATGACCTCCGCGTCGTGCGTGAATCCTTCGCTCACGTATATGGCGCTGACGGCGCCCGCGGCGGACTTCGCCGTGAACGAGCTGAAGCGCCATCGCCGCGATGATGACGCGCCAGCGCACTACTTCCGCCTGATGAAGCAGCTGACGCTGCTCGGCTACTTCACGTCAGAGATCGGGTGCACCCAGGCGATGCGGTATCGCGAGACGCCGGGCCGGTTCGACCCCTGCGTCCCGTACCGGCCCGGCGAGACGACCTGGGCCGGCCATGCGTAGCAGTGGAGCAGCTCAGCCCTGTCGGGGATCAATCCTTTTTCGTCCTCTGGAGCGATTGGCTCGCTGTACTCGTTGAGCCTTATGTGTGAGCATGGGGAAGCGGGATTTTGCTGACACTGTCGTCGTCGTCACGGGCGCCTCGAGCGGCTTCGGTCGCGGTGTAGCGCTCGAGCTCGCAGACGTCGGCGCGAGGGTCGTGCTGGCGGCCCGGCGTGAGCAGGCGCTCGATGAACTCGCTTGCGAATGCCAGGCCAGAGGGGGCCAGGCGCTCCCGGTGCCCACCGATGTCAGCCGGCAGTCTGACGTCGAGAAGCTGGCGCAAGCCGCGATCTCGACCTTCGGCTCCGTCGACGTCTGGATCAACGATGCGGGCGTCGCGGCTCTGGGGCGGTTCGAGGACGTCCCCCTGGCCGACCATCTCCAAGTCATTCTCACGAACCTCGTCGGCGTGATCAACGGCTCCTGGTACGCGGTGCGTCACTTTCGTGAGCGGCGTCGCGGGACCCTGATCAACATCGCCTCAGCACTCGGGAAAATGCCGGCGCCGTATTATGGCTCGTATGTGGCCTCCAAGTTTGGAATCGTGGGGATCAACGGCGTGCTGCGACAGGAGCTCGCGCTGGCGAAGCTGAAGAACGTCAAGGTCTGCACGGTCATGCCGATGAGTCACGACACGCCGATCTTCGATCACATGGGGAATTACACGGGGCATGAGGTTCAGCCCATTCCGCCGCTGTATGACGAACACAACGTGATCAAGGCAGTGATGCGGCTGATCAAGCATCCGAAGAATGAGATCATCGTCGGCCGGGTCGGCAAACTCCTCAAAGCGGCGCGTGGCCTGCTCCGGAATCCGGTGGACAGGATGATGGCCAGGAACTCCCACCGCGCCTTGATCAAGAAGTCGCCGCCGGCGTCAGACCGCCGCGGCAATGTGTTCGAGCCGATGCGGTACGGGGCGGCAGTCAGTGGAGGCAGACGGCGACGCTCACGACGGCGCGTTAAGGCATAAGCCAAAGGAGAAAGCCATGGAAGCGAGAGCAAAGTTGCTCGGCCATCCGGTGCACCAGATGCTCATCGTCTTGCCGCTCGGGCTGCTCACGACCGGTATCGTGTTCGACGTCATCCGATTGATCAGCGGCAATACGCGCTGGACCGAAGTCGCCTTCTGGATGATCGGCGCGGGAGTCGTGGGAGGACTACTCGCCGCACCGTTCGGGTTCATCGATTGGCTGGGGATACCCGCCGGCTCCCGGGCCAGGCGCGTTGGCGCGGTGCATGGACTTGGCAATGTCGGCGTCGTGCTCCTGTTTGCGGCGAGCTGGATCGTGCGGCGGGAGACCCCGATGTCCCCCAGCGGTATCGCGTACGTGCTTTCGTTCCTCGGTGGTGGCCTGGCCGTGGTCACCGGGTGGCTTGGGGGCGAGCTGGTCACACGGCTTGGGATCGGCGTGGACAGCGGGGCGAATATCAACGCGCCGAGCTCGCTCGCGACGGACACCACCACCCGACAGCGCATGGCCGGTGCGTGAGCTAAACGCATCTTCGGGAAGAACAACGTTCAACGCATTCGATCGTCGGAACTCGGCCCGGTCGGGCATTCGACTCGGACGCCGGCGTCGATCGTGCTCGCGCTCAGCTTCGGTCTGCTACCGCGACCGTGCTTTGGCGTGCTGGAGTACCGTGTGGCGCAGTGCGTCGCTAAGTTATTGGCGCAGTACGCCACCGTAGCTCAGTGGTAGAGCTCTCGATTCGTAATCCTGGACGGCCAGCGCACCCCAGCGCTGGCCGTTGTGTTTCAGCGGGGCGCGGTGACAAATGCGACTGCCTGCGCCGGGGGCGACGGAACGGTTGGCACCACCATTGGCACCACAACGAGGACCGGGTGCGGGACAACATTCGGGCGATGGAGGCGACGACGATCACGAACAGAACTGAATCAGGCGCACGAGAGCGCTGTCGCTCGGTGTCTTGACGGTCGATGCTTTAGTATTGAGTCCCCGTACTCGTTTCCAGATCGCGGGCGATCTCGAAACAACAGCGCAATCGATCGTACCGGTCGCAGCACTTCGTGACGGTGGCGCCTACAAACTCGCTGAGGATGTTCTCGAGAACGTTGCAGACTTCGGGGTGATCGGCGGTGGCGGTTGCGGTGCCCTGAGTAACGCGGGATGGCAATTGATTCCTCTATCTAAGGGTCTACCCCAATTGGGTCATGCTATAGGCCGGGTTCCACTGGTTAATCTGCTCTATCTGCCGCGCAGTAATGATCGGGCGGCAGATACCAGGCCGCCATTCAGAAGTTCCTGACAGGCGAGGGGGATAGGACCATGCGCAGCGAAGTGTTCTCACTCGGCAGAGTTCTCGTCGTCGTCAGTGCCGCTATTGCGATGTCCACTTGCGGACCGAGGTACGGGCGCGAGGACGCGGGACAGCAGCCAACCGCTACGGGTCCAGCGACTGACGATCGCTCTGCAGCGACACTTGCCGAGGGGCAGCGAATCTTTCGTCACGAAACATTCGGCGATGAGAAGTTTTGGACCGATACGGCGCGGATGCACGAAGTCGTGCAGAGCGCGGTCAGCCCCAACATGGCGCTGAAGGTAGGACTGAAGGTCGATGCTGACGCCATTCCACCCGCCGTCGCGCAGGCCATCAAGGATGGTCAGGTAGACCTGAACAGTCCTGCAACCACAGTGACGCTGCTCAAGCTCAATGCAGTGGTGGGGCTCCGCGGGACCGTGAATACTGTCGGCGGAAAAGACACGCTCATCCGACTTGGCATCACGTGCGCCCTGTGCCATTCGACCGTGAACAACTCGTTCGCCTCGGGCATCGGACAGCGGCAGGACGGATGGCCGAATCGAGATCTTAACGTCGGCGCCATCATCGCACTGTCCCCCGCCATTACGCCGGCGCAGAGGGCGGTCTACAACTCCTGGGGCCCCGGAAAATACGACCCGCGCTTCAATCTTGACGGAAAGAGCACACCGCTGGTGCTTCCGCCAGCATACGGTCTCGCACAGATAAGGAACGAGACCTACACGGCCGAAGGACCGATCTCGTACTGGAACGCGTATGTGGCCGTGACGCAGATGCACGGGCAGGGCAATTTCTCAGACCCACGCCTGGGTATTCAGGTCGCACAATCACCTGACCTGGTGGGACCGAAGCTCGCTGCGCTGCGCAGTTACCAGCACAGTCTTTCGGCACCATCCCCTCCGGCCGGCAGCTTCGATGCCGCCGGCGCTGAACGGGGTCGCAGCGTGTTCAACCGGACGTGCGCGCGCTGCCATGTCGGCGTCAATGGTACCGATAACAACGCCGGCACTCTGCACGCGCCCAGTGAGACTGGTGTCGATGGCGCTTACGCGGCGCGTACCGCTAATAAGCGATACCGCACGACTCCGCTGCGGGGCCTGTGGCAACACCCGCCATACTTTCACGACGGCAGCGCCCCGACGCTGGCGGCCGTGGTCGCCCATTACAACCGCGTTCGCAGCCTCGGACTCACCGCCGAACAAGAACGTGATTTGGTCGAATTTCTGAAGTCTCTCTGACGCCCTCCGCCCTACCCCCGCCCCAAGTTGGCGGGGGCCGGAGCGGCTGAACCCGCTTCGAGCACCGTACAATGCACTCGTGACTTGGTCGCATCACGCCCGTTGTGACGCTGTGGCCTCAGATCCGAAACTCGGCAGCGTTACCTCCCTGAGCGTCCGCTCGAGCTGATTGCTGTTCCCGAGTTTTCGGACCGCCCAGGAAGCAATGCTGACTGATTTCGGTGGAGTACCGAATCGAACGGCGCGCCGCTAAGTTAGGGACCGTCGCCACCGTAGCTCAGTGGTAGAGCTCTCGATTCGTAATCCTGCACGGCCAGCGCACACCAGCGCTGGCCGTTGTGTTTTAGCACGAATTTCGGTCGGAACGATTGCTGACGCTCGCCAGCGATGAACTATTTGGCACCAGGATTGGCACCACGACGACTAGTGCTTTGCTACGAAGCCGTGTCTTACGTTGCAGGACAGAACCTCGATTTCATCGATAGACGGAGTACCAGCCACGTCGAAACAATAGGAGTGCTTGGGTGCACATTCCAAAGCTTCAATGAGAGGCGTGATCCTCGGAGCAGATCCTTTGCTCGATCTGAACCGTGTTCGTGGCCGCTTCCTTTCTCTCCTTCCTTGATCATCACTGCGCCGCACTGAGCACGATTACCAGGCAATCCTGGCGTTGATGGTCACCGACACGTATAGCGACCGCGATCAGGGGATATTCCGCGATGGCATGCGGCAGCTGGACGAAGCCTGGTTCATGGCGGCGGCACCGCAGCAACGACTCGCGCGGCTCGAGCAGCTGGACCGCGCGCAGCAGGCGTATACGGACGAGAAAAACGACGAGGCGCCCCCTCACTACTTCCGGCTGATCAAGGAGCTGACGCTGCTCGGCTACTTCACGTCGGAGATCGGCTGCACGCAGGCGATGCGCTACCGCGAGACGCCGGGGCGGTTCGATCCGTGCGTGCCGTACAAACCCGGTGAGACGTCCTGGGCGGGGCATGCGTAAACGGCGGCGACTTCCGGAGTCTACCGGCGGTCTGGCTTGCGATCCCGCAGAGTCTCGTACATGACTCCGGCCACAACCACTCCCGAGACGAAGGTCAGCGCTGCGATGGCTCCGATCGCTAACGGCATAGTGAACGCGTCCGCCAGGAGCCCTGCGGCGATCGCGCCTATGGCGTAGCCGGAGTCGCGCCAGAGCCGGTAAACGCCCACGGCGCTCGCCCGCCAGTCGGGGTGCGCCACGTCTGACACGGCCGCGAGTAGCGTGGGATAAACCAGCGCGGTCCCGATCCCCAAGAACGTGGCGCCGGCCATCCAGGATGAGAAGGAGCGGCCGACCACGAATGCCGTGATGCCCACGGCCTGCACCCACATCCCACTAGCGATCATCCACTTCCGTCCCCAGCGGTCGCTCAGCGCACCCGTGGCGAGCTGGCCCATTCCCCAGACAAGGGGGTAGGTCGCGGTCACCACCCCGATGCGCTCGAGCGTGACGCCGCGCGCGGCGAGAAACACGGGGATGAGTCCCCACACCATCCCGTCGTTCAGGTTGTTGACCATGCCGGCCTGGCTCGCGGCGAACAGCGCGCGGTCCCGCCAGCTCGTGAGCAGGAAGACGCGAGCGAACCCGGGGCGGGATTGCTCCGAGCTGCGCTGGCGCGCCTCCGCGCGCGCGTGCCCATGGGTCTCGCGGACGGCAAATACGGAGAGGAGTAGTCCCAGCAGGGCGAAGGCAATGCCCGGATAGAATGGCGCCGGCCGCAGGCCGTGCGCGGCGGCGAGGTAGCCGGTGAGCAGCGCCGACAGCGACACGGCGACGTAGCCCGCGAACTCATTCAGCCCCATCGCCAGGCCACGGCGCGCCGGCCCCACGAGATCGATTTTCATGATGACCGTCGTGGACCAGCACAGTCCCTGGTTGACGCCGAGCAGCACGTTGGCAAACACAATCCAGCCCCAGCTCGGCGCCCAGATGATGAGCAGCGGCACCGGGAGCCCCGCGAGCCAGCCAACGACGAGGAGCGGCTTACGGCCGACCCGGTCGGCGAGCTGCCCGGCGAACAGGTTGGCGAGCGCTTTGACGATGCCAAAGCTGACAAGGAAGGAAAGGACGACGGTCTTCGAGACGAGCCCGAAGTCTGCCTGGGCAATGAGTGGGACGACGGTGCGCTCGAGCCCCACCATCGCTCCGACGAAGGCATTGACG
>DASYRZ010000092.1:0-3043 GCA_036003865.1 Gemmatimonadales bacterium | reverse complement strand
ATCTCGAGTCCTACACGCCGTCAACGCATAACAGGAGGTATGCCATGTCCGATACGATTGCCTTCATCCACGGAAACTTCGTGTCTCGCCGCTGTTGGGAGCCGTGGATCGAGCGCTGCGAGAGCAGGGGATACCGGTGTGCCGCGATCGCGTATCCGGGCCGCGAGCAACCCGTCGACGTGCTCCGCCAACATCCCGACGGCAAGCTCTTTGGCTCGCTTACGCTCCAGCGCGCAATCGATCATCACGTCGCAGCGATTCGTGCGCTCGGTGAGAAGCCGATTATCATCGGCCACTCGTTCGGGGGGCTGATCACGCAGCTCATGGTGCAGCGCGATCTCGCCGCGGCCGCCATCGTCATCGATTCGGTTCCGCCGCTCGGGGTGCTGCCGCTCGAGCTGGCGTTTCTCCTGGGGACTTGGCCGGTGATCAATCCGTTCGTCCCGGCGTCGAAGCCGTACCTGATCTCGTTCAAGCATTTCCAGCGCCACTTTGCCAACACACTGACGCTTGGCGAGCAGCGCGTTGCGTACGAACTCGACATCGTGCCGGAATCGCGGCGTCTGTCCCGGGGCGGTCTCTCGCTCGCGGCCCGGGTCAACTTTAAGAAGCCGCATGCGCCATTGCTGCTGATTGCGGGCGAGAAAGACGCGCTCATGCCCGCATCGCTGAACCGGCGGAATTATCGCAGCTACAAGAACTCGAGCTCGATCACGGAGTTCAAGGAGTTCGCCGGACGCGACCACTACTCGATCATCGGTGGGAAGCGCTGGGAGGAGGTGGCGGACTTCGCGCTGTCGTGGGCGCAGCGTGTTACGGCTAGCAATCCGGTTCGTACCACCGTGGCGGCTGGTTAACGCCCAGTTTAGGCGGCGCCTCCCGTGCGATGGCGCCACGGCAGCACCCCGTCGAGGCTCCAGGAGCCCGGTCCCAGAAGCGAGAGGGCGAAGGCAGCAGCAGCGGCGGAAAAAACGGAGAAGTCCAGAGGGGACTTGACGCCGGTTCCGATGGTCATGCCAAAGGCGAACAAGAGCAGTAGCACGCCGCTCGCGAGCGCCGCCTCCCGCGCATAAAAGCCGAGGATGAGAGCAACGCCGAATACGAGTTCTGCCGCCGTTGCCGTCCAAGCGAGAACGGGTACGAGTGCGGGGGGCGCCCAGGGGTTCAGTTGCGCAGCATACTGCGTGAAGCGCGCGAAATTTCCCCAAGCGATGTTACGCGCTCCCGGCGGGCCCCAGATGCCGAAACGATCAGCAACGGCGCTCAGGAATGACACGCCGAGGGCGAGCCGGAGAAGGATTGGCGTGAGTAGCTTAACGTACCGGATCAGGCGCTGTTCGGAATGCATGGTCAACTCATACTACAGCTTGCGAGTTTATCTTCAACTCATCCGAAAGCTCATGACTGACCAGAACAGAACTAGAGGCTCGGCGGTGGCGACGGGAAAACAGACGGAGGTCGCCGTGCTCGCCGGCGGCTGCTTCTGGGGTGTCGAGGACATTCTGCGCGACGTTCCCGGCGTGATCGACACCGACGTCGGCTACACCGGCGGCTGGCTCGAGAATCCGACATACCACGACACGCATGACAGCAAATCTGGGCACGCCGAGGCGATCCGGGTGACGTTCGATCCGACAGTCCTCAGCTACGAAGACCTGCTCGAGAAGTGGTTCTTCAAGCTACACGACCCGACCACGCTCAACCGGCAGGGCAACGACATCGGCACGCAATATCGCTCGGCGATTTTTCCGCAGACGCCCGAGCAGCAGGCCACAGCGGAGCGTGTGAAGGCACGGGTTGAAGCCTCAGGGAAGTGGAAGCGTCCGATCACGACGAGCATCGAGCCGGCTTCCACCTGGTACAGCGCCGAGGCGTATCACCAGGATTATCTGCGCAAGAACCCTGGCGGGTACACCTGTCACTACATGCGCGACTAGCGGCGCGGCGCCCAAAAAGGATCCGCCGCCGGTACGAACGTCACCGGCACTTCCTTCACTAACGTGACGAGCCACCGCGTGAACTCCGCCATGCCATCCTGCTCCGACGGAATATGTCCCAGGATGATCAGCGCCTTCTTCCGTCCCGCCGTGACCGCGTCCGCCACGTACTCCACGGTCTCCCACTCGCGGGCTTCGCCAATCACCAGCACTTCCACAGCGTCCTGCTGCAGGAGCTTCCGGTGCGTGTCGAATCCGGCGGCACCGGGCGACAACCCGATCTTCGTGACCCGTAGTGCCGAGTCGCCGACGACGCGGAGCGTCGGCGCGGGCAGGCGCCGGCGAATCGTGGCGGCGAGCTCCGCCAGCGTCGTCTCCGGTATCCGGTAGAGCCGCTCGCTCTCGGGCGTCTGATAGCGGTCCCAGCCGAGCACGCGCGCCAGGTTCACCGCCATCGGCTCGGGACGCCGCCGGTGCCAATGATCGTGCATGCGCACCACGACCATTCGATGGTCACGAATGAATGCGCGCTTCGCTCGGGTCACCGAATCGTGCTCCGATTCGAGGACGTCGAGCTTGTCGAAGTGATCGTAGAATGTCGGCTCGTGCGTAATCACGAGATTCGCGCCGCGCGCTGAGGCGCGACGCAGCACGTCGAATGTCGCCATCATCGTGACCGCGATGCCGGTCACGGGCGTCGCCGGATCCCCGTCCTTAAACGTGTCCACGGTCGGCTCGGTCCACGGCACGCCGATGTTTTCCTTGATGCGCTCGATGACGTCGCGCGCCGTAAGGGGCTGCTGGGCAGCGCAGATGCTCGGCGCGAGGGTGAGTGCTAGGACAACGATCCAGGCGGATGCGCGCATTGGCCCGCCTAGCGCAGCTTCAGCTGCATGTCCACCCACGCGCCATTCTTCGCACTCGACTCCACGGCCGCATGGATGAACTTGACGCCGTGCGCGCCGTCTTCCACCGTCGGCACGAGCAGCGCCGCCCGATCAGGCGCCCGCTTCGCGCGGCGCGCCCGGATCTGCTCCGCGAGATCGCGATACAGATTGGCGAACGCTTCGAGGTAGCCCTCCGGATGACCGGACGGAATGCGCGTC
>DASYRZ010000091.1:0-4140 GCA_036003865.1 Gemmatimonadales bacterium | reverse complement strand
GCCAACACGCCCGATCCCGCTAACTTCCCGTCAGGGGTGGTGTTTCAGCGCCGCGTGAACCAGGCGACCCACCAGCTGCTCGATGGCTCCGGATCGCCCGTGGACGTGTCGATCGATCCCTTCTTCTTTAGTGTCCCTGTCATGCCGTGAGCGTCACATGAGCACTCGATCCCTGATCGTCCCAATCGTCCTGATATCGCTCGCGGTTCCGCTCTCCGCGCAAACGAGCCGTGCGGCGCTGGTCCGTCAGTCGGATATCATCTTCGCGGGAACTGTGACTCGCGCTGGCGTCGTGCGCGTGGATCAGGTGTTCGAGAAGCCCGCCGCGGTCTCTCTCACGAAGGGGGACTCGGTTACCGTCCTCCCCGCACGCGCGGGCTCCCTGAATCCCGGACTGCAGGCGACTTTCTACACGAAGGGCTGGATCTACGGGCGCGGCATCACGGTGCGGGAAGTTGGTCACGAGACCATCGCTCCCCAGCTCGCCACAGTGGCGAGCACCGGCACGGCACAGCAAGACCTTGTCGCGAGGGCTCGGCAACAGGTGAACGACGCTGATCTCAAGGCACGCATTCAAGCGGCGGCGATGGTGGTCGTGGGTCGCGTGGAGCAGATCCGGCCCCCGGCATACACGAGCGCGCCGGCGCGGCCCCCCCGGCCCAAGCGCTTCACCGAGCACGACCCCAACTGGCAGGAAGCGATTATTCACGTGGACGAGCTGCTTAAGGGTGCGACCGCGGGACAGCGCGTCGTCGTCCGCTTCCCGGGCTCGCGCGACGTCGCCTTCGTCGGCACGCCGCGATTCGCGGCCGGCCAGGAGGGCACCTTCCTGCTCCAGAAGGACACGGCCACGGGCTCGCCGCTCTCGGTGATGGCCGGCCAGACGGTCCAGGCGTACACGGCGCTGCACCGGCTCGACGTGCGGTCGAAGCAGGACGCGCAGCACGTGCGCACCTTGATGAGAGGGCCGTAGCTGCTCTTCCTTTTTTCCTTCTTGTAAGCGAGCGCGCATGTCATCCCGAGCGAGCGCGCACGCGCGAGCGAGGGATCTGCTTTTAGGCACGTCTCGAACCTCGCCCAACGAAACAGCAGGTCCTTCGCTGGGCGCTCAACGAAAAAGCAGGTCCCTCGCTCCGCGCGCTGCGCGCGCTTCGCTCGGGATGACAGCGCTGGCCCTCTTTTTGAAAAAGAGACAAGACGATTAGCACCGGGTCATGCTACCAGTAGCGCGTGAGCGCCACGGTGACCATATCGTCGCGGAACGTGTGGTCCGGGTCGTTCGACCGGTAGTACTCGTAGCGGTAGCTGGCGACGACGTCCCAAACCCGAGCGATCCCCTGCCGCCACGCGAGCGTCGCCACGAAATCGGCGTCCCGGCGCAACTCTTTGCCCGCGCCGACGGTGATTAGCCGTGACACGTAGCGCCTGATGTTGTACCGCAAGCTCGACGAGATCTGGCTGGAGCCGCGCACCGGGAAGCCGACGTCCGACGTCGCGGTGTACGCGTTGTAGCGGTAACGAGAGCTGTCGGCGCCGTTGTAGTCGTAGCGGCCGCCGACGCCCCAGGTACCGCTCGCACCGAGCACGCGCCGGTATTTGAGGCCCACGCGGGGATCGCTGGCATTGTTACCCGTCGGATTGGGATAGCGCTTCAGCATGTATACGCTGTAGAGCTCAACGCGGCTCGCGCCGGTGAGGCGATATTCCAGGTTCGCCTCCGCGGTGTACTCATTGCGCAGCACGCGGTCCTCGGAGGACCCGTTGAGCTGGATCCCTGCTTCGGCGCCGACGGCCCAGCGCCGCGCCACGCGGTGCGAGACCGCGACGCTCGCCTCGTGCCCAGGCACATTCCAGAGATCGGTGCCGGTGTAGCGGCGGAACACGCCGTCGTACTGCGCCTCGAGCGTGGTGTGCCTCGAGCGATAGCGGAAATCTCCCCCCACGCCGAGCAGCACCCCGTAGGCGTCGAGGCCAGCCGGAGCGTGGGTGAGGTTGGTCTCGTAGACCGTGGACACACCGGTGTACAGCGTCACGTCCGGCCGATTGACTCGAACCGGGCGCTGGGACGACGAAGACGGCCGGGACGGCGGGGACGGCGGAGGCGACGGGGAGGCGGAGCTTGCCTGTGTACGAATCGTCACGGCGGACGGCCCCTCGGTGGAGAGTCGATACCACTGGGATGCGGTGAGAATGTTGCGCGCCCGCTCTAGCTCCGGCAGGGCGAACGAGTTGCTCGACGCCGCGACCTCCCGCAGCCGTGTGATCTGGTCGCCGGTCAGTCCGAGTACACCGTAACGCCCGAGAATCGTATCGATCGGGTTCGCGAAACCCGCCAAGTCCAACCGGATGCTCGCCGCGCGGCGATCGTCACGCGCCCATAACGGCACCACCCCCGGCACCCCCGGCACCCCCGGCACCCCCGGTCCCCGCACCAGCCCGAAGTAATACACGGTGAGCTGGTACTGCGCGCGTCCGGGGAAATAGATCGTGAACCGGCCGGCGGCGTCGCTCGTCTGCCAGCGGGACAGGCGCGTGACCGCTGACGTCGCCTGCACGATCGCCCCGGCCAACGGCCTGCCGCCGGGCCCGGTCACCATGCCCGCGATGGTGTCGGTGATGGGGGTCCTTCCCGTCTGCGTGGCGAGTACAAGGAGCAGCGTCAACATGCGAGTCTCTCTTCACACAGCTCGAGCAGCCGGGCGGTGAACGGCTGGCGGTCGACGCGCTGCGCGCTCAGCGAGACATGCCGCGCCAGTGTGAGCAACGCGTACGCCCACACGGCAGGGCGCGTCTGCTCGCCGGCGAGCGCGACGAAGCGGTCTTCCAACGCCGCTTCGCGATCCGCGAGCGCCCGCGGATCACCACAGGTGCGTACGGCCTGCTCCGTGATGTGACCGATGCAGTTGCCGATATCGAGCGCCGGGTCGCCATGAGAGTACAGATCGAAGTCGAGGAGGTAGAGACGCTCGCCGGCGACCAGCACCTGGTCTGGATAGAAGTCGCGGTGGATCCCGCGCCGCTGCGGCAGCGGTGTCGTGGCGGCGATGCGGGCGCAGGCGGCGAGCAGCCGCTCCAGGCGCGGTGCCCAGTCGGGCCGCTGTGCCGCCAGCGCATCAAGGCGCTCGTGCAGGATGCGGAGCTCGTCCGCCATCGTATGCTCGCGACGCGCGAGAACCTCCGTAGCGTGGAGCTTGTGGGCCGCCTCCGCGAGCCGGCGGGCCAGCCCGACACCGTTCGCTGTGGCGAGGTCTTGCGTCGCCGACACGCCGGCGATCTTGCGTTGCAGCCAGAGGCCGAGCTCAGGAATGACAGCGATCGGCTCCGGGACGCTGATTCCGTCGGCGCTGTGCTCGTCGAACCCATGCCGGCGCAGCTCCAGGAGCAAATCGAAAGTGGCACGGTCGGCCCCCCGCGCCCGCGCTTTGGCGATCAGCGTCACGGGCGCGGACGACGGCAGCGCGACGTCGTACTCGATCAGGCAGCGGCGCCCCGGCTTGTACCGCACCGCGCGGATCGCGCGTACGACGGCTCCTTCCCAGCCCGCGAGGCGGCGCAGCACGCCTTCGACCTCCGCGGGATCGAGGGCCCGGGAGAGCAGCGGCATGCGCGCATCGGACGCGATCACGCCTTCCTCACCCTGAGCCAGAACTCGAGGCGGCCGATCACCAGGTCCCTTGGCTCGACGCCGTTCGCGAGCGTATCGATCACGTCGGGATTCTCGTCGAACAGCTGGGCGGCAAACGCCGACGGCTCTTCCATCCATTCCAGAATGTCGAACGGTCCCGCCGCGATCGCGGCCCGCCACTCCGCGAGCGTCAGGCGGTTCAGCGTGCGCAAACGGCCGCCGCGCTGCGCGGCGACTTCCACGCCCTCGCGCTCGCTGACGAAGCGCTCGAAGTCCTCGAGCGACAGCCGCGCGTGCGCCCAGGGGATGTCCACGACGCCGCGCTTGTGACAGCCGCGGAGCCAATAGAAGGGATCGACCGCATGATGGATCACGCCGCCAGGGCGCACCACGCGGGCCATTTCCACCAATGCCCGCTCGACGGGGACGATGTGCTCGAGCGCGGAGCGCGACAGCAGCACGTCGAAGCTGTCGGCGGGGAACGGCAGCGTGGTGGCGTCGGCGCGCGTGAAGCG
>DASYRZ010000090.1:0-10693 GCA_036003865.1 Gemmatimonadales bacterium | reverse complement strand
GGAGCCGACCTTCTTAAAAGCCCTGAGGGCAAAATCGAGATCGTCTTGCGTGTGAGCCGCCGAGAGCTGGCAGCGCACGCGCGCATGTCCTTGCGGCACAACGGGATAACCAAATCCGGTCACGAAGACCCCCTCGGCGAGGAGCAGCTCGCTCATATGAATCGCCTTCGCAGTCTCGCCCAGGATCACAGGGACGATCGGCGTCTCGCCAGGCAGCGGCTTGAAGCCAAGGGCAAGGAGCTGCTCGCGGAAAAAGCGAGCATTGTCGTGCAGCGTTTTCACCAGCTCGGGATGCTGCTCCACGTGGTGCACGGCGGCGAGCGCACTCGCCGCCACCGTCGGGGGCAGCGCATTGCTGAAGAGCTGCGGGCGAGAGCGCTGCGTGAGATAGTCGGTGAGCGCGAGCGGTCCGGCCGTGAATCCACCCGCGGCGCCACCCAGCGCCTTGCCGAGGGTCGATGTGATCACGTCGATCTGCCCCAGCATGCCGTAATGCTCCGCCGTTCCCCGCCCCCCTTTGCCGAGCACCCCGGTTGCGTGCGAATCGTCGACCGCGAGTACGGCGTCGTACTTTCGCGCCAGCGCTGCGAGGTCAGGCAGCTTCGCGATGTCGCCTTCCATCGAAAAGATCCCGTCCGTGAAGATCAACTTGCGGCGCGCGCTGCCCGCCGCCTTGAGCTTGTCCTCGAGGTCGCGCATGTCGGAGTGCTTGTAGACGGCCGTCTGGCACTTGGTGATCGTCTTGGCGAGGCGGATCGAGTCGATGATCGAGGCGTGGTTCAACTGGTCGGAGATGACGATGTCCGGCTCGCTCAACACCGTCGGGCAGAGTCCTTCATTGGCGTTCCAGCAGCTGACGTAGCTGAGCGACGACTCGCAGCCGACGAATCGCGCGAGCGCGGTTTCGAGGTCGCGATGTACCGTGAACGTCCCGCAGATGAAGCGCACCGATCCGGTGCCGGCGCCCCACCGATCAAGCGCGTCCTTGCCGGCCTGGACGACCTCGGGGACGGTGCACAGGCCGAGGTAATTGTTGGAGGAGAGGATGACGACTTCGCCGCGTCCTTCCATTCGCACGCGCGGCCCCTGCGGTGAGTCGAGGTAGTTGAGCCGCTTGTAAACGCCTTCTTTCTTGAACCCCGCCAGCTCGTCATGCAGCTGCCCCATGAAGCTCATACGATCTCCAGAATGACTTTGCCGGCGTCACCCGACCGAATCGCGGCGAGTGCGTCGTCGATCTTGGCGAGTGGGAACTTGTGGGTGATGACGGGGCGGGGATCGAACTGGCCGCCGATGAGAAAGCGGCGCATCTGGTGCCAGGTCTGGTACATCTTGCGGCCGATCACGCCGTACACGGTGATCCCCTTGAAGATGATCTCATTGGCGAAATCCATCGGGACTTCGCCGTCCGGGATGCCGAGCAGCTGGACCCGCCCGCCCATCCGCACCGCGGCGAATGCCTGGTGCAGCGCCGATGGCACGCCCGACATCTCGCACACCACATCCGCACCCTCTTCATCCGTCTCGGCGAGGACCGTCTTCACGACGTCGTCTGTCTTGGCGTTGATGGTGACGTGCGCGCCCATCGTGGCGGCGAGCGCGAGGCGTTTGGGATTCACGTCCGAGGCAATGACCTTGGTGGCGCCCGCCGCCCGCGCGATGCCGACCGCAAAGCAGCCGATCGGCCCGCACCCCACAATGAAGACCGTACTGCCGGGAATCTCCGCCCCCCCGGTCAGCACCGTGTGGAACGCGTTCCCCATCGGGTCCATGATCGCCCCGACTTCGGTCGGGATGGTTCCCCCATCGAGGGTCAGGACATTGGTCGCCGGCATCGTGATGTATTCGGCGAACGCGCCGTCGCGATCGACCCCGATGATGCGCGTGTTCTGGCAGATGTGACTGTTGCCGGTGCGGCACTGGAGACAGTGACCGCAGACGATGTGGCCTTCGGCGGTCACCAGGTGACCAGCGCGGAGCCCCGTGACCCCGTCGCCGACCGACTCGATCTCTCCCGCGAATTCGTGGCCCACGACGAGCGGCGGCTTGATGCGACCCTGCGCCCAGGGGTTCCAGTCGGCGATGTGCAGGTCGGTGCCGCAAACGCCTGCGTGGCGCACCGCAATCAGCACCTCACCGGGGCCGGGGGCCGGCTTCGGCACCGACTTCACGGTCAAACCGGGCGCGCGCTTTTCCTTGACGATCGCTTGCATGAACTCGGGGAAGGGGGAAGGGGGGAAGAGGGACGGGTTAAAAGATGGACCGTGTAAGACCACCATCAACCTCGAGGACGGCGCCGGTAATATAGCTGGCCCGTTCGGACGCCAGAAACACGACAGCAGCGGCGAGCTCCTCCGGCGTACCGATCCGCCCGATGGGCGTTTCCGCCAGGCGCTGCTTGATCATCTCGGGGCGGGCTTTCGACAGCTCCTCGATACGCTCCGTAGCGATGAATCCCGGGCAAATGCTGTTCACGGTGATGCCGTCCTTGGCGACCTCGTCCGACAGCGCCTTGGCGAAGCCGAGGACGCCGGCGCGCGCGGTGCTCGACAGGATCAGGCCGGGTAGCGGCTGCAAAGCCGCGATGGACGCGAGACAGATGATCCGGCCCCATTTCGCCCTGCTCATGATCGGCACGGCGGCGCGCGCCAAATGGATGGTCGACAGGAGGTTCAGCTCGATCGCCTTTTGCCACGCGTCGGCGGGTTGATCCTTGAATGGTGCCGCGGGCGGCCCTCCGGCATTGCAGAATAGGATATCGAGCCGGCCGAATTTCTTCGCGACGTCCTGCACCAATCGTTCCGCCTGCGCGGGAACCGTGACGTCCGCGGGGAAGGGCGCTGTCTTGGGGTCGCGGCCATTGATGGCGACCTGAGCCCCTTCGTCTGTCAGGATGTTCGCGACCGCGCGGCCGATGCCGCGTGTGCCACCGCAGACGAGCGCGACTCTTCCTGAGAGTCCTAGGTCCATACCGACATCGATATCGACAGGCTAAAGCCTGCGCTCGGCACTGCGTTGTGCTTAAGCACAATGTCTGCCGAGCACACCCTTGAGGGTGTCTAGCATAACGAGGCGCGCTCGATTCTCACCGCGCAGACCTTCAGCTCCGCCATTTTCGCGTAGGGATCCAGCACCGGATTCGTGAGCAAATTGGCAGCCGCCTCGCGGAAGTGGAACGGAACGAAGACCTGGCCGCGCGCGACGCGATCGCTGATGCGCGCGGCAGTGACCATCGAGTTGCGGCGCGACGTGAGGCGCACCAGCTCGCCTTCGCGGACCCCCAGCATTCTGGCATCGTCGGGATGAATCTCGACGATCGCGGTCGGCTCGCGCGCATCGAGGCCGCTGGCGCGCCGCGTCATCGTGCCGGTATGCCAGTGATACAGCTGGCGGCCGGTGTTCATCACGAACGGATACTCATCGTCGGGAAGCTCGACGGGGTCGGTGTACTCGACGGGCACAAACCGCGCCCGACCGTCGGCCGTGGGGAACGCCTTGTCGAACAGGAACGCCGTGCCTGGATGCGTATCGTCGGGGATGGGATACTGCAAGCCGGCGCCTTCGAGCCGCTCGTACGTGACCCCGGCCCAGCTCGGCGTCACGCGCGCGATTTCCCGCATGACATCCTCGGCCCCCCGGAAGCTGGTTGCTAGACCGAGCCGATTGGTGAGGTCCATCAGGATCTCGAGATCGCCACGTGCCTCACCCGGCGAGTTGATTGCTTTGTGGCTGAGCTGGATGCGGCGCTCGGTGTTGACGAACGTGCCGGTCTTCTCGGCGAAGCTCGCGCCTGGCAAGACGACGTCCGCGTAACGCGCCGTCTCGGTCAGGAAGAGGTCCTGTACCGCCAGAAACTCGAGCTCCTGGAACCAATGCTCCGCGTGCGCGATGTCGGGGTCGGAGATGACCGGATTCTCACCCATGATGTACATGCCGCGCACGCCGCTCTCGGGCTTAACGACCTCGGTGACCATGAGGCCGCTCTTGAGGGAGAGCGACTCGGCCGGCACGCCCCACGTGCCGGCGAACCGCGCGCGTACCTTCTGATCCCCGACCGGCTGGTAATCGGTGTAGACGAAGGGGATGGCGCCGACGTCGGAAGCCCCCTGCACGTTGTTCTGACCGCGCACCGGCAGCATTGCGGCGCCCCAGCGGCCGATCATGCCGCAGGCGAACATCAGATTGAGCAGGGAGGTGACGATATCGGTGCCGTTGGCGTGCTGCGTGAGCCCCATGGCCCACAGCGTGCTGGTGTTCGGCCCCTTCGCGTAGATCTCGGCCGCGCGCTCGATTTTTTCCGCCGCTATGCCGGTTATTCTTGCCGCCTGTGCCGGCGTGAACGGCTTCACGGCGGCCCGCACTTTGTCGAAGTCGTGGGTACGTTGGGCGATGAACGACGTACTCTCGAGCCCCTGCGCCAGAATGTGATTCAACATCGCCGAGTAGAGCGCGACGTCGGTGCCGGGCTGCATCTGCAGGTGGATGTCGGCACGGCCGGCGAGCTCGGTGCGGCGCGGATCGGCGACGATGAGCTTGGCGCGCTTCTCGTGCGCGCGCTTCAGCGCGGCGCCGAACACCGGGTGCGACTCGGTCGTATTGGCGCCGGCGATGAAGATGACGTCGCACGCCTGCTCGATCTCGCGCATCGAGCCCGACGCCGCCGCGGTGTTGATCGCGCGCTGCATCGCCGCGACCGACGTCGAATGGCACAGGCGCGTGCAGTGATCGACGTTGTTGGTCCCCAGCGCGCCGCGGAACATCCGCATCATCAGGTAGTTTTCTTCGTTCGAGCACTTGGCTGATGAGAAACAGGCGAGCGCATCGGGGCCCCGGGCCGCCTTGATTCGCAGCAGCTCCTGCGAGGTCAGCTCGAGCGCTTCCTCCCAGGTGGCCTCACGGAAAGGCGAGTACCAGTCGTCGGGGGTCGCGACGCGGTCGCGGATGTCCAGGTCGAGCCGCTCGAGCAGTGGCAGCTCGCGCACGCTCTTGCCGGTGGCGCGGGGCGGGGTGCCCGGCTTGGTGCGGCGGCCTTCGCCCTCGATCGTCCGCCAGGGACCAGCGCGCCGCTGGGCGCCTTTCGGTCCCTTCCAAACCCAGCCCCCAGTCCCTTTCACCCAGCCCCGTCGTATCAGTGGCTTGGTCAGCCGGTCGCGATGCTGCGGGAAGTCATACCCGAACCTCCCCTTCACGCAGGTGGACCCCTGATTCGGTGTGTCGAGCTCGATGTCGGGAGAGGTGACGCGGACGAGCTTGTTGTCGGCAACGTGAAGGTCGACCTGGCAGCCGACGCCGCAGTAGGGACAGACCGAGCGGACCACTCTTTCCGGATGCTGGATCTGTTGTGGCTTGAAGCGCTGCCGCGGCATGACCTCGAAAATCGCGCCGGTCGGGCAGACGCGAACGCATTCTCCGCACCAGGTGCAGCCGGCGCGGTCCGGATCGCCGTCCGCGCCCACGATGATCTCGGCGTGCTCGCCGCGGTAACCGACGTCCAGCACGCCGACGACCTGGATATCCTCGCACGCGCGCACGCAGCGGGTGCACAGGATACAGGTGGACATGTCGTGGCGGATCATCGGGTCGCCGGGCCGCTCGTCGCCCGAACGCAACGGCAGGTCGCGGCTCTCGACCTCCGTCGGGACGACGTCGTACTGCACGAGGTAGCGCTCGAACTCGTTGCGGGGGTTGGCTCGCCCGCCGTTGCGGAGGTGATCGGCGGGGTAGCGCTCGGCGAGCAGGCGCAGCACGCCTTTCCGGTTCTCGATCGCCGCATGTGATTGCGTGGTTACGACCATGCCGTCAGCGACTTTGGTGGCGCAAGCAGGAATCAGCTTCGGCTGGCCCTCCACCGAGACCAGGCAGATCCGGCAGTTACCCACGATCGGTAGCGTGGGGTACCAGCACAGCGTTGGGATTTCGATTCCCGACTTGCGGGCGGCGTCGAGAATAGTCAAACCCTCATCCGCGCTGACGGTGCGCCCATCGATCGTCAGGATTGGCATCCCTGAATAGATAGGCTGGTAGGATCGAGTCGCAAGGCTGTTGCCGTCTGCGCAACTTCGCTGCGATCTAGGAGCTCAAATCATGGACCGTCGTCAGTTCGTGCAAACGGCCCGGTGACCATGTTCAACAATCTGGTCGCCGTTGGACGGCCGGAACGCGTGTCGTCGTCGGAGTCTGGGGATGTGGGAGGGCCGGCGGTGGTGGCGCCGCCCCTCGTGGTGCGGGACTTCAGTTTTACGTCAGTCAGTGAGGCGGTCTAGGATCCTGGGCAGCGCGCCCTCTCAGGGCGCGCCATTTTCGGTTCAGATCTTAGGGTCCACTGGGAGATGGCGATGGGTGTGATCGCCGTCTTCCCCCTCATCCAGAAACCAGCAGTAGGCCCAGATCTTGGCGGGCCGCAGGATCTGCCGGCCGGCCCGCAGGATAATGCCCATGGGCTCATGATCCAAAACCATCGGTAGACTGGTCATCCTTACACGTCTCACGAATCAGGTCGGCACGTCTGCAGGGCAAGACTCCTGCCGCGCCTTGTCGTGCCGACGTGCAGACGTGCCAACGTGTTAGCTGCTGTGCGAGTTGGAGAAGTGTCAGTCCGACGCGTTCAGCGCCGACTGGACCGTGTCGGCCTGACGCGGTGGCTTGATCGCCGTAAAGCCGGAGCGCTTCGAGCGGCGGCCGCGCTGGAGTTGCCATCCCCGGTAGAGCGTCTGCAGTGCTTCGGGCGCCAGCGGAATCACTTCACGATTCTCGTTTGCCGGGGGCAGGATCACGTGCACGCCGCCTGACGGCGTGCGGACCTGCAGGTCGGCGATGAGGGACGCGCGCTGCCGGGCGCGCAGCGGTCCAAGACAGCCGGGCGCAATGGCCACGAGCGCCGGCGCCAGGTCCGGGAACCAGCTGCCGAAATTGATGACGAGCGCCTGAAACGCGCCCGCGAGCTGTTCCGTGACCGCGCGGCCCTCCGCTGCCTCGACCGCGCCGAGGTCCTGATCCAGCAGGAACACCTCGGCATCGTGCGCGGCGAGAAACAGCGCCTCGCCGAGCGCCGCCGAGCCGAGGACGACGGCGACGTCGCCCGGCTCGAGACGCGCCGCCCACGCCACGATCGGGTGGCCGCGATCGAACCCCCAATGCGTCGGCTCGCGCTGTGCCTCGCGCAGGGCACGGTGTTTTTGCCGCCAGCGAGGAAACGAGGGCAGGCGTAGGCGGCGCGCGATGATGCGGTCGACATGCTCGAGCAGCAGCACCTCGGTGAGCAGGTACTGGTCCTGCGCGCTCGCCTGCAACTCGCGCACCGCCTCGTCCCCGATTTTCAGCAGCTCGTCTCGAGGCACGGTGTTCTTGTATTCCTCGAGCCGCTGGAGAATGAATTCCTGATACTCCTGCTTGAGGGAGCGCGGCGCCCGGCGGACCGGGGTCATGCCGGTCTTGCTGGCGCGCGCGAAGGGCAGGGAGGTCAGCATGGCTCGACGTGCACCGTTACTTCCTCGAGCTCGAGGTCTTTCTTGAGCCGCTCTTCCACGGCATCCGCGATCGCGTGCGCCGCGGCGACATTCGCCGAAGAATCGACGGCGATCGTCACCTCGGCGTAACGCACTCCCGCGTTCCCGCCGCGCGAGCGGATGCCGTAGGCGTCCTTCACCCCTTCGACCGCTTGGGCCGTCTGCCGGATCGCCGGCGCGGGAATCGCGCGCTCGTCGACCAACACCGGCACGACGCGCGACAGGATCTGGTACGCCACCCGCACGATCAGCAGCGCCACGACGATCGCGACGACGGGATCGACCCACGTGCGCCCTTGCCGGGCGAACAGCACGCCGATCAGCACGCCGATAGTGATGAAGACGTCGGTGCGGGTGTGCGACGCGTCGGCGATCAGCAGCTCGCTCTGCAGCTCGTGGCCGCGGCGGTTTTCATACCAGGCGACGACGACGTTGGTCGCGAGTGTCGCGAGGAGCAGCACCAGGCCGAGGTCGGTCATCCGGACCACGTGCGCGCCGCTGAGCAACCGGCCAATCGCGCTGCGCACCAGCTCGAAGCAGGTAATGGAGAGAAAGACGACGATCGCGAGGGCACCCAACGTCTCGAATTTGCCGTGACCGTACGGGTGGTCTTCGTCCGGAGCGCGTGAGGCGACGCGCACCACGACGAGGCCCAGGACGTTGTAGACGGCGTCGACAGAGGAGTGCACGGCGTCACCGATGACCGACAGGGAGCCCGCCACGATACCGATCGTGGCCTTGGCAATCACCACGAGGATGTTCGCGACGAGCAGTCCCGCGAGGACGCGGCGAACGGCCCGGGACCGGTCCAGGGCATTACCGGGGGCGGGGGCGGACATGGTGTTGCAAGCTTGTGATAGTGGCTGATTTAGTCAACGTCGGTCGGTACGGGCGCAGCATGCTGCGCCCCTACCTTGACATATTTAGATAATTGTATAAATATCTACCCACCATGGACGACTCCCTGTTCCGCGCGCTGGCCGATCCCACGCGGCGCAAGATCCTCGAGCTCCTCACGGAGAGGGACAGGACCGCCGGCGAGATCGCCGAGCAGTTCCCGGTCGCCTTTGCGTCGGTGTCGCATCACCTCGGCGTGCTCAAGGCCGCGGACCTCGTGGCCACCGAGCGTGAGGGCCAATTCATCCGCTACAGACTGAACACGACCGTCTTTCAAGAGGTCATGCGGTACTTCATGACTCGTTTCGGAGGGGGGGCGAACAATGCGTAGCCGCTGGTTTGGTCTCGTGGTTGCGGCCGTGGCCGTCGCCGTGTCGATCTGGGCCTACCCGCAGCTGCCGCCGACCGTCGCGACGCACTGGAACCTGCGTGGCACGCCCGATGGCTTTTCCAGCCGCGGCGTGGCGGTCGCGATTATCCCGGGAGTCATCCTCCTGATGATGGGATTGTTCAACGTGCTACCGAAAGTCGATCCGAAACGCGAGAACTACGCCAGGTTCATCGGCACCTACTGGCTGATCGCGAACGCCGTGATCCTGTTCCTGCTCGTCGCGCATGGGATGATCATCGCAACGGGCCTGGGCTACGCCGTGAAGGTCGATCGCCTCATGCCGATTGGGGTGGGCCTGCTCTTCATCATCCTCGGCAACTATCTCACGCGGGTCGAGCCGAACTGGTTCGTCGGCATCCGCACGCCGTGGACGCTCTCGAGCGACACCGTGTGGCGTAAGACGCATCGCACCGGTGGGGGGTTGATGGTCTTGGGCGGTCTCGTCGTCACGGCCTGCGCGTTTCTGCCGCACGGCGCATTCGTGCCCCTGCTGATCGTCGCGATACTCGTCATGGCGGTCATTCCGATCGCGCAGTCTTACGTGTTATGGAAACGGGAACAGGGCCCCCGGGGCTGAGAGCCCCGGCTCGGCATTGGGTGCGTCCTGTAAGGACGCACAAAACGCCGAGCGCGCGCTCTTAGCGCGCGTCATACCAACTACTCCAACAATTCAACGACCATGATACCCGCATTCAACTTCGTCCTCGTGGCACTGACCGTACAGACTGCCGACACCATTGCGCCAGCCGTCGCCGTGGAGTCTCCATACACGATTCACAGCGGCACGCTCGAGCTGGGCGGGACGCTCACCCTGCCGCGAGCCGCGTCGGGGAAGGTGCCTGTCGTCGTAATCATCGCGGGCTCGGGCCCGACCGACCGCAACGGCAACTCGCTGATGGGGATCCGCCCGAATTCCTATGCCCAGCTCGCCTGGCGTCTGGCCGAGCGTGGCATTGCGACGCTGCGCTACGACAAGCGCGTGTTGCCGGCCACGAAGGGCACGGTCGACATCGCTCGGCTCACGCTGGACGACTTCGCGGCCGACGCACGCGCCGCCGCGGAATCGCTCGCGCGCGACGCGCGGTTCTCGCGGGTCCTGCTACTCGGGCACAGCGAGGGCTCGGCGCTCGCCCTGATTGCGGCGCGAGCGGGGCCACCAGTCGTCGGCGTCGTCAGTGTGTCGGGATTGGGTCGGCCGCTCGGTGTCGTGATCCGGGAGCAGCTGGCTCGGCAGTTCGACAGCGCCATCCTGGTCCGCTACGACACCGCGATGGCGCAGTATCTGCGCGGCGAGCAGCCGAAGGATGTGCCGCCCATGCTGGCGGTGCTGTTCGTTCCGATAAACCAGCATTTCATGAAGTCACTGGCGACATTCGACCCGCCGGCGGCGATGCGCGCGGTGCGGCAGCCCGTGCTGATCCTGCAGGGCGGCCAGGATCTGCAGGTGACGGTCGCCGACGCGGAGCGGCTGCACGCCGCCCGACCGGATGCGCAGCTCGTCGTGATCCCGGAGGCCAATCATGTGCTGAAGCAGACGAGCGCCACGACGGTTGAAGGCCAGATGCCGACCTACCAGGACCCCGCCGTGCCGATCATGCCCGAGGTAGTGAACGCCATCGCGGATTGGATTCAGAAACTCGGGTCGTGAGGACAATAGTAGGGGCGCAGCATGCTGCGCCCCTACTATACCCCATACCTGCCTCTCGACCAGCCCCCCAATCAGCCCACCGCGCGCAGCAGCATGCCTTTCAGGTAGCCTGTTTCGGGCACATTGAGCAGCTCCGGATGGTCCGCCGCCGCCCCAGTCGCGGCGACGAACTGGATGCGGCGGCCGGAGTCCCGCGCTGCATCCGCGAGCATCGCGGTGAAGATCTCCCGGCTCACGTGATACGAGCATGAC
>DASYRZ010000089.1:0-11017 GCA_036003865.1 Gemmatimonadales bacterium | reverse complement strand
AAGCGGCTGGGCCCCCCGTCCACCATTTTTGCCTCATGACTACTCCTCCTGGCATCCTCTGGCCGGCGGCAGCCGCGGTCGTGCTCCTTAGCGGACTGGTAATCACACCGCCCCAAACCGATACCGCCGCCATTGCGCGCGCGGTCGACTCACTGGCTCGCGCAGCGGTCGCCGAGGGATTCGCTCCCGCCCTCGGCGTGGCGATCACGATGCAGGGCCGCACCATCCACAGCAAATCGTATGGCGCCGCCGACGTGACCGCCGGCATCCCCGCCGACGACCGTACGCTCTGGTACGTCGCCTCAACCAGTAAGTCGTTCACCGGCTTCGGGGTCGCGCTGCTCGCGGAGCGGGGGGCGCTGCGGATCGATGGGCCTATCACGACGCTACTGCCCAACGCGCGCTGGCACCCCGATGCGCATCCCGAGTCGCTGACGCTGGCGCATTTCCTGTCGCACACGCATCGCCTGAACGACAATGCGGTCGTCATGAGCGCGGCATTCACCGGCGCGATTCCGGAGTCGCACTGGCCCGAGCTGATCGCGCTCGCCGGCCCCCAGCCGACCGACGATCTGATCTACAGCAACTTTGGCTACAACGTGGCCGCGATGGTGATCGACCGACTGCGGCCGGAGGGATGGAAGCGCTTTCTGGAGCGGGACGTATTCCGGCCTGCGGGAATGCGCGAGACGTACGCCCGCGTCTCCGGCTTGGACGGGAGACGCATCGCCCGCCCCCACAGCTTTGGCGCCGACGGCAAGTACAGCACGCAGCCGTTTTTCAAGACCGATGCCACCATGAATTCCGCCGGAGGCCATCTTGCCACGCTCGGTGACCTCGCGCGCTGGACGATCGTGCAAATGGACAGCGGGGTCATCGACGGAAAGCGGGTGTTTCCTCGGGCGGCGGTCGCCACGAGCCATCGTTTGATTGCGCGACAAACGCGGGAACAGGCGAAGCGCTTCGCCTTCTTCGAGCGCGAGGGCTGGGGCGCCGGATGGGACATTGGTACGTATGAAGGCGAGCGCATGGTCAGCCGGTTCGGCAGCTACTCCACCACACGTTCGCACCTCTCGTTCCTGCCGCAGCGCCGCATCGGTGCCGTCGTGATGTCGTCGGGCGGGCCCTCGGTGTTGACCGACATCATTGCCGCTTTCGCCTACGACCTCGAGGCCGGCCGCCCCGACGCGCGCGCGCGCATGGCGGAACGGATGGCGGAGCTGCGGCGGCAATGGGCCGGCGCAAAGCAGCGCGCCGCAGCGCAGGACTCGGTGCGCGCCGCGCGCCAGCGCCAACCGCTCGACCGGCCGCTCACCGATTTCGCGGGAACGTACGAGGAGCCGTCATATGGACGAATCGAGGTCAGCGTGGACGACGGTCGGATCGCGTTCCGCTGGGGTGCGCTCTACGGTCCCGTGGAGATCTTCGACGCCGCCAAACATCAGCTGCGCTTCGAGATTGCGGGATCCGGCAACATCGCGACGTTCACCTTCGCCGGCCCTGGACCGGCGCAGGCGCTCGAGTGGCAGGGCGTGAGATTCGAGCGGCGTTGAACCTCCGGCATTGACATCGAGGCGCCGGGCGCGCGAGACTCCTTGAAGCGCGCGTTGGGGCGCCTCCTGTCCGCGGCAAGGGAGCTGACTCCCACCCAATCAGGTTCGTTGCACGGCCGGATCGAACCTTCTTCCACGCCTGGATTCAGCGGACGTCAGGCATATGGAGGAAGGACCATGTCTTCTCCCCTCGAGAACCTGAAGAAGGAAGCAAAGCGCTGGCTCAAGGCGCTCCGCGCCCGTGTGGCTGAGGCGCGCGCGCGACTCGAGCGCGCCGTTCCGACGGCCCCGCGCATCCCCACGCTCCGCGAGGTGCAGCACGCACTGGCGCGCGAGCTCGGTTTCTCCGGCTGGAGCGAGCTGAAACAGCGGTTGCCTCAAGGGCCCTCTCTGATGGCGCGCTACGAGAGCGTCGCCGAGGCACTCGTGACGGCGTACCAAACGGGCGATGGGAATGCGATGCGGGTCGTCTGGGACTACTTCGGGCACATGCGCGCATGGGAGGGGATGAAGCGTTACGTGCGGCTCGACCTCGGCAAGCGCGAGGAGCCAGAGGCGGGCGCGGCGGGCGCGGCGGGCGACGATTTATCACTCGAAGAGGCGCGGCTGCTCGTGGCGCGGGCCCAGGGAATGCAGAGCTGGCATGCACTCAAAGCGTTCGTCGCATCCCTGCCGCCGGGTCGGACGACGGTCGCGGCGAAGCCCGTTTTTGTACACGGGGCCGGTCATATGCGCGATTGGGACGAGATCATCGCCTTGATGCAGGCGCGGCGCATCACCGGCCTCGATGCGAACCGCGAGATGACCGACGCGCAGCTCGCGCGCCTCTCCCGGCTCGAGCACATCACCGCTCTCAATTTGGAAGGCTCGCGCGGCGTGTCGGATGCGGGACTGCGCGCGCTCGCCAATTTGCCGCACCTGTGCCACCTCAACCTGACGGGATGTCCCATCACCGATGAGGGCCTCGCCATGCTGCGGCGACTCCCGGAGCTCGAGACGCTTGCGCTGGCGTGGACGCGACTGACGGATGTGGGCGCGTTGCATCTCGCCGCGTGTCAAAACCTGCGGTCCGTGAATCTCATGGGCACGGCAACGGGCGACGGTGCGATTCGCGCGCTCGCAGGGAAGCCTCACCTTTCCGATTTCCAATCGGGCAATGGCGTCACCGATGCGGGGCTCGACCTGCTGCATCAGCTACCCGTCTTCAAGACATGGCAGGACGGAGTGGCGGAGATGCATCTCACGAGCCCTACGGCACGGCCCAATCATCTGCAGCTGCGCGGCTCGTTCACCGACCGTGGCCTGGCAAAGCTCGTCGGGTTGGATGGCTTGTTCGCCCTGGACTTGGACCACGACATGCTCGCCGTGACGGGCGCCGGCCTCGCGCCACTCGAGGCGCTCCCGCACCTCGCCTGGCTCGGCTTCGATGCGAAGGACGAATCGATGCCGTACATCGCGGCCCTGCCACAGTTGCGCTTTCTGATGTGTCAGGACACATGCGCGGGAGACAGCGGCTTCGAGGCGCTGAGCCGCTCGCGCACTCTTGAATACCTCTGGGGACGGCGCTGTTACAACCTGCGGAGCAGAGGCTTTCGCGCGCTCGCGCGGATGCCGGCGCTGAAGTCGTTGTCGGTGAGCTGCAAGAACGTGGACGACGAGGGATTGGCGGTGCTCTCCGACTTCCCTGCCCTCGAGGAGCTGATGCCGATGGACGTGCCTGACGAGGGATATCGATTCGTCGGCAAATGCACGCGGCTGCGGTCCCTGGTGTTGATGTATTGCCGGAGACGGGGGACCGGGCGACAGAGCACATCGCGGCGCTACCCGCTCTCGAGAAGTATTTCGCGAGCTACAACCTCATTACCGACCGCACGCCCGAGATTCTCTCGACGATGAATACGCTCGAGTCGGTGACGTTCTCGGCGTGCTCCCGGTTAACGAATGCGGGCGTAGCGAAGCTGGCGCGGTTGCCGAGGCTCAAGGAGGTGGATCTGGGGGGAATGCCACTTGTAACGGCTGACGTAGCGGCTCTCTTCCCCGCCGGGGTCCGTGTGAAGACTACTTCCTGAGATAGGCGTCCGTCTTCTTGAGCCAGTCCTCGCGCGGTGGATAGGTGATCAGGCGACGCGAAGGCTTCTCGTGCAGCTCCTCGCGCTGCATGTCGTCTCAGCGATACCACGTCGCTCCGCCCACTCGTTTGGCGCTCACGCGAAGATGCTCCGTCACGAGATGAGGCGACAACGCTACCGTTCCCGCGGAGCGGCGTCAAAAGTCTGGGGCGCCGTAGCGAGTTGCCAACTCGGAGGTAACTTGGGAGGTTCCTCTCCCTGCGCTCCCAGGAGGATCCGATGCCGCACATCCACTTCGGCGCCGCCCGCACGATCGCGTGCCTGCTTGCCCTGACGGCATGCGACCGCGCGGCACCGGAACACCTTACGGCGGACGCCCCAAAGCAGACCGTTTTGGGAGCCACCTTCATCGCACCTGCCGACTGGACCTTCTCAGTGCGCGGCCCTGCCACGATACTCGCGCCGCCGGAGGGCGACTCGCGCATCGCGCTCGTGGATGTCCGCGCGCCGACCGCCGACTCCGCGGTTGCGCTCGCCTGGGCCGCATACATGCCCGCGCACAACTGGCCGCTCAGGGTCGTCACCCCCCAGCCTGACCAGGACGGCTGGTCTGATCGGCGCAACTATTCGTACCAGACCTCGCCCAACGAGAGACGCGGTGTCGGCATCCTCGCGCAGCGCGCCGGCGAGGTCTGGACGGTCGTCGTCTACGACATGAGCGATGCCACCGGCGAGAAGCGCCTCGCCGCGGTCCAGCTCATCTTCGACCGGCTCCTGCCCAAGGGCTACACCCGCGAGTCATTTGCCGGAAGGAAAGCCGCGACGCTCGACGCGGCCCGTCTCGCGCGACTCTCCGCGTTCACCGAGCAGGCCATGCGAGAGCTCGGCATCCCTGGCGTGGCCGTGGGCATCGTTCAGGACGGCAAGGTGGTCTTTGCCGACGGGTTCGGCGTTCGCGAACTCGGCAGGCCGGAGAAGCCCGACGGCAACACGTTGTTCATGGTGGCGTCGAATACCAAAGCGCTGACCACGCTGATGCTGGCCAAGCTCGTCGACGCGCACCGGTTCGGATGGGAGACGCCGGTGACCTCGCTGCTCCCGTCCTTCAAGCTCGGCGACAGCGCGACCACCCGGCAGGTGCTGGTGAAGCACCTCATCTGCGCGTGCACCGGACTGCCGCGGCAAGACCTCGAGTGGCTGTTCGAGTTCAAGGATGCCACTCCAGAGTCCGCGCTGCGGACGCTGGGGACGATGCACCCCACCAGCAAGTTCGGCGAGATGTTCCAGTACTCGAATCCGATGGCCGCCGCGGCCGGTTACACCGGCGGCCACGTGGCCTTTCCGAACCTCGAGCTGGGCGCTGCCTACGACACGGCCATGCGGACACTCGTGTTCACGTCGCTGGGCATGACGTCCACGACGTTCAACTACTCCCGCGCCCTCGCGGGCAACCACGCCTCACCGCATGCGCCTGACATCGACGGTAAGACCAGCGTCGCCGCGATGGACATCAACTACTCCGTCATCCCCGTGCGCCCCGCTGGCGCCGCGTGGAGCAGTGTGCGTGACATGCTCAGGTACGTCTCGATGGAGCTCGCCGAGGGCAGGCTGCCTGACGGCACGCAATACATTCACCGGGAGACGTTACTCGCGCGTCGCGCGCCGAACGTGCCGCTCGGGAAGGAGGCCACGTACGGCATGGGCCTCATGGTGGACACCAAATACGGGACGCCCGTCGTGCATCACGGCGGCGACCTGATCGGGTTCCACAGCGACATGATGTGGCTGCCGGAACAGCACGTGGGTGCCGTGGTGCTCACCAACGGAAACCCCGGCTGGGTGCTGCGCGACGTGTTTCAGCGCAAGCTCCTCGAGGTGCTCTTCGACGGCCGCGCCGAGGCCGACGCCGACGCGGCGTCGCAGGCGAAGAGCTACTACGCGCAGCTGGCCGCCGACCGGAGGCTCCTGACCGTCCCCGCCGACACCGCCGAGTCGGCCAAGCTCGCCAGGCACTTCCACAACGACGCCCTGGGCAACATCGACGTCCGCCGTGAAGGCGGGCGAACCGTGTTCGACTTCGGCGAGTTCCGGAGCGAGGTCGCGACGCGGCAGAATCCGGACGGCTCGATCTCGTTCATCACGATCGCTCCCGGGATCCAAGGCTTCGAGTTCGTGGTGGGCGAAGCGGGGAAACGGCTGACGATTCGAGACGCGCAACACGAGTACGTCTTTATCGGGTCATAACGCAGATCCTTCGCGCCTGCGGCGCTCAGGATGATCTGCTGGGGCGCGCTTTTTGAAAAAAGAGCTGTCGATTTCGGAATGGCTCATTCGACGCATGGGTGAGACCAACCACCAGGACATGCTCTTATGGCGATGCGCAAGCTCAAGCTGCAGGTACAGATGACAGTCGATGGGCTCGTAGCCGGCCCCGAAGGCCAGCTCGACTGGATGACGCGCAGCCTCGACGACCGGGTGATTGCGCGCATCACCCAGCTGACCGACACGAGCGATACCATCCTGCTCGGCAGAAAGATGACCGCGGGATTCATCACCTACTGCGAGTCTGTGCAACCCGAGAGCCCCGAATACGTTTTCGCGCGCAAGATGGTGGACACGCCGAAAGTCGTGTTCAGCAAGACGCTCACGCGCGTCGAGGGGAAGAATGTGCGGGTGGAAACCGGCGACCTGGTCCAGGCGGTGAACCAGCTGAAGGCTCAGCGCGGCAAGGACATCGTGGTATGCGGTGGCGCGACGTTCGTAAGCGCGTTGATCGACCACGATCTGATCGACGAGTTCAACATCTTCGTGAACCCGGTCGCGATCGGGCGCGGGATGCGGATTTTCAGGGAGCGGAAGGCGCTGCGGTTGGCCAGCTCGACGGCGTATTCGGGCGGGGTGGTGGTGAATACGTATCACCCGGTGCGCGCGTCGGCTGACGATCAGGAATAGCCCAATGAAGCTCGACATCTACGTCAATTATCCCGGGACGTGCGCAGCCGCATTACGGTTCTACGAACGCCACCTCGGCGGCAAGATCACGATGATGCGCACGCACGAGCACCAGCCGAATCAACCCCGAGTCCCGGCCGACTGGAAAAAGGCGATCCTGCACGCGCGCATCGAGATTGGGGGAGGCGGTCCTCATGGGCGCGGATATCCCGGGGGCTGAGCCGATGCGCAGCGCGTATTTGACGTTGCGGGTGGACAGCGCGAAGGAGGCGGAACGGCTCTACGCGCTGCTTGGCGAGGGTGGCCAGGTCTTCATGAAGATGGAGCAGACGTTCTTCGCGAACCGGTTCGCGATGTTGCGCGACCGGTTTGGCACATCGTGGATGCTGCTGCATGAGGAGGAGGCGTCCTGAGCGAAGCGCGCGGAACGCGCGCGTAGCGAAGTGAAGGACTTGTTTAAAGCAGGTCCTTCGCGCCTGCGGCGCTCAGGATGACATGGCGGGGCGCGCTTCTTTGAAAAAAGAGATAGGATGTCATCCCATGCTTACCGGACTGTTACTCGCCCTGCAGCTCACCACGCCGCCCGTCTACGACCGCGTGATCCTCGGCGGCCGCGTGATGGACCCGGCCTCGGGGCTCGATACGGTCCGCAATATCGGGCTCTCGGGCGGACGGATCGCCGTCATCACGAGCCGCGCGATCCAAGGCCGCGACACGATCGACGCAAGAGGCCTAGTCGTCGTCCCCGGCTTCATCGACCTGCACGCGCACGGACAGACGCCTGAGACCTATCGCTTCTACGCGCTGGACGGCGTGACGACAGCGCTCGAGCTCGAGCTCGGCACGGCGGACGTCGCCGCCTGGTATCGCGAGCGAGAGGGCGGCGAACGCATCAACTACGGCGTCTCGATCGGCCACATCAAAGTCCGGATGGCGGTGATGCACGATTCCGGCACCGTGATGCCGGTGAGCGACGGCGCCTATCGCGCGGCGTCGCCCGCGGAGATTGGCGAGATCGCGCAACGCATCGAGATTGGTCTCCGCGAGGGCGCGGTTGACATCGGCGCCGGGTTTCCATACACGCCGGCGGCCACACGCGATGAGCTGCTCGCCGTGTTCCGCGTCGCCGCACAGACGAAGACCCCAATCCACGTGCACATTCGCCCCGGCGCCCAAGGTCTGAAGGAAGCGCTTGCGCTCGCCGGCGAAACCGGTGCTGCATTGCACGTGGTGCACATCAATAGTGCCGGCCTTGCCGAAACGCCCGCGATGCTCGAGATGATCAATGACGCGCGCGCCCACGGACATGATGTGACGACGGAAGCGTATCCGTATGACGCCGGAATGACGGAGATTCAATCCGCCACCATCCAGGACGTTTACAAAAATGCTCCCGATGAGCGCCTGGCCGAGCTGGAATGGCCGCCGACGGGCGAGCGGCTGAATCGCGAGAGCTTTGAACGCTATAGCCGGGTCGGCGGTCCCGTCGTAGTTCATACGAACACGGAGCAGATGGTCGCCGTGGCGATCACCAGTCCACTCACCATCATTGCGAGCGACGCATACTGGCAGAAGGGCACGGGCCATCCGCGGACTACGGGCACGTACGCCAGGGTGCTGGGCCGCTATGTCCTCACCCCCTGTCCCCCTCTCCCTTCGGGAGAGGGGGGACGATGTGCAGGGGTGAGGCTGATGGACGCAGTCCGCAAAATGACGCTGATGCCGGCGCAGCGACTCGAGGCACGCGTGCCGGCCATGCGGCAGAAGGGACGCCTGCGTGTAGAAGCGGACGCGGACATCACGATCTTTGATCCAGTGACGGTGCTGGATCGTTCGACGTATCGCGAGCCGACGCTCTCGCCCGTCGGCATTCAACACGTGATCGTGAACGGCGTGTCCGTGGTCAGGAACGGACAGGCAGTCGAGGGCGTCGCGCCCGGCAGAGCGGTACGGGGCCAGGCACCACGATGACCGAGTCGCCTACAGATCCTGACCTGCTCTACGTTGGGACATATACCGAGAGCACCCGGTCCGAGAGCATCTATCTCGTGAGTATGGACCGGCGCTCTGGGGAACTACTGCGAGTAGGCGCAGTTGACGCGGGGCCGAACCCGTCTTTCCTCGCCATCCACCCGAACGGGCGCGCGCTCTACGCCGTGAACGAAGTCGAGCCGACCGGCACGGTGTCCGCCTTCGCGATCGAAAGAGCCACCGGCGGGCTCACGCGACTGAACGCGCAGCCATCGAAGGGTGGCGCGCCCTGCTTCGTGAGCGTGGACAGCAGCGGCCGCGCCCTGCTCGTCGCCAACTACGCCGGCGGCAGCGTCGCGCTGCTACCGATCGAGGCGAATGGAGCCCTCGCCCCAGCCGCGCACGTGGTTCAGCACCAGGGAAAAGGACCGAACGCCGAGCGTCAGGAAGCGCCGCACGCGCATTGCATCATTCCCGATCCCTCCAACCGCTTCGCGCTCGCCGCAGACCTGGGCGCCGACCGCGTATTCGTCTACCGTCTCGACCTCGAGGGGAAATCGCTGCGGCACGTCGAGGGCGGCGATGCGGTCATGCGCCCCAGCTCCGGCCCGCGCCACATCGCCTTCCACTCGAGCGTACCGCTGGTGTTCGTTGCCAATGAGCTCGATTCCACGGTGGCTACGCTGCGCTTCGACTCGACGCGCGGCACGCTGTCCCCGCAGGACACTCGTTCAACGGTCCCTGCTGGGTGGACCGGCACGAATTACCCGGCCGACATTCACGTCGTATCCAGCGGCCGGACGTTGTACGTGTCGAACCGCGGCCACAACAGCATCGCGGTGTTCTCCGTGACCGAATCAACGGGCGCGCTCGCGTTCGAGCAGGTGGTCTCGACCGAGGGCGACTGGCCGCGCAATTTCAGCCTCGACCCGACCGGGCGGTGGCTGCTCGTCGCCAATCAGCGGTCGGCTCTATTGTCGTGTTCGGGCGCGATCCGGACGGCGGCAGGCTGACACCCACGCGCCAGCGGATCGCGCTACCGAGCCCCGTCTGCCTGCGGTTCGCTTGACTACGAAGGTCAACCCCCGGTCCTGATCTTAGTCCCTGTCGTTTCTGTCGCCCTCGTCGCTAAAGCTGTACGTCCCGTCCAAGGCCCAATTTCTCGGGCTCAGGAAAGTGATCACGAGACTCGCGGTGAAGTGTTGGAACTTCCCCGTGCCGCCGGAGAACGTTACGGTGCCCGTGCGCGTCACCCGATTGAGCTCCACATGTCCGAATGCGACGTTGTTGCCCGGGCTTGGTGGAACGAGCGTTATGTCACTGATGAGCGCTGTGGCGGTGGGGGCGTCCGTGGCAACATATTTGGTGCCGACGGGGATCTGCTTCAGGGTCGATACCGTGATCGTGCAGAACCCGCCCGCGAGCCCCGAGTACTGGTCGCAATTCTTCTGAGCGTGGAAGGTTCCGGCACGCGGGGAGTCCTCGCCGACGTCGTTCGCAGCGCGGCCGGCGGCAATCACGCTGAGATTTTTTGTCTGGCTCATCGGGGCCGTAGCATCCCTTGCGCTACACCCGCCCGCCACCAGCAACGCCAACACCGGAAAAGCAAATCGATACGTCATTTTGAGCCTCCAGGGAGATTCGCAGCCGGGCACGCATCGCGCTTGACCGGGCGGACACAGCCCTCCATGATAGGCCGTCCCCCTCAGCAAAACGTCAGATAAAACTCACATCGCTCGCGTAGCCGCAAAATGTTGACCCTCGAGCTTCTGGGAACGCTTTCCCTGCGTGACGAGACTCGCCCGGTCCCCGTAGCCGCGCAGCAAAAGCGGCCGTTGGGTCTGCTTGCGATCCTCGGCCTGAGCGGTAGGAAGGGTCTCGCTCGCGACCGGGTCGAGGCCTACCTCTGGCCGGAAAGCTCTGGCGCGCGGGCACACCACGCGCTCGATCAGGCGGTCTACGCGATCCGACAGGCGCTTGGAAGCGATTTGATACTCTCGACAGCGCGAGAGCTCCGGCTCAATCCAGAATTGGTTCGGGTTGACGTCTGGGAGTTCGAGCAGGCGATTCGCGCCGGTCAGTGGACAGCGGCGGTCGGCCACTATAAGGGGCCGCTCCTGGAAGGATTTAATTTTGCAGACAGCCACGAGCTCGAGTCGTGGATAGACGCAAACCGAACGCGACTGCGACTCGAGTATCAAAAGGCCATCGAAGTCCTTGCCAACAGTTCGGCGGAGGCAGGCGACCATTCGCAGAGCGTGACATGGTGGCGCAGGCTTGCCAACTCCGATCCGCTTTCAGCTAGCACGACGAAAAAGCTCATGCTTGCTCTTGCCGCGGCCGGCGACCGCGCCGGTGCGGTAAAGCACGCGCGCCTATACCAGGAGCTGGTACGACAAGAGCTCGAGATGGAGCCGGATGCCGAGATCGCAGATCTCGCCGCGACTCTGAGCCGTCAGGCGATCACCGAGG
>DASYRZ010000088.1:0-4554 GCA_036003865.1 Gemmatimonadales bacterium | reverse complement strand
GCCACCAGCACCCCGGGTTCGAGCGCGGCTGCCTCCCGCAAGTCGGGAAGCGCCTTGAGCACGGCGAAGTATGCCTCGCTATACGGAGCGATGCTCACGACATGCAGCGAGTCGCCGTGGCCAAGGTCGGTCCAGGTGCTGTCGCGCATGATGAAGAGCCGGCCCCCGATGCGCTGCGTGGGGTTGATCCCCGAGCGCGCGCGACGGATCTCATCCAGCTCCGACGAATTGGCCGTCCCGGTCACCACCACCGTTTCGAGACGCATCGCACCGGCCAGCGACTTGTCCTGGGCTGCACGCCCGACGGCACCCGCGCCGGCTTGATCGACCGGAGCCGGCGCCGGAGCCTGCATGAGTCGATTCTCGGCCTCGCGACGCAACGCGATCGTCGGTTCCTGAACGAGGTACGACGTGTACTCGGTCAGAATGCCGTAGCGCAGTGCCAGCTGCTTGAGCGCGTTCATGAGCTCCTGCGTCTGCCCCCGCAAGCGGATCTCGCGCGACAGCGCCCCGGCCTTGCGCGCCGCCCAGAGCTGCTCGATGTACCGCGCATCGGCGTTCTCACGGTCACCCACGCTGGTGCGAAACTCTTCTTGCCGGCCGTTGCGCCGACCTTGCACCGTCACGGACCACTCTCCACTTCCCACGCCCCGGTATCTCCCGAACACGACCATCTCGTCTCCCGCGAACAGGTCGGGCAGACTGCCGGGCTGCATGTCATAGAGCTCGATCCCGGGTCCCGCGGCGATCGTTACGTCGGTGAGCACCGGGCTCGCGACTTTTGCCGCCAGCGACCCCACGGCACGCTCGATGTTCTCGCCGGGGCGGATGTACTCGGTCGTGCCACGGGCACGCTCGGTGAGCCGGTCGAGGAGATAGGTGTTCACGTCATCGCCGACGCCGAACGAAAACACGCGGAACTTGCCGCGGCCCTGCTCGGCGCTTGCGGCGATCCGCTCAGGATCGGTCTCGCCGTTGCTTGCCTGGCCGTCCGTCACGAATACCACGACGCCCAGCGACTGCTCCGCGGGCGCCTGCGCGAACGCTTCCGAGAGGGCGCCGGCGATGTTTGTCCCACCCTCCGCGTCGAGACTCCGAATCCAGCTCTCGGCATCGCGCCGCGCATCGGCGCTCACGCTCGTCCAGCCCTGTGCGTAGCGACGGACGCCGCTCGAGAACGCGACCAACCGAAAGCGATCGCCTTCGCGCAGCGTGCCCAGCAGCTGGATCAGCGCCGCCCTGGCCTGCTGGATCTTTTCACCGGACATGGAGCCCGAGATGTCGATTACCGCCACGACGTCGCGCCGGAGCGCCGCTGCATCGGCCGCCGCGCCCGGCGCAAGCAGCAGCATGAAGTAGCCGTCCTCGCCGACCGGGTGGTGGGGAATGAGCGAGACGCCGATCAGCCCGCGCGCGAGCGGCAGCAGTAACTCGAAGTCGCCGGCGGCCGAGTTGTCGCCCAGCGTCACTTCCAGCCGGCTGTCTCGCCGTGTGACCTGCACCTGATGCGTCGGCGAATACGGATCGCCGAAACGCGCCGCGCTGTCGACTTCGAGCCGGAAGCTCCGCGGTGCGCTCTGCCGGTTGCGGTCGCCCAGATAGCGGAATCGCCAGGCATCGCCGGCGCGATCGAGGAGCTGCGTGTACTTGAGCGTGATCTTGCGCGTTTCACCGGGGGCGATGGGAAAGACCCGCGCGCGGATGAGCCCCTGACCCGCGAGCTCGATCAACGCGGGGTCGCGCTTCTGGCGCACGATCGCTTCGTAAATCGAGCGCGCCTGCACCGCGTCCATCGCCTCCCCACGCAATTCCTGATCGCCCTGCCAGAGCGAGTAGCTCGAGAACACGGCCTCGCCGGGGAGCGGGAAGTGATACATCCCCTCGTCCAATGCGGGACCGTTGTTGCGGAACCACTCTTCCACCGTGATGCGGGCCACGCGCCCGCTGATGCTGACCTGCACGGCGCTGCGGAGCCGCTCGACGCGCGGATTGAACTGAGGAATCGGCCGAACAGGGTCGATCCAGCCCTGCGAGCAGAGCGGGGACGAGAACGTGCCGAGGAGGGCGGCGACTCCCAGCACACGAAGGACCTGCATGTTGGACTCCGGTGAAGGACGCCATGAGAGACGGGCATCCCGCCGAAGCTTGCACAGCCTGTGCTCAGGCTAGCCTATGGCACACTGATTGGGGCCCGATTCCAGGATGTCGGCGTCAGCCTCAGACAGACTCACCAGGCCCAGGTTTGCTTCCTTAATTGTGCGGTAGGCATCGGGGAAGGGTGTCACGTGATCGGCCACCCACTGCAGAAACTGTCGCTCGTCCTGGATCCGTGCGGCGGGATTTGTGGCGCTGATCACATCGAACCGGGCGGCTATCGCACGGTCGGCACGCCGCTCCGATTCGTTGGCATAGTGGGCCGGGAGCACGAGGAAATCACCTGGCCAGCTCTGGCGCACGCGCTCTAGCGAGTGCCAGAGCAACTGCGCCCACGACTCGGACTGCCCCGCCAGATCGGGTCGCCCCACCGATTTCACAAACAGGAAATCGCCGGTGAGCGCGAGGCCGTCGTCGGCGAGTAGGGCGATGCTGCCCAGCGTGTGCCCGGGCACGTGGGCGGCACGCAGCGTGGCACGCCCAAACGCGATCGTGTCGCCATCAGTCAGGGGCTGAGAGGTTAGCTTGCCCGGAGTCCGATCGTACGGGGAGATCGTGTCGTCGGGATGCAGGAAATACGGAATCCGCCAGCGGGCCGCGGCCGCGCGCGCGCCGCTCACGTAGTCGGCGTGAATGTGAGTGTCGACCACAGCCGCCGGTGTTGCAGCGAGCTCTTTTAGCAGGCCCTCGTAGCGCTCGAGGTGCCTGCCTGGATCCACAATGACCGCGTCGCCGTCACTCACCAGGACATAGCTGAGGGCCCCCTTGCCGACGCGGTCCAGCTGCACGACATGCGATAGCGAGGGCGTCGGGGAAAGACGCCGGGCGACGTAGACCGTCTCCCAGGCGGCCATCCCACCGATCACGGAATACGCCTCGTAGCCCCGCTCGCGCAGAAATGCCGTTGCCTTCTTGCTCGAGTTGCCGTGACCGCAGATGACTGCAATCGGGCGGTTGCTGTCGAGTTCAAGCTCTCGGACATCGGGAAGCGCTAGGAGCTTGGAATTCGGATGCGCGTGGAAGTCGAGCTCGGACCCGAGCAGAATATGGCCGCGTTCGACCTTCTCCGGGGCGCGTACATCGAGAACCTGCAACGCTTCCCCGCGGTCGAGGCGCTCGGCGAGCTCCTGCGGAGGAATCTGTGGCAGCGCAGCATCCGGCATACGCGTTAGTGTCATCCCCTCCCGCTAAAAACGCAACGGCCCCCGTCGCCGGGGGCCGCGCTATGAGACCAAAGATCTTGGTTACTTCAACGGCATGGTGACGCCGAACATCACGCCGAACGAGTTCACGGGCGGGATGCCGAGGTCGGCGTTCTTGCCCTGGACGTCGAACAAGAACTCGACGCGACCGCCGAGATCACCCGTGAGCGGGAAGCGATAGCCCCACGCGGCTTGCCCGCCGACGACCGTGCCGCTGGTGCCGGCATTGATATTCGTGAACGAGGCACCCGCTGCGGCATACCAGCCACCGGACACCGCGTAGTTCAGCCGTCCCGACACCGTTGCCGCAAACCCATCACCACCAGTCTGCTTGACCGCGTGGATGTCGAGTCCCGGCTCGAGCGCGATCTTTCTGCCCACCGGCAGAATGGCAAAGAGCACGGGAGGGCCGCCGATGCTGCTGCCACTCTGCCTCAGGTCATTGCCGTGACCAGGCAGGAAGAATCCGCTGACGTCACTGCCCCCGCCGACCGTGTGCTGATTGAGGTACCCGCCCTGAATGCCGACCGCGGACTGCCACGTGCTCCGCGGCGGGTTTCTGCGTGGCTGCGCGCCACCCCGTGCGCCTTTCAGATTCGCCGAGATCCCGGCGAGGATCGAGTAGGTGTTGAGCGGGCCCGACGAATCGTCCTTCTTCCGGAACGTGACGTTGGCTTCGACGCGCCCATGAATGCGGTTCGTCACCGATAGACGATAGCCCGCCGCCGTCACGAGACCGAGTTGCCCGTCGTGCGACCCGTTCGAGCTCAGCCAGCGATGCGCGCCGCCGAGGGCGACATACAGCTTCGGGGTGACGGCATAGTCCAGGCGCAGAACCGTGGATAGGATCGTGGCGTCACCGGCGCTCGTTGTCGAAACGTTAAGCAGGCCGAGTTGCGGCTCGACCGCGATCTTGTTTTTCCAAGGGATGATCGCAAACAGCGGAGGCGTGCCGACCAGCCCGTTGAACAGCGTTCCCCCCGGCAGTTGCAGGAAGGTGGCTGCGTCGTCGGCACCGGTCCCGGCGGGCTTCGCCTTTAGAACACCTCCCTGGATGCCGATCTCCGGTTGCCAGGATCGCTGTGCCTGGGCGGTCGTCGACACAGCAGTCAGCAGCGCGATCACTGCGAACGTTCTTCGCACGGAACTCCTCCAAAGTGTGAGGGGTCAAGAAAAGTCGGCCCAATATTGGAGTTAC
>DASYRZ010000087.1:0-3658 GCA_036003865.1 Gemmatimonadales bacterium | reverse complement strand
TCGACGAGGCGCATCGATTTCGTAATCCGGATACGAACCGTTATCGGGCGTTGGCCCGGCTCGTCGTCGGCAGTCCGGTACTGCTCGTCACGGCAACGCCGATCCACAACCGCGTCGCCGATTTGCTGCACCTGCTTCGTCTTTTCTTACGTGATCACGCGCTCGCCGCGTTGGGCGTGCCCTCCTTACGCGCCGCCGCACGGCGCGACGCGGACACCTCACTCGCGCATGCCGCGGTCGCCCGCGTAATCGTCGCGCGTTCGCGGGAGCGCGTGCAAAGCGGTTACGACGGCGGACCCGTCGCCATGGTGTTCCCCCGATCGACGACCGCGGCGGTGCGCGCCGGTCCGACATCCGAACCACTGCTCGGCGACCTCGCTGCTGGGGTGTCGGCATTACGCGCGGGAGGGGGAGCGGCACCGCTACTGCGGCTGATGCTGTTACGACGGCTCGGATCGAGTCTCCCGGCGTTCCGCGCAGCCCTCATCCGACACGAGGCATATCTCGATCTCGCAACCCGCGCGGCGACCGAAGGTCGTGCGCTGACGCCGCGCGAATTTCAGTGCTGCTTCCCCCGTGCAGCCGAGTCGGACATTCAGCTCGTGCTGTTCCCGCTCTTGCTCGAACCCTCGGCTGAAAGTCGCGAACCCCTAGCGCACGATCGCCGAGTACTTGCTCGCCTACGCGAGCTCGCGCGCGCGCCCACGGGCGACGGCAAGGCCGATGCATTGGAGCGGCTGCTTGCCGCCCGACCCGGTAAGACGATCGTCTTCACCGACGCGCAGCCAACCGCTCGATATCTCCTGCAACGACTCCGGCACCGGCGAGTGGCCGCCGTGTTCGGACACGTTGGGCGCTTTGCGACGGGGGATGCGGCGCGCCGGGATGTCTTGCGCGCTTTCGCGCCGCGGGCCCAGGGAGGGCCGCAACCGCCGCCTGCGTTAGAGACCGACGTCCTCATTGCCACGGACTTGCTGAGTGAGGGCCTCAACCTCCAGGACGCGGAGCGCGTCGTCCACTACGATCTGCCCTGGAGTCCGGCTCGCCTTGCTCAGCGCGTCGGCCGTATCGATCGGCTCGGCTCGCTGCATCGCTCGATCGCGACATTCACGTTCCTGCCGCCACCATCCCTGGCTCGAGCGCTGCAGATCGAGGAGCGCCTGGCAACGAAGGTTGGCGCGCAACGGGTCGCTGGAGCCAACGGCCGTCTGGATTGGTGTGACCAACTGGCAACGCTCGCGACCTCACCACTGGCGGCGCCGCGAGGGTCCTGCGCGGCAGTGGTGGGCGAGTCGCCGTGTACGGTTTTGGTTGTGCGCATCGCGAATCTGGTGGAGACGATTGTTGTGGAAGGGGGTGTCGCCCGAACACATCCGGCAGCCGCAGCTCGAATCCTTGCTCTGTCTGGAGTCGCGGCGGCGGCGCCCCTCGATCGTCCGACTCTCCGAGAGGCCATCGATCTCGCCCTACCGCTGATCCGATCGCGCCTTGCAGCCGTTCAAGATGCGCGCTGGCGCGCGTCGGATCGGGACCGTTTTGCACGCCGCCTGATTCCTTGGGTGTTGTCAGCCGCGCGGCGCGCCGCCCGGCGAGGCGATGGCGAGCAGCTCACCGCGCTCGATACGGTGGTGACGCGGCTGGCATCGGGAATGACTGCGGGGGAGGAGTTGTTGCTCGAGGATCTGCTGTCGCGGCGGGACCCGTTAGTGGTGACGGACCTGTTGAGCTGGCATCAGAAACTGCCGCAAGCGGAAATGGGAGAGTCGCCTGGTACCGTTGAGCTCGTAGCGGCGCTCATGGTTCTCGGGCCCAGCGCTCAATTCCAGAAGCAGATCGGCTCACCAGCCGGCAGGCTATCGCCGGCATAGCGGCCCACCGCAATCACGCACCGGCCGGCCCAGGCATCGTGTCGGCCTTCGGCCAAAAAGCCGTCTGCTCCAGCATCGAGAATGCGTACTTCCACACCCTGAGTCTCTGAGCTCGGATGCCATACGCGCGCGACTTCGCTCGTGTAGGAAAGACTGTCTCGACGGTACGCCTCTTGGGCAGCGGCGAGCGAGCGTAGCTGACCCTGCACGTTGGCGACGTACGGCTTATCGCGCAGCTCGCGGCCGAACCAGCGCAGCCCGTAGTACAGACCCGCGATCGCCACCACCAGCATTACGGCCAGGATGACGATCGTCCGCGTCTTGTGCACGCTACAATCATATGGCCGTGAAGTCGTCAGCGGACGAAGCGATCACGTCGGAAGGGCTAACGGTCGAATCCGAGGATGGGTAAGACGAACTGTCGTAGAGCGCCGTATTGGCTGAACACCTGTCGGGCGCAGTCGAGAACGGAGAGTGCATCGTGCTATTGATCCTATAGACGTAGCCGGATTCTGCTACGCCTCCAGTAATGCGCTAACCTGTTACGCGTTCTAAGTTGACCCCGAAGAGAAGGGGGAACGATCTCCATTCCCCCTCCTAACCCGCGTGGACGAACCTATGCGGCCCGGACAGCCGACTGCTGCTGCACGACGTGAAGCGGTACGTCACCTACGTGCCGGCCATCAACGAGAACTTCAAATTCGTATGTACCGTAGCGAGCGAACTGCAGGCCCGAAAACATCAGAGCAACCTGCGCAGTTGGCGCCACATTTTTTACGAAGCGCCCCGGTGCGATATTCATCTCGCCTTCGAGCTTCGGTCCAACTTGCTTGCCGTCCTCATCACGTAGAGTGATAGTGATGCTGTGATTGCCCACCTCTCCATGACTCGCCTCGAGTCGAAGGGCGAGCCCGCCAGCAGGAAGTACGGCCGGTAGGTTGGGCGAAAAAATCACATCGAATGTGCCACAGATCATCATCTTGCCGCCGAAATCAGCGACATAGTCGGCGAGAATAGCAGTTTGAAGTTTCATTTCGACTCCTAGGGCACTGTCGTGTCCCGTGATGTGTATGTTATGGGTCAAACAGTTCACGATCGATAGGTCATTCCTTAGGGTGAGTTTTAGGGGTCCATAGAACCTCCGAGCAACAAAAAAGGACGCCTGCCCCTCAGCAGGTCGTCCTCGCCCGGAAGCCCCATCCTTGACGCGCTAAGCCATGCACGAGAAGTTACGGGCACCCAGTCCAATGGGCGGGACCCCACTGCGGGGTTCCTGCGAGCGCGTCCGGTTACAGCCGGGCGCGTTCGTCTTTCCGGTACTCAATATAACGGTCCCGTGCAGTCAGAGGCCAAGAATTGCGTTGTTTTGATGTCGCTTACGAGAAAACGGTACGCGGCAAGGCTTAGGAATTTCCCCGCCACAACGGCAAGATCAGCATTTCACATCACAAAGTTGGCTTCTCCCGCGGATCCGTGGAATTATGCTTGACAGATCCCAATCTAGCCGGCGCGTGGAAGCAGATCGCACCCTCCATCGCCCGAACGTGGCCCAGCAGGATAGATTGGCGATCGTGTCCCTCACAAGCTTCCTCTTTGACCTCGACGGCACGATCATCGACTCCGTCAAGCTGATCGAGCGCTCCTACCGCGCACGGAGCTGCTCCAAAGAACTTTGCCTGTGAAACTGCGCTGAAGTGGCTCGTGGTATTGAGATCACCGGAATCGACCCGGCCGCTCTCCAACTCCTCGCAACGCAACTCTGCGCGATTTGGACCGATCTCTCACCACCT
>DASYRZ010000086.1:0-2150 GCA_036003865.1 Gemmatimonadales bacterium | reverse complement strand
CTACTTCGCGCCCGGAAAATCCCGCGACTCGCTTTCGTTCGACGAGCTGCGCGTCCGCCTGCTGACGCCCGATCTCGCGTACGCCACTGCCCGGTTCAAGCTGTCGCGTCGTGACTCCGTTGTGGCCAGCGGGCCGTTCACCCTCGTCCTGCAGAGGCAGGGCGAGCGCTGGCGGATCCTGCACGATCACACGGCGAGCGATCCTAAATGACGGCCAGACGGCCGGACGGCCGGACGGCCGTCGTGTTCGTGCTGGTGCTGCTGGCGGGCTGCAGCAAATTCGGATCGAAAGATCGGGTGATCGCGCTCGAAGGAGCGACGCTGATCGATGGGGCGGGCGGAGCGCCGAAAACGGACGCGGTGATCATCATCCGGAATGGTCACATCGAAGCCATCGCTCGCGTCAACGCAATCACCATTCCGCGAAACGCCCAGCGCATCAACCTCGTTGGCAAGACGATTATCCCGGGGCTGATCGACGCGCACGCGCACGTGGAGCGTTGGGCGGCGGGTCGGTACATCGCCTGGGGCGTCACCACCGTGCGCGATCTGCATGGCGGCAATGACTCCGTGCTGGCGCTCAAGAACGACATGAACCTCGGCTCGATCATCGGGCCGCGCATGTTCAGCGCGGGCGCGATGATCGATGGCGTGCCGACGACGTATCCCAACGCGACCGGCGTCTCGAGCGGCGACCAGGCCCGTCGCGCCGTCGATCAGCATGCCGTCGCCGGCGTGGACTATCTCAAGATCTACACGAAGATCACCCCCGCGCTGCTGCGGCCGTTGATCGACGAGGCCGAGAAGCTGCGTCTGCCGGTCGCCGCGCATCTGGGCAAGACGGACGCGCTGACGGCGGCTCGCGTGGGCGTGGTGTCGATCGAGCACATGGCGGGCGTGGTCCAGGCTGCCACCGGCAATCCGCTGTACGCCAGTGCGCACAACAACTTTCTCACGGGCTGGACGACAGAAGAAAAAGGGTGGGCCGGTCTCGATTCCAGCGCGGTGGCGCGCACGGCGCGCGCGCTCGCGCAGACGAAGGTGGCGATCGTGCCTACGCTGGTGGTCCACGACATGCTGTCGCGGCTCGACAATCCGATTCTGTTGACCAGACCCGGCATGGAAGACGTGCCGAACAACGCGCACAGCGTGCGCAGCGTGCCGAGCCTGCTGCGGCGCACGGGATGGCGCTCGGGCGACTTCGAGGCATTCCGTCGCTCCCGCAAGCGTCAGGACCAGTTCGTGCGGGAGTACAAGCGCGCCGGCGGCGCGATCGCGGCGGGGTCCGACGCCGCGAACCAGCTGCTCATCCCCGGCTATTCCCTCCACGAAGAGATGGCGCTGCTCGTGGGGGCCGGCCTGAGCCCGCTCGAGGCGATCACCGCAGCCACGCGCCGCGGCGCCCAGCTGCTCCAGGCTGATTCCCTGGGGCTGCTCACCGCCGGGAAAGTCGCGGACCTCGTCGTCGTCAATGGCGATCCTACTCGCAACATCGCGGCCACGCGCAACATCGCGATGGTCATGATACGCGGCCGGATCATCCGGCCTGATTCCCTGAGAGCCACATGGAAATGAAACCCCGACTTCTCCTCCTCTTATTTGTCGCCGCCTGCGCCATCGGCACCCCGGCCCGGAGCGATGGCCCGTTTGACCTGATTCTCAAGGGCGGCTGGATCGTGGACGGCAGCGGCAACCCGCGCTACGCCGGTGATGTCGCCGTCAACGGCGACCGCATCGCCGCGGTGGGATACCTCGGCGGCGCGCAGGCACGCGATACGATCGACCTGGCCGGCCTCGTCGTCGCGCCGGGATTCATCGACATGCTGGGTCAGTCGGAGACGAACGCCCTGATCGACAACCGCGTGCTCAGTAAGGTGACGCAGGGAATCACCACGGAAGTGACGGGGGAAGGCGAATCTCCGGCGCCGCTCACCGACCGGCTGATCGCGCTCGACTCGGCGTACAACCGCCGCTATGGACTCACGGTCGATTGGCGCGACCTCGAAGGTTACTTCCGCCGCCTGGAGCGCACGCCGCCGACGATCAACATCGCGACGTTTGTCGGCGCGACGCAGCTGCGCCGTGCGGTCATCGGGGACGAGGACCGCAAGGCCACTCCGGCGGAGCTTGCGCGCATGGAGGCCCTCGTG
>DASYRZ010000085.1:0-2909 GCA_036003865.1 Gemmatimonadales bacterium | reverse complement strand
TTCGACCAGGTGAGCTCGGTCCGAGAGCCCTGGCCAATCGCCACGATCACCATGTCGCACGGAATGGTCTCGCTGCCGCTGGCCGATCGCACCTCGAGTCCCGCGACCCTACCCGATCCGTTTGCAATGATGCGCTGTGGCGCCGCGTTGAAGCGGAAGCCACACCCGTCGCGCTTGGCCAGCTCATACTCATAGTGATAGCACGGCATGTCGCTCTCGCCGCGCCGGTAGACGATCGTGGCGGCAGCCGCGCCAAGCCGCTTGGCCTGCGTGACCGCGTCGATCGCGGTGTTGCCCGCGCCGATCACCACGACGTTCCGGCCTACCGCCGTATCCCGATACGGATGCGTCTTCAGGTGCTCGATGAACGTGAGGGCGTCGATCACACCGGGCAGGTCTTCGCCGGGGATGCCGAGGCGCTTCGTTCTGCCCAGCCCGACCCCCACGAACACGGCGTCATACTCGGCGAGGAGCGGCTCGAGCGATTCGACGGTCACACCGGTCTTGAGCTCGACTCCCAGGTCGAGGATGTCTTGCACTTCGGCGAGCGCGACGTCGGCCTTGAGCTTGTATTCGGCAATGCCGTAGGTGTTGAGGCCGCCCGGCTGGTCCTTGGCCTCGAACACGGTGACGGCGTGGCCAGCGCGCCGCAGGTCGCGCGCGCACGCGAGGCCGGCGGGACCCGCACCAATTATCGCTACGCGCTGTCCGGTTTGCGGTCCTGGATCGAACAGCTTGAGCTTCCGCTCGAGCACGTAATCGGTCGCGTGACGCTGCAGCAGTGCAATCTTGATCGGCTGCTCATCGCGGTCGTTGAGGACGCACGCGCCCTCGCACAGCACTTCGACCGGACAGGCGCGCGCGCAGGAATGTCCAAACGGGTTTGCCTCGAGAATCACGCGCGCCGAACCGCGCAGGTTGCCGGTCGCGATCTTCTTGATGAAGGCCGGGACGTCGATGTGCGTGGGGCAGGCGATCGTGCACGGCGCGTCGTGGCAGAACAGGCACTTGTTCGCTTCGAGCAGCGCGGCGTCGTTCGTGAGCGGCGGCGCGATGTCGCCGAAATTGGCGGCGAGTTGCTCGTCAGTTAGCAGGTTAGGTGCCGACACTGACCGCTCCCCGCTCCCTGATCCCTGCTCCCACGTGCATTCCGACCACGTAGATGACGGCGGAGATGCCAAACCCGGCAAACCAGGCCCAGTTGTAGATCCCGCCGAACACGCCCGTCGCCGGCGTGCCGCGCAACGCCGCGATGAATCCGGGCAGGCTCGGCGCGACACCCACCACCAGCGCGATGATCGCGAGCCAATTGAAGCCGCGCGAGTACTCGTAGACGCCTTGGCGCTTGTAGAGGTCGTTCACCACGACCACGCCGCGCCGCACGACGAAGTAGTCGGCGATCATGATCCCGGCCACTGGGCCGAGCAGCGCGCCGTAGCCGATCAGCCAGGTGAAGACGTAGGCGGCGGCATCGTTGTAGAGACGCCACGGCATCATCACGATCCCGATGATCGCAGTTACACCCGCACCCTGTTTGAAGCTGATCTTGTGCGGTGCGATGTTGGAGAACGCGTTTGCCGGCGCGACGATGTTGGCGGCGATGTTGGTCGTGAGCGTCGCGACGATGAGGCCCGCCATCGACAGCATGATCATGAATGGTCCGCCGATGCGGGCCAGCAGCGCCACCGGGTCGGCGATCCGGGTCCCGAAAATCACCACGGTGGCATTCGTCACCGCGGCGCCGATGAACGCAAACAGGGCCATGGTCCCCGGCAACCCCACCGCCTGGCCGACGATCTGATCGCGCTGACTGCGCGCATAGCGGGAGAAGTCGGGTATGGAGAGCGCCATTGTCCCCCAGAACGCGACCGCGGACGTCAGCCCGGCGCCAAACACGCCGCCCGTCGGCACGTCGGCAAGACTCGTGGCCGGGTTCGCGAGCATCGGGCTGAGACCCCCGGCGCGTACCCACGCCCAGATGAACAATGCCGCGCCAACGGCGAGCAAGAACGGGGAGCCCCAGGTCTCCAGGAACTTGATCGAGTCCATCCCGCGCAACACGATCCAGACATTCATCGCCCAGAACAGCATGAAGCAGAGGAACTCGCCGGTGTTGAGGCCGACGAAGGCCGGCAGGATTTGCGGCAACGTCGCGATCCCGGGCCAGATCACCTCGATGAGCTTATAGATCGCCCAGCCGCCGATCCACGTCTGGATGCCGAACCAGCCGCACGCCACGAGCCCGCGCAGGATCGCGGGGATGTTGGCGCCGAGGACGCCGAACGAGGCGCGGGCGAGCACGGGGAAGGGGATGCCGTAGCGCGTACCGGCGTGCGAGTTGAGCGCGATGGGCAGCAGCACGACCAGGTTGCCCAGCACCACCGCGCCGACGGCGGCCTGCCACGTCCATCCCTGATCGACGAGACCGGACGCGAGGGTGTAGGTGGGAATGCAGATCGCCATCCCGATCCACAGCGAGGCGATGTGCCACCAGTTCCAGGTGCGCCGCTCCGGCGGTACCGGGAGCAGATCCTCGTTGGCGAGCCGGGTGCGAGCTGGCAGCGTCATACGTTGACGCGCGCTAAAAGCGCCCGGGCTCTCAGCCGGGTCATTTAACCTCCGCCAACGCGCGCTCCATCCGCTTGCAGCCGTCGGCGATCTCCGACGTGGTGATCAACATCGATGGCGCGATGCGGATCACGTTGCCGTAGAGGCCCCCTTTCCCGATCAGCAGGCCCTGCTGCTTGGCGGCCTCGAGGAAGGCGATGGTCTTCTTGGGCGAGGGTTCTTTCGTCTTTCGGTCTTCGACGAATTCGATCCCCTGCATCAACCCCATGCCGCGGACGTCGCCGATGAACGCGAAGCGCTTCTTGAATTCCTCGAGCGCATCGCGCAGCTGCTTGCCGCGC
>DASYRZ010000084.1:0-107199 GCA_036003865.1 Gemmatimonadales bacterium | reverse complement strand
TCCGCACCGTGCTCGTCGCTGGCCTGGAGCAGTGCGGCGTGACCGTTCGCGTGGTGCTCGAGCGCGAAGTCTACGATCTGCTAGCCAAAGCCCTCCGCCGTTCGCCGCGCCAGGCGAAGGCCCAGGTCGCCGCCCTGGGTGCAGACGTCGGCCGGTGGCGTGCCGAGCAGAAAGTGGCCGCCGCGGCGGCCTGGCTGGTCAGCTAATGGCATTTTGGGAATCGGCACCACATCCTGTAGCCATGCGAATCGCGCTGTGCTGCCTGCTCGTCGTGGCCTGTGGCGGCAAGCCCGGTCCGGAGAAAGCACCGGGGGCGGCGCCCGCTCCGGCGCTGCGGACCTTCGATCGCACGCTGCACGCGATCGACGTCAACGGCACCCGTCTCACCTATCGGCTGATTGGTGACAGCGGTGCAATCCCGGTCGTGTTCGTCCACGGCACGCTGGGTGACTTGAAGTCATGGACGGGGCAGGAGACCGCCTTCGCGCAGCGGTTTCGCGTCCTGGTGTACAGCCGTCGCTATCACCCCCCCAATCCGCAGCGCAACGACAACCAGACGTACTCCCCCAAGCTGCACGCCGAAGATCTCGCTGCGTTGCTGCTGACACTCGACATCGCGCCGGCGCACATCGTGGGCTCATCCTTCGGCGCGTACACCGCGCTCCAGCTGGCCCGTGATCACCCCCAGCTCGTGCGTTCGCTGGTGCTCGCCGAGCCGCCGATTTTTTCGCTCCTGACCGGCTCGGAAGCGGGCGATTCGGCGCGCCGCGCGTTCTATCTGAACGCCCTGGATCCGGCGCGCGCCGCATTCGCGCGCGGCGACTCGGTCGCGGGGCTGCGGTACTTTGTCGACGCGACCGCGGGGCGGGGATCCTTCGACCGTCTTCCCGCGGCGGCCCGGGCCGACCTGCTGGCGCACGCCTTCGAGATGCGCCACGAAATGCTCGCCGAGCGCGCCGACTATTTTCCGACGGTCAGCTGCGCCGAGCTCGGACGGATCACGACGCCGGTGCTCCTCGTGCGCGGCGAGCGCAGCCCGCGCATGTTCCAGCTGATCAGCGACGAGCTCGCCCGTTGCCTGCGGAGCGACACGACCGTGGTGATCCCCGGCGTGGGCCATCCGCCTCCGGCCGGCAACGCCGCGTATTTCAATCAGGTGGTCGCGCGCTTCATTATGACGCATTGAGCGCTCGCAGGGGTTGACGCACCGCCGCCCTCGGGCGAAATAGGTACCGTGTTGCGCCGCCTTTCCCTCGCTGCGTTTCTCGTCCTCGCGCCGGCTCTTGCAGCCCAGAATCGCACCGATGCGCGCATCGCCCTTGCTCGTGCGTACATCACCGCGCGTCAGTTCTCTCAAGCCGACACCACATTGAGCCGCGCGCTCGACTCCGCCGCATATCTGATGGACAGCGTGCACGTGTTCGTGTGGCGCGCCATTCTCGAGCATCAGCGCGGCAGCGACAGTCTCGCCCGGCTTAGCTTCCGCAGCGCGCTGATGCTGTATCCGACGCTACAGGTCAACGGGCTTGACCAGGTTGCGCCGGGACTCGGCGAGGTCTTCGAAACCGAGCTGCGAGGTCAACGCGTCTATGCCGCGAGCGAGTTGGACGCGCCCGCGGCGTGGCAGTCCGGTCCAGCGCTCGTCTACCCGCCGGAGCTGCGGCGCCGTCGGGTGGCTGGTCACGCCGTCGTGATCGCGACCGTCGATACGTCCGGCCACGTCGAGGGTGAGAGTTTTCGCGTCCTCGATGTCCCCGATTCTGCATTCATCGAGCCGCTCCGCCGCATGATGCTCGGCGCCACCTTCACGCCCGGCCGCGCCAAGGGCCACGCTGTCCGCAGTCGAGTCGATCTCAATTTCACCTTGACGCCGCCGGCGCCGAGAAGCCCGACCGGATTGGTCGGCGCGGCGCGCGACCAGTTGCGCGCTCATCACGCCGACAGCGCGCTCGCCCTGACCGCGGAGGCGCTCGACAGCATCAATCAGGCAACGCCGGGCGAGCGCGTATATGCTCAACTCGTGCGCGGCCTCGCCCTGCGCGCGCGGCGGCTGGACAGCCTGGCGGATCTCTCGTTCGACGCTGGGCTAGCGGGCTATCGCGACTTGACGGCGAGCGGCGTCGACCTGGCGCCGTTCCTCAAGCGCCTGGCGGACTCGATCAGAATAAGCCGCCGTGGCGCGCCGGCGCCGGCAGCTCGTGCGGCGCCATTTGGCGCGCCGACCGTCGTCGGCGACGCGGATGAACCGCCGGTGCTTATCACGCACCCTCCGATCCGTTACGCGCCCGAGATGCAGGCGCTACGCGTGGGGGGCACCGTCATTGTGGAAGCGACGCTCGATACGACGGGCCACGTGCTACCCGCGACCGTGAAGGTCGTGCAGACGCCGAATCCGGTGTTCGATGCCGAGTCGAAACGCGTCGTTCTGGCCGCCTCCTATCGTCCCGCGCGCGCCCACGGCCGCGCCACGCGTGTGACGATTCGTCAGGCAATCACGTTTGCCCCCTATTGACGCCTGGGCGAGAATGAAGCCCCTCCGTCGTCTGCGGTGCTGCTGCATCCTCGTCGCCCTTACACCCGCCCTCGCCGCGCAGAGTCGCAGCGCGCAACTCCTTGCCGCGGCCCGTGAGCACATCGCCGCGCGGCAATGGGACAGCGCCGACGCCGCGTTGTCGGAGGCGCTGGAGAGCGCCCCCTACATCATGGACAGCTCGTGGACCTACGTCTGGCGGGGTGTGCTCGAATACCAACGCGGCCATGGCCAGCTCGCGCGGGTGAGCTTCCGGCGGGCCCTCGCGCTCTATCCCGATCCCGGCGTTCGTGGTCTCGACACGATTTCCCCAGGGCTGGCGAGTGTGTTCGACAGGGAGTTCCGCGCGATTCGGATCTTCCACGCCGGCGATCTCGATCAGCCGGCGCGGAGGCTGGCCGGACCGACGTTGATCTATCCGCCCGAGCTGCGCCGCCGGCGCGTGGCCGGCGACGCGCTGGTGCGCATGATCGTGGATACGCTGGGTCGCGTGGACGAGAACGACATCGAAATACTCGCCACACCGGATTCCGCCTTCATCCAACCGCTCAAGCAAATGATGACCGCGGCGGCGTTCAGCCCCGCGCGCATCGCTGGAAAGCCGGTGCGGAGCATCGTGGCCTACCACTTCAAGCTCACACCGCCGGCGCCGCGGGATCCCGTCCGCGTCATCGACCTCGCCCGCACCCAGCTGCGAGCGAACCGCCCGGACAGCGCGCTGGCCTTGCTCCAAGAGGCGCTCGATCCGGCGGCCGGCGCTACGCCCGCGATTCGGGTCTACGCGGAGCTCGTGCGGGGGATTGCGTGGCACCTCAAACGTGACGCGCGGGCCGCGGCTGCCTTGGACACAGCCCTCAGTCACTATCAGGAGCTGCGGGCTCGGGGCGTCGAGTTCGCGCCGTTTCTGCGCAGCCTGGCGGACTCCATCCGCTTGACAGCCCGGCGAGAATGAAAGCATGAGAACTCAGGTCGCTACACTCGCCGGTGGGTGCTTCTGGTGCCTCGAGGCGGTCTTCGAGCAGCTGCGCGGCGTCACCAAAGTCTCGTCGGGCTATTCCGGCGGCCACGTGCCCGATCCGAGCTATGAGGCGGTGTGCACCGGCACGACGGGGCACGCCGAGGTCGTGCAGGTGACGTTCGATGCGGACGAGTTGTCCTTCCGAGACTTGCTCGGCGTGTTCTTTACGCTCCACGACCCGACGACCCTCGACCGCCAGGGCGGCGATGTCGGCACGCAGTATCGCTCGGCCATCTTCTATCACGACGACGAGCAGCGCCGCACCGCTGAAGACCTCGTGCGCGAGCTGGAAGCCGAGCACGTCTTCGACGACCCGATCGTGACGAAGATCGAGCCGCTGAAGGCGTTTTATCCCGCCGAGGAGTACCACCGGGAGTACTACAGAAGGAACCAGAACCAGCCCTACTGCCGCGCGGTCATCGCTCCCAAGGTCGCGAAGCTGCGCAGCAAGTACCTCGAAAAACTGAAGGCCTAGCCGGCCGCTTTGCTCTTGCCGAGGTAGGTGCGCACCAGCGGCGCCGGCCGGCGCCGCAGCAGCGCGCCGCGCAGGATGTCGCGCTCTTCGGCTGGGACATCCACCAGGAACCGCTCGCCCTTCCCCTCTCCTTCCTTCACCACAATCGGCACGCCGTCGCGGTACAGGACGCGGTTCGTGGTGATCGCGGGGACCGCGTCGTCGGGGGTCAGTATGCCGACGAGGTTCAGCGGATCGGCGCCGCTCACGGCAACCAGCTCGCCTTCTCCCTGTTCGCGGCGAGTCGCCCGCAGCAGCCCAATCGCTTCCGGCAACGCGTACTGCTCGCCGGAGAATCCTCCGACGAACCGCCCCCCGCGGATCTCCCCGCGGGCTTCCAGCCTGCGGTAGACGCGCAGAATGTCGCGCCAGGGCGCGAGCAGCGTCTCGCGCTGCACGAGACGGCGGAACACCACGCCGTAGCGCCGCAGCAGCTGCCAGGCGATCGCCTCGGCGACCTGTTCCTCCGGAACCGGCGGTCGACCGTGTGTGCGCGCCCAGCGCCCCGCCGTCTCGACCCCAAACGGCGCGATCCGGCCGCGGCGCCGATAGCCGCCGCCCAGCGGCCGCCGGCGATCGGAGGGCACCAACAGCGCCCGCATGCCGGCGAAGCTGTCCGATGTAACCAGTCCCCACGCGACCAGCTCAGCGAGCCCCTTCTCGACTTCGGTTCGCAACAAGCCCGTCGCGTTGACCAGATCCCCGAAGAACAGCGCGCCGCGCGACTCGAACGCCGCGAGCAACGCCTTACCGGTGGACGAGAGCGGCAGCGTCGCGGCATCCACATCCGGACTCCCCGCTCTCCAGATCTCCCCTCGCTCGCGCCGGAACAACGCGATCGGCGTGGAGCGGACAGGCCCGACCTTGCGATTTCGCATTCCGACTTCCGCATTCCGAATTGCGGTTAGCCGTCCCCACGCGATCTCACCCGAGAGACACAGCCCGTCGAGCCACAGCGGATCGTAGTCGGTCATTCGCGCCGGCAGGACCTCGGACTCCCATGCCCCGGCGGCCAGCTCATAGCCGTCGAGCACCTCGAGAACCGCCGCGAGACCCTCCGGCCCCTCGGCGCGCGATCCGGTTGCGACGCGCTGCCATTTGAAGAGGAAGCGCAGGAAATCAGCGGCGGTGACAGGCTCGATCTCCCGGCGCAGCCGGTCGAGGGTGTAGCGATGGATGCGAGCCAGCAGCCGTCGCTCGCACCATTCGGTCCCGTCGACCCCCGAGGAAAACCGCCCGCGCAGCGCGAACCCTTCGTGCTCGAGCGCCGCCAGCGCGAGGTCCACGTCCCCACCCGGCAGCCCGAGGGCTTCAGCGACATCAGCGACAGTTGTTGGTCCAACGACTTCCAGACGACCCCGCACCAGCTCGCGAATGGCATCTTCCCTGCTCCAGGCCTTCGCCTGCTCGCGCTCGGGCGGCGTCACCGCCGGCTCGTGGGCGGCTCCCGGGAACGCGGCCTGAACGAGCGGCAGCCGCTCGGTGGCAACCCACAGCCGCCCGTCTACAGTCGTCACGCGGCCGGTATTCGCCAGGCCATCGTACTTGTCCTTCCACGATGCGTGGGTGCCGGCCTCGACGCTCGGCACGGCGCCCATGATGAGCAGCGCGTCGTGGAGCTCATCCGCCGTTTCGGGATCGGGCCACGCTTGCTCGCGCACCAGGTCGATGGCTGCCTGATCGAGTTTTCCGAATTCGTCGGCCGTCTTCACATCCAGCCCGCGGCGGGTGATCACTGCCGGTGTGCGGCGCTCCTCGAGCGGCGCGTCGTCGAGGAAGGCGTAGGGCCGCGCGTTCAGCACTTCATGACAGAGCGGCGACGGCTCGGTCGTGTCGCGCGCGATCAATGTGAACGCGCCCGCATCCATCCCTTCCAGCACGCGCTTCAGTCCGGGGAAATCCATCGCCTCGAGCAGGCAGTCGGCGATCGTCTGATTCACGAGCGGGTGGTCGGGAATCTCGCGGTCGCCCACGAGGTTTTCGGGGCAGGCGAGCTGATCGGGGAACACCGCGGCGACGAGGTCTTCGGCTTCCATGCGCTGCAGCGGCGTCGGCACTTTCCTGCCGCCGCGGAATCGCAGCACGGCGAGCGCCCGCGTCGCGTTCCAGCGCCAGCGCGTCCCGAACACCGGGGCATCGAGCATCGCCTGCACCAAGAGGTGCTCCGCAGTCGCCGGCTTCAGATACTGGAAGACGTCTTCGAGTGGGAAGCTGTGCTGCGGTCCGAGCGACAAGATGATCGCATCCTCAGTCGCCGCGGCCTGCAGCTCGAAGTTGAAGCTACGGCAGAACCGCTTGCGCAGCGCGAGGCCCCAGGCCCGGTTGATGCGGCTGCCGAAGGGCGCGTGCAGCACGAGCTGCATCCCACCCGCTTCGTCGAAGAAGCGCTCCAGCACCAGGCATTTCTGGGTGGGAATGGTGCCCAGGATGACGCGCGTCGCCGCGAGATACTCGACGATGGTGCGGGCGCCCGCCTCGTTCATTCCAATCGTGTCGACCAGCCACCGGATCGCCGCCGCCTGGTCATCCAGCCGGTCGGCGATGTCCTGACGCAGCCGGGAGACCTCTTCCGACAGCTCGTTCGTACGGCCCGGGGCTTCGCCCAACCAGAACGGGAGCGTCGGCGGCTGGCCTTTGGCGTCGGCCACGCGCACCTGTCCGGATTCGACTTTCACGATCTGGTAGGAGGTGTTGCCGAGCTGGAAGATATCGCCCGGCGTGCTCTCGATCGCGAAGTCCTCGTTGAGCGTTCCGACGAAGGTCTCCGTCGGCTCGAGGATCACGCGGTAGTCGCCGAGATCCGGGATTGCGCCGCCCGAGGTGATCGCGGCAATCCGCGCGCCGCGGCGACCCTTGAGTTTCTTGTTGATGCCGTCGTAATGGATGTGCGCGCTGCGGCGCCCCCGCCGGGTCGTAAAGCCCTCGGCGAGCATCTGCACGACGTCATCGAATTCTTTGCGTGTCAGCGCGCGATAGGGGTAGGCCGAGCGAATCCGCTCGTAGAGCGCGTCCTCATCCCACTCCTCGCCGGCGGCTGCGGCGACGATCTGTTGCGCCAGGATATCGAGCGGCTTGTCCGGAATGATGAGTCGATCGAGGCGTCCCTCGCGGGTCGCGCGCAGCATGGCAGCGCATTCGATCAGCTCGTCTCGCGACAGTGGGAAGACGCGGCCTTTGGGGATGGCGCCGAGCCGGTGCCCCGCCCTGCCCACGCGCTGCAGCAGCGTCGCGATCGATCGCGTCGACCCGACCTGAATGACGAGGTCCACGCTGCCGATATCAATGCCGAGCTCCAATGAGGCTGTCGCGACGAGCGCCTGCAACTCGCCCCGCTTGAGCCGCTCCTCCGCCTCGAACCGCTTCTCGCGCGACAAGCTGCCATGATGGCTCGTGACGCGATCGGCGCCGAGCCGCTCCGACAGATGCATCGTGAGTCGCTCGCACAGCCGCCGCGTGTTCACGAACACGAGCGTCGTGCGGTGCTGCGAGATCAGCTCGGCGATCCGCGTGTTGACCTCTTCCCACACCTCCGCCGACATCACCGCCTCGAGCGGCGACGACGGGATCTCCAAACCGACATCGAGGGACCGGATATGGCCCGCGTCCACGATCGTGGGCAGCGGCTGGCCGGTCCCCACGAGGAACTGGGCGATCTCTTCGATCGGCCGTTGCGTCGCGGAGAGCCCGATGCGCTGCGGCCGTTTGCCGATGAGCGCGTCGAGCCGAGCCAGCGAGAGCGCGAGATGGCTGCCCCGTTTGTCGCGGGCGACGGCATGGATCTCGTCCACGATCACCGTCCGAACCGACCGCAGCATCTCCCGGGCGCGCTCGGACGTAAGAATCAGGTACAGCGATTCCGGCGTGGTGACGAGGATGTGGGGCGGCTGCTTGAGCATGGCCTGCCGCTCCGACTGCGGTGTGTCGCCCGTGCGGACCAACGTCCGCACCGCGACGTCGGGCAGGCCCTGCTCTTCCAGCGACGCGCGGATTTCCGCCAGGGGCTCGGACAGGTTCTTCTGGACGTCATTCGACAGCGCCTTGAGAGGCGAGACGTAGACGACCTGCATCTCATCGCGCAGCTCGCCGTTCAGACCCTGGCGGAGCAGTCCGTCGATGGCCGACAAGAACGCGGCGAACGTCTTCCCGGAGCCAGTCGGCGCCGCAATGAGGACGTCGTCGCCGTGCTGAATGACCGGCCAGGCGCGGCGCTGCGGTTCAGTCGGCTCGGCGAACCGGTTGGAGAACCAGCGTTCGATGACGGGATGAAAGCGGGACAGCGACATAAGACCCGAAATATAACCGAAACTCTATCGGATGGCTGCCATCAGGCTACCGGCAGCGATTCGGCGCGCAGCCTGGCAATCCGCTCGATCGTTTCTCCGATTTTGTTGTTCGGCGTCGAGGCTCCCGCGGTGATGCCGATCGTCAGCCGCCCCTCAGGCAGCCAGCGCTCGCGCCGTGCTTCAGTCGAGTGGACGCCGACCGGCCGATACCGAATGCTGCCATCGGCCACATCGATGCACGCGGCGTCTTCGATATGGTACGTTGGAACCTTCTCGTTGCAGATGGCGGCAAGGTGTGTCGTGTTGCTCGAGTTGTAGCCCCCGATCACGACCATCATATCGAGCGGCTCGGCGATGAGCTTGAGCACGGCGTCCTGCCGCTCCTGCGTCGCTGAACAGATCGTATCGAACGTGCGGAAATGCTCGCCGAGGGCGGCGTCTCCCCAGCGCCGCGCCATGCTCTTGCCGACCTCACCCGCAATGGCGAGCGATTCCCCCGAGAGCATCGTCGTCTGATTCGCGACGCCGACGCGTTGCAGGTCGCGGTCTGGATCGAAGCCCGGGGTCATTTTGTCTTTGAACTGTTGCAGAAACTCGTCCCTCGTCCCCCGTCCCTCGATGTACTCGCAGACGCCGCGGGCCTCGCTCATGTCGCGCACGACGAGGTATTTGCCACCGGGATACTTGTTCACCTGGCTCGAGGTGGCCTTCGTCTCCTCGTGATAGTTCTTGCCGTGGATCAGCGCGGTAAAGCCGTCGCGCGCGTACGACTCGACGCGTTTCCATACGTTCAGCACCGACCCGCACGTCGTGTCGACGAGCACGCAGCCGATCGCGCGCAGCCGCTCGAAGTCGCGCACCGTCACGCCGAACGCGGGGAGAATGACGACGTCGTCCGTGGTGACCGCGCTGAAGTCGAACTCGTCGTCGCGGCCCTCCGGCCGGTGCAGAAATTGGACGCCCATCGCGGCCAGTTTCTGGTTTACGTGCGGATTGTGGATAATCTCGCCAACCAGGAAGGTGCGCTTCGCGGGAAACTTGGTGCGCGTTTCGTACGCGTATTCGACGGCGCGGTCCACGCCGTAGCAGAACCCGAACTCGCCCGCGAGACGGAACGTCAGGTCGCCCACCTCGAGCGCGTAGCCCGACGCGCGAATGAGATCGACCACGCGGCTGTGGTAGTCCGCACTCAGCGCGCCTTCGATCGCGCCCTTGAGGCCGAATCCTTTGCGGAAATAGGTTTGTTCCACAGCGCTCAATCTAACTGCACCCCTCGCCCGCCGCGGACTGCGTCCAGCACGCGCTGCACCTGCCAGCCGTCGCGGAATGTAGCCGGCTCGCCCTGGGGAGTGCCGCCGCGGATCACCTCCACCATCTCGCGCAACAGCCGCACAAACGAGCGCGCCCACATGTTGTTTGGCCTGGTCTTCTCCCACAGCTCGTCAGGCGCGGAAATGTCCTCGAGCGGTCCGCCCGGCTTGCCAAGCTCGAGCGTCGTCTCGCCGCTGAGGAGCAGCGTCCCCTCACTGCCCGTCACCTGACCGAGATGGCCGGGGCCGTGCGACGCGACGGTGCTCAAGGTGATCGTCGCGGTCGCGCCGCTCGCCGTCTGCAGCACGCAGGACGCGAAGTCGTCGGCGGTCACCGGACGCACCATGCCGCTGTCGTCCGTGCGCTGTTTGACGAACGTTTCGACCAGTCCCGCGACATACGTGATTTCGCTGCCGCTCCAGAACCGGCACAGATCGATGAGGTGTGACCCGACGGCGCCCAGAATGCCGCCACCGCGTGAGGCGTCGGACCACCAAGTCCACGGTGCGTCGAAGGCCTGCGGCCGGCCGTCGCCCCGGAGGTAGGGCTTCAGCGACAGCTCGATGTGTCGCAGCTCGCCGATCGCGTCGGATCGAATCAGCTCGCGGGCGCGCCGCCGGTTGGGCTCGTAGCGCAGCTCGTGGTCGATCCAGGCGAGCCTGTCGGGATGCTGTTGGGATGCTGTCACCATCTGCGCCGCCTCGAACCCGTCGAGCGCCATCGGCTTTTCGCACAGGACGTGCTTGCCCGCCTCCAGCGCCGCGATCGCGAAGCGGGCGTGCGAATCGGGTGTGGACGACACGACGACGAGATCGACGTCCGGCGAGCGAGCCAGCTCGGTGCCGTCACCAAAGACGTGCGGCACACCGAACTCTTTCGCCGCGGCCTCGGCATTCGCGCGGTGGCCGCTCGCGATGGCGGTGGCTTTGGTGCCGGGCACAAGAGCGAGCGCGGGTAGCTGCACGCGCCGGGCGAACCCTGAGCCGATGAAGCCCACGCGTACTTCGCGTGCGGGGGTCATGGCTGGAACGCGCAGGACACGGTGTCCGTCGCGACGGGAAGCGGGACGTCATAGTACTCGATGTGCGTCGGCGTCCGAATCGCGTTCTCGATTCCCGAGCCTTGAATGCTGCCGCTGACTTTAGCTCCTTCGCGGCGCAGCTGGACTGTTCCCGTGTCGAAGACGAAAGCGCGCGCCACGTCGCGAACCAGATACCGCACCGCGACTACGGCAGCGGGCGCCGTCGAATCTCCGGGCATCACGACCCGATACGAACCCGAGCCGAGACTGTCGCGAAAATGCAGCCGCACGAGCACACCGCTGCCTTCGGGACTCACCGCCTCGAGGAGGAGGGTTTGTCCGTCCGTGCAGTGATGCGTCGTTGCGGGAAGTGAAAAGTGACTTGTGTCCCGCGGAGGAAACGCAACCGTCGCATCGAGGAGCGGCGCCTGCTTGGCATCACCGCCGTTGCAGCACGTCAGCAACAGCAGGGCAGGGACCAGCCTCAGCGGGGTGATTGCGGAACTCCGAGGAACTGGCGCGCGGCGTCTGGGGTGAGCGTATGCGGCGCCAGTGACGCGATCAGTCCCCTGGGCAACGGGGTCGGCGTCAGTTTCTTGCGATCGACCGAGACCAGCACCATCCATCCCGCCGCGCCCAGCGCCGTCGCATCGGCGCGCAGCACATCGAAATGGAGGGTCAGCGACTTCGTCCCAACCTTGCCGACGTAGGCGCCAATCCGTAGACGATCATCGAGGCGCGCCGGCCAGTAGAACTCGCTGTGTACCGCTTTGCGGGGGAGAAAGATGTCGTATTCGTCGAACATGCGGGCGTATGCGAGACCGCAATGCCGAAACATTTCGGTTTCGGCGATCTCGAACAGCCGAACGTAGGAACCGTAGAAAATGATGCCGGCGAAGTCTACGTCGGACCAGCGGACGTATTCCTCAATGACGAACGGTGCCGGCGTGGGGGAGACCATCCCCCAGGGAAGCTAGGACGCTAAGGAGAAGCGCGAAAGCCGTCCATCCCGTAGGACTTGAGGCGTCTCCACAGCGTCGTGCGGCTGATGCCAAGCCGCCGCGCCGTTTCGGCGAGCTTGCCACTCGTGTCTTGCAGTGTGTCGGTGATCGCCTGGCGTTCGCGTTCGGCGAGTGTGAGAGCACCAGCGGCTGGAAGGATTGCCGCTTCGCCTAGACTCTGGACGCCGTTCTTGAGGGGAGCGAACCGCGCACCGAGCGTCTGCAGCCGGTTGCGCACATCCCCGTTCCCATCGATCGCGCGCCGCGCCGACGCGTTGGCGTAGAGCAAACGGCCTTGCTGATCGAAGATGACGATGCCCTCGCTGACGGAGTCGATCACCGCGCGGACGAGGGGAGAAAACGTGGCGGGGACGGTGCCCGCGGAGCTGACAGGTTTGTCGATCATTGGTTGGTTATCCTCATACAAAACTTGCATCTCCAAGGTTTCATCCGGATCGAACGGGCTGTTAGATTCGTGTCAAGATGAGACTCGCTCATAGGGCAAAAGGTTGCTGGTTTGTTTCGGCTTGCGCCCTCCTTACTGACTTCCATTATTGACCGCCGGGACAACCTCGTGCCCAAGGACGCTACCTCGACCCGCTCCACCATCCTCGCCGCTGCGGTGCAAACGCTGCAGCGCGGGGGCCTCGAAGGATTTACCCTCGAGGCGGTCGCTCGGCGCGCCGGGGTCGTAAAAGGCCTGATCCTATACCACTACGCATCACGCGGCCGCTTGCTGCGGGCAGCTGCATCAGCCATTGCGGAGGCGCGCAGCGCGGCACTGGAGCGAGCTTTGGCAAGCGCTCCGGGGGCGGGGGGTCTGGACGCCTGCTGGGAAGAGCTGCGTCATCAGGCCGAGGATGGCACTGCCCGCGCCTGGCTCAGCCTCTCCGCAGCGGGGCTTATTGACCGATCGGCCAAGAACGCCCGATTCGAGGATGCAGCACGAGACGCCATCGTGGATGGTGCGGCGGTGGCGCTGGCGACCGGCGTTCCACTCGCCGATGCTCGGGATGCCTACAATGCGCTGTGGCTCGCGCTACTCGAAGTGACCGCCAAGAGCTAGCGCCGTCTGGGGCGTCGCCCGCCCCGCATCACCCGCGCTCGGTGACTGCTCCCCAGGCTCCGCAGCCCCTTACGCAGATCATCGAGCGAGCTGGCCCGCACGGCTTCGTGCTTGCCCCGAGTGACCGTAAAGCGCACGGGACGGTCGAACGACGGGAGATCATTCGGATGGAGCCGGCGCGCCTGACCCTCCTTGAGCCGCAGCCGTACCACGCCGATCCCTTGCTCAACGTCGTAATCGACCGGCACGCGATCGCCGTACAGGAAGACCGATGATGGAAGGGCATCGAGCCGTTGCCGTTCGGCTTCGGGGATCGCCGCGTCCGGATCCAGCACGATTCGGGTCGCCACGAACTCGTCCCAGGAGCTCACCGTCGCGAGTTGCGCCCGAATCTGGCTGGCGAGTTGATCCCTGTGCGCCTGGCCCAACCCTCCACCCGAGCGCCGCCAGTAGTGGCCGAAGCGCTCGAGTGCCCGCCGCACCTTGCCCTGATCCGGATGAGGCGTTTCACCCGCGAGCAACGCCTCCACCAACGCGCGGCGGGCCGACTCGGCGAGCTCCTGAGGGAAGGGGCTGGGGAGCGGCTCGACCTCACGGTCGAGCGTGAAGCCGAAGTACTCGACGCTTTTCACGAGCAGCAGGACGCCACGTCCACTCCGGCGGTGTCGCTCGAATGCCACCTCCGGCTTGCCGCGACGCGCATAACGCCGAATCGCCCGCTCTGGAATCTGCGTCCCTTCGATGCTCGCCCGGGGCACTCCGAACCGGTCGGCGAAGTAACGAAGCGAGCCCGCGATCGCGCCCCAGCTCCCGCATACCGAGCTGCGGCTGACCCGTGCTTCTCGCCCATCGGCAGTCTGTTCGTCGATGACGAGGTCGAACGGCATGATTTTGGCCAAAAGGTCAGCAAAAAGCTCTAATGTCTTGCGGTCGCCATACGGCAGCTGGGCTGGAAGAGGCAGCTCGAGCTGGCGGTACACTGACGCCGTTCCCAGGGCGATGTCCTCGATCGCCTTGACGAGCACGCCACGATCCTCGGCCCACCGCTCGATTTCTTCTTCTTGGAAGAGGTGGCGCGCCAAGCCGTACACCTCACCCAGATAGCCGTATTTGTTCACGGCTTCCGTATACACGTTGTAGGCGGTGATGTGATCGGAACCTGGGACAATCAGCCCGGCGAGCTGCCGTTCCTCTCGAGTCATGCGATGCAGGGACTCGATATTGGACGCCACGGCAACGAGCGGAACGAGGTGCGGCTCGGCGTGATACAGCAGTTCGCCCCACGGCCGCTCCACGGGCATCGCCTCTACGTCTCGGCCGTAACTCGTTAGCTTACCGTGCTCTACGAGACCGCGTTCGGTCAGGAGCTCCACGCTGTCCCGGTATGCACGGCGATCCAGGGGGACCGGCAAGTCGAGCTCCGTGGCATCGACTCCGAGGGCGGCACACGTGATCGCCACCCGTTCCGCATCTCCCGCCAGCTGGAATTCGGGCGCAGTGGGACGGAGATCCTCAAAGGCCAGGTCGCGGTCACTGAGGATATAGACCTCCCCCTGCTGAACGCGACCGTGCACGCGACCGGCCATCTGCAAGATCTCGTTAGCCCCCAGGTACGCGCGCGTGAGCACGTTCTTGCCGCGCTCCACGACATTGGTATAGCGCGCGTCGTAAATCACCACCGTGTCGAGACCACGAATGTTGAGCGCGGACTGGCCCGCTGCGGTCATCGCGAGCAGGAATGGGCGTTTGACCAAACCGTCAAGAAAGGGACGGATCACGCGAATCGGTTCGCCGCCGTGGTAGAAGGCGGTCGCCAGATTGGGCCAGCGGTCGCCAAGCTCCTTCGCGATCTCCTCGACCTCGGCGCGCGTGGGGACAAACACCGCCACGCCACGCCGTTCGCGCATGACTCGCTTTACGAAACGATCGTTCAAAAACTCGAGCGGCTGCTCCGCCAGGACATTTACCTGAGCTGCTTTAGCGGGATCGAAAGCCCGGGTCTCGAGCACCTCGGCGGAGCGGAGGTATTCAGCGTAGAAGCTTGGATCGACCGTCGCGGAGAGCCAGATGAATCGGCATCCCGCACGTTTCCCGAGCGCCAGACACAGCTCCATCTCCGCCGATGTCTGGTGAATCTCGTCGACCACCAGTGTGTCTTGTGCGGTGATCAAGCCGTCCTGGAACCAGCGACGCGCGATCCCGGTGGTAATGATGACGACATTCCACGTCGGCGTCTCGGGAGTCGCCTCGCGCTCACGATTCACGACGCCAACCTTCAGCGGGGCCTTCAGGATCGTCTCGGCCATGCTACGGATCGCCAGCGTCTTGCCCGTGCCGGTCCCCGCCACGATCCCGAATCCCTGACCGGACCCGGCCAGGCGGCGAATGTCGTCGCCGTGCTCGCGCTCCAGCAGGGTCTCGAGCTTCAGCCCCAGCGCGAGTTCGATGGTCTCACAGGCGGCACGCGTCGGAGCGATGACGGTGACACGTCCGGTGGACGGCTCGGCTGCGAGGAAGGCCTTTGGATCGGGAGGGAGAAAGTGGTCGCGGGAGATGCGCACACCAGAAGATAACCAGCGTTACCGGGGCACCGGCGTGACGGCGGCGTCATGTGAACCGTTTACCAGTGACGACGATGTCTACGAGCGTACCGATGATAGGGGCGCACGACGATGACGCGGGGTGCGCGGTAATAGCGCGGCGCGACGACGATGACGGGCGCTGGGCGATAACGGTAGTAATAAGGACGCGAGTATCGATGGTAATACGGCCGGCCGATGACGACTTGTCCCGCAAAATACGGGTCTCCAAAACTCAACGAGATGCCGACTCGGGTTTGGGCCGGCGCGGCGCCAGTAGCGAGACCAAGCAACAGGCCGACTAAAATGAGGATGCGTTTCATGGTTGCCTCCTTGGCGCCGGCTTCTAGGGAAGAGGCGTGCCATGCTGTGGGCGTGAGACAAGTGATTGGCTACTAGTGACTTACGTATGACGGCGAGGGCAGGCGCTGTCCCTGGTTGGATACAACCTGTCTCGGTTCAGTCGCCGAAGCTGATACCGAGGTCCCTGGCGGTTGCGATGGTGTCGGAGTCGAGCGGGACGCGCCGCGGCATCGCGAGGGCTTCTTCGAGCCCGATCGGGACGATACGTGGCGGCTGTAACGCGACCATCATGCCGAACCGTCGCTCGGCGACGAGACGGACTGCCGCGGCGCCGAACCGCAGCGCGAGCAACCGGTCGAACGTGGTCGGAGAGCCGCCGCGCTGCAGGTGACCCAGCACGAGCGATCGCGTCTCTTTCCCGGTCATCTGCTCGATCGAGTGCGCCACTTTGTCGGCGATGCCGCCGAGCCGCTCGTGGGCCGGATCGATCAGGGACACGGTGCCGCCCTTCGGCGCTGCTCCTTCAGCGACGACCACGATGCTGAAATGCCGTCCTTCCGCTTCCCGGCGTCGGATCTTGTCGCAGACCTTGTCGATGTCGAAAGGGATTTCCGGAATCAAGATGACGTCGGCCGAGCCCGCGATCCCTGAGTTGAGGGCGATGTACCCGGCATGGCGACCCATCACTTCCACGACGATCACGCGCTCGTGGCTTTCGGCGGTCGAGTGCACCTTGTCGATGGCGTCTGTCGCGGTCGCGACGGCGGTATCGAACCCGAACGTCGCGACGGTGCCACCCACATCGTTGTCGATCGTCTTCGGGACGCCGACGACCGGCAGCCCCTTCTTCCACAGGGTGAGGACGATAGCGAGCGTGCCCTCGCCGCCTATCGCGACCAACGCGTCGAGCCGATTCGCGCGAAACGATTCGAGCAGCTCCTCGGTGCGGTCGCGCTCCTCCCAGCTACCGTCGGGGCGCTGCATGCGCCATTTGAGGGGATTCCCCCGATTGGACGTGCCGAGAATCGTGCCGCCGAGGTGGGTAATGCCGCGGACTTCCTGAGGGCCCAGCGGCATCAGCTCGGCCTCGCCGAGCAGGCTGCCAAACCCCCGCTTGATCCCCACGCATTCCCACCCGCGGTGCACGGCGCTGAGCACGACGGCGCGGATGACGGCATTCAGCCCGGGCGCGTCACCTCCGCCGGTGGAGATCGCGATTCTCACCGCTTGCCGGGGGAAGCCTCGCGAATCAACCGCACGACTTCGCCCGGTTCGGCGTGACGCTTGGTGGCTTTCTTGGAGTAGATGCGACGCCCGTCGACCTCGACTTCAAAGACGCCGCCGGAGGATTGGATCAACCGCACCTCAGCGTGCGGGAAGGCATCGCGGATTTCGGCCGCCAGACCGGTGGCCCGAGGTTCGTAGTTTCAGATGACGCAGTATTCAATTGTGACGGTCATGGCGTGAACGATAGTCGTGCTTGACACACCGCGCCACGCCGCCGACCTTGCGCCACAAGCTCATGCGGCCCGCGCTGATCGTTCGTGTCGTCATTTCCATCGCCGCGCTCGTCAGTTTCGGCGCCGGGCTTGGCGCTTACATCAACGGCCATGTCCCGGCTGGCGAAAACCTGCCGCTGGCCGGTGCGTTGCTCATCCTCGTCGCCGCGGTCACGCGTCGTTATGGCATCGCCCTTCCCGGCAACGGCTTCTCCTCCTACGTCCTAGGCGCGATGCTGTTCGCGATTCTGGATCGCGGCTGGGCGTTCGCCGCGATCGTCGCGCCGTTTGCCATGCTCGTGGGCGACGTGCTGCTGCGCCGCCTGCCCGTGCGCACGGCGCTGGTCAACGCGGCCCATCTCACCGCCGGCTCGACCTTCGTCGGCTTGATGTACGCGCGCCTGAGCGGCGCGACCGCGGGCGCCGCGCTCGCAGCCGACAACGCTTGGGTCGTCGCGCTCACGATCGTGATTCTGCCGATCATCGTGAACGGCACCTTCTACCTCGAGCTGGCATTCGGCCAGACGATGGCGTGGGTGGACGCGCGGTTGACGCTGCGCTGGGAGTCGATTGTCTACCTGGTCTCGGCGGCGTTGGCGCTCGGCTGGTTGGCGGCGGTACACGCGGTCGTCCCCCCGGTCACGCGCGCCCTGGTCTTTGGGACGCTCGCGCTGGGGACGGCGGGGAGCCTGCATGTGCTGCGGCTGGGAGTGCGCGCCGACGAGCTGCATTTGATTCAGCGGCTCGCCCAGGTGATCGCCGCCGAGCTTTCGTTGAGTCACAGCTTCCAACGCGTCCAGGAGCTGACCCGTCAGCTGGTCCCGTGGGAGCAGATGGGATTTGCCCGCTACGATCCGCGGACTCGCCAGATGGAGCTCGTGGCCGACACGGCGGCCAAGCCGGGCAGCACGTTTCGATTCGACTCCGACGCCGGCCTGACGGGCGAAGCCCTGCGGTTGCGCCGTCCGGTCGTGGCGCACGGCCTCGCGCGGGATCAGGTCGTACTACCAGGCGCCGAAACACCCGGCTCGGAAATGCTCGTGCCCCTGTACCATGCCGGTCAGCTCGTCGGGCTCTGGAGCGTGCGTCACTCCGACCCGTCGATGTACCGCCAGTCGGACGGCGACCTGCTCGAGTTGCTGGCACCGCAGCTCGCGCTCATGGTGGCGATCGACGGCTCGCTGCGTCCCGTAACCGGGGCCTCGGATCAGACGATGCAGTATGTGCAGACGCTCACCGCCACGACGCAGGAGATCCACGCCTCGAGCGAGGAAGTCGCCGCGTCGGCGCAACGCGCCAGCCATGGCGCGGGACAGGCCGCGTCGCTCGTCAGCACCGCCGCGCGCGAGGCCGGCCAGCTAAAAGACAGCGCCGCCGAGCTGGCAACGGCCGGTGATCACACGCGCGAGGCCGGCGCGCAGATGGAAAAGACGGCGGAGCGCGTGCGGACAGCGACACAAAGCGCCGTCCGGCAGTTGACGGATCTCGGCGCCACGACCGAGGAGAGCGCCGCCGAGGTCGGGCGGCTCCGGGAAGTAGCGACGCAGGTCGAAAAGTTCTCCGAAACCATCGGCTTCGTCGCGAATCAGACGAACCTGCTGGCCCTGAACGCGACGATTGAAGCCGCGCGCGCAGGAATTCACGGCCGCGGCTTCGCCGTCGTCGCCGACGAGGTTCACAAGCTCGCCGAAGCGAGCGGCCGCGAAGCGCGGAACGTCAGCAAGGCGGTGCAGGACACACGCCGCGCCCTGGATCGCGCCGCCCAGCTCATCGAGCGGATCCGGGGCGACCTCGGCCAGGTGGTGCAGAGCTCCGCGGCATGGGTGCAGGACCTCGATCGGATCGCGGAAGCCGCCGCCGAAACGGCGCGCGCCGGCAAACAGGTCGCCGAGGTGAGCCGTCAGAGCGCCGCGCTGGCTACGCGCATCACCGAGTCGCTTAGCCAGGCGCGGGCGGGAGCCCAGACGTCCAGCCAGGAGGCAGAGGCCGTCGCGGCAGCAGCCGCGGAACAGCTGCGCGCCATCCAGGACCTCGCCCAAGGCGCCACCGAACTGTCCAACCTTGCCGAGCAGCTTGCCAAGGCGCTGCGCTTCATTCGCGGGGGAAACGGCCACCGCTAGACCCTTCGGCTGGTGACCGGGGCTACGGGGGTTTCTTCACGCGGGACCGATTATTAAAGTGGAAGTGCCGCCAACCCCGGGGAGAGACATGCGCTCGCGGACGCCACTGCTGTTGCTCGCTCTCAGCGTCGTTCCAGTCCTGTGCGTCGGTCAACACACGCACCAGTTCGAAATCGGCGCGTTCGGTTCGTACACGCGCTATGACCGCGCGTTCGCGCTCGACAAGCAGATCGGGGGCGGCGGGCGGCTCGGCTACTTCTTCAGTCGGGGCGTCGGCATCGAGTTCGAACTGGGCTATCAGCAGCCGACACCCAGCGCCGGAGGCACCAACGCGACCGCGACGCTGGCGAGCGGCAGTCTCGTGCTCAACACGGGCAACGAGCACAACATCTTCTATATCCTCGGCGGCTACACCCGTGTCGAGTTCGGCGACCGAACGGGTTACAACTTCTCCGATAACGCCGTACACGGTGCGATTGGAGACCGGATGTTTTTCGGCGAGCGAGTCGCCCTCCGGATTGAAGGTCGGGCGATCTACGCGCCCAGCACCAGGTTCTCGGGTGGCAGTTGGGCGGGACACATCATCGGCTCCGCGGGGCTCTCGATCTTCACCGGACCGAGCGCGCTTCGCGACGCCGATCTGGACGGGGTCGCCGACCGGAAGGATGCGTGTCCCGGGACGCCCACCGGCGCCGTCGTCGATGCGCGCGGGTGTCCGAGCGACTCCGACCGCGACAAGGTCTTCAACGGGCTCGACGCCTGTCCCAACACCATCGAGGGCGCAGAAGTCGACGCCCGCGGTTGCCCCAAGGATACGGATTCTGATGGTGTCTCCGACGGGATCGACAAGTGCCCGAACACGGCGACCGGTGCTCGCGTGGACGCGCAGGGCTGTCCCACCGACAGCGACAAGGACGGCGTGCCAGACGGTCCAGACCAGTGTCCCAACACGCCGGTCGGTGCGACCGTCGACACGACCGGCTGTCCGGTCGACAGCGACCGCGACGGCGTACCCGACGGCATCGACAAGTGCCCCAATACACCGGCGCGGACCGAGGTGGATTCGGCGGGCTGCCAGCGCGCGTCCGATAACGATGGCGACGGCATCGACGACACCAAGGATAAGTGTCCCGGAACAGCGGCCGGCACGCGCGTCGATGCGGCCGGGTGCCCGATCCTCTTTACCGAGGCAAAGACGCCCGTCGTCCTCCGTGGCGTGACGTTCGAGACGGGGCGCTCGGCGCTGAAGCCGGATTCCTACACGATCCTCGACATCGTGGCGGCGTCGCTCGTCGCCAATCCCGATATCAAGATCGAAATCGGGGGTCACACCGATGCCACCGGATCGGCCGCTACCAACACCCGGCTGTCGCAGGCGCGTGCCGACGCCGTGCGCGCTTATCTGGCGAGCAAGGGTGTAGCGCTGGAGCGGATGGTCGCAAAGGGATACGGACCGTCGCTACCGGTCGCGCCGAACACGACGCCAGCCGGACGCGCGCAAAACCGGCGCGTCGAGCTGCGGCAGACCAACTGAGGTGGGAGGCATCGTGAGGAAACTCGCGGCAGTCCTGGTGATTCTCGGGCTGGCAAGCACCGGGAGGCTGGCGGCACAGTATGATCGCCGCTACGAGGTCGGCTTGTTCGGCTCGTTCACGAGATACGACAAGACGTTCGGGCTATCGGACAAGATTGGCGGCGGCGTGCGGTTCTCGTACGCCGTGACGCCGATGATCGGGCTGGAGGTCGAGGCGCTGTTCCAATCGCCGCAAACCATCACCGCGACTACGGAAATCGAGCCGATGATCGGCTCCGGCAGCCTCGTCATCAACACCCTGAACGCGAGCCGAATGACCGTCTATGTACTCGGCGGCTACTCGCGCCTCGATTTCGGCGGCACGAACCCCTATCGCTTCACCGACGGCGGATTCCACGGCGGCGCCGGAACCAAGCTGTATGTGAGCTCACGATTGGCGCTGCGGTTCGAAGCCCGCGCGATCTACACGCCGCAGACGAACAGCACGTTCGGTCAGAAGGCGACGCACCTCGTCGGCTCCGCGGGATTGGCCTTTTTCCAGCCCGACACGCGGCACGCGCCGACGACGGTGGCGGTGGGTGACGCCGATCGGGACGGCGTCTCCGACAAGGACGACGCCTGCCCCGATACACCGCTCGGCGCCACCGTCGATGCCCGCGGCTGTCCGGCAGACGCCGACGGCGACGGGGTATTGAACGGCGTCGATCAGTGTCCCGACACGCCGGCCGGTGTCACGGTCGATGCGAAAGGGTGCCCGCCAGCGGCCGCCCCCGCGCCGGAAGCTCCGCCTCCGCCACCTGATTCCGATGGTGACGGCGTGAACGATTTCCTCGACAAGTGCCCCGCCACGCCGGCCGGCGCGACGGTCGATCCGACGGGCTGCCCGCTCGATTCGGACCATGACAACGTCTGGGACGGACTCGACAAATGCCCCGACACGCCGCCCGGCGCGACGGTGGACGCGAACGGCTGCCCGTCCGACTCGGACGGCGACAAGGTGTTCGACGGCATTGACCGTTGCCCCGACACCCCGGCTGGAACGCCGGTCGACTCGTTCGGCTGTCCGGCAGACTCGGACAAGGACGGCGTCGGCGACGGCTTCGACAAATGTCCCAACACGCCGCTGGGGATTCAGGTCGACGCGAACGGCTGCCCGGTCGCGCACGACACGGACGGCGATGGCGTCATCGATCCGCAGGACCGCTGTCCCAATACGCCGCCGGGATCGCGGGTCGATCAGTTCGGCTGCTTGTTGCTGTTCGAGGAGCGCGCGGTCACGCCGGCTCCTCCGGGCGCGCCGCCGGCCCGGCCGACTTTGATTCTCCAGGGCGTGAACTTCCGGAGCGGCAGCTCCGTGCTGACCCGCGACTCCTATGCGATTCTCGACCAGGTCGCGGCCTCGCTCGTCGCGAATCCGGAGATCCGGATCGAAATCGCCGGCTATACCGATTCGACGGGCAGCAAACGCTTGAACCTGCAGCTCTCGATGGGGCGTGCGGGAGCGGTGCAGCACTATCTCGCGCGCAAGGGCGTGAGCCCGATGAGGATGCGGGCGCGAGGGTTTGGGGCGTCGGGGTACCTCGCACCGAACGCGACGCCTGAGGGCCGGGCACAGAATCGGCGTGTGGAATTGCACAAACTGAACTAGAGACGCAGCAGGCGCAGCAGACGCAACAGTGGTCAACAGGCACGAGGGGTTGGGACAAGCAGTCTGTCCCGACCCCTCTTGACCATTACCCGCGGTGCGTCGGTGCGTCTAGCCTTTGCGGGTCCGCGCCGTATTTTTCCGGCCCCGATCTAGAACGAGTCACGTATGCGTTTGCAACATGCCGTTCTCTCCGTGCTTCTGATCCCGCAGGCTCTGCAAGGGCAGCAGGCGCGGCCTTGGCAGTCCACCGACTACTATCGGCTCACCGTCGTCAGTAACCCGGCGCTGGCGCCCGACGGGCGGCGCGTCGCGTTCGTCGTCACGACCGTGGTCGAAGACAAAGACCGGCGCCACAGCGAGATCTGGATGGCCCCGGCCGACGGCTCGGCACCGGCCTTCCGCTACACGAGCCCGTCGACGGAGGCATCGAATCCCAGTTGGTCACCCGATGGCTCATTGCTCGCCTTCTCGAGCAAGCGTGAAGGCTCGGATGACGACATCTGGTTCCTGCGGACCGCGGCGCCCGGCGGGGAAGCGTTCCAGATCAAAGGCGTGCACGCGAGCCCCGAGTTTTCCCGCGACGGGCAGTGGCTCGCGTATTCGTGGCGTGGTGAGGAGCCAGACAGCCTCAAGAAAGAGACGTGGCGCAATCGCGTCTCTCCGACCGCGATCACCCGCGGCGCGGATCCGAAACGCTTCGACGGACGCGTCTACACGTCGATTCCCATCGTCGGCGATGAACGCGGCTATCTACCGCCGCGCGAGACGCGCCGCCCCAGCCATCTCTATCTGGTCCCGCTCGCCGGCGGCACGCCCCGCCAACTCAGCAGCGGCGAGCTGAGTCAGACGTCGCCGGCCTGGTCCCCCGATGGGAAGACGATCGCGTTCGAGCAGGACTCGACGGAGAATCGGGAAGTGCGCGACGACGCGATGCCCGCGCTGTTCCTGCTGTCGGTCGGCGACGGCACGATCCGCGCGCTGCGCACGGGGTTCGCGCAGAGCAGCTCGCCGGGCTGGTCGCCGGACGGCAAGACGATCGCGTTCGTCTGCTCGAAGGGGCGCGGGATGGAGAACGACATCTGCGTCGTTCCCGCCGCCGGTGGAGCCGCCCGGAACCTGACGGGCGACTGGAGCCTCGACCCCAACAGTCCCACCTGGTCCGCCGACGGCAAGACGATCCACTTCAGCGCCGAGACGAACGGCAACGTGCATCTGTTCGCGGTGGCAGCGGCCGGGGGTCCGGTTCAACAGGTCACCACGGGCGAGCGCCAGCTGCGCGGCTTCACGCTGAGCGCCGACGGCCGCTCGCTCGCGTATACGGCCAGTGATATCACCCATGGGACGGAGCTCTACGTGAGACCGCTCGCGCGCGGCGCCGAGCGCCGGCTGACGAGCCTCAACGATTCACTCTTCAAGCAGGTCGCGCTCATTCCGGCCGACACCTTCTGGTTCACCGGCGTCGGCGGCCTGAAGATCCAAGGCTGGCTCATGAAGCCCTACGGCTACCAGCCGGGCAAGAGCTATCCGCTGGTCCTCTCGATCCACGGGGGGCCCCACTCGAACTACGGCAACGTCCTGTTTCCCGAATTCCAGATGTTGGCGGGGCAGGGCTACTGGATGTTGTTCACCAATCCCCGAGGCTCGAGCGGTTACGGCCAGGCGTTCACGTACGCGACGCGCGGCCGCTGGGGCATGGAGGATTACCAGGATCTGATGCAAGCGGTCGACGTCGCGATTGCGCGCACCAAAGGAGGCGTCGACACGACCCGCATGGCGGTGCTCGGCGGCTCGTACGGCGGATTCATGACGAATTGGGTCGTGGGCCACACGAACCGGTTTCGCGTGGCGCAGACCGACCGGTCGATCTTCAACTGGTATTCCTGGTACGGCTCCTCCGACGCGCAGGGGCTCACCGATTACGAGTTCAACGGTGCGCCATGGGAGAGCGACTCGCTGTATCGCGCGCTGTCGCCGATGACGTACGCGAACAACATGCGGACGCCGATGTTGATCGTGCACTCGGAGGATGACAAGCGCACGCCGATCACAGACGGCGAGCAGCTCTTCATGTCGTTACGCAAGCGCGGCATCCCGGCGGAGTTCGTGCGTTACCCGCGCTCCTTCCACGGCCTGTCGCGTACCGGGCCGCCGTGGCTGCTCGTCGACCGCCTGGAGCGGATCCGCACCTGGTTCGCACATTGGATCGGAACGGGCGAGGCCGCGCCCGCGGCGACGACGAGCCAGCATTGATGCGGCGAAGGAGCTTGCTGCTGGCGCTGGCAGCCACGCTGCTGGCGGGGACGGCTGGCGCACAGCAGCGCCGAGCGCGCCGCCCTGCGCCGCCCCCCCCCGCCGCCGCGTCTCGCCGCCCCATCGCCGCCGCGGTCATCCCCACGCCCCGTTCGGTGCTCGGCTTCGAGCCCGGTGATGATCGGAAGCTCGTCGAATGGCCGGTCCTGGTGCGCTATTTCGAGGCACTGGCGAAGGCGAGCGACCGCGTCGATTACCGGGAGCTCGGCAAGACCACCCTCGGCGCGCCGTTCATCGCGCTCGTCATCTCGAGCCCGCAGAACCTGCGTCGTCTCGACTATTACCGGCAGCTCAACGCCAACCTCGCCGATCCGCGCACGCTTCGCACGAGTCGCGCCGCCCGGGACGCGCTGCAGAACGGCAAGACCATTGTCCTCATCACGTCGAGTATCCATTCGACCGAAGTGGGCGGGCACCTGTCGCCCGTCGCATTGGCGTATCGCCTGGCGACCGATACCAGCGCGACGACCCGCTCGATCCTCGACAACGTGATTCTCTGGCTCGTGCCATCGCTGAACCCCGATGGCGTGACGATCGTCGCCAAGTGGTACAATCGCACGCTCGGTACCGCGGCGGAGGGCACGTCGCCACCGGAGCTGTACCACCATTACACGGGGCATGACAACAACCGCGATTGGTACGCGTTCACGCAGGTCGAAACGCAGCTCACGGTCGACTCGCTGCAAAATGTCTGGCATCCGCAGATCGTGCACGATATTCATCAGATGGGCTCGGAGGGGGCGCGGCTGTTTCTGCCGCCCTACCTCGATCCGGTGGAGCCGAATGTCGATCCGCTGCTGATCGACGGCGTGAACGCGCTCGGCAGCGCGATGGCGTGGGAGCTGGGCGGACAGGGCAAGACGGGAATCTCCATTAACTCGACGTACGACGCCTGGACGCCGGCGCGCGCCTATCAGCACTACCACGGCGGCGTGCGCATTCTGTCCGAGACCGCCAGCGCGGATCTCGCGACACCCGTCGACATTCCGTTCGATCGCCTGCAGGCGCGTTCGCGCGGGTACAACCCGCGCGAACGGTCGTGGAACTTCACGAATCCCTGGCGCGGCGGCCGCTGGTCGTTGCGTGACATCGTGTCGTATCAAACCGAAGGCGCGTATGCGCTGCTGGTCCATGCGGCGCGCGACCGCGAGCGCTGGCTCGCCAACTTCTTCAATGTCGGGACGCACGCCATCCGCGGCTGGCGTGACTGGCCCTACGCCTATGTGATTCCCGCGCGCGCCCCCCAGGACTCGGTCGCGCTCAGCGCGATGCTCGGTATCCTGCGGCGCGGCGCAGTCGAGATCCGGACCGCGACACAGCCGTTTACGCTGCAAGGCCAACGCCATGCGGCAGGGACGTACGTCATCGTGCTGCGACAACCGTACGCGGCGTTCGCCAAGACGCTGCTCGAGCCGCAGCACTATCCCGACCGCCGGCTATATCCCGGTGGACCACCGGAACGGCCGTATGATGTCACGGCGCACACGTTGCCGCTGCTGATGGGTGTGACCGCGATCGCGGCAAACGACTCGTTGCGCGTGCCGCTGTCGGCGCCGATCACACCGCGGATCGTGCCCCCGGTGCCCCCCCTCCGTGTGACGGACCTGGAGCCAGCCGTCCGTATTGGGCTCTACAAATCCTATGACGCAGCGATGGACGAGGGGTGGACCCGATGGGTGTTCGACAATTGGAAAGTGCCCTACACGTCGCTCGTCGATTCGGTGGTGCGCGCGGGAAAGCTGCGCGACCAGTTCGATGTGATCATCCTCCCCGACCAGTCGCCGCGCGAGATCCTCGAAGGCCTGCCGTCGCGCTACCCCGCGCCCTACGCCGGTGGCATCGGCCCGGACGGCAGCGAGGCGCTGCGGCAGTTCGTCGTCGACGGCGGCACGTTGATCGCGCTCAACGAGGCGAGTCGCTTCGCGATCCAGGCACTGCTGCTCCCGGTGCGCAACGTCCTCGAAGCGGTGGGAGAGGAAGACTATTACGCGCCCGGGTCCATTTTCCGTCTGGAGCTCGACACCGCCACGGCGGTCGCGCGTGGCATGCCACACGAAACGATCGGTTGGTTTCAGGGCGGCCCGGCGTTTGAAGCGCTCGATTCGAGTGTGACGCGCGTGGTTGGGAAGTGGCCGGAAGACCCCGCGCGCGTGCTGCTCTCCGGTTGGGTGCTGCATCCCGAACGCATCGCCGGAAAGGCCGCGATCCTCGAGGTGCGACAGGGTGCGGGACGCGTGATTCTGTTCGGCCTGCGGCCGCAGTATCGTGGGCAGAGCATTGCGTCTTACCCGTTGCTGTTCAACAGCTTACAGGCCAAGTGAGGTCCTAATCCTTGCCCCGGTAGGGGTCGATTTCCTATGTTGGGGGCCCCTATGAAGTTGGCTCAGAAAGCAGCCGTTCTGTTGCTCGGGGCCGCGACTTTCAGTCGCGGCCTTTTTGCGCAGCAGCTACCGACGTCGCCGCAAAACATCCGCTTGCGCGGCGTCGAGCTGCGCTACGTCCTTCCCGATCCGATGTTCGAGAACGTCGCCGAGCCGGTCAAAGCGTTGTACGTGAACGCGTGGGCGTTTGGATCGAGCAAACTCTCGCAGCTGGTGCGGCTCGCCGATTCTACCGAGATCAACGCCTTCGTCGTCGACGTGAAGGACGACACCGGCTGTCTGCTCTATCCCTCCGAGGTCAAGGTCGCGCAGGAGATCGGCGCCACAAAGTGCGTGCGCACCCGCGACGTGCGGTCGCGCCTCGACACGCTGCGCGCGCACGACATCTACGCCATCGCGCGCATCGTCGTCGCCAAGGATCCGCTGCTCGCCGAGCGTCGGCCGAAGTGGTCGGTGCAGAATCGCGATGGCAGCGGGTTGTGGCGCGATCGGATCGGTATCGCGTGGGTCGATGCGTACAACGACTCGGTCTGGATTTACGCCGCACAGCTCGCGCAGGAGGCGGTGCAGCTCGGCTTCAACGAAGTGCAGTTCGACTACGTCCGCTTCCCGGATGAGCCCAAAGAAGCGATAGCAGAGGCGGTCTTCGCCGCGCGCAAGCGGGGCGAAAGCCAGCGCGAGGGTGTGCAGGCGGGAATCGCCATCCTCATGCAGCGGATCCAGCCACTCGGCGTGCCCGTCACGTTCGATATCTTCGGGTTGACGGCGTCAGCGACGGGGGATCTCGGCATCGGCCAGGTGTGGGAAGACTTCGTCACGGTCGCCGATGTCGTGTTGCCGATGGTCTACCCCAGTCATTACTACAAGGGCAGCTATGGTCTCGCGTGGCCCAACGGCGAGCCGTATCGCGTCGTTCGGAACGCGCTGACCGAGGCGCTGGAGCGCTCGCGGCCGCTCGCGAAGGCCGCCACCATCCGTCCGTATCTGCAGGCGTTCACGCTCGGCCGGCGCAAGCCGCGCTATACCCCGCACGAGATCCGCGAACAGATTCGCGCGGCTGAAGAGCTGGGGATCGAGACGTGGGTACTCTGGAATCCTCGCAGCGTCTATCAGCGCGATTCATTGCGGCCCTATCGAGATCAAGACGTGACAGTTACGAGCAGTGTGCCGTAGCGCCATATTCCCGGACATGAAAAAACTGTTGCTCCCGCTGGCGATCGCCGGGATCATTGCCGCGTGTTCCGACTCAGGCGGCGTCGATCCCGACGCGATCCCCACGTCGCAGTTGATTGCGGTGCGCATGGCGCTGGACTCCGCGTTCCTGCACGACACCTCGTTGGACCCGGCATTTACCGGGGACTCGGGACTCTATGCGCTGATGGCCGCGCTGGTTTTCCCGTTCATGGATCGCGCGACCCGGATCCCGCAGGGGACCGACACCACCCGCGTCGTCGGCATCGAATTCGACATCGACGCCACCCAGGGCGGGGCGCATGTCACGAGCAACCTGACCGCGATTCTTGCGTGGAAGGGCTTCAACGCCACCACGAAGACCGTGGATTCCGTGTTCTTCCTGCTCGGATCCGGCCGCGCGCCGATCACCGATTCACTCTGGGCGCGCTTCACGCTCGACACGGCGGGCACGGGAACGGGCTTCGTCATCCATCAGGCGGCGGATTCGACGGTGGCGACGTGGTTGTCGCGCGGTGGGCACCTGCACACGACGTCGAGCCAGTACGGCTCGAGTCAGGGCACTACGACGTTCAACGTATCGCGCGGCGAGCTGATCGGGGACTTCACCATCAACGCCAGGTTGGTTCCCGACTCGAGTACGACAGTGACGTCAGCGCTGGATTTCGAGAGCGGCGCGGCGGCGCGCGCGATAAAGGTGAAGATCCGCGGCAACCTGCCCTAGCGGGCCGCTTCCAGCACCATCCCCGGAGACCAGGCCGTGATGTAGCCGGTGATCGCCGACGCGGCCACCGTGTACGGGTTGGCGAGGTAAAGCTGGCCCGGCCCCGAGCGGCCCGGGAAGTTGCGGTTGATCGCGCTGATCGTCACTTCTTCGCGGGTCTTGGACACCCCCGGCCCCGCATTGATGCAGGCGCCGCACGACGGCTCGAGGAACGTGGCGCCCACCTGCCGAAAGACATCGAGGTATCCCCGCTCTTCGCAGTAGCGCTTCACGTCCTGTGAGCCGCATTGAATGAAGAAGCGCACCCACGGCGCCACACGCTCCCCCCGGTTCGCCGCCTCGGCGAGGACCCGGGCGTACATGTCCATGTCTTCCTTCTTACCCGCCGTGCACGAGCCCGCGTACGCGATGTCGACCTTGATGCGCTGCGGGACATCGTCGATGTAGAGGCCATTCCCGGGATCTCCGGGCAGCGCGATCATCGGGCGAATGCTCGCCGCGTCGATCTCGATCACCTCGCAGTACTCGGCGCCGGGGTCGCTCGTCAACCCGGAGCAGAACCGCTCGGCCTCCGCGCGGGACATTTTTCGATAATCCATCAGGTAGGCGACGGTCTTCTCGTCCGGGGCGACGTAGCCCGTGAACCCGCCGACCTCGGCCGTCATGTTCGTCATCGTGGCGCGCTCGTCGACCGACAGCGCCTCGACAGCATCGCCACAGTACTCCACCAGCTTGCCGATCGCCTTGCCGGTCTTGACGTACGGGTGGCGCAGCACCTCCAGCATGAAGTCCTTGGCGGTGACGTTGTCGGGCTTCTGGCCCGTGATCACGACCTTCACCGTCTCCGGCACCTGCAGCCGGACGTCTTTCGTGATCCAGGAGTTGAAGATTGCCGTCGTGCCGACGCCGAACGCGACGCAGCCGACTGCGCCGGCATGCGGCGTGTGTGAATCAGAGCCGATGATGACCTGGCCCGGGAGGGCGTGCGCCTCGAGGATCTTCGAGTGACAGATCGCCTCGGAACCGTGGTGCCCCAGCCGCAGCTCGCCGTACAGCTTGATCCCCTGCGCGGTCGCGAACTCACGTTGCTTCTTCTCGAGCTGCAGCGCGACGTCGAGCAATCCTTCCTTCACCCGCTCGGGGGTCATCGCTTCGGGGAGGAACGTGAGATGGTCGCGGAACATCAGGATCGAGCCGGGATCGTTGACTCGCGCGTCCTTGCCGACGAGCTGCTCGAAGAAGATCGCCGCCATCGGAGTCACGTACTCGTGGCTGAACCGGATGTCGGTCAGGACGAACCCTTCGTCACCCGGCTTCACGGCGGGGACGCCAATCTTTCCTTTGGCAGGATCGACGACCCACCGACGCGCCAGAATCTTCTCGCCGAGGGTCATCGCGCGACGCGGCGTCTCGGGCGGATGCAGTACGACATCGCCCTTGAGCCGCGCCATGTTGTAGTTAAAGAGCCCGCCCTGCTCGATGATGCCGCGGGTGATCTCGCCTTCTCCCGCGGTGAAAGCCGCCAGCGGGATGTTCTCGCCGCGCCGCACCTTCTCGAGTATCGAAAAATCGGTCGTCGTGAGGACGCCAAGGTTCTGGCAGTTCTCGCGGTAAATCCGTTCGATGCTTTCCGCCACGACGAGCTTGATGCCTGCGCACATCTCGGCGTAGGGCGACTGCTCGCGCGAGGACCCCTTGCCGCGGCGTTTGCCGCTGACCGCGGCGACGAACCCGCCCTGTTTCACAGAGCCACGCGTTATCGGGAATTCGTCGCGGCATTTCAATCCGAGGTAGGGGAATTCACCGAGCGTTTCGTCGTAGTAGTAACAGATGTAGGCGGGAGTGATTTCGTCGGTGGAGATGTCGTCGCGCAGCTTGATCGCCGGCGACCACGCCGGATCATCCCCGGTGAGCTGCGCGCGCACGAAGCCCGGGTCCTCCGCGAGGTACAGGATTCGCCCTTGCAACCGGACGTTTGCGTCGCGCATGCGCGAAGTATCTTCTTGGAGCCTCATGTTCGCAACCGCATTGTTCCTTCTGCAAGCGACCTTTCAGGCCCCTCGTCTCGTCGAGAGCTCCGGCGTGGCGGTGAGTCGCGCGTACCCGGGCGTGTTGTGGACGCACAACGATTCGGGTGATGGACCGTACCTGTACGCGACCGATTTGCGAGGGACCGATCGCGGCGCCCTGCTCGTGTCAGGGGCACAGGCGCTCGACTGGGAGGACATATCGCTCGGACCATGTCCGGTCGCGTTTCCGTTGCAGACCTCCTCCCGGCTTTCTCGATCGAACGCGCCGTCCTGCGTCTACCTCGCCGATACCGGCGACAATCTCGAGGTCCGACCGTTCGTCACGGTGTATGCCGTTGCCGAGCCGCCCCCGCCGGAACGCGCCAGCGACACGTTGGCGACCACGCGCGCGGCGGCAGTCCTGCAACTTCGCTATCCGGATGGCCCGCATGACGTCGAGGCGGTTTACGTTTCGCCGCGCGACACGGCGCTGTACCTCGTCAGCAAGGGCGCCACAGGAGGCAGCGCGATCCGGTTGTATCGCGTCGATCGCGGTGCCTGGCGAACGTCCGACACCACGGGCAACGTGGTCGTCGCGACGCTCGTGCAGACACTCGATATTCGCCCCAATCGCGAAGCGGGCCGCGTCGTGACGGCGGGCGCGATCCGCTCGGACGGCCGGATCGTGGCGATCCGAACCTATAGCGAGATCTACCTTTTCTATCCTGGAGTCGGGGGCCGCCTGCTGCCCGCGCGCGAGCGACCCTGCAACATTGCGCGACGCGAAATCGGTGGCGAAGCGATAGACTTTCTCGACGACTCCACATTCGTGCTGACCAGCGAGGCAAGCGGTCGGCGTCCCGGCACAATCGACACCGTCAAATGCGGTCTCTTACGGGAGCAGAGCAACCAATGAAGAACAGATGTCTCAATACTGTCGCGATGCTGGCAGTCGTAGCGACGACGGCGGCGGCACAGCGATCCCAGAGGATCCCGGTCGACACCGCCGCGATGGCGGCGCATTTGCGGTTTCTCGCGAGCGATCTTCTCGAAGGCCGGGCGCCCGCGACCCGCGGCGGCCGCCTGGCCGCCGAGTACATCGCCGCGCAATTCCAGGCGCTGGGCTTGGAGCCCGCCGGCGTCAACGGGACGTATTTCCAGCCCGTCGCGCTGGTCGGCATGACGCCGCAGCCGACGTTCGCCTGGGGCAAGAGCGGCAGTCCTCCTGAATCTCTTCCGTACCGTGACGCATTCGTGGCGTGGGCCGAGCGGCCCGAGGCCACCATCTCGGCGGCGGGCGAGGTCGTGTTCGTCGGCTACGGGATTCGTGCCCCCGAATGGCAATGGGACGACTACAAGGGGACCGACCTGCAGGGGAAGATCCTGCTGATGTTGGTCAACGATCCTGGGCTGGTCGATTCGACCGTATTCCTCGGGAAAATCCTCACGTACTATGGCCGCTGGACTTACAAGCTGGAGGAGGCGGCGAGACAGGGGGCCGCGGGCGCGATTCTGATTCACACCACGGAGAGCGCCACCTATCCGTGGGACGTCGTGCGAGGTTCGTGGTCGGTGGAGCAGTTCAAATTGGACCAGCCGCAGTCGCCGAGTCTGGCGGTGGCCGGATGGGTAACCGAGGCGAGCGCGCGGGCGGCGCTCGAAAAGGCCGGCTTGAGCCTCGACTCACTCAGTCGCGCCGCGGCGCGCCGCGATTTCCGTCCCGTCGCCACGGGCTTGCAGGCGGCGCTCACGGTGCAGAGCACGCTGCGACACGTCGAGTCCGAAAACGTTGCGGCGCGGCTGCGCGGCCGCGACCCGCGTTTGGCGGCTCAGGCGGTGCTGATCACGGCTCATTGGGACCATAAAGGCATCGGTCCGGCCGTGCGCGGCGATTCGATCTACAATGGAGCAGAGGACAATGCGTCAGGGGTCGCCGCGATGCTCGGCGCCGCAAAGGCGCTGACGCAGCTGCCGCGTCCCGCGCGCTCGATCGTGTTCGTGGCAACGACCGCCGAAGAGAGCGGACTGCTCGGCAGCGAAGCGTACGTGCAGCGGCCGCTGGTCCCGCTGGCGCAGACCGCCGCGGTGCTGAATCTCGACGTGACGAATGTGCGCGGCGCAACGCGTGATATCGGCGCGCTGGGGATGGATCGCTCGACGCTGGGTCCCAGCTTCGAGGCGGCCGCGCGCGCCGAGTCGCTCACAGTCGAGTCGCAACCCGACGTCCGCGGTTCGTTCTTCCGGTCCGATCACTTTCCGTTCGCGCGCTCGGGCGTGCCCGCGCTGTCGATCAAGCCAGGCGTCGACTTCATCGGCCGTCCCAAGGGCTGGGGCGAACAGCAGGAGAACGTTTACAACCAGGAGCGCTACCACCAGCCGAGTGATGAGTACCAGCCGACCTTCCGGTTCGACGGCATGGCGCAAGAGGTCGCCGTGACGGTGCGAACCGCGCGCGCCATTGCGAACGATCCGGCGCTGCCACGGTGGCTACCGTCGTCGGAATTTCAGCGGCCGCAGCCGTAAGGCGTGCAGCCAGTTGCACGCATGGGGGATTTTCGGAACATCCTGTGCGACAAAGGGTTAATCTCCTGCGATTGCCTATTGGCCGGAGGGCGGATAAGTTTGCGCCCGTTTTGGACCCGGCAGCACCAGCTGGTCCGACCTCCTACCAATGGAGCGGCGGTTGGAGATTCCCTCCACGCATACAGTGCCTTTGTCGTGGTTGTTTGAGGCGGCCAGTCTCCCCATCCAGTACCGCACGCTCACCGAGGTCGTACCTGAGCCGGCGCGTGACCAGGAGCGCGTAGCAACGCTCCGCGAGGAGATCCAGCACTACAAAGAAGCGCTCGCGATCGTTCGCAAGCAGAAGGATACCGGGCTATGGGGCGCGAACCTCCTCGCCCCCGCGCCGTCGAAGGCCATGGGATGGAAGGAAGTCGGGACGATCTCTCAATACCGGCGGCTGCTCGAGCTCGGCTGGCCGGCTGATGCGCGGGTGTTTCGCTTTGCCGATCGATTTCTGTTTCGTCTCCTGTCGCGCGATGACGATCCCGCGCTGCTCGTGGAGTTCCAGCGCGCCGCGAAAGCGGATCCCGGCTTCGGACTGTGGGCGCGCAGCATGGGCGGACAGGCGGCGGCCGCGGCGCTCGCGCGCGGCGCGCACCAGGACGACCCACGGCTGCGAGGCGCGGCGCACCGCATCGCGAGCGACATCTCGATGTACCTGCGGAGCGAGCTGGCGCAGAAGCCGTTCAAGAAGGCGCAGGGAAAGACGGTCCTCGACCCGCTCGCCTACCCGCCGACGATCTTCTCGATCGAGATGCTGGCCTTCATGCCGGCGGTGCAGCGCGAACGCGCCGGATTCCTCGAGCGTCTCGCCGCTTACTTCTCGATTCCCACCTCGCGCCGGTCTTTCTTCATACTGGCTGGAAAGAAGGTCTTCCGACCCCTGTTTGAAATCCTCGGGGATCCGATGCACGCGGATGCCCAGGGCCGAGTCACCGATGTGCCGTTCGCCGTCTATTGGCTCGAGCTGCTCGCCCGGCTGGGGATCGTGCGTCACGTACCGAGTGCGGTGAAGGTCCTGGCCCGGCTGTACAGCGAGGTGGACGACCAGGGGATCTGGAGTCCCGCCGGCTTGCGCGTCACGCCCAAGTCGACTAACCCCCTGGTGGATCACTACTTCCCACTCGAAGGCCCGGGGAAGAGTCCCGCCCAGCGACAGACGGACGTCACGTTTCGCCTGGCGCTGATCGCGAGGCTGCTCGGAATTCCGCTCAACGTCGTTTAGGATGGCGGGTCGCAAAAGTATGTAGTAGTATCTGCTACTACAGTGCCCCTCGATTTGACGCCGTTCGGCTTCACACCTACCGAGTCGCGCGTCTACGCGACGCTGCTGCGGCTCGGTCCTGCCACCGGCTACGCCGTCGCCCGAGGCGCCAGGCTAGCGCGCGCCAACGCGTACGGCGCGCTCGAGGGGCTGGTGTCTCGCGGTGCCGCGACTCGTACCCCGCCGCCCACTCGTCCGGCACGGTACCGGCCGACCGACCCACAGGCGCTGCTTGCGCACCTCGCCACGCTGCAGGGCGAGGCGCTGGACCGGCTGGGTCGCGAGCTGCGCGGTATGTCGCGCCCCGGGGAGCCGGTGACGCGGGAAGTGGCAGGCGCCCGCGCGGTCGCGAATCTCCTGATGCAGCTGGTCGCCCGGGCGGAGCGAAGTGTAAAAGGAATCGTGGCGCTCGAGCTGTGGCGGCCGACGCTCCCGGCGTGGCGACGCGCGGGGGAGCGCGCGCAAATGCACGTGCGCGTCCGCGGCGGCTTGCCGAACGACGCTCCGGCGTGGCTCGAACAGGCGGCAGACGATACGCCCGACGCGACTGTGCTCCTGGTGGACGACGCGCAACTCGTGGTGACGGCGGGCGACGGCGACGGCATCGCGGGGCTCTGGACGTCGCATCCCCTGATCGTGCTCCTCGCCCAGCGCGCCCTGACGGCGACTGCGTGAGCGTGCGCCGCCCGCTCCTCCTCGTCGCGCTGCTCGTGGCCGCGTGTCGAGCGCCGGCGATTCCCGAGGCGCAGCGTTACCCGGTCGGCACGCCGTTCCGAGCGCAGTACCGCACGGTCGATGGCACGCGGCTGCGACTGATCGACTCGGGCCGTGGAACTCCCGTCGTGTTCATTCACGGCTTCGGCGCCTCGTTGTATGGCTGGCGGTATCAGCTGCCGGCGATCGTGGCGGCGGGCTACCGCGTCGTCGCGTTCGACAATCGCGGATTTGGATTCTCCGACAAGCCGCCGCACGGCTACGGCAATGCCGCCTACGCACACCTCGTTGTCTCGCTCCTCGACTCGCTCGGTATCGCGAGCGCGGTGCTCGTCGGCCATTCGATGGGCGGCGCAATAGCGGCGGAGGTCGCGCTCGCGCATCCCGATCGCGTGCGCGGGTTGGTCTTGGTCGACGCCGCGGGTTACGGCATCCGCTGGCCCGGCGTCTTGAAGCTCGCGCGCTGGCCGGTCGTCGGTGCGGTCGCCACCACGTTGCGAAGTCGCTGGATCACGCGACGAATTCTCCGCTCCACGTTTGCGAATCCCGACCAAGTCACCGAGGCCGACGTCGATCAGTACTACGCGCCCGTTCCAGACCGGGACTTTGGGCGCGCCTTGCGAGGCGTGCTTCGAGAGTTCAGGTTCGACAGCCTGGGGGGACGCCTCAGCAGTGTACAGACGCCCACGCTGATTCTGTGGGGTGATGCAGACCGGTGGATCGCGCTCCGTGACGGCAGCAGATTCGCGCATGAGCTGCCGCGCAGCGAGTTCGTCGTACTCGAGCACACGGGTCACGACGCCCCGGAGGAATCGCACGACGAGGTGAACCGCTTGCTCCTCGATTTTCTCAAAGAAGGTCTGTCCCGCATTCCGGAGAACGTCGCATGGTACACGCCGAAGCCAACGGCGCGGGCAGTGGCGGGGCCGGACGAAGGATCTTAGATTTCGTCAACCAAACGGTTGATGCAGGCGCTGCGTGACACCTAAGCTTAGCAATGACAGAGCATTACGAATCGTAGCAGCCGCCCGCGAAGAGTTCGCCAAGCGCGGCTTCGCGGGCGCGCGCATCGAGCAGATCGCGCGTCGAGCGGGTGTCAACAAGCAGCTGTTGTTCTACTACTACCACTCCAAGCGTGGCCTCTTCCAGGCGGTACTGTCGGAATCCGCTGGCGAGCTGGAGAGCGCCTTGTCGAACCTGGCGCTTCCGCCGGGCGGTCCGCTGGAGCGGCTCCGGCTCACGCTCGCGGCCCAATTCGAGTTTCTCGCCAGAAATCCGCAGGTCGTGGCATTGATCGGGCAGGGAACCCGGTCGGGGGCGGCGTTTGCACCCGCCATCAACCGGCTGGTCGTTTTGCTTGCAGAGGGACAAGGGCTCGGCCAGGTGCGGGATGATGTGGACCCGCACCTGACCGCCGCCCAAGCCCTGATCCTGATGGTTGGCTACCTGAACATGGAAGCCGTGATCGCAACCAGCGCCCGTCCGCTCGGCGCTGACGAGCCGTCGCTGCGCGAGCGCTGGCGCGAAGCGGCGGTCGATCTAGTGGTGGCTGGAGTGAGCGCGAGCTAGGCTGAGCGGCGCTTCGGTTTCGAAGATCAGATGGCCTGCTTCAAACCGGGCGCCACGCAGCGTCAAGCTCAGCACTTCACCCAACTCTTGCACCAGATGCACGGTCAGCGTCTTGCGGACCTCTTCCGGCAGGTCCTCGAGATCAGGCTCGTTCTCTTTCGGCAGAACCACCGTGGTGATGCCGGCCCGCACCGCGCCCAGCACCTTCTCCTTCACGCCGCCGATGGGGAGCACGCGCCCGCGCAAGGTGATCTCGCCGGTCATGGCGATATCGTGCCGCGCCGGACGCCGCGACAGCGCGGAGACCAGGGCGGTGGCCATCGTGATGCCGGCAGACGGCCCGTCTTTCGGAATCGCGCCCGCTGGTACGTGGACGTGGATGTCCGTATCGATGAACGCGCCCTCGGGAATGCCGAGCAGGTCGGCGTGTGACTTCGCGTACGTCAGCGCCGCGCGAGCCGACTCCTTCATGACGTCGCCCAGCTGTCCAGTCAGGAGCAGCTCACCCTTACCGCGCATGACGCTCGCTTCGACGAACATGATGTCGCCGCCGACGGGGGTGTAGTACATCCCCGTGGCCACGCCAACCTGATCCTCGCCCGCCATCCGTTCGGGATGCACCTTCGGCCGGCCGATGAGATCCGGCACGTCCTTCGGGCCCACGGTGACTTTCTCCGCCGCGCCATCGGCGATCTTGCGGGCGACCTTGCGGCCCAGTTTGCCGATTTCGCGCTCGAGCTGCCGGACACCCGCCTCGCGAGTGTAGCTGGCGATGATCTCGCTCAACGCACCGTCGGTAATCGTCAGCTGCCCGGTCCGCAGACCGTTCTCGGTCAGCTGCCGGGGCACCAGATACCGCTTGGCGATCTCCAGCTTCTCGCGCTCGGTGTAGCCGGCGAAGTTGACGGTCTCCAGCCTATCGAGCAGCGGAGCGGGAATGCTCTGCAGGAAATTCGCCGTTGCGATGAACAGCACCTCCGAGAGGTCGAAGGGCACGCCGAGATAGTGGTCGGTGAAGGTGTCGTTCTGCGCCGGATCCAGTACCTCGAGCAGCGCCGCGGCGGGGTCGCCCTGGAAGGAAATCCCCAGCTTATCGACCTCGTCGAGCAGGAAAATCGGGTTTTTCGCCCCCGCCTGCTTCATCCCCTGGATGATCCGGCCCGGCATCGCGCCGACGTACGTCCGCCGGTGACCACGAATGTCGGCCTCGTCTCTGGCGCCACCGAGTGAGATCCGGACGTAGGGACGGCCCATCGCGCGAGCGATGGACTTGGCAATGGACGTCTTGCCCACGCCCGGCGGTCCGACGAACAGAAGCGTCGGCGCGCGCGCGGCACGATCGTCCTCGTTCCCGGGTGCCTCCTCCTTGGGCTGCTGCTGCCGCAGCTGGCGCACCGCGAGGAACTCGAGCACCTGGTCTTTCACATCCTGGAGGCCGTAATGATCCTCCTCGAGGATCTCCGCCGCCCGCTTCAGATCGAGCGACTCCTCCGTCCGCTTGTTCCACGGCAGCTCGGCGATGGTCTCGAGATACGTGCGGATCACCTGCGCTTCCATCGACTCCCGACCCGCGCGCTCCAGCCGCGCCAGCTCGCGATCGACTTCCTTGCGCGCCGCCTCCGGCAGGTCGAGCGCGTCGAGGCGCTTCTTCAGATCGTCGGCCTCGGCCGCCTCTCCCTCTTCTCCCAGCTCCTTGCGAATCGCCTTCATCTGCTCGCGCAGCAACATCTCGCGCTGGCGTTCGCCCAGCTCTTCCTGGACCTGGGACTTGATGTCTTCCTGGGCATCGAGCACCGCGATCTGACGCTGGACGTGCACCAGCACGCGACGCAAGCGGTCCTCGACGGCGAGCGTCTCCAGCAGCTGCTGACGCTCGCTCGACTGAATGTCGAGATGTCCGGCGACGAGATCGGCGAGGGCGCCGGGGTCACTGACGCCCTGCAGCACCTGCTGGACCACCTCGTTTGGCAGCCCCGACTTCTGGCCCAGCTCCGCCGCGCGCTCGCGGACCTCACGATGCAACGCGACGAACGCCGCATCCTTCTCGTTCAAAGGAGCAAGGTCGGCCGCTTCGCGGACGGTGGCTTCGAGGTAGCCGTTATTCTCGCTGTAGTGGACCGCGGTGCCGCGGGTATCGCCATGCAGGATCAGCTGCACACCACCGAGGTTGCGCTGGACCTGACTGATGCGCGCGATCGTCCCCGTCGTGTACAGCACGCCGGGGGAGACCTGGTCGATGTTTTCCTTCTGCGCTACCGCAAAGACCTTGCGGTCGGCTTGCTTGAGGGCGGCTTCAATCGCTCGCAATGTCGCGGGACGGCCCGCGCCAATCGGCGTCGCAACGCCCGGAAACAGCACGGCGTCGCGGAGCGGCAGGACGGGCAAACTCATCCGGTCTGACATGGGATCTCCAATGGTAAGTATCGTGAACGGCGGTTCGGGACACCGAATGCACCGTCCATGCCACGAAAAAACGCCGCCAGCGGCAGGTCCGTTCCGGAAAGCGCCGCCAAAGCGGCGCGCAACTGCCAACTCGACGCTGGGAGACTGTGTTGCACGGCTGCGGGGTTGCGGCTAAATCTTAGTGCTCGAATGGATTGCAAAACGGCATGAACGACCTTTTGGCGCAGCGGCTGAGCCAGGCCCTGGGGTCTTCCTTCACCTTGGAGGGAGAAATCGGCCGCGGCGGCATGGGCGTGGTTTATCACGCGCGCGACGAGCGGCTCAAGCGGAAGGTGGCGGTCAAGGTGCTGCCGCCCGAGCTCGCTTTCCGCGAAGAAATCCGCATCCGCTTCCTGCGGGAGGCTGAAACCGCCGCGCGGCTGTCGCACCCACACATCGTACCGATTCACTCCGTCGGGGAAGGTCCCGATGGTCTCGTGTACTTCGTCATGGCCTACGTGGATGGTGAATCGCTCGCGGCGCGCCTCAAGCGCCGCGAGCGACTGCCACCTGAAGAAGCCCGGCGTATCATGATGGAAACCGCCGACGCACTCGGCGCCGGACATGCCCTCGGGATCATCCATCGCGACGTCAAACCCGACAACATCCTGCTGGAGGGAAGCCGCGGCCGGACAGTCCTCACGGACTTCGGCATCGCCAAGGCGCTCACCTCGACGACCGGCCCAGGAACCCTGACCGCGACCGGCGTCGCCATTGGGACGCCGCACTACATGAGTCCTGAACAGGCGGCGGGCGATCGAGAGATCGATGGCCGGTCCGACATCTACAGCCTCGGAGTCGTCGGGTATCAGATGCTGGCGGGCGAGCTGCCGTTTTCCGCGCCGACGGTGCCCGGCATTCTGATGAAGCAGATCACGGAGCAGGCTCCCTACCTCAAAGACCGCTCGCCAACCTGTCCGGACGATTTGGCGTCGTGCGTCATGCGCTCGCTTGAGAAGGAGCCGGAAGCAAGGTGGCCGACCGCCGACGCGTTGCGGCGCGCGCTCGAATCGCGCAGTGCTCCACCCTACCGCCCGTCGCGCCGCGCGAGCGCGGGGAGCGTGGGGTTCGGCGGCGGGATCGGCGGGGGCGGGGGCGGGGGCGGCGCGGGCGGCGGGGGCGGCGGGGGGGGCGCGGCCGCTCGTGGCGAGACGCGACTCGGTGGCCCGCCGGCCAGGATGTCGGGTGGCGGCCGGCCCGAGCGGCGCCGCTCGACTCGACCCACGACGAAGCGGGATCCCAAGAGCGACCTCACGCCGAGCGGTGAATCCCGAATGGTCGCGAAATTCCGCGACGGGTTCGTCTCGTGGGCGTCGGTGTGCGGCGGATTGACGCTGATCGACCTCATCCAGGGTGGTGGGCTGGGGTGGTCGTTATTCGTGACGGTCCCCTGGGGCGCCTTCGGGCTGCTCCCCCAATACATGAAGCTGTGGCAGAACGGCTATTCGTGGCGCGACGTCCTGAACCGGCCGGCGGCAGCTGACGCGCAGGAAGCGCTACTCGGTGGGCCGCGGCGCGTCCTGCCGGCTCCCAAAGTCGACGAGTTCGGCCGCCAAGTCGAAGCGATTCGCCAAGCCCGCAATGACCGCGAAGCGATTCTCAAGATCATGGAGCGGGTACCGCCTTCGGAGCGGAAGCTGCTACCGGACGTAGTCGTCACCATCGACGCGCTACTCAAACGCGCCGAGGAACTTGCCCGCATGTTGCACGGCATGAGCGCCGATGTGGACGACGGGGCGCTGGCGCGGATCGAAGTGCGGATCGAAGCGGTGAAGCATCACGAGGACGGCACGGAACGTGAGCGTCAGCTCAGCCTGCTCGAGCGGCAACGCCAGGCGTTGAGCGACCTGCTGACGCGACGCAAGCGCGTGGAGGATCAGATCGAATCGTGCGTGCTCGCGATGCAGAACGTGCGCTTCGACCTGCTGCGCCTGCGGTCGGCGGGGGTGGCGGCGGTGCTCAGCGATTTGACGAATGCGACGCAGCAGGCGCGGTCGCTCTCCCGGGACGTCGATCACGTGATCGCAGCCGCCGGCGAAATCCGCGATGTGCTCAGTGCCTCTCCAGCACCCGCCGCGCCGTCCCCGCCCCCCCGCGGTCAGCGGCCCCGGTCCTCGCCGTAGAATCCTGCCTGGCCCAGCACTCCCGTACGAGGGCTGGGCCGTTGTCCCGCTGCAGCGCGAAATCGAGCAACGCCACGAAACTGGCCGCGGCATCCTCGCAGCGTCCCGCGCGTAACGCGGCCACCGCCGCCAGCTCACGGTAGCGCGCCGACCCGGGACGGCGTCTCGCGGCGTAACTGAGCAGACTGTCGGCGGGGCCGGGCGGCGCATCCAGGGCGATCTGACCGAGGGCTTGCGTCAAGAATTCGCCGGGGAACGGATGGCGGAACGTCCCCTGCGCGGCGCTCAGCGCCCCTCGCGCCTGGGATACGGCTTCGCCCCAGCGCGACCCGCGAACCGCCAGCAATGACATCGCGGCCCGGATCTGCGCGGTGTCGGCGCCGGCTGCGAGCGCTTCCCGCAGTGTCATCAATGCGAGCGGCTTGCCCCGCGCGGCGGCGAGCAGCGCGCGCAACTGCAGCCCATCCGCTCCGCCGTTGCGCGAAGTCCCCCCGAGCAGCGAATCGGCCTGCGCGGTATCTCCCAGCGCGAGCCGCACACCGGCGGTTCGTACGCTCCATTCCGCCACATCCGGCTGCGCGCGTCGTGCCGCATCGAGGTAGGGAAGCACGCCGGCGTCGCTCCGCCGCGCGGCGAGAATGCGCAACAGGGCGAATGGCGCCGTGCCCGTATCGCGGTTGCCCAGCTGAACGAGCGAATCGAAGACCGCAGACGCCCCGACACCGACACTCGGATCGAGGAAGCGGCGTGCCGCAATAAACTCGAGCCGTGGCCGGTCGTCGGTGTGATCGAACGTCGCGCGCGCGACGAGGCGCGCGACACCGGAGTCCCCGAGCAGGAAGCGGCCGAAGTATTGATCCGGAGAGTCGACGCTCAGCCATTCGTGACTGATCGCTTTCAGTTGGCTGCCGGGACCCAGCAGCTGGGTCAGCCACATCCGGTCGTAGGTGAGCGGCCGCGGGGACGCGAGCACGACGAGATCGGCCGTGCCGCCAAACCACACGTGCACGTGCGGGAATACTTCCCGGAGGCTCCGCACGATCCCGGCGACGATCGGCAGCGGCAACTGATACAGCTGGATCCACTGGCAGAACACGCCATCATCCGCGAGCCTGGCGCGCGCGATCCGGAAGAACTCGGGCGTGTACAGGGTCGCCACGCCCGCCACCCAGGGATTGGAAGGCTCGGACACGATCACGTCGTAGCGGTCACGATCGAGCTGCAACGCGCTGCGCGCATCGTCGATGACGATGCGGACGTCGCGTCGAGCTAGCACCGATCCGTTCACGGCGGTGAAGAAGCTGTCCATCCGCACGACCGAGGGCTCGATCTCGACAATCTTCAGCCGCTTCAGGCTGGGCACGCTGGCGACGACGTGTGCCGTGGCGCCGGTGCCGTACCCAATCAGCAAGGCCGACGTGGCGCCAACTCGCGCCACCATCGGGGCGAGGCCGAGCATCACCTGCGTGTCCATATCACCGCGGTCCGAGGCGTCGACCTTGCCGTTCACGCGCAGCGAACGCCCCGACTCTCCCTCCCAGACGCTGACCGTGGCGTTCGGGCCCTCGTGAAAGGCGAGTTGGCGCACACCGCGGTGGGTCAGAAAGCGCTCGCGCGCCGGCTTGTCCATGGGCTGCCGCGCGTAGATCGTCGGGCCCAGATCGATGAGCCGGGTGCTCCAGCCGGACCCCGCGGCGGCGGTCAACAGCGCCAGCGTTCCGAGCCCGCCCGCGGTCAGAACGCGCAGCCTGATCCGTCGATCTTCCGCCGAACCCTCGGCGATGCCGCGCGAGGCGAGTATGCAAAGCGCGAGCGCGGCGAGCCCGTTGATGACGAGGCCGAGCCGCAACGTCGCTTGGGTACCGAGCGCCACGATGAGGACGAAGCCCGTGAGTACGGCCCCGAGGATGCTGCCGACGGTATTGAGCGCGTACGCGGCGCCGACTTCCGATCCGCGCGCCTCGCGACTCCTCGCGGTGAGATCGGCGAGTAACGGGAACGTGGCGCCCATCCCGACCGCCGGGATCAGCACGACAACGCCAACCGCCACGCCCATGAGCGCGAGTCGAGACGCGGCGCTCAGGTCAGGAATCTGGAAGACCGCGATGATGTAGGACGGCAGCAGTCCAAACACGACGAACAGCAGCGCCGCCCCGACGCCCGTGATGCCCTGCGCCAGCGCCGCGCTCGCGGCGGTATCGACCCGTGGCTCGCTGCGTCGCGCGACGACGATGCTGCCGAGACCGATGCCGAGCAGGAAAACGAACAGAATCAACGTGAAAGCGTAGGTCGACCCGCCGACGATCATGACCAGCACGCGGGTCCAGGCGATCTCGTTGAGCAGAGACGCGAAGGCGGTGATGGCAAGAAGCGCTAAAGCGAGGTTGTGGAGGGCGGTCGACGTTGGTGGAGGTTGGTGGAGGTTCTCCTCCGTGGGAGTGTGTTCGACTTCCAACGCGCCTTGCTGACGGCCGAGTCGGATCGCAGCCACGCCGATCGCGAGGTTCAGCGCCGCGGTCGCCCACAGCGAAGCGCGCACGCCGACAAACTCGATCAGGAAAAACCCGGCCAGCGCCGTGCCGGTCATCGCGCCGAGCGTGTTCAAACCGTAGAGGCGTCCCAGCGACGGCTTGAGGAGATTGCGATCTTCGCCCATCAACGCCCGCGTGAGCACGGGCAGCGTACCACCCATGAGCGTCGTGGGGATCAGGAGCACCAGAGCCGCCAGCCCAAACCGCAGCGCCACGCTCGCGCCGCCCCCGAGCGCGAGTGCGCCGGCGGTGCCGATGTAGATCCAGTGCGCCAATCCGAGGACGAGGGGAGAAATGATCCCAAAGAGACCGATCGCGATCTCGAGCCGGCCGTACAGCACCGCGGGGCGGGGCGAGCGGTCCGCCACGCGGCCGAGCAGCCAGGCGCCGAGCCCAAGGCCGCCCATGTAGGCCGCAACGACCGTGGTGACCGATTGGATTGTCGAGCCGAACGCCTGATAGAGGACCCGGACCCAGAGTAGCTCGTAGATGAGCCCGGTGGCGCCAGACAGAAAGAAGAGAAAACCGAATGTCAGCGCTGGTTTAGAACGCATGCAGGTCGCGCATCGCCTGCGCGAGGTCCTCCACCTGTGGCAGGATGTAGTCCTCGAGGTCGGGCGCGTACCCGACGAAAGTGTCCGTGGACGCGACGCGCCTCACTGGCGCGTCAAGCCACGGGAAGCACTGATCGGCGATCCGGGCGGCGAGCTCGGCGCCGTAGCCCCACGAGCGCGCGTCCTCGTACGCGACGATCACCTTGTTGGTCTTCTTGATCGATGCCTCGATGGTCTCCCAATCGACGGGCGAGAGCGACCGCAGGTCGATCACCTCGACGCTGACGCCGTCCTTTTCATCGAGCTCCTTGGCGGCGACGAGCGTGCGCTGCACGACGGCGCCGTAGGTGATTACGGTAAGCCCCGTCCCCTCCCGCACGACTTTCGCCTTGCCGAACGGGATCATGAAGTTGGGACCGGGATTCGGAGCTTTGTTGTAGGTCTGGCGGTAGAGGTGCTTGTGTTCGAGGAAGAGGACGGGATCGTCGCAGCGGATCGCGGTGCGCAGCAGGCCGTTGGCGTCCAGCGCCGTTGCCGGGCAGATGACGCGCAGGCCGGGCACCGACGTAAAGACCACGGCGCCGGTTTGCGAGTGATAAACCGAGCCGCCCTTCAGGTAGCCGCCATACGTCACGCGCACCACGACCGGCGCGCTGAAGGTGTTGCTCGAGCGCCAGCGCATGGTCGCGAGCTCGTTGCGGAGCTGGTGATAGGCGGGCCAGATGTAGTCGAAGAACTGGATCTCGACGACGGGCTTGAGGCCGCGGGTCGCGAGTCCGATCGCTCGGCCGACGATGTTCGCTTCGGCGAGCGGCGAGTTGTAGACGCGGGTGCTACCGAACTGGCGCTGGAGACCCCACGTCACCTTGAAGACACCGCCCTTGCCCTTCACTTCCTTCAGATACTGCTCGCGGCTGACGTCCGCGACGTCCTCCCCAAAGACGAGGATTCGCGGGTCACGCGCCATTTCGTCTTTCATGCAGGCGTTGAGGAGGTCCACCATGGTGGTGGGCTCGCCCGTGAAATGGGGATCGTCTTCGGTGTCGAACTGCTCTGACGTGGGATCGACGTCGGGCGAATACACCCAGAGCGTTGCGGTTTCGGGTTTCGGCTGCGGCGAGACAAGAGCCATGTCGGCCGCGACCTGAACTTCATCTTCGACCTGCGACTTGATCGCCTCGATCTCCGATTCGGTCGCGACGCCTTCCTCCAGCAGCCGCTTTGGGAAGCTCGTCACGGGGTCGCGCTTGGCCTCTTCTTCGCGCTCGCGCGGCGGCTTGTACAGGATCTCGTCGTCGGAGAGCGAATGCGAGTAGGGACGGGTGACGTGCGCATGAACGAGCGCCGGCCCCTTCCGCTGCCGGGCCCACTCGGCGGCCCGCGTCAGCACGTCATACGACGCAACGGGGTCGCAGCCGTCGACCTCTTGCACGAGCAGGTTGGGGAAGTTGCTGACGAGTTTCGAGACAGAACCGCCGGCGGTCTGGACTTCGACCGGCACCGAAATCGCGTACTTGTTGTCTTCGATCAGAAACAACACGGGGAGCTTGAGATTGCTGGCGCTGTTGAGGGCTTCCCACCATTCACCTTCACTGGTCGTGCCGTCGCCGGCGGAGCAGTAGACGACCTCGTCGCCGTGGATCGGCTTCTCCTTGATGTCGTCGATTCGGTCGTAGCGGAGCCAAGCCTCGGCGCAGCCCACCGCCTGCAGGAACTGCGTTCCCGTCGGGCTCGACTGGCTGACGATGTTGAGGTCCTTGTGACCCCAGTGGGAGGGCATCTGCCGTCCGCCCGAGTTGGGGTCGTCGGCGGCGCCAACGGCCGCCAGAAACATCTCCGTCGGCGTCATGCCGAGCGTGAGCGCGAGCGCCCGATCGCGATAGTAAGGGTAGAACCAGTCGTAGGCCGTCCGCAGCGCTTTGCCCGCCGCGACCAGGACGCCTTCGTGGCCGGCCCCGGAAATCTGGAAGAAGATCTTGTTTTGACGCTTGAGCTGGATCTCCCGGTCGTCGATGCGCCGCGACAGGAGGATCAGCCGATACATGTCCAACAGATCGGCTTTGGAGAGCGTGACGGCCGCCTTCGCGGGTCGCGTGGCTGTCGTCGTTTTATTTGCGGAGCGGGACCGCATCGCCATAGGACTGGAAAATAGCCTAGATTCTCAGTTCAGTCATGGACGAAGCCGCCAAGAAAGCGATTCTCCGCCACTTTCCCTATGGTCTCTATGTCGTCACGGTCGCGCACGACGGCGAAGACCACGGCATGACGGCCAACTGGATCACCCAGGCGGCGTTCGATCCGCCCATGGTCGTCGTGGCCATCGAGAATGCCTCCAAGACGATCGGGATGATCCGCGAGTCGCACCACTTTGCGATCAATCTGCTGTTGACTGGTCAGCGCGACCTCGCCGGCAAGCTCGGCCGCAGCTCCGATCAGGCGCCGCAAAAGCTCAAGGGAATCAAGACCAAGCCGGCGCCGGTGAGCGGAGTCCCGGTCCTCACCGATGGTCTCGGCTGGGTGGAGTGTCGAGTCGTCGCGACGCTGCCGGCCGGTGACCACACGCTGGTGCTGGGTGAGGTGGTCGGAGCGGGCATCGAGCAAGAGGGAGACCCGCTCACCCTCGCTCAAGCCGGCTTCAAGTACTCGGGCTAGGACCAGGAAACAGGCTACGGTCTGCTATACACCACCCGGCCGCCAGCAATCGTGTAGCGCGGCTTGATCGTGCCGAGCGATTCCGGCGCTGCCGCAAAAGGATCGCGATCGAGCACGACGACATCGGCATATCGTCCCGCCACCAATGTCCCCCACTTTTGTTCGTTGAAGGTCGCCCAGGCGTTGCCGTACGTGTAGGCACGCAGCGCTTCGCCCACACTGATTTTTTGCTCCGGCACCCAGCCGCCGGGGTTCTTGTCGTCCAAGGTGCGGCGTGTCACCGCTGCGTAGACGCCGAGCATGGGATCGAGCGGGGCCACAGTCCAATCGGACCCGAAGGCGAGCGGGGCCTCGGTGTCGAGCAGGGTCCGGAACGCATACGTCGTCTTGATGCGCACCGGTCCGATCCGTTGCTCCACCCAGCGCCCGTCGTCGATCGCGTGATACGGCTGCATGGATGGCACAACGCGCCGGGCTCCGAAGCGCGGAATGTCCTCCGGCCGCAGATGCTGCGCGTGCTCGACGCGGAAGCGCCGGTCGCGCGCGCCGTGGGCCCGGGCGACGCTGTCGTAAATCGCGAGAATGATCGCGTTGGCGCGATCGCCGATCGCGTGCACGGCGATCTGCAGTTTGGCCGAATCGGCGCCCCCCACCCAGGCGCGGATGTCCGATTCCGGCTGCTGCATGAGCCCGCGGTAGCCTGCCGAATCGCTGAACGGCTCGAAGAAGAACGCCGTCCGGGACCCCGCCGAACCATCCATGTAGCCTTTCACGCCGCCGATCCGCACCCAGTCGTCGCCTGCGTCGTGTGCCGCGCTGTCGGCAACGGCTTTCCAGCTGCTCAATGGCAAGTACAGCGACACACGCACCGTTTGCCGATTGGCGCGCTCGAGCCGGCGGTAGCTCGCGAGATCGGCAAACGAGGCCGACATATGGGCGGTGGCGGTGACGCCGAGGGATGCGGCATGGGCGAGCGCGCGCGCGAGCGCCGAATCGCGCTGCTCGGGCGAGGGATCCGGGGCAACGCGCCAGACAAGTTCCATCGCGCGGTCCTTGAAGATGCCAATCGGCTCGCCCCGCGCGTCGCGCAGCATCTCACCACCGGTTGGCGCCTGAGTCGCCTTGGTAATGCCCGCGGCGCGTAACGCCGCGCTGTTGGCCAGGGCCTCATGACCGTCGAGCCGGTTCACAAACACGGGGTTGTTAGGGGTGACCGAATCGATCCAGTCGCGACGCGGCAAGGGCGCGCCGCGCCACAGCGTATGATCCCAATCGCCGCCCGTGATCCACTCACCCGGCTTGAGGTGCGCGGCGTACTCCTTGAGACGGCGCACGAACTCCTGGGGCGTGGCGGCATCGCGCAGATCCACCGAAGCGAGCTGGAAGCCGCCGTCGATGAAGTGTGTATGGCCATCGGCGAATCCCGGCATGATGAGGCCGCCATTGGCCTGAAGGACCTGCGTCTTGGAGCCGATGTAGCGGGCGATCTGGGCTGAGTCACCGACCGCGAGAATCTTGCCCCGGGCGATCGCCACGGCTCCAGGCTGGCCACGGCCGGTCGAGAGACCCGTCCAGACCGGACCGCCCTGGATGACGATGTCTGCCTTCGTGCCACAAGCTGTGACCAGTGCCAGCGCGGCTACGCACAACGCACGACGCACAGGTACCTCCTAACGGAGCTTGGTGATGCGACGAATGGTGTCGAGGGCGGCGAGTGGGTTGCCGCCGGTCTCTGACGATGGCTTTTGCTTTGTGGGCCCGGTCAGGCCGTCACGAATATCGAGTAGCACTTCCAGCAACAGCTGCTCGCGCTGATAGGCGGCGTCGAGATCCGCCATGCGGCGCTCGTCTTTCGCCGCCTTAGCGCGCTCGTAGGCCTCGCGGTACACCGCTTCGAGATTGTCGAGGATCTGCTGACGGCCACGTGGACTCATGGCGGGCAAAGATATAGGTTCCGGCCATGTCTCTCAAAGGCAAACGCGTTCTGTTTTTCGCGGCTCCGCTGTACGAGGATCTCGAGCTGTGGTATCCGAAGATCCGTCTCGAAGAGGAGGGCGCCGCCACTACGGTCGCGGGAATGGGCGAGAAGACCTATGCCGGCAAGCGCGGCTATCCGGTCACAGTCGACAGGAACGTCGATCAAGTCGAGGCATCCGATTTCGACGCGCTGGTGATCCCCGGAGGCTTTGCGCCCGATCAACTGCGCCGCTCCGACACGGTCCTGCGGCTCACGCGTGAGATCTACCAGGCCGGCAAACCGGTGGCCTTCATCTGTCACGCCGGCTGGGTGCCGATCTCGGCAAAGATCCTCAAAGGCAAACGGGCGACCAGCGTCCGGGCCATCAAAGACGACATGGAGAACGCCGGCGTGGTGTGGGAGGACAGCGCGGTCGTGGTCGATGGCAATCTCATCTCGTCCCGCACACCGGCCGACTTGCCGCAGTTTTGCAAGGCATTGATCGCCGCCCTACGACAGGGGCCGCAAGACTAGTCCACTCGGCACCTTCGGAATGAAGTACGTGGACTTCGGCGGCATCACATCCCCCGCGTCGGCCACGGCAAACACCTGTTCCACTTTCGTGGGATTGAGCAGCACCGCCATGGCCGCGCCACCCTGCCGGACCATGCCGAGGGCTTCCCTGGCATCCGCCACGTAGCGCACAATCGGCGTCGTCGTCCCTGCTCCCAGGATTTCCTTCACGACCAGCGACTCGATGCGCGCCACATCGAGGTCGCGAACGGCCGCGCTTTGCGCCAGGCTGGGCAGCCGGTCAGGCAGCACGCCGGTCTTGAGCAGGAGCGCAATGGTACGCGAGCGGTCGGCGACGAGACACGCGGTGCGGTCCCGGCCTAGCGAGGCGAGCGCAGCCACCGGATCGAGGTCTGGGGCGAGACTCTGCACGTCGAACCATTCGCGCCACCGGGTCAGGATGCGCTCCAGCTCTCGCCCTGTCCCGAAGATCACGCGATGGGTGGGCAGCACCGCGAGGCCCGGATCCTGGGCCGACACGATCAGCGCAAGCACACGATCGGCAGCGGGATTCTCCAGCGCGTAGGCGCTCGCCGTCTCGTAGCGGTGATGGCCGTCGGCAATGTAGAGCGGGGAATCGGGAAACGGGAAACGGGAAACGTCGCGCACGATCCACAGCCGGATTCCCACACCGTTCAACTCCGCTGTTGCATCGGGCTTCCCGCTCGACGCCGCGGCAATGGCATTCGCCAGAGTACCGTCGCGATCGGGGGCGAGCAGAAAGATCGATTCGATGTTGGTCGCCGTTGCCCGCATGAGCGCGAGGCGGTCGGCCTTGGGACCGGCGTGCGTCCGCTCATGCGGGCGAATGCGGCGCGGCTCGTAGCCCTCGGCTGTGACGGCGGCGAATACACCGCGTCGCGTGCGCCGTTCTCCCGTAGGCAAGGTGAAGTCCTGCGCCAGAACGTATAACGCCGGCTGCGGGTCGCGTTTGAGCACACCGCCGCGGCGCCACGCGGCCAGCCGCTCCGCGGCCACTCGGTAGCGATCCTCTTCGGGTCGCCCCCGCAGCGCTTCCGGCAACATGACGTGCACGATATTGTCTGCGTCCAGCGCCGCGTACCGCGCCCGTTCCGCCTGATCGATCACGTCGTACGGGGGCGCGATCAAGGCGCTGAGACGATCCGTGGCGGCATACCGCTCACCCTGGAAAGGCGCGACGAGGTCAGCCATGAGCTTTCGTGATGCCCAGCAACGAGTCGACGCGTGGGTGAGCCAGTTCGAGGAGGGCTACTTCCCTCCGCTCGCGAACGTGGCGCGTCTCGCCGAGGAAGTCGGCGAGCTGGCTCGGGAAGTCAATCACCGATTTGGCCCAAAACCAAAGAAGCCCGACGAGCCGTCCGGCTCGCTGGCGCTGGAGCTCGCCGATATCCTGTTCGTCGTCGTCTGCATCGCCAATTCGCAACAGATCGATCTCGATGACGCGTTCGCCCAGATGATGGCCAAAGTCACCTCCCGCGACGCCGGCCGCTGGACCAGGAAGGCTCGCTGACCTCTTCGAAAATCCGCTCGTACGACACCAGCCGATCGGGATCGATCGCGCCCGGCGGAGCGCCGCGGACGGCGCACCCTGGCTCGGCGAGGTGCCGGCAGTTGTCGAAGCGGCACTGATCGAGATACGGCCGGAATTCCGGAAAGCAGGCTCCCAGCTCGTTGGGATCGATGCCCCAGGCGCCGATCTCCCGGAGCCCGGGCGTATCGACGACGTAACCGACGCCGGCAACCGGCACCAGCTCTGCGGCGGTGGTCGTGTGCTTGCCGGTGCGCCATTTCTCGCTGATCGCACCCACGCGCAGCTTCAGCCCAGGCTCCAGAGCGTTCAGCAAGCTCGATTTCCCCGCGCCCGATGCACCCGTGAAGACCGAATGACGGCCGCGGAGCAAGTCGCGCAGCGCTGCGAGGCCTTCCTCCGCCTTCACCGATGTTCCCAGCAGTTGATAGCCAGCCGTCTTGAAACGGCGCGCCAAGATCTCCTCGATCGTGCGGTCGAGCTCGATCTTGTTGAGGACGACCGCCGCCGGAAGACCGTTCGCCTCCGCAATGACAAGGAAACGGTCGATCATCCGGGGGCTCGGCTCGGGATCCCGGGCGGAGGTCACGACGATCACCTGATCCACGTTCGCCGCGACGGGCTGGGAGCGCCGCGGACCAGCGCCGCTGCTGCCCTGCGCCGCCCGGCGCGCGAGCACGGACCGCCGCGGACGAATCTCGGCAATGGTCGAGCCCTCGAGGACCACGACGTCGCCCGGCACGACGCGGTCGGAATCCTGATACTTCAACTTGCCGCGCAGCGTGGCGGTGATTTCCCCCGCATCGGTGTGAACCCGATATCCTCCGGCTGTCCGCGCAAGGACTACGCCGTGCGTGAGCGTCACGCTTCGCTCCGGGCGACGCATTGATCGAGATACGCCTTCACCTGCTCCAGCGTGAGCGCCAGCACCGGTGCCAGCGCTTCATCCGGCGTCGCCCCGAACGCGAGATAGTCGGTCTCCAGGTGTCCCACGGGACGCTCGCCTTCGCCCCAGCGCACGAACAGCAGCGCGGCGCCGTAGCGGCCGTCCGATCCCGTATCGTCGGCGAAGGTCCCGACGGAGTAGGCCTGGCCGTCTGCCGCACCGAACGCCGGAGGGCGCCCGTGTACGTGCTGGTAACCGCCTAGCGTCGTGTCGTCCACTCTTTGAGGATGTTCGACGTGATGAACGCGATGTTGGCGGGCCGTTCGGCGAGGCGGCGCATCAGATACGGGTACCAGTGCGTCCCGAACGGCACGTAGACGCGGATGTTGTAGCCTTCACGCCGCAACTTGTTCTGCAGGTCGCGCCGTACGCCGTACAGCATCTGAAACTCGAATCGCTGGGGTGAGATGCCCTGTTGCTTGGCGAATGCTTTCGCGTGATCGATGATCGTCACGTCGTGCGTCGCAATGCCGGGATAGTTGCCCCGCTCGAGCAGGCGCTCCATGCACCCGACGTAGTTGGCATCGACGTCGCTTTTCTTCGGAAACGCGACGCCCTCGGGCTCTTGGTACGCTCCCTTACACAGTCGCACGCGCGCGCCCAACCCGATCATCGCGTCGACGTCGGCCGCGGTGCGGCGCAGGTAGGACTGGAGCACGACGCCGACGGCGTTGCCGAATTCCGGGTAGACCACGTCGGTGAAGAGCTGGAGCGTCTTCGTGGTGTAGCTCGACTGCTCCATGTCGATGCGCACGAACGAATCGTGCTGCTTCGCCTTGCCGATGATCGAGCGCATGTTGCCGAGACAGAGCTGCTCATCGATGTCGAGCCCCATCTGCGTGAGCTTGACGGAGACGTTGGCGTTCGCTCCGGTCGAATGAATCCGGTCGAGCACGTCGAGATACGTCCGGCAGGCGCGCTGCGCTTCCTCGGCATGGAGCACCGATTCGCCCAGCAAGTCGAGCGATGCGGAGAGGTTGCCGGCGTTCAGCTCGCGCAGTGTCGCGATCGCTTCGTCGATCGTCTCGCCCGCCACGAACCGCGAGGCCAGCTTGCGCGCCAGACCGTTCTTCCGGACGAAGCCGAAGATCCGCGGCTGTTCGCTCAACCACAGGAAGACGGCGCGCAGCATCAGGCGTAGAACTTGGTCCCATTGCGGGCCTGCTCCCGCAGGATCTCACACGGCGCAAACCGCGCACCGTGCCGCTCGGCGAGCCGCTCGAGATCGGTCACGATGCGCTCCGCCCCCAGATCGTCGGCGTAGCGCAGCGGCCCGCCGCGGAAGGGCGGGAAGCCAAATCCGAAGATCGCGCCGATGTCGCCGTCGCGCGGATTGCGGACCACCCCTTCGCCGAGCGCCCGCGCGGCTTCGTTCACCATGCCGAGCACGAGCCGCTGCAGAATCTCGGCCGGGCGAGGGCCGCCGTTGGGATGGACGCCGAGGAGTGCGTAGACGCTCTCGTCCACGCCCCGTTTCTTGCCGCCCTCGTAGACGTAAAAGCCACGGCCCGACTTGCGCCCCAGCCGACCTTCCTTCACCAGCACCGCGACGCCCGGACCCTGCGGCGGAATGATGTGGTCGCCGTAGGCCTCCTGCATCACGGCGGCGACCTTGACCGCCACGTCGAGACCAACTTCGTCGAGGAGGGTCACCGGTCCCACCGGGAATCCGAAACGCACGGCCATGGTGTCGATGTCTTCGATCGACGCGCCCTCGGCCAGGAGATGGCCAACTTCGTTCGGGTAGGGAGCAAGGATTCGGTTCACCCAGAATCCCGGGCTGTCGTTCACGACGATCACGGTCTTCCCCATCCGCCGGCCGAATGCGACCGCGGTACTCACGGTCTGCGGCTCCGTGCGCGCGCCCGGGATGACTTCGACGAGCGGCATCTTCGCGACGGGCGAAAAGAAATGCATCCCGATGACGCGCTCCGGCGCGCGCGCCGCTTCGGCGATGCGCGTGATCGGGATCGTCGAGGTATTCGACGCAAAGACGCCGTTAGATGGCAGAACGGCTTCGACTTCCCGCAGGACCTGTTGTTTCACTCCCAGCTCTTCGAACACCGCCTCGATCGTCAGCTCCGCGCGGCCGAAGCCTGTGTAGCTGTCACCACCCGAGAGCAGCGCGACGAGCCGCGCGTATTCGTACTTGGTGATGCGACGCCGCTTCAGCCGGTCATCCAGAATCGCTCGCGCCGCGAGAATTCCCTGCGCGACGCGGCCCAGGTCCGCGTCCTTCATGCGCACGTCGACCTCGGCCTGAGACACCGCGGTGCCGGCGATGCCGGAGCCCATGAAGCCCGAGCCGATAATGCCAAGCCGCTCGACGCGCACCGGAGGCGGCGCGTTGGCGACGCCGGGGTCTTTCTTGAGCTGATTCGTCGCGAAAAAGATCTGCACGAGTTTGCGGGAGACATCGGTCACCGCCAGCTGCCCGAACAACTGAGCTTCACGCTTCAAGCCTTCGGTGATGCCGTGCTTCAGACCGTACTCGACCGCCTCGAGCGCGGCGAGCGGTGCCGGATAGTTTCCACCGGTCCGCTCGAGCACCTGTTTGCGCGCGCTGCGGAACACGAGGCGCCGCCCGAGCGGATTGCCATCGAGCAGAAACCCGACGAAGCCGCCGGGGCGTTTGCGCCTGGGGCGCCACCCGCCCGCCATGCGTTTCGCTGCGGCCAGCGTGATGTCGGCGAGGATCGCGGGCGGCACCAGCTCATCCACCATCCCCACACGGAATGCCTTGGCCGCGCGCTCGCTCTTCCCAGCGACAATCATGTCGAGCGCGGCACGGGCGCCGACGAGCCTGGGCAGCCGCTGGCAGCCGCCGGCGGCTGGCAGGATGCCGAGTTGCACTTCGGGCAAGCCGATCTGCGTCTTCGGGTGGTCGCTAGCGACGCGGTAATGACAGGCGAGCGCGAACTCGAAACCGCCGCCCAGACAGGAGCCGTGAATGCCGACGGCAATCGGCTTGGGGAACCGCGCCACCCGATCCAGCATGTCCTGGCCGTCGGCCGACAGGCGCTCGGCTTCCGCGGCCGAGGTGAGCGCGACGAACTCCTCGATATCGGCCCCGGCGATGAAGTTTTCCGCCTTGCCGGAGAAGAACGCCACGGCCTTCACACTCGGATCGTCCGCCAGCGCGGCGAAGCAGGCGAGGAATTCGTCCTTCACCGCTCGCGAGATGACGTTGACGGGCTGGCCCTTGAGATCGAGCACGACGGTCGCGATGCCGTCCGCGACATCCCAGGTGACGGCGGGCGCGGTACGCGTAGACGGAGGAGCGATGGTCGGCACTAGCGGCGTTCCAGCACGATAGCGATGGCCTCTCCACCCTGCGCGCAGATCGAGATCAACCCAAACTGCACGTCGCGGCGCGTCATCTCGTTGGCGAGGGTGGTGACGAGGCGCCCGCCCGTGGCGCCGAAGGGATGGCCGATCGCAATCGACCCTCCCATGACATTGATGATGGCCTCGTTGATCTCCCACCCTTTTGCCGCGAATCCCTGGAGATTCGACAGTACCTGCGACGCGAATGCCTCGTGCATCTCGATCAGGCCGAGCTCCTTCCACTGGATACCGGCGCGCTCCAATGCTTTCGGCACGGCCCAGACCGGCGCCTGCAGCAGCTGCCAACCGGGGTCCACCGCCGCGACGGCGTGCGACCGCACGTAGGCGAGCGGCGTGTAGCCAAGAGCACGCGCCGCGTCGTCGCTCATCAGCAATACTGCGGAGGCTCCGTCGGTGAGGGGCGAGGAGTTCGCGGCGGTAACGCTGCCGTAGCGGCGATCGAAGACGGGCTTGAGCTTCGCCATCTGCTCGAGCGAGGTCTCGGTTCTGATACCATTGTCCTGCCGGACGACCTCCCCCCCAGGACGGGTCGGAAGCCAGGGCACGATTTCCGCCGTGAGGCGGCCGTCGGCCGTGCCTTCCGCCGCCAGTTTGTGGCTGCGCAGCGCCCAGCGGTCCTGCTCGTCGCGCGAGATGTGATTCTCCTTCGCCATCTTTTCCGCCGACTGGCCCATCGTCTCTCCGGTGGACGGCTCTGCGATCGCCGGCGAGACCGGGATCAAGTCGCGCGGGCGGACCTTCGCGAACGTGCGCAGCCGTGCCCCCAGCGATCGGGCCTTGCTTGCCTCCACGAGAATGTCCGCGAGGCGGCGGGAGGCGAGGATCGGGATGTCGGAGAGCGATTCCACGCCACCAACCAACACGACGTCCGCGTTGCCGAGGGCGATCGCATCGGCCGCGTCTGCCACGGCTTGGCCGCCGGAGGCGCAGGCGCGGTTCAGTGAATAGGCGGGGATCTCTTTGGGGAACTGGGGGAGGAGGCTCACCTCGCGCGCGACATTCGGAACGAGCGGTGAGGCAACCACCTGCCCGAAAATCACGTCGTCCACCTCGGTGCCGTCGAGATTCGTGCGCTCGAGCAGCTCGCGCGCCGCATAGCGCGCGAGATCCACGGCCCGCGCGTCTTTCAGCACGGTGCCGGCTTTCGCAAACGGTGTCCGGACGCCCGCGATCACTGCGACGCGCCGTCCGTTGAGACCGGGCATTAGATTGCTCCTCCCGTATTCCCAGGCTGACGCCTGGGCTCGGCCAACTGCCGAGCGCACCCTTCAGGGTGTGAAGAACGAATTGGACTCGAAACCTACCACCAGCCCCAAGTGGAGGGGAGTTGGAGCAAACGCGCGCCGCAGCCCTGGCGTCCATGGCCCTCACACCTCTGGATGTACTGGTCATCGGCGGCGGCATTACCGGGGCGGGGATTGCACGCGACGCGGCATTGCGCGGTTACCGCACGGCGCTGGTCGATAAATCCGACTTCGGCGCGGGGACGTCCTCTCACTCCTCGCGGCTGATCCACGGCGGGATCCGCTATCTCGAACAGGGCGCGTTCCGGCTGGTGTTCGAGGCAAGCCATGAACGGCGCGTGCTCCTCAAGATCGCCCCGCACCTGGTACACCCACTCGCGTTTCTCTTTCCCGTCTATCGCGGTGGCCGCATTCCCGCCTGGAAGCTGCGCGCGGGGATGTGGCTATACGATCTGCTCTCTTCATTTCGCAACGTGCGCCGGCACCGCTGGCTGCGCGCCAAGAAGGTGCGGCGCGTCGAGCCGGGGCTGCGCGATCGTGGGCTCATCGGCGCGGCCCTGTACTACGATGCCCAGACGGACGACGCCCGCCTCGTCATCGCCACCCTGCGCAGCGCGATGCGGGCTGGCGCGCTGGCCGCGAACTACGTCGAGACCACGGCGCTGCTGAAGCCGGACGGACGCGTGCGGGGCGCCGTCGTACGTGATGTCTTGACGGGCGAAACCGCGAGCATTCGCGCGGCGGTCGTGGTGAACGCCACCGGACCGTGGTCGGACAACCTGCGGCGGCTCGACGATCCGCGAGCGACGCCGATCCTGCGGCTCACCAAAGGCGCGCATATCACGGTTCCACGGAGCCGCCTCGCGAACGAGCACGCCGTGACGCTGCTGTCGCAGATCGATGGACGCGTGATGTTCGTCCTGCCGTGGGGCGATCTCGCGTACATCGGCACGACCGATACCGACGCCGACGCATCGCCCGATGGGCTGCGGGTGACGGCCGCCGACGTGACCTATCTGCTGCGGTCGGCCAACGCCGCCTTTCCCGACGCGCACCTCGCCTCGAACGACGTGGTCTCGGCGTGGGTCGGCCTGCGCCCCTTGCTGCGCGAGGATCACCAGAACCCGTCGCAGGTATCGCGCGAGCACCGCGTGCTCGAGAGCCCGCACGGGCTGATTTCGATTGTCGGTGGCAAGCTGACGACCTACCGCGTCATGGCGCGGGATGTCGTGGACCGTGTCGCCACGCGGCTGCGCGAGCTCGACGGCCGGCCGCTCGCGGGCCGCCCGCCCACGGACGAGCAGGCGTTACCGGGCGGCGAAACCGCCGACCTCGAGGTGCTCGTCGAAGCGGCCCGCGCGCGCGGTGCCTCCGAGCCGGTCGCTCGTCATCTCGTCGCCAATTACGGCAGCGAAGCGGCGGCGCTGCTCAACCTGGTGGACCGCGAGCGGTCGCTCGGCGCGCCGATCGTCCCGGGACGGCCGGAGATCTGGGCGGAGATCAATTACGCAGTCGAGCGCGAAATGGCGGTGCGGGTGCAGGACGTGCTGGTCCGCCGGCTGCATCTGTTTTACGAGATTCCCGACCACGCGCAGTCGGTTGTCACCGGGGTCTGCACGCGCATGAAGCAGCTCCTCGGGTGGGACGATGCCCGCGAAGCCGAGGAGCTGCGCGACTACTTTCAGCTCGTCGAGCGCGGTCGAATCAAGGTTTGATCTTCACGCGCGGCCGCACGCGCACGCGAACGTCTTCGTCCTTGTCGTCGATCTGCCGCAGCGCCCACGTCGCCGCGCGACGGACCGACCCCACTTCATCCCGCTGCGCCGCCGTCAGCCCATCGCGGGCGCGCGGACTTTCGATCTCTCCAAGCGCCCACGCCGCGGTGGCGCGGACATCCTCATCGCTGTCTTTCAGCGCGGCGACCAGCGGTTCCACCGCCCGATCGTCCTCGATTTCGCCGAGGGCCCAGGCCGTCAGCACGCGCACCTCCGCGTCACTGTCTTTGAGCGCGGCCGCGAGTGGGCCGACCGCGCCACCGTCCTCAATCTCGCCCAGCGCCCAGATCGCCGTCTTCCGCACGTCGGCCACGGGATCACGCAGCAATGCTTCCAGCGGAGCGATTCCCTGCGCGCTCTCGATTTCCCCCAGTGCCCATGCGACCTGCTGGCGCACCCGCGCGTCGCGGTCCTTGGTCGCGGTCGTGAGTACCGGCACCGCGGACGCGTCTTCGATCTCTCCCAACGCCCACACCGCCGCGAGGCGTACCTCGAGCACGGGATCGTTGAGCGCCTCACCAAGCGGGCGGACGGCGCGTTTGTCCTCGATCTCCCCCAGTGCCCACGCCGCGGTGCGGCGCACTTCGGGCGCACGGTCGCCGAGCCCGCGGGCGAGGGCGTCGATCGACGTCTTCTCCCCGACTTCGCCGAGCGCCCACGCCGCGGTCATGCGCACCGCCGGACTGGCGTCGCCGCTGAGTGCGTCGCTGAGCGGCGTGATGGCGCGCGAGTCTTCGAGCTCGCCAAGACCCAACGCCCCCGTTTCGCGGAAGTCGGCGCGGGATTCCTTGAGCATTCCGATGAACAGGTTGTAGCTCTCCGAGCCGCCATGGTTTCCCAAGACGCGCGCGGCGATGTTGCGCACGCAGCGGTTGTCGTCGCGAATCACCGCACGGAAGGCACGGAGCACCGCGGGATCCATGTCGCGGGTGTGCTGATGCATGTCGACATGGACCCCGCCGCCACCGCCGCCGCCCGGCATCGGCATCGGGGTCGGCATCGGCTGGGGCATCGGCATGCCGGGATCGGCGAACGCGTGACCCCAGAATCCGCCGTAGTTCGTCAGCGCCTGACCGGCGAGCGCGCACACGGTCGAATCACTGGTCTTGAGTTGGGTGAGCACCCGCGTGACGGTTGCCGAGTCCAGCGGGGTGTGACTTTGGACGACGAGCAGCAGGGAAGCGAGCTGCGGCGCGATCATAACGATCCTGGGTGGAGGATACGCCCGTTTGGATAGGGCGAGCACCCCGAAAGGTTGCCGCGCTCGGAAATGCGGGTATTATCTCGCCCGGTGCGCCTCCGCACGTTGGGTGTTCTCCTGGGCATTACCAGCATTGCTGGATGTTCGAAGCCCGCGCCGGCGTCGCGCAACGCGGCCGTGGCGGACTCGATCATTCCGGCAGGTCCCTACGGCGACGCCGTCCGGCGAGGGCGCGCGCTGCTCACCGCGACGCGCGACAGCTTGCCGAACCACGTCGGCAACAAGCTGCGGTGCACGAGCTGCCATCTCGATGCGGGCAGGCGAGAGACCGGCTCGTGGATGGGGGTGTTCGCGCGGTATCCGCAGTACCGCGCGCGCAGCGGCGCGGTCGAGACGATCGAGTACCGCGTCAACGACTGCTTTCGCCGCAGCATGAACGGCACGGCGCTCGATCCGGCGGGAGCGGACATGCGGGACATCGTGGCGTATCTGGCCTTTCTCTCGCGCGGCGTGGCGGTCGCACCACCGCCCCCCAACACGCGGCTGCAACGCTGGGCGGGGTTTACGGCGGACACCGCCGCCGGGGCACGGGTGTTCGCGACGTCGTGCGCCAAATGCCACGGCGCCGCGGGGGAAGGAATGGCGGTCGGGCCCCCGGTGTGGGGTCCCGAGTCGTACAATATCGGCGCCGGGATGTCCCGCGTCCGCACCGCCGCCGAATTCATCAGCCGCAACATGCCGTTCGATGCGCCAGGCACCCTCAGCGACAGTCAGGCGTTCAACGTCGCGGCGTACATCAACGCGCGGCCGCGACCCGACTATCGCGGGAAGGAAAACGATTGGCCGAACGGTGATCCACCACCTGATGTCGCGTATCCAACACGGTCACACCACTGAGGAGGCAGTATGTACAGGCGTGGGTTTCTTGGTCGTCTAGCCGCCACGGCGGCCGCTGGAGTCGCAGGGCTGACGCCGCTGCGACTGGAAGCGCAGCCGCGCCACGAGCCGGCCGCCGGCGCGGACCCGTCGTTCGAGACCTGGCTCAATCGCATCAACGGGAAGCACAAGATGATCTTCGATGCGCCCGAGCCGAACAGCGGCATGCCGGTGATCTGGCCGCGCGTCTGGCTCAACGGCAACAACGAGAACTACGGCACCAAGGACGCCGACAACTCGGCCGTCCTCGTGCTGCGCCACTCGGCGATTCCGATCGCGATGCAGGACGCGCTGTGGGCCAAGTACAAACTCGGCGAAGCGTTCAGCATCAAGGAGGGCGAGGCGCCGTCGACACGCAACATCTTTGCCGACGTGATGCCGCTCCCGCTGCCGGGCACGGGACTCAAGGCGTTGCTGGCGAGTGGCGTCCAGGTCGGGTGCTGCAACGTCGCGCTGACCGTCTACAGCGCAATGGTGGCGCAAAAGATGGGGATGGACGCAGCCGCGGTGAAAGCCGATTGGGTCGCGGGACTCCTTCCGGGCGTTCAGGTCGTCCCATCGGGCGTGCTCGCGGTCGCGCGGGCTCAGGAGAAGGGCTGCGGATACTGCTTCGCAGGATGAGGTGATGACGTGGGGTAGGGGCGCAGCATGCTGCGCCCCTACTCTTTTCCGCCACATCCTGTGACATAACTCACGGCAACACCGGGCGCGGGGCGGGAACCCGCGAACCCGTGTCCGGTCCCCGGGTAGAGGAGGCGCCCCAAACCGGAGGACCGGATGCGACGCATTCTCACGGCGCTCGTATTGCTACTCGGCGCGGCCGGCGTTTCCCGCGCGGCGGCCCAGCGCTCACATTTTGGCGTGCACGGCGGCTACAACATCGACAGCGATGACTGGTTGATCGGCGCGCAGGTACATCTGCCACTCACGCGTTCGATCGAGCTCTATCCGTCATTCGACTATTACTTCGTGGACCCCGGTTCCCTCGTCGGTTTGAACGCCGATCTGCAGTTTCGGACCCCGGGCGCGCCGCTGTATTTCGGCGGTGGACTGAACATTCTGCGGGCGAGCGGAAACTCGGATACCGGCTTTGACCTGTTCGGAGGGTTGGAAACGCGCTACGGCCGCACGCATCCGTATGTCGAGGCACGCGGGCTGTTCCATGACACCTCGTCGCTGCAGCTGGTGTTTGGGCTGAATGTGACGTTGTACTAAAGCGGCGGCGAACGGCGGCGAAGGGGCGGCGAGGGGCGGCAAAACCCTCGCCGCTCTCTATTTCCAACCTCTGAGACTCCGCACGAAGTCGTGCAGTACCAGAAACTTCTCGAACACCGGTACGCCTTTTCTCTTTCTCCCAAACTCGCTGAACAGCTCGCGCAGGCGGCCGCGTCTCGCGACGTAGAAGCGAAAGGTCTCGGCAAAATCTTCCTGTGGATGCGTCGCCGCGTAGGCGCTGACGTAATCGGTCAACGTCGTGGCGATGCGGCGGCGCTCGAAATCCACCCAGTGCTCGTCCGCGACGCGGTAGGCTTTGCGCACTTCGCCAAACGCGCGGCGGAATCGGCCGCTGCGCGTCCAGGACCAGTGGTGGTAGAGGAACGAGTGCCCCAGCTCGTGGAGCAGGAGGCCCGTCAACATGTTCCAAGAGATCTCATCGCGCCGCCGCTTGCCGGTGACGTAGCGGCGGTCGAGCTCGATCACTTTCGGGGCGCGCGGCGCGACCCCGGAGACGCCGGGCCGCAGCGCGACCCGGTAATGCCAGTCGCGGATGCGGGACACGATCAGCAAGCGCCGCGCGCGGCGCAGCGCCCGCGGGATGAGATCGCGCCCGGTGGCGTCTTCGCCGCACCAGGGGCACGTCGCCATCCAGTCGTCCACGCCGCGGTCGCAGTGGGGACAGACGTTCTGGAAGTCATCGTACTTCCAGGTTTGCTCGCGGCCGCACCAGGGACAGAACCGCATCGGGTACATGACGCCGCCGCCACAGCCCCACTCGCAGCGGCGGTGGAACTTGAATCCCTTGGGGGCCTTGAGCGGCTCGTCGCTCGAGTCGTCGTCCGCGATGTCGCGGCCGCACCACGGGCAGAACGACGACGCGTCCGACACCATCCAGCCGCAGTAGGCACATTCCGCTCCCGTCTCGCGCTGCGTGTCCTTCCATTCGAGCCGCCGGGAGCAGCTCGGGCAGTAGCCCCAGAACCGCTCCAGCTCGGTGTGGCAGCGGGGGCAGCGCAGCTCGGGGGTGGGGACTTCGCGCTTGCTCACCGCGCCAGCGCCTCGTCCACGATGCGTTGAATGAAGGCGTTGTACTTGAGGCCGGCTTTCTCCGCCGCCTCCGCCATTTCGTGCTCGGCCGCGATGAACGGATTGGGGTTCACTTCCAGCACGTAGACCTCGTCATCGTGCGCCAGCCGCACGTCGACACGGCCATAATCCTGCAGCCACAACGCGCGAAACGCGGTGCTGCAGATCTCGCCGATCCGGCGCGTCAGCTCATCCGAAACGCCTTTGGCGAACACATTCTTGATTTTCTTTTTCTTCCGATAGTCTTCGTCCCATTTCGCCTTGTACGTGGCGATGCGATGCTCTCCCATCTCCGGCTCCCCAAACGTCATCTCCGTCAGCGGCAGGACTTGGGGGTCGTCGTTGCCGATCAGTCCGACGTAGACCTCACGCCCGTCCACCAGCTCCTCCACGATCGCGGCCTGGTGGTATTTCGAGTGGATGAACTCCACGCGCTGCGACAACGACGCGTCGTCCTCGACCACCGACGCCTGCGCGATGCCGATCGACGCGTCCTCGAGCAGCGGCTTCACGATGAGCGGAAAGCGCAGCTCCGAGGGACGGACCAGCTTGTCGCCTTCGTGGAACTCGGCAAACGCGGGCACGCGGATGCCGTGGTACGCCAGCACTTTCTTGGTCAGCGACTTGTTGCGGGCGACGAGCAGCGCGGTCGGCGACGATCCCGTGTAGCGGTACCCGTACATGTCGAGCAGCGCCGCGATCGCATACTCGTGACGCGCGTTCTTCCGGAAGCCCTCACAGCCGTTGAACACGAGCTTGGGCTGGAAGTCCGTGAGTTTCTTGAGCAGCGGCGCGACGTCATCGCCAATGCCGATCATGAGGACGTCGTGGCCGCCGGCCAGGAGCGCGCGCGCGACGTCGTACTCGGCCTCCTCGGCTTTCTGTTCGACTTCCCGCTTAAAAGCGTCATCCTCCCATTCGGGATGCGGCGAGTCGAAGATCACCGCGATCTTCATGACGCGACGCGCTCCATGTCGCGGGAAACGGTCTTCAGCGCGATGAGAATCACGAGCCCACCGAGCAAGCCGACCGCGGGAAGCAAGAGCATGGCGGTGCGCAGACTACCGGTGCGGTCGGACAGGTAGCCGATCAGCGGCGGTGCGAGGGCGTCACCGGCGAGATGCGAGAACAGCACGAAGGCGCCGAGCACCGACGCCTGGACCGCGGGGGGCACGACGTCGAGGATGACGGCCGCGAGTGGTCCGTTGTACCAGGTGTACAGGAAATACGTCGCCAGAATGAGCACCCCGAACCAGCGCAGATCCTGCACCAGCAGCAGCGCCGCGCAGACGGGCGCGCCCAGCACGAAGCCCGCACCGGAGGCGAGCACACGCCCCCCCTGCCAGCGCTGCTGCAACCGGTCCGCCAGGCGACCGCCGACGAGCGCCCCGAACACGCCGCCGGTCAGCGCCCAAACGCCGAACTCCGCGCCGACCCGCGCCACCGAGAGCCCGTGGACCCGCTGCATGAACGCCGCCGCCCAGGCGATCAGCCCGTTGACGGCGAACGTGACCATCGCGCCGCCCAGAAAAACCCAGATCAATGTCGGAGTCCGCAGCACCAGTACCGCAGCGTTCAGGAAGTCGTCAAATGCGCCCGCGGCGACGGCGCCGGCTTCGGTCGTGCGCCGCACCGCTAGCGGCACGAGTCGCCAGACCGTCCACACGATTCCGATGCTCATGGCGGCGCCGAACACCGCCGTCCCGAACTGGGATGGAATCCCCTCGAATAAGGATAGGAAGCCGGCGAGCAATGCGCCGATCCCCGCCCAGATCGCAAGGGGCATGACGTAGTACATGACCCCTTGCGTGCCCCGCCGCCACCAGCGGCGGAGCGTCTCCATGATCGGCGGGGGCGGACGGCGATCGAGCTCGCGCAGCCGCGAGGCGAGCAGCGCGAGGATGAGTCCGGGGAATCCCATCCAGATGAAGGCCCAGCGCCAGCCGTAGCGCTCCGCGATGACTCCGCCGAACCAGATGCCGAGCACACCACCGAGGGCCATGCCGACCGAGTACACGCCGATGGCAAAGGCGCGGCGCCGTCCTTTGTAGTACTGCGCGATGATCGCCTGCGAGGCGGGACCGTAGCCCGCCTCGCCGAAGCCGACGAGCGCCCGGCACGCAAACAGCTGCCAGAATTTCCGTACAAACCCGCCGGCCGCCGTCGAGGCGCTCCAGACTGCCACGCCCCAGGTGATCACGCTGCGGCGCGAGCGGAGATCGCCGATCACGCCGAGCGGCAGGGCGGCGAGCGACAGCACGACGATGTATGCCGAGCCGAGCCATCCCAGCTGCGCATCCGAAAGTTTGAGATCGCTCTTGATCGGCTCGAAGACGGCGTAGACGACGTTGCGGTCGAGATAATTGAGAAGATTGACCAGCGTCAGCAGGCCCAGGACGTAAACGGCATACGCCCTGGTGGGAGCGGTGGGCGGTTGGGGATCAGGTCGCTCGGCCGCCAGTTGCCGCCTCGGCGCGGGCGTCGCGATCGGCCTTCGCCTCCAGATACGAATCGGTCAGCTCGCGCATCATGTCTGCGCGGCGGTCATATAGACGCTTCAGCTTGCGGGGCTTGCGACGGGCGAGCGCATACGCGGCCAGAATCGGGAAGGCGACGGTATTGTCGAGATACGCCACGACCGTCCCCGGCAGCTTGTCCGGATCGACCTTGCCCCAACTGACCGCTTCCGCCGGCGTCGCGCCGGAGAGCCCGCCCGTGTCGGGACGCGCATCGGTGAGTTGCAGGTAGTAGTCATGCCCTTTTTCGCTGATCCCGAGGACTTCCTGAATCTGCGGCTCCGTCTGGAGCACGAAGTTCTTGGGACTGCCGCCGCCGATGATCAAGACACCGCTCTTGCCGCCGTGCACCTTCGCGGAGAACACGATCGCCGAGGTCTCGTTCACATCGGCGCTCACGTCAAAGCGCAGCTTGCTGCCCGAGAGCGCCTGCTCGGCCACGTTCATCCCGATCGACGAGTCGCCTGGGGATGACGTGTAGATCGGGACCGCGGCGGCGTGCGCGGCGCCCAGCACCGATTTGCGCGACAACCCGAGCGCCTTTTCGCGCTGCAGCACGTAGCCGCCGAGCAGGTAGTGATACTCCGCGGTGCTCATCGGGCGCTGGAATTCGTCGCGCGCGGAGACCTCGCGCACGAAGCGGTCCGTGGAGAGCAGCACGTCGTAATCGAAGAAGATGTCGTAGATCCGCACGACGCCTTCCTCGCGCAACACGACGTCATCGGCGAAGGGCGTGCCCCGGTGCATCGCCATGCCGAGGCCAAAGTGGGCGTCGTGATAGAGGTTGGCGCCGGTGGACACGATCCAGTCGACGAATCCCGTTTCGATGAGCGGGATGATCGTCGACATTCCCAGACCGGCCGGCGTCATCGCCCCCGTGAGACTCATCCCGACCGTCACATCGTCTGCGAGCATCCGCTCGGCGAACAGCCGGCAGCCTTCGGCCAGGCGGCCGGCGTTGTAGGCGAGGAACGCGTTCTCGACCAATTCGGCGACCGTTTCCTTCCCGGTCACCGGCTTCGGATCGATGCGCTGGCCGCGCAGGAATTCGTTTTGCGTCATCGGGTGGATTGGCTGATGGGTTGCATGGCGCGGAATGCGCGGGTGCGCCGCTCGCGCGCGTCCACGATCCAGCCGAGCGCCTCTTTCGGCTCATCCGTCACGAGAAAGAGGTTGAGATCTTCTGGCGAAATCTTTCCTTCCCCCGCGACGCGTTCCTTCAACCAGTCGGCGAGCCCGCCCCAATACTTCCGTCCGAAGAGCACCACGGGGAATTGCTTCACCTTCCCCGTCTGCACGAGGGTCAGCGCTTCGAACAGCTCATCCATCGTGCCGTACCCTCCGGGAAAAGTGATGAACGCGGTCGAGTACTTCACGAACATCGTCTTGCGGACAAAGAAGTAGCGAAAGTTGATGGAGCGCTCCACCCACTCGTTCGTGCCCTGTTCGAACGGCAGCTCGATATTGCAGCCGATCGACAGGCCACCGCCTTCCTTGGCCCCGCGGTTGGCCGCCTCCATGATACCTGGTCCGCCGCCGGTGATGATCGCAAAGCCTTCCTTGGCGAGCATGCGCGAGGTCTCGCGCGCCGCGGCATAGAAAGGATCGCCCTCCACCGTCCGGGCCGAGCCGAAGACCGTGACCGCGTTGCGTACGTCGGACAGCGTGTCGAAGCCCTCGACGAACTCACCCATGATGCGCAGCACGCGCCACGGATCGGTACTCGTAAAGGACGCCCGCCGCTCGACCGGAATGATCTGCGGCGGCGTGAGGAGTTGTTCGTCCTCAGTGAGCGGGTTGCGAGGCGAGGCGCTCGGTTGCTCTGACATGGTCTTCCTGCACGTTATAGAAGAAAGGCGAGAATCTGACGTGGCCGGGCCGACTGTCGGCGATGACGCCGCCCGCTGCCAAATGCCGCACAGCCGCCGCCGGGTCGGGCATGGGAATCATCACAATCGCCGACCGTCGCTCGGGCTCGGCCGCCAGCTTCGGCTTGAAGCCGGCGGCCCGCACCGTGGCAATCAGATCCTCGGTCAACGCCGCGGTCGTCGCACGGATCGCGGGCACGCCGATCTCCTCGATGTACTCGAGGCCGCCGAGCTGCGCGTATACCGCGGCGAGTGACGGCGTGCCCAGCTCGAAGCGGCGCGCGTCATCGTGGAACGTCAACGCGCGCGGGTCGAACGCGAACTGCTCCCGTTGCCCGAACCAGCCGGCGATCGTGGGCTCGAGCTGCCGCGCCACGCGTTCCCGCATGTACAGGAAGACGATTCCCGGCCCGCCGAGCAGCCACTTGAGCCCACCCGCGAGCAGGCCGTCGACGCCGGCGTCCTGCACGTCGACCGGAATCTGACCCACCGATTGGTACGCGTCGATCAGGCACAGCGCGCCGTGCGCGTGCGCCGCCGCGGCGACGTTCTTGATATCCTGGATGGCGCCGGTCGTGAAGTAGACGTGCGACGTCACGACCAGGGCGGTGCGAGCGTCGACGGCGCGGGCGATCGCCTCGACCGGAACGCTGATCGTGTCGGGACTCTCGACGACCACGAGCTCGACGCCACTTCGGACTTTCGCGAGCCACTGGTAGGCGACCGTCGGGAAATCGAGCGACGTGATGACGACTTTGGGACGCTGCTGGTAATCGAGCGACCCAGCCACCGCGCTCAGCGCAGCGGAAATGCTCGGCGCGAGCGCGATTTCGCCTGGCGCGGCGTTCACGATTCGACCGTAGCGGGCGCGGAGCTCGCCGAGGGCTTCCCACCACACGTCGTACCACGCGGACGCGCCGCGGCTCTGCCACAGATCGAGGAATTCCGCTACCTTGCGGCGAGACCGCTCGCCCAACGCTCCCAGCGAGCAGGTATTGAGATAGACGCGGTCCCTAAAGATGGGAAACTCGCCGCGATATCTGGCGAGTCCAAGCGCGCGCGGCTGTACGCTGCTTGCGAGCGTCATAGGCCGGGAATATACAGAAGGAATGCAGCGTATCGCGAGTTGGTCTGCACTCTATTTGCGCTTGGCGTTGCGGGCGCTGGTGAATCCCCGTCTCGCCGTCGATTTGCTGCGCCTCACGTGGAGTTTTCGCGCGCGCGACTGGTATCGGCGCCCGCCCTTCCTGCCCCTCCCGCCCCGCGACTACATCCAATGGCGCATGTTCACCGCGTACGGCGACGAGCAGGCCATTCCGCCGGTCGCCGATGTGGTGAATTTCGCGCGCTGGCGGCGCGAAACGATGGGACTATGAACGGCATGAAAACCGTCGAGCGAGGCGTCGAACTAAAACGTCGAGCAACTGCGTTGGGGTTCGCTGCCACCGGCATCGCGCGACTCGATCGCAATCCGCACGCCGCCGAGCTGGACCGCTGGCTGGCGGACGGTCACGCCGGCACGATGACGTACCTCAATCGGCAGGCGGAGAAGCGGAAAGATCCGCGCACGATCATGGCTAGGGCGCGCAACGCCGTGGTCACACTCACCAATTATTTCCACGGGGACCCGGGGCATGGCCCCGGGTCTCACTACCCTGGTAAGGTCGCTCAATACGCTTGGTCCTCCGACTACCACGGTGTCCTCGGCGAGCGACTCGAGCAGCTCGCGACGGCGATCCGCGAGCTCGTCCCCGGCTCGACCACGCGCTGTTATGTGGACGCGGGGCCCGTGCCCGAGCGCGAGCTCGCGCAACTCGCGGGGCTCGGATGGATCGGCAAGAACATGATGCTGATCCATCCGGAGATCGGCTCGTTCACATTTATCGGCGTCATCCTGACCGACGCCGATCTCGAGCCGGACCTTCCCTTCGAAGCCGATCGGTGCGGCACGTGCCGCCGCTGTCTGGACGCGTGCCCTACCCAGGCGTTCGTCGGGCCCCGCGATCTCGACGCGCGGGCGTGCATCTCGTATCTCACGATCGAGCATCGCGGGGACTTCGACGCACAGCAGCGCGCGCAGGTCGGCGAGTGGCTGTTCGGCTGCGACGTCTGTCAGGACGTCTGTCCGTGGAATGTGAGCTTTGCGCGCGCGACGACCGATCCGGCGTTCGCGCCCCGGCCCGAGGTCGCCCGACCCGACGTCCACGCATTGGCAACGACGGATGAGCGCGATTTCGAGCGCCGCTACGCCGCCACGCCCTTCACGCGTCCCGGGCACCGCGGCATGCGGCGCAATGCGGCGGCGGTCCTCACCCTCTGTCCCCCTCTCCAAGATGTGGAGAGGGGGAACGACATATGACCACTGAGGCTATCACCGAGCTGCAGCGCAAGCTTGCCAGTGGGCTCGCGCAGATCGACCCGCATCACCGGCTCCTCGGCCGGCCGGTCAGCTATCGGGTGATCGACGGCCAGATGCTGGAAATCACCTATCGCGACGTCGCCGGCATCGCCGACGCCGAGGTCAACGGGGTCAAGCGGATCATCGGGCGGGATTGTTCCTGCACCGTCAGTCCACAGACTGCCGAGCAGATCACCGTCAGGTTTGTCGTTCAGCTCAAGTAGCTGGTTGCGTGACGCGGAGCGCGTGGTAAGGTTTCCGGTTCCCGCGATCGAGCTGAGACCCTATGCGCCGCGTCATCCTTTTCTATCTCGCGTTGTTGAGCGCCACACGACTTGCCGCGCAAACGCCGTACAGGACGCCGCCACAAGTAATCGTTGACATTCTGGACGCACCGCCGCTGCCCACGGCAAGCTTGTCGCCCGACCGCCAATGGCTGCTGCTGCTCGAGCAGCGCAGCATGCCGACGATCGCCGAGCTGGCCGCGCCGATGCTGCGGCTCGCCGGGAACCGCATCAACCCGCGTACCTCGGGCCCACAGCTCCCGGGCGGCATCACGGGTCTTGTGCTGAAGCGCGTCGCCGACGGGACCGAACGGCGCGTCAACGTCCCGACGCCCGCGGCGCTGTCCTACGTCATCTGGTCGCCCGACAGCCGCAACGTCGCTTTCGTCCAGACTCGCGACTCGGGGCTCGTTCTCTGGGTCGCCGACGCCGCCACCGGACAGACCCGCGCCCTCACTGGGGCCACGCTCAACGCCACGAGCAACCCGCCCTGCCAGTGGATGCCCTCGAGCACCAGCCTGCTGTGTGAGTTCATCCCCGACGGGCGCGGCCCGGCGCCCGTCCCGCCACAGACGCCTGTCGGCCCCACGACGCAGGAGACCCGCGGCCGCGCCGCCCCGGCGCCAACATTCGAAGACCTCCTGAAGAATCACTTCGACGAGCAGCTGTTCGACTACTACTTCACCTCCCAGCTCGCCTACGTCGACGCCGCCACCGGGGCGCGCACGCCCATCGGCAAGGCCGCGATCTTTGAGCGCGTCGACGTCTCGCCCGGCGGCGAGCACGTGCTCATCGCGCGCATCGTCCGCCCCTTCTCCTACCTCGTCCCCTCCGGCGGCTTTCCGCAGGAGATCGAGGTCTGGAACGTGAAAGGCGACGTCGTGCACCATATCGCGACGCTGCCCTCGAGCGAGGGGGTGCCGATCCGCGGCGTCCGCACCGGACCACGGGCTATCAACTGGCAACCCGGCACACCCGCGACACTGGTCTGGGCCGAAGCGCTGGACGGCGGCGACCCGCGCACCAAGGTTGAGCACCAAGACCGCATCGTCACGCTCGCCGCGCCCTTCACGGCCGAGCCCACGGAGCTCGCTCGGCTCGTGAAGCGCTACGCCGGCCTGACGTGGGACACGCAGGGCATCGGACTCCTGCAGGAGTACGACCGGGAACGCCGCTGGGCGAAGACCTGGATCGTCGACGCGACGAAGTCGGGCACGGCTCCCGTCCTGCTCTTCGATCGCAGCGCTGAGGAGCGGTACTCAGACCCCGGATCCCCGCTCATTCGCATGACACCCACCGGCGACTTCGCGATGCAGCGGAGCGGCGACTGGATCTACTTCACGGGCACCGGCGCCTCGCCGCAGGGCGATCGACCGTTCCTCGACCGCCTGAGCCTCACGACGCGGAAAACCGAACGGCTGTGGCGCGCCGATACGGTCCACTACGAAGCGGTCGTCGCGCTGCTCGACGACGCCGCCAAGAGCTTCGTCACCAGGCGCGAGTCGCGCGCCGAGTCGCCGAATTACTTCGTGCGGCAGGGGACAAGAGTGCGGGCGCTCACCGCCTTCAAGGACCCCGCCCCGCAGCTCACAGGGATCCAGAAGCGGCTGCTCACCTACACCCGTGAAGACGGTGTTCCCCTGTCGGGTACGCTGTACTTGCCTCCCGGTTACGTCCCTGGTTCACGCCTTCCCGTAGTCATGTGGGCCTACCCGATCGAGTTCGCCTCGGCGACCGCCGCGGGCCAGGTGTCGGCGGCGCCAAACCGCTTCAATATCATCCGCGGGCCGTCGCACCTCTTCTTCTTGACACAGGGCTACGCCGTACTCGACGACCCCAAGATGCCGATCATCGGCGGCGACACGGCAAACGACCACTACGTCGAGCAGCTCGTCATGAGCGCGCGTGCCGCGGTGAAGGCCGTCGTGGACGCCGGCGTCGGCGACGCCGACCGCATCGGGATCGGCGGCCACAGCTACGGCGCCTTCATGACCGCCAACCTGCTCGCGCACTCGGACCTGTTCCGCGCCGGGATCGCGCGGAGCGGCGCCTACAACCGGACGCTCACGCCGTTCGGCTTCCAGAACGAGGACCGCACGTTCTGGCAGGCCCGCCAGGTGTACCTGCGGATGTCGCCCTTCGTGTACGCCGACTCGATCAACGAACCGATCTTGATGATTCACGGCGAGGCCGACAACAACTCGGGCACCTTCCCGATCAACTCGGAACGGCTCTTTGCCGCGATCAAGGGGCTGGGAGGGACGGCGCGGCTCGTGATGCTGCCGAACGAGGCGCACGGCTACGTGGGCCGCGAGTCGGTGCTCCATACGCTGGCCGAGATGATCGACTGGTTCGACCGCTACGTGAAGCAGGCGAAGCCGCGCGCGCCGGGAGTCTCGAGCTCCAGTCGGTGACCGCTACTTCGCCGCGACGCGCGCGACGACGTCGTAATAGAAGCGCACCCCGAACCGCAGCGCGTCGACGTTGACGCGCTCGTCGTTGCCGTGCACGCCCCGCGAGTCGCCCAGCGTGAGCGGGAACGGGCCGAGACCGTAGCTCGCGATGCCCAGGCGGCGGAAGTAGTGACTGTCGGTGAAGCCCGGGAGCATCAGCGTCGTGACCAGCGCGTTGGGATGACGCCCGTGCGCCACCGCCGTAATGGCGCGAAACATCTCGGTCTCGGTTGGGCTCTCGCTCGCCGGCCAGTTCGGCCCCTGCGGCCGAATCGTCACGCCGCTGTCTCCCACCACCCGCGTCAAATCCGCGAGAAACGCCGCCGGGTCCTGGCCCGGGAGCAGCCGGACATCGATCGCCGCCGTCGCGACGGGAGGAATGACGTTCGTCTTGTCGCTCCCCTTGAGTCCCGTGATCGAAAGCGTGTTGCGGAGCAGGGCATTGTAGGTGAGATCGGCCGTGATCGCGCGAACCGCGGTCGAATCGCGCAGCGCGGTCCGGATGTCGCTCAGCCAGCGCCGCACCGTCGAGTCCCGCTCGATCGTGGCGAGATCGCGGAAGGATCGCTCGACCGCAGGGGTCACGATCAGCGGCGTGCGCCAGTCCGCGATGCGATTGAGAGCGCGTACCAGCCGGTGCACGGGGTTGTCCGGCGTCGGCCGCGAACCGTGGCCCGCGGTGCCCCGCGCGATCACGTCGAGCCAGAATGGCGACTTCTCGGTCGTGCCGATGCCGTAGAACTCCACGCCTCCCCGCCCATCGGCGCGGGTCAGCCCGCCTTCGTTCAGCAGGAACTCGGCATCCTTCACGAGATCGGCCTGATGCTCGATGATCCACGCGGCGCCGACCCCCGCCCCGATCTCCTCGTCCGACGTCGCCAGGAAAATGACGTCGCGCTTCAGCGGGACATGGGCGCGCTTCAGAATCAGCATCGTCATCAGCTGCGCGATCGCTTCGCCCTTCATGTCGAGCGCGCCGCGACCCCACACGTACCCGTCCTTGATCAGCCCGCTGAACGGATCGACGGTCCAGTAGTCGCGCGACGCCAGCACCACATCCATGTGGTTCAAGAGAATCAACGGCCGCGCGCTGCCGTCGCCGGAGAGTCGCGCGTAGAGATTGGCCTTGCCGGGAGCGGGCTCGAAGATCTGGGCCTCGATGCCGTCGCGCCGGAGCACGGCCGCCAGCCAGCGCGCGGCTGCGATCTCGTTGCCCGGGGGGTTGGTCGTGTTGATGCGGAGGTACTGCGACAGCAGCGCGGTCGCTTCATCGCCCAGCGCTCTCCAGTCGGCCTCTCCGGGCGCGGTCAGCAGCGCCACGCGCGCCGGCGTCTCCAGGACCGGCTCCGTTGACGGCCCCGCGAGTGGCGGCATCGGACGACCTGCCGCGCAGCCGGCTACGAGCAGCACCACCGAGATCCTCCACCAACCTTCACGAACCTTCACCATTCTCCACCGTCCTTCCCTAGAGCGTGAGCGTCTCGCCATGCGCGAGCTGGCGATATCGGTCCGGCGGCAGTCGAGCGGCGTTCCACGCGGCGCGCGCGCGCACCGGTGGCTCGTCCATCGCCTCGTCGGTGAGCTTGAACGTACCCCAGTGAATCGGCACCATCACCCGTGCATTCACTGCGCGAAACGCCGCGACGGCCTCCTCCGGATTCATGTGGAGGTAGCGCATGAACCAGCGTGGCTCGTACGCGCCGATCGGCATGAGCGCCACGTCAAACGGGCCGCAGCGCTCGCCGATCCTGGCGAACTCGGGGTGGAAACCGGTGTCGCCGGCGAAGAAAACGCGCCGGCCGCTGGCGGCCGCGAGCGCAAATCCGCACCACAACGTGGCTCCGCGATCTCCAATGCCGCGGCTGCTGAAGTGCAGCGCCGGCGTCGCGACGATGCGAAGCGCCGGCGTGGCGTGCTCCTGCCACCAGTCCAGCTCGATCACCTGCCGCGCGCCGCGCTGCTGTACGAACCCCGCAAGACCGAGCGGCAGAATCCACGTCGCCTGCGGATGCGCTCGGGTCAGGCGCCGGACCGTGGCGTCGTCGAGATGGTCGTAGTGGTTGTGCGACAGCAGCACGATGTCGAGCGGCGGCAGCTCCGCGAAGCCGACGGCCGGCGGCACCCAGCGGCGCGGGCCGGCGAACTGTACCGGCGAGGCGCGCTCGCTCCACATCGGATCGGTGAGAATGTTGCGGCCGTCGAGCTGGATCAGCACGCTCGAGTGTCCCACCCACGTCACGGTGAGCTGTGAGACCGGCGCGCGCGGCGCGACGAACGCCGGCCGCACGCGCGCGAACACCGCCGGATCGGGATCCTTAGGTCGCGGTCGCGTGGTGCGATGTACCAACATCCACTTGAGGAGGCTGCCGTATCCGGGGACGGCTTCGGCAACCCAGGGATTGCGGAAGCCGCCGCCCGGACGGTGATGCGATGGAAGCTCTGGTGATGTCACGGCGCGCAATATAGCCGCGCCGTGTCACGCTATTTCGGGTTACCGGGGCGCTGAGGGTCCGGACGAAGAGTCCGGGAAGACATGAATCGTCAGCGTGTCGGCCAACATCCCGCTCGCCGCAACGATCCTGCCCGTTCCGACAGCCTTCGCGGTAACCCGCGCAACGCGCACGCTGTCGACCACCAACCCGAGGACGGCCGTGTCCAGATTCTGCCAGACGACGGACGCACTGCTGTCCTGCTGGTGCTGCGCATTGATGACGAATGCTTCGAGGCGGTTGGTGTGATTGACGAGCATCGATGCCGCACCCTGGATGTAGACCGCGCCGTGGAACGCCGAGAGGACGACGTTGTGCGTGGTCTCGGACCCGGCGTTCACCGCGACGTTCGAGTCCAGCGCCGCGCCATAGTTGCTTCCCGCTGGCGGATCGACGCCGACGATGTAGGTACCCGGCAACAGGTACGCCAAACGGTAATGTCCGGCGGCATCCGTCGTACCGGTCGAGAGGATGTACCAGTTGCCCGGCCCGCCGCCCCAGGCGCTGACGGTCGCGTTTGCGACGGGGCCGGCTGGCCCGGCGCTTGTGTCGTGCGTGACCGTGCCCGCGATGTTGCCGGTCGCTGCTCTGTTCACGGCCCGGATCGCGGCAAAGAAATCGAACGCGCCGTCGCCCAGCTGGTTGTACACGAAGCTGCGTCCGACGTCGAAGTCGATCACGATGACGGCACCCGAGTCCGGAATGCTGATCGGCGCCTCGACGAACGATGCGTATGACTCCTGGCCCGAGCCGTTCCAGCGCACCACCGCGGGCGAGCCGTTCTTGAAGCGGATGCCCGCGGAGGAATCGACGTTGATGGTCACGAGCACGGTCTTGTACTGATCGGCGGTCACCTCGCCGATTCCTAATGAGTCGGTCAGGCCCTGTTGCAGGGTCAGCAAGTCGATTTGTCGATGCGGCGCCGCCACCGTTACCCAGTGCATGCTGTCGGCCGAGGTGCCGGTGTCGGGGTGCGTTGAGACGGCGATACTGACGATGTATACCTGAACGCTCTGCACCGAGTCGAACGGGAACGGATCGTCGGTGAGGAAGACCTTGGCCATCGGGTTGCTGTTGGGCCTAAGGGGCGACGAGACGTCGTCCTTATAGCAGGCGGCCGCTACAGTGGCGACGGCAAGCAAGGCGAGCGACAGTCGGGACATCGTCAAAGTCCTCCTGAGGGTGTTGCGCGGACGGCGCTGGTGTATTGAATACCCATATGCTCGGGCACGGCGTCACAGCGCCGTGCGTGCTTTCCCTTGTGACGCGGCGACTTACGCGATGGGTATAGAGAAAATGGAAGCAAGCGACGCAGAGCTGGTGCGCCGGGTCCGGGCCGGCGACATCAGCGCCTACGGCGTGCTGGTTTCGCGCTATCGCGATCGCTTGGGGCGCTTCGCCGTCCACATGATCGGTGATCGTGAAGACGCGGAAGAGGCGCTGCAAGACAGCTTCGTGCGCGCCTACCGATCGTTGGCGCGCTGCTACGACCCGGCCCGGTTCGGCGCGTGGCTGTACGGGATTCTGGTCAACCGCTGTCGTACGACCGGAGCGCGCGCCGCACGACGGCGCCGCATGTTCGTGAACGACGCGAACGCGTTGAACGGCGCCGCGCATGCGGACCACGGCGATCGCGTGGAATGGGCGGACGCGGTCGATCGGGCGCTGGCGCGCCTGACGCCGGAATACCGCGAGGCGTTTCTGCTCAAGCACGTCGAGGATCTCGAGTACGAGCAGATCGCCGAGCTGACGGGGGCGGGAGTGTCGGCGCTGAAGATGCGGGTGAAGCGCGCCCGCGAGCAGCTGCAGCAGTTTCTCAGAGAGGCGGAGCATGTTTGACCGAGACGACGACATCGTCGAACGCGTGATTCAGCAGCTGCGCCGTCCCGTGGCGATCGACCCGGACGTGGACGCGCGTGTGATGCGTGAGATCGCGCAGGCTCCGACCGCGCGACGCCGCGGCTGGCCGCTGCTGGCCGGGCTGGCGGCCGCGGCTATGCTGGGCATGCTGCTCATCGCGCGCCCGTGGACACGCGACGCCGCGGCGAGTCGTGCCGATGTTTTTCAATTCGTGTTTGTCGCTCCACAGGCTGCGTCGGTCTCGCTGGTGGGAGATTTCAACGATTGGGATCCCGCCCGCTCGCCGATGCAGACGGCGCAAGGCGTGTGGGCGACCGTCGTTCGCCTCGCGCCGGGACGCTATCGCTACGCATTTCTCGTGAACGGCGTCGAATGGCGCGCCGATCCTGCCGCGCCGTCGGCACGAGACGATGAGTTCGGAACGCCGAGCTCCGTCGTTACGGTAGGAGGGAAGGGATCATGATGCTCGCCGCACTGTTGATTGCCGCGCAGGCTGTTGCGCAGGATCCCCGACTCGATCGGCTCGATCCCGAGACGCGGTCCGCTGTCGTCGCCATCGTCGATTCGGCCCGCGGCGTCGGGCTTCCATTCGAGCCGCTCATCCAGCGGGCGTTGGAAGGTGCGACGAAGGGCGCACCCGGCCCCCGGATTGTCACCGCCGTGCGACGGCTGACGGTGGATCTCGGCGTTGCGCGCACGGCTCTGGGGAGCACCGCGTCGGCGCCGGAGCTCGAGGCCGGCGTTGCGGCGTTGCGCGCCGGCGCCACGCCGGAGGTCCTCACCCGCATTCGCGATGTGCGCCGTCCGCCGCTGACGATGGCGCTCGCCGTACTGGCGGACCTCGTCGCCAGCGGCGTCCCCGCCGATAGTGCGGCGGCCGCCGTGCTCGCGCTGGCTCCGAAAGCACGCGACGCTGACTTAGTTGAATTCCGCCGCGCCGTCGAGCGGGACATCGCGCTCGGTGCGCCGCCCGCCACGGCGACGTCGATTCGCGTGGGTGTTGCGGAAGGCTTTACCACCAACTCCGATCCCCGCATTGGCGGGAGCCCAGGCCCCAACCGCCCCCGCCGGCCATAGTTGCGTCGCATCCGTGCGGACGCTCGCACTCATCCTAGTGGCGTGCGGGGCGGAGGCCAGGGTCCACGCGGTAGTCGCACAAGTCACTGCTAACGTCGAAGCCGGCATCTCGGACGTCCTGTACGACGGATTCCTGGCGTCCGGCGCCGCGTCGCTTTCCCCGACGATGCGTTGGGAACACCCCGGGGGCCGCGGCTTCATCAGTGCACGCGCTACTTATCTGCAATTCCAAAGTGGTCGACACAGCCTCGATGGCTCGGCCACTGGTTCCTGGTTCACGCCGTTAGCGCGGCATTGGCGCGGCGAGCTCGGCCTGGGCGGCGGAGCAAGCGACTACGCGAACATTGCGAGCTTCAGTCACGCGCAGGTGGAAGCGCGCCTCCACGTGATGGACGGCGATCGCGGCGGCTGGGTCGGAGCCACCGTGGGTCGCTCGTCGTTCGGTCGCCGGCCACGTCCCGTGACGGTGATCGCGACGGGGTTCTGGCTGCTCAGCGGCGACAAGACGATGTTCGTCTCGCTCGATCGCTCGTTCGTCGGCGACACCGCGTATACCGATCTGCGGTCGTCCGGGCGGTGGCGGAGAACTGGCATCGTGTTGGAGGGCATCGTCGGGGCGCGGATCTGGAGCCGCGGTGGTGGGCGCGGCGTGTTTGGGGAGGGGAGCGCGACCGTCAACCTCAGTTCTCAGACAGCCCTGGTCCTGTCCGCCGGCCGCTACCCCACGTACGCGGTGAGTGGCAGCATCGCGGGACGATACGTGACGATCGCTGTACGACTCGGCTCCATATCGGTGCGTAGACAAGCGCCAGCGGTCCTGCCGACGATCGTCCACCGCAGCGGATCTGACGGCTCAACGGCTGCTGACCAGACCGTGCTCGAGATTCAAAAGCAGCAGGACGACGACGTGCGACTCACGCTGTACGCCCCCGGCGCGACGACCCTCGAGATCAGCGGTGATTTCACCGATTGGCGACCTGTCGCACTGAGTCGACGTCCAGGGAAGGCCGACATCTGGGGCGCAACATTTCGGATGTCCAGCGGCGTGCACCGCATCAACGTGCGCCGCGACGGCGGGCCCTGGAAGGCGCCGGCGGGCACGACGCACAGCACGGACGATTACGACGGCGAGGTCGGCGTCTTCATCCTCCCCTAGCGCGCGCCGCCTGCCAACTGTCGCGCCTCGGGACGGCGACGCAGCACCAGCATTGCCCACACACCGAGCGCCGGCCCGATCGCCAAGACGCTCATGCTCCAGCGCCAGCCGATGGCCGCGGCCACGTGCGGCAGTAGATAGATGGTCGCGCAGGTCAGCAGAAAGCCGAGACTCGTCTGGAGCGTCAGCGCGGTGCCGACGTAGTCGCGGGGCGCAAGCTCGCTGACCGCCGCGGAGAATTGCGCCGAGTCGGCGACGACGGTGATGCCCCACACCAGCAGCAACGGGAGCAACGCAAGCAGGGGCGCGCCGAACAGGAGACCGACAGCAAGCGCGCAGCTGCCCGACACCGCCATTGCGACGCTCGTGACCAGCGTGCGCCCCCACCGATCGGCGTACTTGCCGCCGAGCCAGCATCCGATCGCGCCGCTCCCCACGACAGCGAATGTCACGAGCGCGGCGAGGCCGGTAACGTCGGCTGGCAGACTTCCCCCAAGGCGTGCCTGCTCGCTCGCCGCGATGAACGCCGCCATCCAGGTCCACATGGCGTACAGCTCCCACATGTGGCCCAGGTACCCGAGGTTCGCCAGCAGCACGGCCGGGTCCGTCAGAATCCGGGGCGCGGCAGCGAGAGAAAACGGCGGTGAAGGGGCGGCGAACGGGCCATCGTTTGGCACGAGGAGGACCAGCAGTCCCCCCAGCAACGCACTGATGGCGGCAATCACGAGGACGATGCGCCAGGCCGCGGGCGACACCGCCCACCGTACCAGATGCGGACTTGCCGAACCGAGAGTCAGGGCGCCGACAAGAATGCCGATCGCCAGCCCTCTTCCTTCTTTAAACCATCCAGCCGCGATCTTCATTCCGGGTGGATAGACGCCGGCCAGCGCGGCGCCGGTGAGCAGCCGGCAGGCGATGCCCAGCGCGACTCCGCGCGACGCGGCGACGCCAACCGTCGCAATCGCGGCCAGCACGGCGGATCCGGTCACCAGGCGCCGCGCCGACACGCGATCGGCCAGCGTGAAGATCGCACTCAGCAAGGCGCCCGCCACGAACCCCAGCTGCACGGAGATCGTGAGCCAGGCGCTCCCGGCGGGAGAAAGGTCCCAGACGTGCGAGAGGGTCGGGGCGACGGCAGACGCGCTGAACCATGGAGCCATCGCAAGCAGCTCGGCGATGGCCAGCACCGCCAGCACCCGGCGGGGGTTCACAACCCGGTGGGATGATCCAGAAACACCCAGGGCAAGTCGAACTTCCTGGAGACGTGCTCCGCGAGCGCCTTGACGCCCACCGTTTCCGTCGCGTAATGCCCGGCGTAGAAGACGTTGATCCCCAGCTCTTCGGCATCGAAGAAAGTCCAGTGCTGGCCTTCACCGGTCACGAATGTGTCGACGCCCGCCGCGGCGGCCTGGGGGATCAACGACCCTCCCGCACCGGTGACGATGCCGACCCGGTGCACCCGCTCGGGCCCAAATGGAAACAGGCGCGGTGCCGTGCCCAATGCCTTGGTGAGCGACCAGCTGAGCTCTTCGCGCGTACAGCTGCATTCGCCCCAGACTCCAGCCGGCGCGCCGTGATACGACCCGAAGTCGCCGCGTACCTTTATTTCGAGCATGCGGGCGAGCACGCGGTTGTTGCCAACGTCGGGATGTCGATCGAGGGGAAGGTGAGCAGCGTACAGCGCAATGTTTCGTTGAATCAGTCCGGCGATCCGACGATAGGCGGGGCCCACCATCGGTCTGAGACCACCCCAGAACATTCCATGATGGACGAGCAGACAGTCAGCGTGCTGCTCCCCGGCCTGCCGGACGGTCGCCTCACAGAGATCCACCGCCGCGGCGAGACGAGTCACGTCCCCCGAGTTGCTGACCTGCAGCCCGTTCAGCGCCTCAGGCGCGTCGGCAATTTCCTCGGCGACATGCAGGTAGTCATCGAGAAAACGGACCAGAGTGTCTAGTCGCACTTAAGACACCGTAAGCACAGTATCGAGGCAGCGAGACGACTTTCCACATGGCAGTGCTACGTAATTGCTTAAATAACAATTAGTTAGAGAATCCACACGCGGGTCGGACGGTCGTGTGGATATCTCTACGCTCGTGCTAGAGCCTGGCCAGTACGCTGGGTTACTTGCGGCGGTTGGCCCGCGTCCTCTCCCATACGCAGCACGCCATTGATCTCGCCGCCTTCCTGGATGAGGAGCCGTTTGGTGTGGACGTCGCCGTGGACGACGCTGGTCGCCTGCAGCTCGACTCGTTCCTCGGCGTAGATCGCGCCGCGCACGTCGCCACCGATGATGGCCTCCCGGCTCACCACGTCCCCTTCGACTTCCCCGCCCCGCGCGACCAGGACTTGTTTCGCCGCGCGCACGGTGCCGCTCACCGACCCTTCAATCTTTACGACGCCATCGGCGGAGATGTCGCCGACCACCCGCATCCCGGCGCCGATGATCGACAGCCCGGGAACGCCTTCACGGCCGCCGGGTCCAGTGCCTTTGTCCGAGAATACCGCCATCAGCTTCCCTCCTTCACTAGATCCAGCGGATCGACCGATTTGTTGTCGCGGCGAATCTCAAAGTGCAGGTGCGGAGCTGTGGACCGCCCCGAGTTTCCCGACAAGCCGATCACCTGTCCAGCCTGAACTTCGTCGCCTTCGGCGGCGACCAGCCGTGACATGTGACCATACATCGTCTCATACCCGGACGGATGCCGCAAGAGGACGAACAAGCCATAGTCCGCGTCGTAGCCCGCGGCGGTCACCGTGCCTCCCCCGGACGCTCGCACGGGAGTCCCCAGCGGGACGGCGATATCGATCCCGGGATGAGATTCGTCCACGACGCCCGGCCGCACCTGACCCCGTGTGACGAAGCCCTGCACGTCCAGCGGCCAATGCGAGGGAATGGACGGGCCCGTTTCAAAGCGGTTGCCGGCGCCGGGGAGCGTGGCCCGAATCGGCCCGGAGCGCATCGTGGTCGTGAGGTCCGTAGTGCGCGCGACGGTTCCGCCGCTGCGAGACACGGGTGGAGCTTTCGCGCCGAGGACCTGGCGCAGCTCCTGGTAGTTCGCTTCCGCGCGATTCAGCGCGGCCGCGAGCTGCTGCACGCGGCTGTTCTCGACACGCAGCCGCGAGACCTCGCGCTCGAGCCCGGGCACCCGCGCGGCGTTGCGCATGATGGGTCCGGCGAACGCGAAGAACAGCACGACCGACACGGCGATTGCGCCGGCGCCCCACTTCCCCGCCATGACGGCCCAACGCGGGAAGCGGTACTGTTTCGATTCCAGATCGCCGTCGGCGTGCACGACAATCGTCACGCCACGAGTCCGCCTGGCCTCCCTGGTCATCCGTCGAATGGCGCGCCGAGAATCAGCTCGAGGAGCCGCGCGAGATCGTCGTTCGAATAAAACGACACGTGAATCTGTCCTTTGCCCTTGGCGCGCAGCGTCACGCGCACGTCGGTGCCGAGCCGGCGGCGCAGCGCGTCTTCGACGCGCCGGACTTCGGGTGCGGCGCCGAGGCCGCGCTTCATCCGCGGACGGCGCTCGGGGGCGCGGCCGCCCCGCACGCGATCTTCCACTTCGCGAACCGAGAGCCCCTGGGCGACGGCTTCGCGCGCGAGGTTCGTCACGATACGCGCGTCCTCGAGCGCGAGGAGCGCGCGGGCGTGGCCGACCGACAGCTGACCCTCGTGCAGCATCTCCAGGACGACTTCCGGCAGTTTGAGCAGCCGCAGCGCATTGGCGACGGTCGATCGATCGCGACCGACGGCGTCAGCGACGTCCTGCTGCGCCAGCTTGAATTCGGCGATCAAGCGTTCGTAGCCGCGCGCCTCGTCCACGGGCGAAAGATCGTCGCGTTGCAGGTTCTCGATCAGCGCGAGCGTGAGGAGTGTGCGATCGTCCGCCTCGCGCTGCACCGCCGGAATGCGCTCCCAGCCGAGCTGCTGGCAGGCGCGGAGCCGGCGCTCGCCGGCGATCAGTTCGTAGCCGCCATTCGCGCGACGCACGACGACCGGCTGCAGCAGACCGGCCTGTTTGATCGACGACACCAATTCCTCGAGCGCAGCCGGGTCGACGGTCTTGCGCGGTTGGAACGGGTTTGGCTTGATCTCCTGAATGGGGAGCTCGACGAGGCTGCCTTCGCGTTCTGCTTCTTCACGCGTCGGCCCCAGGAGAGCTTCGAGTCCCCGGCCGAGACGGCGTCTTCCTGCGGCGGTTTCCGTCATGCGGGCACCTCCGGCGGAGGCAGGGGTGGGGGAGGCAGCGTTTCAATTGCGGGGAGGCTGGGCGTGGGCGGAGCACCCTGCTCTACCCGGTGAATCAGCTCCTGCGCGACAGCCAGGTAGCTCTTTGCTCCCACCGATTGCACGTCATACAGCACGATCGGTTTTCCAAAGCTGGGGGCTTCGGCCAGCCGCACGTTGCGCGGGATCGTCACACTGAACATGCGGCCACCGAAGTATTCCTTCGCTTCTTCGGCGACCTGCTTGCAGAGATTGAGGCGCGCGTCGTACATCGTCAGCAGCACGCCTTCAATGGCGAGCGCGGGATTGAAGTTGCGCTGCACCAGCTTGACGGTGTTGAGCAGCTGTGAGAGACCCTCGAGCGCGTAGTACTCGCACTGAATCGGGATGATCACGCTGTCGGCGGCGGTCAGCATGTTCAGGGTGAGCAGGCCAAGCGACGGCGGGCAGTCGATGATGACGTAGCCGTATTCGTCGCGCACGTCCCGCAGCGCCTCGCGCATCCGCGTTTCGCGCGCCCGTTGATTTACCAGCTCGAGCTCGGCGCCGACCAGGTCCTGGGTCGCCGGGACGACGTCGAGATACGGGAAGTGGACGTGCGGGAAGCGCGACTGGGTGAGCGCCGCGCCGTCGATGAGCGCCTCGTAGAGCGATTTCCGGATGCGATCCCGCTCGATGCCGACGCCGCTCGTGGAATTGCCTTGCGGATCGGCATCGATGAGCAGCGTCTTTCGCTCCGCCGTCGCGAGCGAGGCCGCGAGGTTCACAGCGGTCGTCGTTTTGCCGACGCCGCCTTTTTGGTTGGCGATCGCGATTACACGTGACATTGTAAGTCGTTTAATAGCAAAGAGTTATAGAGCTAGTGAGTCGATGTGAGTCCAATATACGTTCGTTTCACGTGAAACGAAAGAGCATACGTTTCACGTGAAACTGCAACCTTGGGCGCCCTACGCGACGCGACGGCGCCAGCGCGTCGCTTCGAGGACGAGGTTGTGGAGGTCACTGGGCGTCACCCCGGGCACCCGAGCCGCCTGCGCGAGTGAGCCCGGTCGCACGCGGTCGAGTTTCTGACGCGCTTCCGTCGCCAGTGTCCGCAGCTCGAGGTAGGGGAGGTCGCGCGGCAAAATGAACGACGCCAATTCCGCGAGTCGCGCCGCGGCCTCGCGCTCGCGCGCGAGATAGCCGTCGTACTTGATCTCGATTTCCGCGGCGGTGATTGCTTCCGGCGACGTATCGCTCCCCACTCCCGCTGCCGCGAACAATGCCGCCAGCGACACGCCGGGGCGCTTCGCGATCACGGCGATCCGAGTGCTCTCGGGGATCGCAACCGGAGCCGCGGCCGGCGCGATCGTCGTGTCGCGCGCGAGCGCGAGTGCGGCCTCTTCGTCCTTCAGACGGCGCTCCGCGGCCCGCAGCTCACCGTCCGTCAACAGCCCCAGCCGTTCGGCGAGCGGCAGCAGCCGCCGCAATGCGTTGTCCTGGCGCAGCAGCAGACGGAATTCGGAGCGGGACGTGAACAGGCGGTAGGGTTCATCGACGCCGCGCGTCACCAGGTCGTCGACGAGGACACCGATGTACGCGTCGTCGCGGCCGAGGACCACTGGCTCGGCGCCGCGGATCCGTCGGACAGCGTTGATCCCCGCAACGACACCCTGACCGGCCGCCTCTTCGTAGCCGGTCGTCCCGTTGATCTGCCCGGCGAAGAAGAGATGCTCGACGGTCTTCACCTCGAGCCACGGCGTCAGCTGGGTCGGGGGATAGTAGTCGTACTCGATCGCGTAGCCGGGCCGCGTCATCCGCGCGCGCTCTAGGCCGGGGACCGCGTGGAGGAATTCGAGCTGCACGGCGACGGGGAGGGAAGTGGAGAGGCCGTTCACATACAGCTCGCTCGTGTCGAGTCCCTCGGGCTCGAGAAAGATCTGATGCCGCTTTGCGCCCGGGAACTTCACGATCTTGTCCTCGACCGATGGGCAGTAGCGTGGCCCGCGACCGCTGATGGCCCCGCCGTAGATCGCCGACTCCTTCAGGTGGCGCTGGATGATGTCCTTCACGTCTTCGCCGGCCCAGGTGATCCAACACGGCACTTGGCGCGGCCGCTCGACGCGCTCATGGAACGAGAAGCGAAACTCGTCGGGGTCACCGTCCTGGCGCTCGACCTTGCTCCAATTCACCGACCGACCATCGACGCGCGGCGGCGTGCCGGTCTTGAAGCGTGCTACTGTAAGTCCAATATTTTCAATGACTTGTGCCATCTCAATGGATGGCTGATCGCCGGCTCGGCCGGCGGGAATCTGCGTGTCTGTGCCGACGTGGATGCGGCCACGGAGGAACGTGCCGGCGGTGATGATGACGGCGCGGGCGGTGTAACGCCGACCGTCTCCGGTCTCGACGCCGCTGATCCGCGCGCCGCCCGGCTCGAGGAGCAGATTTGTGACCATGCCCTGCGACAGCTCGAGCGTGGAGAACTGCTCGAGCAGTGAGCGCACGGCGCGACGGTAGAGCGTCCGGTCGCACTGCGCACGCGGTGCCCAGACGGCGGGGCCCTTGGAGCGATTCAGCATCCGGAATTGGATCGTCGCGCGGTCGGCGGCGCGGCCCATCAGACCGCCGAGTGCATCCACCTCACGCACCACGGTTCCCTTTGCAATCCCGCCGATGGCGGGGTTGCAGCTCATTTGGCCGATCGTGTCGAGGACAGAGGTGAGCAGCAGAGTTTTGGCGCCCAACCGAGCCGCCATAGTCGCCGCTTCCGTGCCCGCGTGGCCGCCGCCGACGACAATTACGTCATAGTCCATCATGGCTCGAATAATACCGAGCCGGGTCTTGAGACGTCGAGGGAGACGCCGAGCCGCCGGAGCCGCTGAGCGGTTACGAGGGGCCAGTTCTAGGGGTGCGCGCCGCGGCGCCGCTTACCTTCTGAAGTAGGCCCCACAGCGTGCGCCCGGTTTCGTTCGTTAGAGCCTCCAGCCGACCGAATTCCGCTGCCGGCAGATATTCCAATTCCCTGGCCATCTCAATGATGGTTTCGACCTCGGCAAGTGAACCACGTGCCGTGTCTAAGAAGCGGCGGCATTCACGTGAGCCGTACCGCGTATTGCCTTCGGCGATATTGAGCGGGACGCTGTAGAGAGCTCTGCGGAGTTGATCACCGAGACCTGCTTGCTCGTAATCCGGGAACCGACGCGACGCACGCACACCCTCGATCGCGAGCCGTTGCGCATGCTGCCATGCCTTCAGGGTCTTGTAATGAGCCACACCGCGAAGCTACGGGTACAAGACAAAAGCACGGCATCCAATTCATGCGTGCCGTGCTTTTCTAACGCCTCGCCCCTCGAATCCGCTCAGCGGCTCGGCGGCTCTGCGTCTGCCTCGACGTCTAAGCCCTAACCCACCTCATTAGCTCCTTGAGGTTCGGCCGTTTGCCGGTCATGAGGATGCCCACCCTGTAGATCCGCGCGGCGACCCACGTGACCGCCACAATTCCAATCGCGAGTATCAGGAGTGACGCCACCAATTCCCAGGTCGGCATGCTGCCGGCCGTCCAGCGGACCGGTGTCGCGATCGGTGTCGTGAACGGTACCATCGACAGCGTGCGCGCGAACGTCGAGCTGGGATCGTTGGTGAGGCCAAGGATCGAGAGGTATGAAATCATGAGGAGGTACGTCACCGGCTGCTGCGCCTGGCGCGCCTCCTGCTCGTTGCTCGACATCGCGCCCACGGCCGCGAACATCGCCGAATACAGGAGGAATCCGCCAAGGAAGAAGGCGATAAAGACCGCGAGGGTCGTGGCGGGGATGTGCGGCAAGGTCAGCTGCACGGACGCGGGATCCGCACCGAGTGCGCGCGCAATCGGACCGCGCAACGAGAGCAGTACCCGCGCGGACACTCCCCAAATGACGAACTGGAAGAAGGAAACGGAACCCGCGCCAAGGATCTTGCCGAGCATCAGCTGGAACGGTCGCACCGACGAGACGAGCACTTCGATGATGCGATTCGTCTTCTCCTCGAGGACCGAGCTCATCACGTTGACGCCGTACAGCAGGATCGCCATGAACAGCAGAATCGCCATCAGATAGGCGGTGAAGAACGACTGGGCGGCGTTTTCCGCGACCGTCTTGCCACGGGATATCTTCTTCTGGTCCAACGCGATACGGATCTGCGCCCAATCCACGATGGCCGGATTTACGCCCTTCTGCTCGAGGCGCTGCTTCACGACGAGCCTGCCGAGCGTGCGCTGGAGCGACTCGATCGTCTGCATCCCGAGATTCGACGCCTGGTACTCGGCTCGTCCGGTTTCGACCAGATCGTTAGTCACGATCAGAAATCCATTGAGCCGCTTGGACTCAACGACGTCCTTCAGCGAGTCCATGACGCCGGGGCGGGCAGGGACCAACGTCGCCCGGAACGAGCCGCTCGCCTCGAGCGCGTCCACCACGCGCTGACCCAGACCGGCCGAGCTGCTGTCCACGACGGCGATGTTGCGAACCGCACCCCCGAGGGACTGGACGATTTGGAAGACGATGATGCCGGCGAACAACACGGGGCCGAGGACCGCGGAGATCCAGAACCACTTGGTTCGGACGCGCTCGACGAACTCCCGGCGGACGATCGCCCAGACCTTATGCACGCCGGTCCCCTCCGTTGCCGCCGCCGCCGATCGCGGCCGCGGTCGCCGCCTCCGGTCCCACGAGGTCCACGAAGATCTTGTGCAGTGACGGGCTCGCCAACTCGAAGCGCGCCAGCCGCGCGCCGGAATCCACGAGTCCCTTGAGGATTTCCTGCGGGTCCGCGCCCGGTGCGAGCTCGAGCTCCGCCTGCTGGCCGAAATCCTGTATTTTGGCGACGAGCTTCTTGTCCGCGAAGATCTGCTGCGCGCTCCCCTGACTGCCGTTGAACGCGACGATCACATGCTGGCCGCCGTGGGTCCGCTTCACCTCGGCCAGGCTGCCGTCGATGAGTTTCTTGCCGCGCGCGATGATGCACAGCCGGTCGCAGAGCTTTTCGGCGTGCTCCATGATGTGCGTCGAGAACAGGACGGTCTTTCCACGCCGTCGATAGTCGAGCACGGTATCGCGCAGCACCTGCGAATTCACCGGATCGAGGCCGGAGAACGGCTCGTCGAAAATGACGAGCTCGGGGTCGTGCAGGACGGTCGAGATAAACGCGACCTTTTGCTGCATGCCCTTGGAGAGGTCGGAGACCTTCCGCAGGCGCCAGTCGGTGAGGCCCAGCTTGTCGAGCCACTCGAGCGCTTTCACCCGCGCGGTGCGCCGCGACACACCCTTGGCCTCCGCGAGGAAAACGAGCACGTCGAGCACTCGCATTTTTTGGTAGAGCCCGCGCTCTTCAGGCAAATACCCAATGCGAGCGGAGTGGTCGCGCCCTCCCGCGACCGTGTCGAACAGCCGGACCGAGCCCGAATCGGGCTCGTAGATGTCCATGATCATGCGCAGCGTCGTGGTCTTGCCCGCGCCGTTGGGACCGAGGAGACCGTAGATGATGCCGCTGGAAACACTCAGGGAAAGCGCGTCAACCGCGGTATGTCCCGCAAACCGCTTGGTGACGCGATCGACGACGACAGGCTCGGACATGCCCCCGAAGCTAAAGGGGACGGGGGACGGGGGAAGGGGGACGGGTTATGCGGGTACGCCGAAAAGTTCCCCCGCTTTCCGGACAGCGGTGACCAAAGCGTCGATGTCGTCGACGTCATTGTAGATGTAGAAGGACGCCCGCGCGGTCGCCGCGACGCCCAGCCGGCGCATCAACGGCTGCGTGCAGTGATGGCCGGCACGAATACAGACGCCATCCCGGTCCAGAATCGTCGCCAGGTCATGTGGATGGATGTCACCGTACGTGAAGGGGACCACGCCGGCACGGTGGTCGCGCGGGCCATAGATCGTGACCCCGTCCACTTGCGACAGCCGTTCGATGGCGAGCCGGGCGAGGTGCTGCTCGTGCTCGGCCACCTTGTCCATCCCCAGGTGCTCGAGATAGGCGATGGCGGCCCCCAGCCCGACCGCTGCCTCCACGTTGGGCGTCCCGCCTTCGAACTTGTGCGGAATCTTGTTCCAACTCGATCGATCGTCCCACACCCGCTCGATCATTTCGCCGCCGCCATGATAGGGCGGCATCGCCTCGAGGAGGTCCGGCTTGGCGATCAGGGCGCCGCTCCCCATCGGGGCGAGCATCTTGTGGCCGGACAGCGCATAGAAATCGCAATCCAGTGCCTGGACGTCGACCCGCACATGGGGGGTGGACTGCGCGCCATCCACGACCGTCACCGCCCCGGCGGCATGGGCCAGCTTGGACAGTTGCGCCGCGGGGTTTACGGTGCCGAGCGAGTTCGAGACGTAGGGGAAGGCGACCAGCTTGGGCCTGGCCTCGAGCGCCCGGCCGTAGTCGCTGAGATCGACCCGCCCGTCCTCGGTGATCTCCACCATGCGCAGTGTCGCGCCCTTTTCCTGGCAGAGGATCTGCCACGGCACGAGGTTCGAGTGGTGGTCCATGGCGGTGACGACCACGGTATCACCGCGCTTGACGTTGGCTCGACCCCAGGAGGCAGCGACGAGGTTGATGGCTTCCGTGGTGCCGCGGGTGAACACGACACTCTCACGGGTCCACGCACTGACGAACCTCGCGACCGTGGTACGGGCCGCCTCATAGGCGTCGGTCGCTTCGACCGCGAGCGCATAGGCGCCGCGGTGCACGTTCGCGTTGTGGAAGCTGTAGTAGTGGACGATGGCGTCGATCACCCGCTGCGGTTTCTGGCTCGTCGCCGCGTTGTCCAGGTACACCAAGCGCCGCCCGTTCTCCTGCCGCGCGAGGATCGGGAACTCCGGCCGGATGCGGCTCGTGTCGAGCATCAAAAATCCTTCGCCGATTCGGTGGTCACGGGCTCGACGCTGTTCTGGAGCGCGGCGTGGAGCGCGTGCCAGGCGAGGTTCGCGCACTTGATGCGACTCGGAAACGCGCGGACGCCCGAGAACGCGGCGAGCTTGCCAGGCGCGTTCGCTCCGCCCGCGAGCATGGTCCGAAACCCCTCGAACATGCCTTCGGCATCACCGATCTGTTTGCCCTTCACGGCCTCCGTCATGAGCGAGGCGGACGCTTTCGAGATCGCGCAGCCCGACCCCTGCGGCATCTGAAATCCGATATCGCTGATCGTGTCGCCGTCGAGCTGCACGTAGAGCTGAATGCGGTCGCCGCACAACGGGTTGTTGCCCTCGGCCCTGCGGTTGGCGGACTCGAGTCGCTTGAAGTTTCGTGGATTGCGGTTGTGATCGAGGATGACTTGCTGATACAGGTCACCGAGGTCGCTCATTGCTCCGCCAGGCGACCGCGCACGATTGCGTCGAGCTGCGCACGGAGCGGCGCGATTTCCATGCGGCCCAGGATCTCGGCAGCAAAGCCGTAGGTGAGTAGACGCCGCGCTTCGCGCTCACTCAGGCCCCGGCTCCGCAGGTAGAACAGCGCGCGCGGATCGAGCGGGCCCACCGTCGAACCGTGCGTGCACTTCACGTCGTCGGCGTAGATCTCGAGCTGCGGCTGGCTGTCGGCGTGCGCGTCGGTGGACAGCAGCAGGTTGTTGTTCGTCTGTTTGGAATCGGTCTTCTGCGCGCCCGGCCGGACGATGATCCGGCCCGTGAATACACCACGCGATTTGCCGTCGAGCACGCCGTTGAAGTACTCGTGGCTCTCACAATGATCCGCCGCATGATCGATCGTGGTGTGGTGATCGACATGCTGCTTTCCCGCGAGCAGATACAAGCCGTTCAGGATCAGCGTGCCACCCGGCCCGCCCATCACGGCGCCGATGTCGTGGCGTGCGAGCGTCCCGCCAAACGCGACGAAATGGAGATTGAGCGTGCTGTCCCGGCCCTGGTGTGACTGGGTCGTCGCGACGTGATAGGCGCGATCGCTCTCCCGCTGGACGCGATGGAAATCGACGCGGGCGCCATCCCCCACGACGATCTCGGTCACCGCGTTGGTCCAGTACACACCGTTGGCCAGTGAGGCGTACGTCTCGACGATCGACGCCCGCGCCTCGCGATCGACCACGACGAGATTGCGCGGGTGAGTCACCACAGGCGTCCCGCCCGTCGCCAGGAACAAGAGCTGGATCGGCTCCGCCAGCGTCGCCTTCGCCGGCACGCGCACGAATGCCCCCTCATTCACGAATGCGGTGTTCAGCGCGGAGAAGGGCCGGTCCTGGGTCGCGACGTAGCGGCCGAGATGCGTGCGAACGAGCTCGGGCTTGTGCGCGAGGACATGGGCAAGGCTTTGGACATCGTCGAAGAAAGGCGTCGAGAGCGAGCGTTGGAAAAACCCGTCAACAAAGACGAGACGGTACCCAGCTTCGAGGAGTAAGAACGGCCGGATGTCGTCGAGTGTCGGAAGGCGAGCCGGAGGCTTCGCCAGCTCAAAGGCGCCTTCGACGATCGGCGCGACGCTGGTGAAGCGCCACGCCTCCTGCTTCATGTTCGGAAAACCGAGATCGTGAAAGTGGGCGATGCCGCCTTCGCGCAGGTCTTTCAGCCAATCAGGGGCGCGCGAAGCGCCGTTGGAGGCCCATGCCCGATACGATCCAACGAGCTGCTCGACATGACTCATCGTCACGACACCATGGCGGCATCACGAAGCCAGTCGTAGCCTTTTGCCTCGAGTTCGTGGGCCAATTCGGGTCCGCCGGACTTCACGATCCGGCCGTCGAAAAGCACGTGGACCACGTCGGGCGTGATGTAGTTCAGCAGCCGCTGGTAGTGCGTCACGATCAAGAACGCACGAGCGGGAGCGCGCAGCTTATTGACGGTCTCGGCGACGGTTTTCAGCGCGTCGATGTCGAGTCCGGAGTCCGTCTCATCGAGGATCGCCAGGCGCGGCTCGAGCACCGCAAGCTGCAGGATTTCGTTGCGCTTCTTTTCGCCGCCGGAGAAGCCCTCGTTGACGGGACGGTTCATCATCGAGTCGTCCCAGCCGATCGCCTTGAGCTTCTGTTCGAGAAACTGCAGGAAGTCGATCGGATCGAGCTCCGGTTCCCCGCGCTCCCTGCGAAGCGCGTTTAGCGCCGATCGAAGGAAATACGAATTCGTGATGCCGCGAATCTCGACCGGGTACTGGAATGCGAGGAAGACGCCGGCACGGGCGCGCTCCTCCGGTTTCATGGCGAGCAAGTCCTTGCCGTCGTATTTCGCGGTCCCAGCGAGCACCGTGTACGCCGGATGCCCCGCGAGCACCTGGGCGAGCGTGCTCTTGCCGGAGCCGTTCGGCCCCATGATCGCGTGCACTTCGCCTTCGCGAATCGTGAGATCCACACCCTTCAGGATCTCGGTGCCCGCAACGGCGACGCGAAGGCCTCTAACTTCGAGCAGCGCCATTTAACCCACACTTCCTTCCAGGCTGATCCCAAGCAACCGAGTAGCCTCGACGGCAAACTCCATCGGGAGCTCCTTGAACACTTCTTTGCAGAAGCCGTTGACGATCATCGAGACCGCGTCCTCGGCCGACAGGCCCCGCTGGCGCAGATAGAAGATCTGATCCTCACCGATCTTCGATGTGGACGCTTCATGTTCCATGATCGCGGTGCTGTTGCGCACGTCGATGTACGGGAACGTATGCGCGCCGCACTTGTCACCGATGAGCATCGAATCGCACTGCGAATAGTTGCGCGCGCCCTCGGCGCCCTTCATGATTTTCACTAACCCTCGATACGTATTCTGCCCGCGACCCGCCGAAATTCCCTTTGACACGATCGTCGAGCGCGTGTTCTTGCCGAGGTGAATCATCTTGGTCCCGGTGTCGGCCTGCTGGCGACGACTCGTCACGGCCACCGAGTAGAACTCACCGATCGAGTTGTCGCCCTGCAGGATGCAGCCCGGATACTTCCACGTGATCGCGGATCCGGTCTCGACCTGCGTCCACGAGATCTTGGAGTTCGCACCGGCGCACTTGCCGCGCTTGGTGACGAAGTTGTAGATCCCGCCCTTGCCCTCTTCGTCGCCCGGATACCAGTTCTGAATCGTCGAGTACTTGATCGTTGCGCGATCGAGCGCGACGAGCTCGACCACGGCCGCGTGTAGTTGATTCTCATCGCGCATCGGCGCCGAGCAGCCCTCGAGGTAGCTCACGTAGCTGCCCTCGTCCGCAATGATCAGGGTCCGCTCGAACTGGCCGGTCGAGGACGCGTTGATGCGGAAGTAGGTCGAGAGCTCGAGCGGGCAGCGCACGCCCTTCGGCACATAGACAAACGACCCGTCGGTAAACACCGCCGAGTTCAGTGCCGCGAAAAAGTTGTCGTTGTGGGGAACGACGGTGCCGAGGTATTTCTGGACGAGGTCGGCATGCTCGCGGATCGCCTGCGAGATCGGCATGAAGATCACGCCGTACTTCGCGAGCTCAGCCTGGAACGTGGTCGCCACGGAGACGCTGTCGAACACGGCGTCCACCGCGACTCCGGTCAGGCGCTTCTGCTCTTCGATCGGAATCCCGAGCTTCTCGAACGTCTGGACGAGTTTCGGATCGACCTGCTCGAGCGAGTCGAGCTTGGGGCGCTGCTTGGGGGCGGCGTAGTAGCTGATCGCCTGGTAGTCGATCGGCCCGTACTTCACGTTGGGCCAGTGCGGCTCGTTCATCTTCAGCCAATTGCGATATGCCTTCAGCCGCCACTCCAGCATCCACTCCGGCTCGCCTTTCTTGGCGGAGATCAGCCGGATCACGTCCTCGTTCAAGCCGGGCGGCACCACCTCGGATTCGATGTCGGTGATGAAGCCGTACTTGTACGGTTGCTGGACTTGGGCTTCAATACTCGTCATCAAGGCCCCCGAAGTCCTTAATGGACATGAACTTGGCGATGAGATCGACTCCTCAGATGGGAATCCTAATGGTTTTGTCGGGATTGTCAACCGAACGGCCGTAACGGCGAGAGGTCGCCACACGTCTTAGCGAACGAGAAACGCTTTAACGCTTAGAGGGGTGTTGTCGGGATCTCCCTAAAACCGGAGAAGACCACGGTCTCACTCTTCTGGTTCACGCGATAGGCGAGCTCGGCAGTACGAGCCTGGTTGGCCACTACGACGCTGAATCTGTGAATTCGGCGAGACTCGAAAGGACCACCGGGAACAGCCGCACCCAAAGTTGGATTGGAGGCAACCTTGCCCATTTCACGCTCGATTGCATCGGCAGCCGCCATCTGCGAGGCGGCACCTACATACCTCTCTATGACGAAGTCTCTGATCTCATTAGCCGTGTCTGGCGGCAATACTTGTTCGTAAGCCATCGAAGAATTGCCGCGCAGTAATGTAGTTTCCGGCCTCAGCTTGCTGTTCTGCCCTTATTACCGCCTCAAGGTCAAAGCCAACGAGCTCCTTCCCTTCGCTGTTTGCGAGGTCCATCCGCAGAAGATCCCCGAATCGTTCACTCGCCTTGAACGGTTTAGTCAGGTAAACGACATCGTACAGCAGTTCCTCCATTGGCATGTTGAGATAATTCTGCACGACATAACCCAGAACCTCATTCTCACCGAGCGAAAAATCGAACGCAATTCGCCGCCCCGAATCGAACAGCAGCTTCCAAGCGGCATCCCCATCTGGAGTGGGCTCTGTCTCACGAGTCCACGCCAGCCCAAGCGTCTCTAGCTCACGAATTGTCTCTGGTATCTCAGGCGGGTACGGGCCGTAGTAATAGGCCAAGTACTCATAATCCGAGATCGGATGATCGAGGTACTGTCTTGCGATCAAATCCGACATGTACACCATCTTCACGAGACGCTTGCGGGGAATGCCCGGGTATTGCTGGGCGAAGAACTTGAGGAGCTGGGCATTCTTGCTGATGCTGCCGCCCATGATCATCCTCCGGAAGCAGAAGCGGGGGCAAAAGCACTGTACCCGAATGAATACCGAAAGTCAACTACCACGCAAGCTAAGACCACCTTCCGCACTAGGGATAACCATAAAACTACCAAGCGGTTCATACGCACTAATAGATATCCCGATTCCACTCCCTCACCAGCCGCTCATAGTCCTCTGGCGTATTCACTTCGTCGATCACGGCCGGATCGTCCACAGGAACGACCACCACTTGCTTATCATGTTTGTGCAGGACAGCCCGCGCGCCCTCCCGGGTCGCGTCCGGACTCTCCAATAGCTCCGGGAATAGCGCCGAGCCCCAAATCACTGGGTGGCCGCGGCGCTCGGCGAACGTCGGAACGACGGCGTTTGCCCCCGTCCGGCGATGTGTTTCGAGGATTCGCTCGACTGTCGTCACGCGGACGTGTGGCAGATCGACCGGCCAGACGATAACGGCGCTGGGCTGCACGGGCTGAAGCGCCCGGAGCGCCCCGCGGAGCGACTCAATCGGGCCTGTCTCGGGCTCCGGATTCTCCACGATCATGCAGTCGTGATCGGCCAGGACGGGCTGGATGCGTGGGGCATCGGGGCCAAGGACGACGACGCGGGTTTTGACTTCCAGAGCCTCGAGCGCCTGGACAATCCGGACGACAAAAGGCAGACCCAGGAAGTCCAAGAGGGCCTTGGGGGACCCCATTCGGGCCGACCGGCCGGCTGCCAGGACGACGCCCGCCAAAGACATAGGGGCTAAGAGACTAAGGGCTTGAGTGGCTATCCGGCTAGAGGGTGGTTGCATGACGGCCCGAAAGGGGCAATTTTGGCGCGCCCATGGCAGCCAGACGCATTCGCCAACTCGGCGACCCTATCCTGCGGGTCCGCTGCACTCCGGTGGAAGATCCCAAGTCACCGGCGGTGCGGCTGCTTTCCGATGATCTGCGGGACACCCTGCGCCAGGCGCGAAAGAAGTACAATTTCGGCCGGGCGTTGGCGGCGCCGCAGATCGGTGCTCCGGTGCGCGTGGTGCTGGTGGAGGTTGGGAAATTCCGCGCGACGATGATCAATCCAGAGATCACGGACATCGGGGGCGAAGACTTTCACGTCTGGGACGACTGCTTCTCTTTCCCGAACTTGCTGGTGCGGGTGACCCGCGCGTATCGCGCGACGCTGCGCTATACCGATTTGAAGGGGCAGGTGAATACGATGGATCTCGAGGGCCCGATGGCCGAGCTGCTCCAGCATGAGCTCGACCATCTCGACGGGATTCTTGCCCTCGACCAGCCCAGCGGGCTGGACCCCTTCGCCTACAGGGCTGAGTGGGAAAAGCACCATAAGCCTACCGAGCGTTACGGACCGCCACGCCCGCGAGAGGTGTAGCCGCCTAGCCGCTGAGCCGCCGAGCCGCTTAGTTACATTCCATAGCGCAGGGGTGCCCACCCCGTTGGTGGGCTGAGATCACACCCTTAGAACCTGATCCGGTTCGTACCGGCGAAGGGAGCTTCGTATGACCTGCCGTACTCAGATGTTCTTCGCCCGTCAGGGCACTATCACTCCCGAGATGCAGCGCGTCGCCGAGCGGGAAGCCCTCCCGCCGGAAACGATTCGCGACGAAATCGCGATTGGCAGGCTCATAATTCCCGCCAACGTCAACCACCTGAAGCAGCGGCTCGATCCGATGGCGATCGGCAGGGTCGCGAGCGTCAAGATCAACGCCAATATCGGCAACTCGGCCGTCGAGTCGGACATCGACGGCGAGCTCGAGAAGCTCCATCACGCTGTCCACTATGGCGCCGATACCGTGATGGATCTGTCGACGGGCGGCAACATCGACGCGATTCGCGAGGCGATCATCGCGGCGTCGCCGGTGCCGATAGGCACTGTCCCGATCTACCAGACGATCGAAATCGCCGGCGACATCACCAAGCTCACGGCCGACGACATCCTCGACAACATCGAGCATCAGGCGCAGCAAGGCGTCGACTACGTCACCGTACACGCTGGCATTCTGCGCGAGCATGTCGGCCTCGCCCTCGGCCGCGTCACCGGGATCGTGAGTCGCGGCGGCTCTCTGATGGCGTACTGGATGACGCAGCACGGCAAACAGAACCCCCTCTACGAGCACTACGACCGGCTGCTCGACATCGCGCGTGAGTACGACGTGTCGCTGTCACTCGGCGACGGCCTGCGGCCCGGCTCGATTGCGGACGCGACCGACAAGGCCCAGCTCGCGGAGCTGACCGTGCTCGGCGAGTTGACCGAGCGCGCCTGGAAGAAGGACGTGCAGGTGATGATCGAAGGGCCGGGCCACATTCCGATGCATCAGATCGAAGTGAACGTGCGGCTCGAGAAGGAGCTGTGTCACGAGGCGCCGTTCTATACGCTCGGCCCGCTCGTGACCGACGTCGCGCCCGGGTACGATCACATTACGTCGGCGATTGGCGCGGCGATGATCGGCTGGTTCGGCGCGGACATGCTGTGCTACGTCACGCGCAAAGAGCACCTGGGCCTGCCGAACGCCGAGGAGGTGCGCGAGGGCGTGATCGCGTACAAGATCGCGGCGCACGCGGCCAACATCGCGCGGCGCCGTCCGGGCGCGACCGAACGGGACGACGCGCTGTCACGGGCGCGCTACGCGTTCGACTGGAACGAGCAGTTCCGCCTGGCGCTCGATCCGGCGCGCGCGCGCGAGCTGCACGACGAGGCGCTGCCGGCAGAGTACTTCAAGAGTGCGGAGTTCTGCGCGATGTGTGGACCGAAGTTCTGCTCGATGCACATCACGCGCGAGATCGAGCGCTCGCTGGGGCTGCGCGAGCCGCAGAAGAAGGAGAAGCGGGAAACGGTGGGGGCGGACTAAGGTTTGACGACGAACTCGTAGGGAGCGGTCGCAAACTCGTCTCCGAAGATCCCGCTCCCCCGCACTCTGATGATGTAGTTCCCGCCGGGCGGGACGGTAAAGGGCGGCAGTGCCTCAAATCCTGCGTTCGCCCGCGTAAAGACCGTGTTGCTACCCGAGAGCGTACTCCCGGTCGCCGGATCGATGACTTCGAGCATCAGTCCTGTCCCGTTTACGGGATCCGCGGTAAGGCGAAAGTGGGGTGTGAGCCCGAGACCCGCGACCGTATGCGCGGTGAAGTCGTCTATGTCCCCACTGGGATCAATGGCCTCGCCGCGAACGGTGTCGCCCGTTAGGTAGACGGCAGACCTCGTTTCGGGTGCGCGGTTGATAGAGACGATGTTGAACTGATACGCACCGGTATACTGGTAGACCCAGCCACATGCATCGTAGCACTCCCGCAACCCCCCGGTATTGGGGCGTTCGAAGATAGCAACCGACACTTGTCCACCATTCGGGATCGTGAACGGTCCGGCAAAGCGTCGACCCTGAGCCACAGTGCCGGCGAGGCTGTCTCCGGTAAGCGGATTGGACACCAGAATGTAGGGGTAATACGTCGTCGCCCCCGATGCGAAGAACAGTCCAAGCTCCGCGCCGGGGGTCGCAGTCAGGGTGAACTCGTCCCAGTCCCCAGGCGAATCGATCGCTTCGGTCGTGACCGAATCGCCTGGTGCGATCGCGCTGCTCACGTGTTCGGGTGAGATCGGCACGTGAGTCACAGCAAGTCGATAGGGGCCGATCTCGGAGAGCGCTTCAGGCGAGCCGGCTCCCGTTACGCTGATGGTGTAGGGTGCCGTCGCTGGAAGGTCGAGGCGACCGGTTTGGTACGATCCGAGAGTTCCTCCGGATAGGGGCGCGCTCACAAGCGCAAGCGGGAAGTTCCCATTCCTGAGAAACACCCAGAACCCACCGCCCGACGGCGGACCGGCTGTCCCCTGCAGGGCAATGTTGATATGCTCACGACGAGTCCCGTTGAACTGGAACACATCTTCGTCACCTGGCGGGTTGATGGGCTCATTGACGGTGTCGGGAATCGTCAATGCTCCGCTCACCGCTTCGGGCGAAATGGAAAAGCGATACATCCAAAGCCGGTAAGCACCGCGAGGAGGTGCGCGTCCAGGCGTGCTCGGAAACTCACCATTCCCATCGACCCGCAAGATGTAGTTGCCGCCATTGAGCTCCACGCGCCCGCTCTGTGCCACGGAACCCGCCTCGAACGTCTGAGCCTCGGCTACTGCTTGATTCGTTGAATTGACGAGACTGGCCCGGATTCCCCAACCCTGCGAGGCCGAGTCGGACTGCAACACGAGGTTCGCGCCACTTGCGGTGGGTACGCTGACTCTGAACTCGTCGACATCTCCCGGAAGCTCGATCGCCTCTCCGCTGAGGCTGTCGCCAAAAGCCAATGTGTTAGGACGGCTCTCGGGCTGCCGATTGATGGGATACAGAAAGAACCGGTAGGGGCCGAGATTGCCAGGATTTGCTGGGTATGCGACGAGAACTTCAACGCGGGCTTTCCCGTTCGTTTTCAAAGCGAATCTCCCGCTTCCTTGCCCGAGACTCGTATCGGTCCCGAGACTGGTTGCCTGTCCAAGCGTACTGCCATCCGCATCGTGCGCGTTCGCGACGAGGGTTCCGCCGAGGCCGTTCTGACCCTGGAAGAACAGGTTGTACTCCGCACCCGCAGTTCCGGTGAACGCGAACTCGTCAATGTCAACCGAGCTGTCAATCGTCTCTCCGGAGACGGTATCCCCCGCGACAAACAGTGAATCAATGTGCTCCGGTCGGCGGTCCACGGCGTGTAGGAAGAGGCGGTAGGGCCCCACGGTGGTCGAATCCAGGCTGTTTGCGGCAGTCACCCGTATGACGTAGGGCGCCGCGTGCACAACCGCGATCACGCCGGTGTGGTGCGCGAACAAGCTGGTGTCGCCCGGTTGAGTCGTCGCACTCGCGACAACCTGGCTGTCGGTCGAGAGTTCGACACGAACAGCTTTCGCACTCTGGACGAACACGTCGTACCTGCCGTCGTCCGTGGCATCGAACGCGAACTCGTCCACGTCCGTGGGTTCTTCTAGCGATTCGCCGCTTATCTCCCGATTTAGGAGAATGCGCGCGGAAACATGCTCGGGAGCCGGGTTGATGCGGGGTTCGCCGGGCGACTCGCACGCGAGCAACAACAACAGCGTCGCCAAGACGCCGCGCCAAACGCCTGGGGTCGAGGCTATTGTACGATCACCTTGAAGCGATAGGGACCGGCGCTGTTTCGATCAGATGTGCCCTCCACTCGGATCGTGTAAGCGCCGGAATAGGGGAGAACGATCGATCCCGTAGACTGATCCTCCAAGGCTGGCGTTGGATTGACGCTGGAAACGGAACCCAAAACGTCACCGGACGTCGTGTCGATGATACGTAGCACAAGTCCCGGATAGGCGCCTTGCGGAGTCTGCAGGTAGGCGATCAAGCTTTGCCCTTGGGTGCCGGTCACCGTGAACTCATCGACGTCGCCACGCGGATCGATCGCCTCCCCCTCGACCGTGTCCCCAACGACGACCGTGGACGGTGCGTTCTCGGGCGCGCGATTGATGGCAACTACCTTAAAGAAGTAGGACCCGGTCCCTCCTCCAACCGAGTAGACCCGAATGCCCGCGACGCCTGAGGCGGGAAGACGGAAGCGGCCCGTGGACTCGAGCGCGATGTAGCTCGGCGTCCCGGCGATGATGTCGCCGGTGGTTGTGTCATACACCTCGACGACCATTCCTCCAGTCTCACCGGCGTGTAAGAACACCACGACTTCTTGAGCCGGGCTCCCGGTCACGACGAACTCGTCGACATCCTCGGGACTGTCCATGCGCTCTGCCGTGACCGAGTCGCCGACGGCGAGACCCACAGCTGCGGTTTCGGGACCCGCCGGGACGTTCACGATAGAGAAGCGATATGCTCCGAGTTCGTTGAGCAGCGCCCCGCCGTGCCCGGAATTGAGGGTCAAGCTATACGTCCCGGTCGCCAGCAGGTCGACACGGCCCGTCCGATGCAGGTCGAGGCTTGCGGAGGAGGCGGGGGAGCTCACCCATCTTAAGCCTTGCACAGGGCCGTTGAGTGCTGCCGAGAACCAGTACTGGCTCGAATCGGATCCCCACGCGACACCTTGGAGCTGTACATCGATGTGCTGGCCTTTTCGTCCCGAAAACGTGAACACGTCGTAGTCGCCTGGGCGGTCGATCGCTTCACCGTTGACGGTATCGCCGATCGCGACGCTGCTGGCAACGTTCTCGGGCAGTGAGTCGAGGGCGAATGACACAAGGCGGTAAGGTCCGACGTAGCCCGTGCCGGTACTCGAAACGCTCCGCACGCGCAGCGTATGCACACCTGCAGGAACGGCGACTGGCCCGGTGCCTAATGCGACTTCGCTGGTCGTGCCGCAATACTCGGGCAGATCCTTGTCCATAATCTGGTGACCGTCGTCAGCCACAAGAGTGAAATCCAAACACCGCTCCCACGGCACGGGCACCGAGCCTGTGCGTCCAAGCGCGAAACCGGCGAGCGTCGACTGGGGAACGCTGAAGGTGAACTCGTCGATGTCGCCCGGGAGATCGATGACCTCGCCCGTGATACTGTCGCCCAAGGCAACCGTTGCGGGCCCGTGCTCCGGCGCGCGATTGATCCGATACAGGAAGAATCGGTACGGCCCGCGACTCTGATCCTGATAATCGGATGCTCCTTGTATTCGGATCCGGTAAGTGCCAGTGCTCGGAAGCACGAACGTGCCCGTGGCTTGGCGGAACAGGCTCGTATCCGTCCCGATACTCTGGACGCTGTGGAGCACGGTCCCGCCCGGTTGGAGGATATCGAGCTGAAGCCACGTCCCCTGCGATCCGTCCTCAGCTTGGAAGAAGGCGTTGATCTCGTCGCCGGCGGTCCCGGAGAACGTGAACTCGTCGATGTCGCCCGGCAGCCCGATCTGCTCCCCTGACACAGTGTCCCCGATGGCGACCACGGCCGGGATCAGCTCCGGTCGGCGATCGACGGCGTAAACGTAGACGCGATACCCCCCTGTATCCGCGATTTGGTGCGAACCGTCTCCCAGCACGCGCACGACGTAGTTCCCGGTCTGTGAGGCTGCAAAGCGTCCGGTCGAATGGAGATAGAGAGCCGTGTCAGTAGGGACGGCCGCCGCTAGTGCGAAGGGGTCAAGCCCCGGCCGCGCGACTTCGAGGTGGAACTCGCGCCGCGCCTGCACGAACACATTGAATTCGTCGCCCGGGTTCGCCGCGAAGGTGAACTCGTCGATGTCGCCTTCCCGGTCGATCCGTTCATTAGCGACCTCCGCGTTCAATGGGAGTGCCGCTGCGCGATGTTCGGGAGCTCGATTGATGACATACGACCAGAAGCGATACGGGCCGCCGTATCGGGGATACACGTTGCTGGTGACGGATCCCACGAAGAGTGCGTACACCCTCGCGTCGCCGGCAAGAACATCCGCCCAGTGGTCAACGTGGGCGGTCCGGCGTCGGCGAAGACGTACCCGAGGAACTGTTGGGCAACCGTATCTATGAGAGTGAAGCTCACGGAGCCCGATCCGACTGCTGCGGGTGTTTCTCCGACGAAAACGACCTCCTGTCCCGCCGTGCCGTCCGTGACGAACTCGTCTATGTCAACAATCGGATCGATGGTTTCGCCCGCGACGGTGTCGCCGAGTGCGAATGTGGCAGCCAGCAGCTCTGGGCTTTTGTTGATCTTGTACACGAGTAACCGAAACCGGGTTTGCGTCCCAGGAGGAGACGCAAACACGCGGATATTGTAGACGGCACCGGAATGGCTCCCCATGTTCAGGGAGGGGTTCTGATATAACGGCGGCGATCCCGGACCGGCGACGAGGTCGGCCGCCTGAAAGTTGTGGGTCGAATCCCATACCACCAACGAGACGCGGCCTTGAAGGGCTTCGAGAAAGATCGTGTAGGCAGCATCCGGATCGCCGACAAAGGAGTATCGGCCTACACTGTTGACCGCGATTTCATCCGTGATTATTTGCCCGATCGGTACGCGCTCCCCCTCGCCGCGCGGCTCGAACGGCGATTTCTCACAACTCGTAAGCACTGCCACGGTGAGCGCTATAGCGCGCAAGAAGTGCGAGCGGGCATGAGTGAGCTGCGGCATCGTGAGTCGCATCGCGATGGAGACGCTACTAACCTGCGGTACGTCTCGCCGGACCGGTAGGCGAAAGCGCGCTAAAAGTCATACATCTACCAGGCGATACCGTAATCCTCACCGTGATTACTCGACCCTCCCCAGAACGAGCCGTGCTTCCAGTCGAAGAAGATCGCGTTGATGGGCCCGGACGTGCGATCATCGAAATCCAGCCGGTAGCCCATGCGGCGCAGATCGCGGCGCACCCAGGTCGGCGTGTCATCCCGCAGCGTCAACCTCCCCGGCTCGGTCTTGTGCTCGCCGAACGAGTTGCGCATCTGGTAACTCGTGATGTTCGCGGCTTCGACGGCCTCCTGCACATTCATCCCGAATTCGACCACGTTCAGGAAAAACTGCAGCAGGTTCTGATCCTGCGTGTCGCCGCCCTGCACGGCGAATGCGAGGAACGGCCTTCCATCCTTCAATGCCAGGCTCGGCGTCAACGTCACGCGCGGCCGCTTGCCCGGCACGATCACGTTGAACGGGTTGTCCGCGCTGTCGACGACGAATTGCTGCGCGCGCTGGCTCACCCCGATGCCGGTGTGGCCCGCGATCACCGCCGGAATCCAGCCGCCTGATGGCGTAACGGAGACGACCCACCCGGATGTGTCCGCCGCTTCGATCGACGTCGTCCCGCGTCGGAACGCCTCGTCGAATGCGGCGAGCGCCGCCGCATCGTCCCCGCCCTCTGACGTCGTCACCGGCCGGGGCGACCAGCGCTGGAGCAGTGGCAAATACGGGTTGCTGCCGCCCTGGAATGGATACGGATCACCCGGCTTGATGTCCGGATCGTTGCGGTCCGGGTTGATCAGTTTGGCGCGCTCGCGCGCATACTCCTTCGACAGCAGTCCGCGGATCGGCTCCTCCGGTGGAAAGGCGGGATCCCCGTAGTAAAAATCGCGATCGGCGAACGCCAGGCTCATCGTCTGGTAGAGCGTGTGGATGTAACGCGTGCTGTTGTAGCCCATCGCCTTGAGATCGAACCCTTCGAGGATGTTGAGGGCCTGCAGCATGGCGGGCCCCTGCGACCATTGCTGCAGCTTGTAGACCTCGATGCCGCGATACGTCGTCATCAGCGGCTGCTCGATCTTGACGCGCCAGTTGGCGAGGTCGGCAAGCGTGATGAGCCCGCCTTCTTCCTGCAGCCCGCGCACGAACTCCTGCGCGATGTCGCCGCGATAGAACCGATCGTAGGCCGCCATGATCGCGTCGTGCCGGTTCTTGCCGCGGCGGAGCGCCTCCTGCTCGGCCTCAACCAGTTTGCGGAGCGTCGCGGCGAGCTCGGGCTGCCGGAAGATCTCACCGGCGTCGGGGGCCTCGCGCGCTTCGCCGGCGTGCGGCAGCATCACCGCGCGCGAATAGCGCCACTGCTTGAGCCAGCCCTTGTTGCGCTCGATCGAGTTGGCCGTCTCCTCCTCGATCGGATAGCCGTCCGCCATTCGGATGGCGGGCTCGAGCACCTCCCGCAGACTCAACTTCCCGTACTCGGCGAGCATGACCAAAAGCCCACCCGGCGTACCGGGGGTGATGGCCGCGAGCGGGCCGTACTCAGGTGGAAACCGCATTCCCTTGGAACGGTAGAAGTCGGCCGTCGCGCCGGTGGGCGCAACGCCGAGTGCGTTGATGGCGATGACTTGCTTCGTGCGAGGATTGTAGATCAGCGCCTGCGTCTCACCGCCCCAGGAGAGCACATCCCACATCGTGGTCACGGCGGCGAGCATCGCGCACGCGGCATCGACGGCGTTGCCGCCTTTCTGGAACATCATCGCGCCCGCTTCGGCGCCCAGCGGCTTGCCGGTGATCGCGACCCAGTGGCGGCCGTGGAGGGCCGGCTTCTGCGTGCGCTGTGCCGTGAGTGTTGTGGGAAGAAGCAGGAGAGCGAGCAGTAAGCAGTTGCGGACGGCCATCGGTGCTCCGAGAGGTGTTCGAGTGGAAGGTACCGAAGTGGGACCGCCTACTCAATCCAACCGCCGCTCGGCCGAGCGCGCGTGCGCCTCGAGTCCTTCGACCCGGCCGAACCACGCGGCGTCCTCAACGAGCGGAAGCGCCGCCACTGGGTCCTCGATGCGGAGCCAAGTACGGACCCGCAGGAACGTATAGACTGATAACCCGCCCCTCGACCGCGCGGTCCCTGCGGTCGGAAGGACGTGATTGGGGCCCGCACCGTAGTCTCCCAGTACTTCAGCCGACCCGCCGCCGATGAAAACTGCGCCGAAATGGGCGAGTCGCGGTGCCACGGCAGCCGCGTCCTGCAGGAAGAGCTCCACGTGCTCGGGCGCGAGCGCGTCGCAGGCGGCGATGCCCTCCTCCACGCTCCCCACCACCACCGCGCCGCCGTTCGCGAGTGCCGCACGGGCGACCTCTCGAGTTGGCAGCTCCGCAAGCTGGCGCGCAAGCTCCGCCTCGACACGATCGACCTGAGTCACGTCGAGGGTCACAAGCACAGGCACCGCGTCGGGGTCATGCTCGGCCTGCGCGAGCAAATCAGCCGCGATCACCGCGGGAGACGCCGTGGCGTCGGCCAAGACGACCAGCTCCGAAGGACCCGCGAGCATATCGATCGCGACGCTTCCCGCGACGATCTGCTTCGCGGCGATCACGTAACGGTTGCCGGGCCCGACGATCACGTCGCAGGGACGCAACGGGCCGGCGCCGAACGCGAGCCCCGCAATGGCATGGGCTCCACCCGCCGCCAGCACACCGTCAGCGCCGGCGATCGCGGCAGCAGCGAGTGTCATGGGCCCCGGCTTGGGACTCGCGACCCAGATCTCCTTCACACCCGCCGTGCGCGCGGTCACCGCGGTCATCAGCACCGATGAGGGCAGCGGATAGCGGCCGCCGGGTGCGTAACACCCGGCGCGCTCCACGGGCGTGACCCAGTGCCCTGCCGCACCGCCCGGCAATGCGATTGACACGGCTTCGAGTGCGTGCTTCTGCGCCTCGGCGAACGTCCGGATCCGTTGCGCCACGCGCTCCAGTCGCGCGCGGTCCCCCGCCGGCAGGCTAGCGAGTGCGCGGTGGAGCGTCGGCCGCCCGAGGAACAATGGTCCGCCGCCTGCGACATCCCCGAACCGCTCGGCGTACGCGCGCAGCGCCGCTTCGCCTCGGGTCCGCACCGCTTCCACAATTGGCGCCGCGACTGCGAACGCCTCCGCCGGTATCGCGACAGCACGACGTGACACCAGCTCGGCGACCGAGCGTCGGGGCAACAGGCGGGCGCTCATCCTTTTCGAGCCATCGGCCGACGGCTCACCGCGCGGTGCCGGCGCGCCAGCTCCGCGCGCACGTCGGCCAACGTGCCGCCTCCTCGGGCCAGCGCCACCAGCGCCATGTAGAACACATCCGCCGTCTCGCGAACCACATCTCCGGACGACTCGGCCTGGGCGAGCTCCGCGGCCTCCTCACCGAGCTTCGCCGCGAGCAGCGTGGGGTCGGCCAGCAGCTGCGCGGTTCCCGATCCCTCGACCGGCCGTGCGATCCGGTCGGCCAGCGTGCGCTCCAGATCGGAGAGATCGAACTCGGAAGGCCAACACGAGCGGCGATTCAGGTGGCAGAATCCCACGCCGCTTTGCCGGACAGTGAAGCGCAGCGCGTCGCGGTCGCAGTCGAGGTCCACACGTACGAGTGTCTGCGAGTTTCCCGACGTCGCGCCTTTTTCCCAGATCGCCTGGCGCGAGCGGGACCAATAGATCCCGCG
>DASYRZ010000083.1:0-62887 GCA_036003865.1 Gemmatimonadales bacterium | reverse complement strand
GCTGGGCGGCATCGGCGTGCTCTTCCTGCTGATCGCCCTCAGCAATGCCACGCCGTTTTACAAGCTGTGGTGGAGCGTGATGCCGTATGTGAAGAAGACGCGCGCGCCTGGCATGGTCTTCTTCATTGTGGCGTTCTGCACCGCCACGTTCGCGGCGTTCGGGGCCGGGCGGCTCGAGCAGAAGGAAGGGGCAGGGCACGTCCGCGGCTGGATGGTTGCGGCAGGCGTCATCGCCTTGCTCGGACTCGCCGGCGCATTCGGCCACCTCGCCGAATCGCTCGCGAGCCCGGAGACGCACCCCTTCGCTCAGGTATTGGGCTCTTCAATTCGGCTGTCGGCGTTGGTCGGCGCCGTAGCGCTGTTCGCCATCGCGCTGCTCGCGTTCGGCTATCTGCGGGGTAGTGTCCCAGCCCTCGCGTTCGCCCTCGGGCTACCGCTGCTCGTAGGCTTCGATCTATGGCGGGACGGGCAACGGTTCTGGGCTTACTCCGATCCGCCTAACCAGAGCTTGTATCGACCTGACGCGATCGTGACGCGGCTGCGCGCCCAGCCAAAGCCCTTCCGCGTATTCAACCTCGATATTGACCCCCGGAACGTCCCTTACCCACAGAATGTGCTGATGGGACACGGGATTGCGCAGGTTCTGGGCTATCAGGGAAACGAACTCCGCTACTTCGATGAGCTCATCGGCGGCCGGCCCGGTACACAGGGGCAAGCGCGTTTTCTCCTCACGTCTACCCGCCTTTGGGATCTGCTCGCCGTTCGCTTCGTCGTGATCGCCGATACCGTGCCCATTCCCGGTTACCACCGCGTGATGGGACCCGTCGAGACTGCCGCAGGGGGCCGTGCGTACCTCTATGAAGCCGATACGGCGCCGCCGTACGCCCGCGTCGTGCCGGCGGCGACCAAGCTCCCCGCCGATTCGCTGGTGCCGCCGACGCTCGCAGATCCGCGCATGCCCGGCTACGACCGCGTCGTCCTACTGCCGGCCGGGTCGCCGATCAATCCACCGCCGTTGACGGCAGTGCCAGCCCCATCCGCCTCACGCGCACGCGTGACCGCCTGGGACGCGGGGAAGATGAGTGTCACGCTCGAGCCGCCGCCGCGCGACTCGAGCTACGTGCTCATCGCCGAAAACTGGTATCTCGATTGGCGCGTCAGCGTCGATGGCAACGCCGGTCAGGTGCTGCGGGGCGACCACGCACTCCTGACGATCCCGGTGGGTCCAGGGGCCAGGAAACTCGAGTTGAGCTATTACTCGCGCGCGTTTGCGAGGGGGAAGGCGATCGGGCTCGTGACGCTGGTCCTCGTCATCGCCGGGTTCATCGTGCCGCCGGCCTGGGCGCGGAGACGCGCGCGTGCCTGAACGGGCTTTGGTCATCATTCCCACCTACAACGAGGCGGTGAATCTTCCTCAGATCGTGCCGCAGGTGTTGGCGCAGGATCCGCGCCTGGAAGTGCTCGTCGTCGACGATGGCTCACCGGACGGCACGGGACGGATCGCCGATGAGATGGCGCGCACCAACCCGCGCGTGCACACAATGCACCGGGAGGGGAAGCTCGGGCTCGGGACGGCGTACATCGCCGGGTTCAAGTGGGCGCTGGAGCGGGGGTATGACTACATCTTCGAAATGGACGCCGACTTCCAGCACGACCCCGCACACCTCAAGGAGTTTCTCACGGCTATCCAGGATGCCGACGTCGTGCTGGGCTCCCGGTATCTCAATGGGAAGGTGACGATCGTCAATTGGCCGATGAGCCGTCTCATGCTATCGTACTTCGCCAATGTGTATGCCCGGTTATTTACGGGCCTCAGGATCTGGGATCTGACGGGTGGGTTCAAGTGCTTTCGCAGGCGCGTGCTCGAGACGATCGATCTGTCCGCGGTCGGTTCCAACGGCTATGCCTTTCAAATCGAGATGAGTGTTCGCGCATGGAGAAAAGGGTTCAAGCTCCGCGAGATTCCGATCGTCTTCGTCGATCGAACCGAGGGGCAGAGCAAGATGAACAAGGCCATCGTCCGCGAGGCGGTGTGGAAGGTGCCGCGCCTCAGGCTCATGGCCTGGTTCGGCCGCATCTGATCGGCCTGCCGGTCTACAAGATGACGGGATCGGGCAACGATTTCGTCATGCTCGACACGCGTGTGTCCACACCGGCCGACTGGACCCCGGAGGACATGCAGGCGGTGTGCGCCCGCGGGACGGGGATTGGCGCCGACGGCATCGTGTTCGTGGGGCCGGGCTCGCACCCCGGCGCGGCGCGCATGACCTACTTCAACGCCGACGGATCGCACGCCGCCATGTGCGGCAACGCCGCGCTTTGCAGCACGACGCTCGCCGTGCATTTGGGGGTGGGGGGGGGCACGCCCGATGGCATGGATCTCGAAACAGACGCCGGGACCTACCGCGCCCGCGCCACCGAGCGGGGGCGAGGCCGCGCGGAGCTGCATCTGGCGCCGGTGGAGGCGCCGGCGGCCGTTCCGCGACTCGGCCTGATGGCCCAAGAGCGGCAGGCGGCGCTCAGCCGGGTCGGTGTGCCACATCTCATCGTCTTGGTCGATGACGTCGACCACGTCGCACTCATGGAGCGCGGCCGGGCGCTACGGTTTGACCCGGCGCTCGCGCCTGAAGGCGCCAACATCAACTTCATTTCCAAAGACAGCGACGGTGGCTGGCGGATGCGGACCTATGAGCGCGGCATCGAGGGCGAAACCTTGGCGTGTGGGACAGGTGCGGTGGGCGCGGGCTGCGCGATTCAGGAGTGGGGTCTGGATACGCTGCCGCTCGAGATCGAGAGCCGGAGCGGCGGGATGATTGGGGTGCGAGCTACGAAGGGCAAGAACGGCCGTTACGACGATGTGTGGCTGATTGGGGAGGGGAGAATGGTGTTCAGAGGTGTGATTACTTGACCAGCTTGTCCACATTCACACACAGGTCAACTTAACATAACATATATTATACGAACTAAGCTGCTACGAAGCTGTCCCCTTTGTGAGTTCTGCGAGCCGGACCTTGGCCTCATTCGCCGCCCCCTCTTTCTCGAACTCTTTCACCACACGCCGATAGGCCGCAATTGCCTTAGCCGTGTCACCAGCGGTCGTCCAGGCACGACCGGCATCAGTGAGCATCTGGGCCTTCAAGAAGTCCAGGCGGGCCGCTGCAGAGCCGTTTTCGTACGCTTCCCCGGCCTCGCGGAAGCGTCCCATGTTCTCGTACGCGGCCCCCAGGAGCCCGTACGCCTGTGCCCTATAGCCCTTCGCGGCGCTCCCGGCGTAGTCCTTCAGCACCGCCACCGCCTGCTGCGGCTGGTTCAGTTGGAGCCGCACATTCGCCAGGAGGAGTCGAGCCTCTTCAGCCGCATTCGTCCCGTCGAAGTTCGCGATGACCTTCGGCAGCTCGTTTGCGGCAAGCGGCAAGTTTTGGTTGTCGTAGGCAAAGCGCGCGCCCTGGAGCTCGCGGCTCGCGGCCTCTTCGGAACGGCGCGCGGTCAGCATCGTCCACGCGAACAGCACCGCGCCCACGACGACGATGGCGCCGATCCAGGACGTCAGCTGCTTATGCGCCCTGAACCAGGACAACGCTCGATCGGTAAAATCGGATTTCCGAGCACCGGCCGCTGCGGTCGGCGGTGGCGTGGCGGGATTCGGTTTTCCGGTGATGCGGGTCGCGATCGCCATCATGCTCCTTCGGAGAATGATCAATGTCCAATGATCATTGATCACTGATCATTGAGCGTTCAGTTGTCAGTGCCCCTGGGGTGACTCGAACACCCGGCCAACGGTTTAGGAAACCGCTGCTCTATCCACCTGAGCTACAGGGGCGTTTCCGAGAGCGCCGGGGGCGCCCGGGGGCGCGTAAGCGGCGAAATCTACGTGAGTTAGGCGTAATGCAGCAAGGCCTCGACACGCCTTCCCTGCAGCCGCTGGCGTCCCTTCAGGAAATCGAGCTCGATCAGAAACGTGAATCCTGCCACGTGGGCGCCGGTGCCGCCCACGAGCTGCGCGGCGGCGTTGGCGGTCCCGCCCGTGGCGAGCACGTCGTCCACGACGAGCACGCGATCGCCTGGCTGCACGGCGTCGTGATGCATCTCGAGCGCGTCGGTCCCGTACTCCAGGGCGTATTCCACGCGCTGCGTCGCCGCGGGCAGCTTCCCCGGCTTGCGGATGGGGACCAACCCTGCCCCGAGCTCGAGCGCGAGCGGCGCGCCGAACAAAAAGCCGCGCGACTCGATCGACACGATCCGCGTAATGCGCGCATCGCGATATGGCTCGGCCATCGCTCTGACCGTCTGCCCGAACAGCTTCACGTCCAGGAGCACCGGCGTGACGTCCTTGAACACGATCCCGGGCTTGGGAAAGTTGTTGACGTCGCGGATCGTGCGCCGCAGCTCGTCGATCAGCTTCGACTTATCGGATATCAAATGACCTCGGCACGTCGAGCTCGAGTGGAACTTGAAGCCGTTCGACGTCGTCGACGCGCGCGTGCGATGGCCCGCGCCGCAGCTGCGCCTCCAACTTCTCAAGTGCCGTCTCAGGGCCTTGAGAAACTACTTCAACCGATCCATCGGGAAGGTTGCGCGCGTACCCGCCAAGCTGCAGTCGCTCCGCCTCGCGCATGACAAACCACCTGAACCCGACCCCTTGAACGCGCCCTCGGATAATCCAGCGGCGGAGGCTCAAATTGGCTTCCGGCGGCGGCGCAGGATGTAGACGAGAATCAGGATGAAGCTCAGCGGAATCAACGCGAGGAGCGCCCAGGTCGCGTAGCGATGGATCGCTTCGTTGCGCAGCACACCCTCATGCTGCCCAAGGAAGTAGCCGATCCAGGTGAGGATCGCGCACCAGACGGCCGCCCCGATCGCCGTATACAGAATGAACGTCGGCAGTGGCATCCGATGCAGCCCCGCCGGGATGGAAATGAGGTGGCGAATCACCGGAAACAGCCGCCCGATCAGCGTGCTGATCTCCCCGTGCTCAGCGAAAAAGCGCTCGGAGCGCAGCAGGTTCTTCTCGCTAAGCAGGACGTATTTGCCGTAGCGCTGGATCAGAGGCCGGCCGATGAGCTGGGCCCCGTAGTAATTCGCGAGCGCACCGATGACGCTCCCCAGGACGCCGCACAAGAGCACGATCGCGAAGCTCATCTCCCCCTTCGCCGCCCAGTAGCCCGCCGGGGGCATCACCAGCTCGCTCGGCACCGGCAGAACCGACGACTCCAGCGCCATCAGCGCCACGATCCCCGGATACCCGATGGCGAGGAGCGTGCGGAGCAGCCAGTCGATGAAGTTTTCAAGCATCGAAGCCGTGCTCCCCGACCAGCGGGACAAAGCGCGCCGCGCCGAGTGGCGTCGCGAGAATGCCGTCGGCGGTGCGATGCACCAGCGTGAGCGTCTGAGGGCCTGCGCCCCCAGCCTTGGAGCTCAGGGGGATGATCATCCGGCCGCCGGGCGCGAGCTGCTCGACGAGCGGTGGCGGGATCTCGGGGCCGCCCGCGGCCACCAGAATCGCGTGGTAGGGCGCGTAGGCGCTCCAGCCCAGCGTGCCGTCGCCCACCAGGACGGAGACGTTGCTGACGCCCGCGGCGCGCAGCGCGGCCTGCGCGGCCTCCGCCAGCGGGCGCATGCGCTCGATCGTGAAGACCTGATCGGCGAGCGCCGCCAGTAACGCTGTCTGATAGCCCGAGCCCGTGCCGATTTCGAGCACGCGCTCTTTCCCCTTGAGGCCGAGGGTCTCGAGGTAGCGCGCCTGGGTAAAGGGCTGCGAGATGGTCTGGCCGACACCAATCGGCAGCGCGGCGTCTTCGTAGGCGCGATGCCGCACCGCCTCGGGCACGAACAGATGGCGTGGCGTGGACGCAAAGGCCCGCAGCACGGCGAGGTCGCGGATCCCCTGCCCCCGCAATTGCTCGACCAAGCGTGCGCGGTAGCCGCCGTACGTATCGCGACTGCCCGTCACTTGCCGAGATCCCACTTCCTGACGACTTCGAGCAGGTTGTAATTGGTCAGGTCCACGTGCAGCGGCGTGACGGAGATGTAGCCGGCCTTCACGGCCTGGAAGTCGGAATCGGCGCCCCCCGACCAGGTCACCCGCCCTCCCCCGATCCAGTGCACCTCGCGCCCCCACGGGTCTTTCATCGTCGCGATCTCTTCGTGGAAGACGCGGCTGCCGAGATTCGTCACCTTCACGCCTTTGACCTGATCGCCCGGAATCGGCGGGAGATTGATGTTGAGGAGCGTCTCTCCGGGAAAGTTCTCCACCTGTACGATCTGTTTGATCAGGCGCTCGAGCCCCGTGCGATGGCTCTCGAGGTGCTCGAGATCGAAGCTGCCGTACGAAATCGCGATGCTGGGAACGCCGGCCGCCAATCCCTCCATCGCCGCCGACACGGTGCCCGAATAGAGCACGTCTTCGCCCATGTTCGGGCCATGGTTCACACCGGAGAACACCCAGTTCGGCCCGTCAGGCATCAAGGCGCCGAGGGCGAGCAGGACGCAGTCGGTCGGTGTGCCATCGACCTGGAAGGCGCCGTCGGATCGCCGGTGCGCCCGGAGCGGCCGGTGCAGCGTGAGGGAGTGCGAGGTGCCGCTTTGCTCCCGGTCGGGCGCGACCACGGTGACGTGCCCCACCGTCGAGCAGACCTCGGCGAGCAGCGCGATGCCGGGCGCCAGGACGCCGTCGTCGTTCGAAACGAGGATGCGCAGACCGTTGTCGTTCGGAGCGGTCACGTTGCTCCCGCTACGATGCGGCCGGCGTGGCGTGCGAATGCGCGCGCCATCCGCCAGCTGTCGCTCCACCCGCGGAAATGACTGTGCGATCCATAGATCGTCGGCACCTCGACCGAAGCCACTCGATAGCCCGCGCGCAGCGCGTCGAGCAAAAAGTTCGCCTCGTACTCGTAGCGATCCCCGGCCGGCTGCACCTGTTGCGCCACCTCACGCGTAAAGGCCCGAAACCCCGTTTGCGCGTCCTTGACCACCTGGCCGCTGATGCGAGACGCCAGGGCCGCCGATAGCCAGTTGGTGAAGCGGCGCGAGACGGGCATGACTCGATCGCGCTTGCGCGCGCCCAACACGAGATCGGCTCGTCCTTCCAGGATCGGCCGCAGCAGCCGGGGAATCTCCTCGGGCGGGTGCTGCCCATCGGCATCAATGGTAACCACGACCGCCGCGCCCCGCGCAATCGCCTCGCGCACGCCGTCACGCAGTGCCGCGCCCTTGCCCCGGTTCTGGTCATGGGCAATCGCGACGTCGCCGGCCGAAGCCCGTGTGCCATCGGTGGAGCCGTCGTCCACGACAATGATCTCCGCCGCTGACAGGCTCGCGTGAGTGCGTGAAATGATATCGCGAATTGTGGCTGCCGCCTGGAACGCCGGAATCACGACCGCGACCCGCACTTCAGCTCCCTTCGAGTATGCCGAGCACCGATTTGAGCTCGGCGCGGAGCTCCTTGACCGTTTCGGTGGCGAGGGCGCGCCGCGCTTCGGGCTTGAGTTCCCCCGAGCGGCGATACTGCTCGATCTTCTGGCGCGCGCCTTCGATCGTGTATTTCTCGGTGTACAGCAGGTGCTTGACCAGCATGATCAGCTCGATCTCGCGCCGCTGGTACACGCGATTGCCCGAGCGGTTCTTGGCGGGATTCAGAAAGCGGAACTGACTCTCCCAGTAGCGCAACACGTGGGGCTTCAGGTCGGTGAGCTGGCAGACCTCGCCGATCGAAAAGAACTCCTGCACGGGTTGGGCTGGCGTGCCGCTGCTCATCGCCCCTCTGCCTTCAGCTCGCGCTCCATCAGGTCGCTGACCGCCTGGCGCGGCGGCTTGTTCTGGAACAGCACGTTCGCCACCTCGCGCGCGATCGGCAGCTCGACGCGGTGGCGCTCGCCGAGCGCGACCGCGGTGCGCGTGGTGTTCACACCCTCGACGACTGCCGGCTTGCCGGCCAGTGCCTGCTCCAGTGTCTGCCCCTGCCCCAGCGCGACGCCCAGGGTGCGATTGCGCGACAGCGCCCCGGTGGCCGTGAGGATGAGGTCTCCCATGCCCGCCAGGCCCGCAAACGTCATGGGCTGCGCGCCCAAAGTCACTCCCAGCCGCGTGATTTCGGCGAGGCCACGCGTGATCAAGGCGGCGCGAGTGTTGAAGCCCAAACCAAGCCCCTCGAGAATCCCGGCAGCGAGCGCGATCACGTTCTTGAGGGCGCCCGCGAGCTCGACGCCGACGACATCGGTATGCGAGTAGACACGAAAGTAGGTCGTCGAGAAGACGCGCTGCGTGCGTTGCGCGACGGTGTGGTCGGTTGCCGCGGCGACCACAGCGGTCGGCTGCTGCTGAAAGACCTCCCACGCGAACGAGGGCCCGGAGAGCACAGCCACCGGGATGCCCGGCGGAAGTACCTCGGCCAGGATGCAGGAGGGACGTTCGAGCCGGTCAGGATCGAGGCCCTTCGACGCGCTGACGACGAGTGGCCGCGCGTTAGCGAGGGCCTTGGCGGCTTCCGCCATGACCGGCCGCACGGCATGCGACGGCGCAACGGACACGACCGTCTCGGCACCGCGGATCGCCGCCCCAAGGTCGCCGTCGGCGCGGAGTGCCGGCGCGAGCGTGGCTCCCGGAAGAAACATCTCGTTCACGTGACGCCGGTTCACGCTTTCGACGACTTCGGACTCGCGGGCCCACAGCGTGACCTGTTCGCCCTTGCGCGCGAGCAAATCTGCCAGCGCCGTTCCCCACGCGCCGCCGCCCACGACCGCGATCTTCATCGGTTGGACGGTCCGGCGGCCGGACGGCCGGACGGCCTCGTTCGAAACCGATTCTCCGTCCCATCGAGGAGTCGTCGGATGTTACGCCGATGCGCGAAGATGATCAGCGCCACGAGCACGACGCTCGCCCAGAAGACCGCTGGCGAATTCGGCTGCAACAGTGCGACCGAGAGGGGAACGCTGAGGACCGCGATGATCGAGCTGAGCGAGACGTAGCCGGTCAGCCACAGGCACCCAGCCCACACCGGAATCGCGAGCAGCACGGCGACGGGCGCGAGCGCCAGAAACATCCCCGCGGCCGTCGCGACGCCTTTGCCGCCCTTGAAGCTGACATAGGGCGAGAACATGTGTCCGAGCACCGCCGCCCCGCCGACTGCCACCGCAAGCCAGGCGGGGTGCGAGAACACGAGCACCGGCACAGCCCCTTTGGCAATATCGAACAGCGCGACGGGAATCGCATACTTCCAGCCCAGGAGCCGGTAGACGTTGGTGGCGCCGAGGTTCTTCGAGCCGTGCTCGCGCAGGTCGATCCCCCGCCCCAGCTTGCCGGCGATGTAGCTGGTCGGCGTGGCGCCGAGCAGGTACGAGGCCAGAATCGCCAGGACGGCGTTCAGCGCCGGCCTCGTTTGCGGCGGAACTTGATCGTGAGCGGCGCGCCCGTGAACTCCCACGCTTCGCGGAAGCCATTGTGCAGGTACCGCGTGTACGACTCGGGGATGGCTTCCGGGCGGTTCGCCACGACCGCAAACCGCGGCGGCGCGGTACCCACCTGCGTCGCGTAGAACAGGCGCACCGACTCGCCTACCGGCTGCGGCGGCTGTTGCCGCGCGAGCAGCTCCTCGAGGACACGATTCACTTCGGACGTCGGCACGCGCTTCTCGCGCTCGGCGGCGACCGTCACGATCGCATCGAGCAGCCTGGTGACGCGCTGCCCGGTCTTCGCCGAGACGTAGAAAAAGGGGATGAACTCGAGGAATGGCGCGCGCGCCTTGATCTCCCGCTCCCCGTCGCGCGCCGTGTTGGTCTCCTTTTCGTCGATCAGATCCCACTTGTTTACGGCAACGATTACCGCCGCCCCGCGCTCCCACGCTTCGTTCGCGATCTTCAGGTCCTGGGCGTGCATGCCGTCTTTCGCGTCCACGACGAGCAAACAGACGTCGGCCCGCTCCATCGCGCGCGTGGTACGCAGGGTCGAGTAGAACTCGATGTCCTCTTCGACCTTGCTGCGCTTGCGGAGCCCAGCCGTGTCGATGAACACGAGCGTGCGGCCCTGGTACTCGAACGGCGTATCGATGGCATCGCGTGTCGTCCCGGGTTCCTCGGCAACGACCAGCCGGTCCTGCCCCAACAGTTTGTTCACGAGACTCGACTTGCCGACGTTCGGCCGGCCGACGACGGCGACCGCAATCGTCTCCTCCTCATCCGCCGCTGGGGTGTCGGGCAAGAGGGAGACGAGCTGATCGAGCAGGTCGCCGCTGCTCTTCCCCACCGCCGCCGACACGGGGAACGGATCACCCAGACCAAGCTCGTAGAACGCGAGGTGGCGAGTTTCGTCCGGGAGGTTGTCGGCCTTGTTGACGACAAGGATCAACGGCCGTTTCGCCTTGCGGAGATACTGCGCGATCTCGAGGTCCATCGGGTGGATACCCGACTCCACATCCACCACGAACAACAGCACGTCGCTGTCCGCGACCGCCTGCTCCACTTGCGAGCGAATCGCGCGATTCATCGGATCCGCCGAGCCGGGGACCAGACCGCCGGTGTCGACCAGCCAGAAGCGGCGGCCGTTCCATTCCGCGGGGGCGAAATGACGGTCGCGCGTCACGCCGGGCTGCGCGTCCACGATCGCCTGCCGCCGCCCGATGATGCGGTTGAACAGCGTGGACTTGCCGACGTTGGGGCGGCCGATGATCGCGACGGTGGGAATGCTCATGCTCGACTCACACCCTGAAGGGTGTGCTCGGCCACCACTGTCCTTAAGGACAGTGTCTGCCGAGCACAGGCTTCAGCCTGTGAATACCTCATACGCCGACCTCTGCCCCTACCAACGCATCCGCAAAGTCGTACGACAGCTTGATCGGCATCGGCAGCTGCGCAGCCAGATCGTGCGCTTCGATGTCGTCCATGAAGAGCAGATCGTCGTTCACCGACTCCGCCGGTAACAAGGCGAGATCAAGATCGCTGCGCCCCTGCAGCGCTGAGAGCACCGCCTTGCCCGGAAGTAGACCGGCGGTCGTCACCGCCGACCCAAAGAGCGTATTCTCGAGCGCGAGGATTTCGAAATGTGCTCCGGTCGCGGCGGTCAGATCTGCCGTGACTTGAGGAAGCAGCGGCCCCATGGCCGTCCCCGTAACGATTCCGATGCGCTTCCCCTGCCAACCCTCGATCTCCAAGGCGGGTCGGGCAGCCTGAATCCGGGTCTGCAGATACCGGACGGCGCCCACGCCGTTCTCCCGCTGCTCGAAGTCACCGTACCACTCCGCGGGCGGCAGCGGCACGTCGGCCTGGAGGTAGAGATCGTCGGCGCCGTAGCACCACGGCACGCCGCGAGCGGCGACCGCCCGCGCCGCGAAATCATCCACCACGGCCAGTGCCGCCCGACACTCCTCGCGCGTCGGCTGGCGCACCAGCGCGTGCTTGCTGAATTCCGTCAACGCGACCGGAACGACCGAGACAGAGAGCACTGCCGGCCCCAACCCATACAAATCGGTGAGCGTGCGCACGAGCTGCGGCCCGTCATTGATGCCTGGGACCAGCACGACCTGCGTGTGGAACGAGATCCCCCGCTCGCCAAACCAGCGCAGCTGCGGGATCACATCCGGCGCCTCCGGATTGCGCAGCAGCCAGCGGCGCACCACCGGGTCCGTCGCGTGGACCGAGACGTAAAGGGGCGACAGCCGATATTCGACGATGCGCTCCAGGTCCCACGGCTTCAGGTTGGTCAGCGTGGCGAAGTTGCCGTAGCGGAACGAGAGCCGGTAATCGTCGTCGCGGATGTAGAGAGCCTGCCGCATGCCCTGCGGATTGCCATCGACAAAGCAGAAATCGCAGTGATTGGCGCAGCGCCGGATTCGGGGCGGCTCGAGCATGACACCCATCGGCAGCCCCTCCGGCCGCTCTACGTCGTACTCGATCTCCTCGCCGGACGGCAGACGCGCTCGCAGCACGAATTGCTCATCGGCGCTCAGGAACTCCCAATCGAGAAAGTCCTCGAGGGTCTTGCCATTCACCTCGAGGAGCTCTGTACCTGGGATGAGTTCGAGGGCGGCACCCAACGAGTCTGGCGCCACCGCCTGTACGCGAATCACGACTGACCGCCTCGAGGTTCAAGGAGTTTCTGAAGCTAACGGCGCAACTTCAACGGCTAATGTAGCTTAGGCGAGGTCGTGCGGCAAGAACGTCGATTCGCGTTTCAGCGGTTGCTCCAGAAGCTGCAATCGCCCGTATCACGTGCGTGCCCGGGCTCAAGACATATCGAGAATTGTGGATTTGTCGGCCATCCACGAACCAGCGGACGGCGCCATCTCCCGGTGTCGCGGCGGCGCGCAGGGCGATCGTGGCGTAGCGGGCGTCCATGCCGGGCGGGATCTCGTAGCGATCGCCGGGCCGCGGAGACACGATCTTGAATTGGCTCCCGCCGCCCTTCGCCGCCGTCTTACCTGCCGCCGTCTTATCTGCCGCCGTTTCACCTGCCGCCGCCTCACCTACCGCCGCTTTACCATTCTGCGCCGCCCATTCCACGTATTCCGCCGGCCACAAGACTGATCCGCCTTGGTGCCAGTCGCAGGCCCTGACGGGCGCGGTGCCGGGAAGGAACCACTCGTCCAGGTCCGGACACCCCGCGCTCGCGCGCAGACCCGAGAGCGCGCAGATCCGAACGCGCGTCGCCCCCACCGCACGCGGGCTCGGCAATGCCCCCGGCGCGTAGCGGCGCGCCGTCACCAACATCGCTCGATGCAGCAGCGGGCCGGCGCCAGTAACACCGCTCACGCCTAGCATCGGCTGGCCGTCGAAATTCCCCACCCAAACCGCGACCGTGAAGGCGCCCGTCACGCCCACCGCCCAGTTGTCCGTGAAATGGTGGCTCGTGCCAGTCTTCACCGCGGCCTCGAATGGGAAATCGAACGGCGTCTCGAGACCAAACCCCGGGATCCGAGCGACTGGGTCCGCGATTATATCCAGCACGAGTGCGGCCGACGGCGCCGATATGAACCGCCGACTTTCCGATCCCTGGTCTGGCGCGACGGCGCGCCACTGCACAGCCTCCCACACACCACCGGCCACAAGTCCGCGATACCCGTTGGCAAGCTCGAGCAGCGTCACGTCGCCATTGCCGAGCGCCAACCCCAGACCGTAGTACTCGGCGCTGCGCGTCAGCGAGGTGAAGCCGGCGCCGTGGAGCACGCGCAGCAGGTTGCCTGCTCCGATCTGGTCGGCGAGATCGACCGCGGGAACGTTGTAGGAGCTCGCCAGCGCCTCGCGGGCGCGCACTGGGCCGTGGAAACGCCGGTCGTAGTTGCGAGGCTGGTAGGGGCCGGTGGACGTCGCGTAGGCGCGCGGGATGTCGGGCAGGACGGACGCCGCCGTGTAGCCGCGATCGAACGCCAGGCCGTACAGAAACGGCTTCAACGCCGACCCAGGCTGGCGTGGCGACACGACCATGTCGACCTGGCCGGCCGAATCGGCCCAGAAGTCCGGCGAGCCGACCCAGGCGAGCAGCTCGCCGGTGCGGTTGTCGAGCACGACCAGTGCCGCCTCGCGCACGCCGCGGTCGGACAGCGTCGTGACCGTGTGCCGCACCTCGGACTCGAGCGCGGTCTGCAGTGGCAGATCGAGCGACGTGCGCCACGTCCCCGCGGCCGTGGTGTCCAGCCACTGCAGCACTCGACTGGTGAAGTGCGGCGCGAGAAACGGCGGTGTCGCGCGCGGCATGACGACGGGCTCACGGGCGGCGCGGTCGAGCCCGTCCGCCGGAGCGTAGCCATAGCGCCCGATCCGTCCCAGCATCAGCGCGCGGCGACGCCTGGCCCGGTCGGGGGCGACGAACGGATTATCGCTCGAGGGCGCGCTGGCGAGGCCCGCGAGGAGCGCCGCTTGCCCCAGGGACAATCGCGCTGCCGACGCGTTGAAGTACAGCCTCGCGGCCGCGTCGACCCCGATGGTGCCCTGCCCCAACGGCACCCGATTCAGGTATTGCTCGAGGATCTCCTGCTTGGAGAGATGCGCCTCCAGACGCAGCGCCCACAGCGCCTGCACCACCTTGCCGTGCCACGTGCGATTCCCGCCGGGAACGAGCAGCCGCGCAAGCTGCATGGTGATGGTGGAGGCGCCGGAGCGCACTCGTCCCGCGCGCAGGTTTTCGGTGATCGCCCGCCCCACGGCCCGCACGTCGATCCCGTGGTGCTCGTAGAAGCGATGGTCCTCGCCCGCGACGAACGCTTCCAGAATATCCGGGTCGATGTCGCCGAGGGAGAGCCAGTGCTGTAACGAGCCGTCAGCGGCGCGCGTGCTGCGCAGCACGAGGCCGTTGCGGTCCTCGAGGGTGAGACTCGCCAGCCGCGGCGGCGACGTGAGTGCCGGCGGCGGCGGCAGCGCAACCCAGACGCTCAGCGCCAGCGCCGGCATGGCGATCGTGATGGCGACAGTGACGAGAACCCGAGCGCGCCGGCTCATGGCGCCCGCTGCGTCACGGTGAAGACGCCGCCGTCGCTTCGTCCCTGCACCGCCGGATTGTACATCTCCTCCGCGTGCGCGGGCGGCCGGATGAACGTCCCCGGCGTGGTCGCGCGCGCGACGTACGTCGCCGTGTAACGCCCCGGCCACAGCACCGTCGCCACGTACACCACGCGGTCGTCGCGCAGCTCTTTATGGTCGAACGGCGACCACCATCCCGAGTCCCAGCTACCGTAGTACCAGCCCCAGGAGTTGGAGCCCCACTCCTCGTCGGCTGCTTCGCCCCGCCTGCGTTCGGGGGCGGCGGCACCGGGTCCGGGCAGTTGGCCTGTCGTGCGCAGGCTCAGGTCCACCGCCTCTAGGCCTGCCGGCAACGGATCGCTGAGCGCCACGAATTGCCGTTGGGCGGGCACCGTGATCCTGAGCCGCACGCGCACCAATGAGCCCTCGGTCACGCTGATGATGGGCTTTCCCGTCTCGTAGTCCTCGTACCACCGTTCGACTTGAATGCCCTGCTGATCGGGCGTCACGGGCCGCCGGCGTGGGACGTCGTGCACCGTGGCGTAGAAGAAGAGCGGCGCAGCGCCGGCGCTCGCGGCGTCCGTTGCTCGGACGGTCACGGTCACGCGCTGGCTACCAGAGCCTCCGGGGACATTGGACAGCGCGCCGGTCAGCGGCCGCGTGACTTCGTGCAGCGGCTCGCCACGCGAGCGATAGATGACCTGGTTCCCCGCCCGAACTTCATAGCCGCGCTGCGCGGCGCGCGACTGCCGCGCCGTGAAATCGGCGAGCGCCGCGGCCGCATTGCCATAGTCCTGGGTGTTCCAGTAGCCCCAGGGGGTCGCGCGCCGGCTCTGCTCGACGAGCGATTCGACCAGCGGCCCAATCAAGGCGTTCGTCGAATCCACTACCAAGGTCGCGGACAAGAGGCGAGCGAGGGGACGCTGGCCGGACCAGAAGTAGAACCACTGGCCCCCCGCCAGCCGCGCTGAATCGGGAAGGACGGCGCGCCGGCCTTCGATCTTCACGGAGGCCCAGATGGGCGTGATGAGCTGCCGCGCGGCGCCCCGCGCCCCGCGCCGCGCCATCATCTGCGCCAGGCGCAGCCGGTCTTCCCACGAAAGCTGTGCCACCTGGCGGTACAGCTCGTTCTCGGTCGGCAGGTCCGGCCGACCCACGCGACTCAGGAAATCGGCCGCGGCGACCTGTTCGGCGAGGATCACGCGCACGTCGTTGTACCAGCTCGCGATCGGTGCCATAATCGCGGCGCGCTCGTGCGCGCTGCGGTACAGATAGTTGCTCAGGCGCGCCAGCACCGAGTCGCGGACCGGCACCCCGGCGTCTCGCGCCGCCAGGAGCGCTTCTCCGGCATAGGAGCTGAGCCATGGCGTCGTCCAGTCCTCGGCCGACCAGAGGCCGATCCCGCCGTCCGGCCGCTGCCGCCCGCTCAACACCGCCACACCCTTTTCGATCTCGCTGCGCGCCCGTTCGGGCGTGAGACCCGGCACCTGCACCGCGGAACCGGCGCGGTAGAGGGCGATCAGGGGCAACATCTCACTGGCGACTTGCTCGGAGCAGTCGAACGGATAGACCGACAGCCAGCGGTAACTCCCGACTAGCACCGCGAGCGGCGTGGTGCCGATCCCGAACTCGAGGCGCGAGCGGTCGGGATCGACCGGTTCGGGGAGATCGATGACGACCGTCGCCGTGTCGACGACGGTTCCCGTTACCGTGTAGGCGCGCGGCGTGAAGACGGGGCGTCCAGCCAGGCGCACCAGGACGGCGTCGGAGTCGTTCTGCGAGGCGACGTCGAACCGAAAGGCCGTCGAATCGGCCGTCGTATCGCGGAACGCAAAGCGCACTTCACTGCCCCGACCGGCGGCGAGCGTCACGGTGCGCGTGGCGGCACCGCTGCGGACGACGCCCTGCGCATCGGCGCGCACCGTCACGGTCGGCGTGCCGCCCGCACGCTGGTTCACCACCACGCCCGCTGTGAAGGCGTCGCCGGAGCGCAGGAATCGGGGCAGCGCGGGCCGGGCGAGCAGGGGTCGCGTGACGAGGAGTGGCGATTCCCCGTGACCGTAGCGATCGCCCGCCGTCACGGCGACGGCCATGACGCGGAAGGTGGTCAGGTTGTCGGGCAGCTTCGCGACTGCGACAGCCGCGCCGCTGGAGTCGGTCTCGACCTCGCCCAGGAAAAACGCCGTCGCGGCAAAGCGCGAGCGGAGGATGTCTCCGCCACCGAGCCCGCCGCCACCGCCTGGCTCCGGCTCACCTTTGATCGACGTCCCTTCCGAATCGAGCACCTGCGGTGCGATCGCCAGGAGGTTGCTCGCGAGCCGCAAGCTCACGCCGCGCGGCTGATACAGCAGGTCGAGCGGATCGGGTGTCTGGTAGCCCGTCAGGGAGAGGACGCCCTCATCCACGGCCCACAGCGTTACTTCACTGCGCCGGCCTCGGCTTCCCGCGTCGCGCACGCGAATTTGCACGCGCGCGCTATCTCCCGGCCGGTACTCGCCCGCCAGCGGCTTCACATCCACCGTTAACCGCTTCACTTCCGGCGTCACGCGCAGCTCGGCGTAGCCCACGCGCAGCGTGGGCCGGCCCGCGTCCGCGATGCCACCAGGCGGTGCGCTGCGGCCGCGCACCAGCACCATCGACACGAAGACGTTCGGTGCGTAGGCCTCGGTGATCTTGAACTTGAGCGACGTCGCCCCCGCGCTGACGCGCATGCGCCGCTGCTCGATCAGGCCTTCCCGCTCCACGGTGATCCACGCCTCGGCATTGGTAAACGGCGACGCGACGAGGATCGTCGCGGTGTCGCCGACGGAGTAGCGCGTCTTATCGGGGATCAGATCCATCTTGAACTGGCTCTCGTCGTTCCACGGGATCCAGTCCTTGCCGGTCGCCCAGCGATAGAAGCTCGTCGACGCCGTGCGACCCCGTTCGTCCGTGGCGCGGAACGAGATGATGTAGGTGCCGCCGGCGCTCGGCGTGAACCGGCAGGTCGCCGGCGCCTCGGCGCTCACGAGATCGCAGTGCGCGACGGTGTCGGCCACCCATTCGCCGACTTGCGCATCGACGCCCTCGCGCGAGCGTTGCACGCGATGCCATTCCCGCCGCACGATCGTGCCGCGGATCTTCACGCCGCTCACGTGCCGCCCATCCGGGCGCACCGCGAGCACGGCGATCTGCTGTGTGGTGTCGGCCTTCCAGAAATAGTCGTTGCCAAGCGGCCGCGCGGCGATGTAGAACGAAGCGGGATGCACGAGGACGCCGGCCGAGCCTGCGACCGTTTGGCGGTTCACATCGGTGACCGTGGCTTGCAGACGCGCGTTCGCCGGCCGGCCTTCGACGGCGCTCACCGGGACGCGCAGCGTCAGCCGGCCGCTCGCATCGAGCGTATCGACGCCGCTCGACGACGTGCGCGCGTTGGAGCGACTGCGGCCCTCTTCCCAGTCCTCCCACCACCAGCCGCTTTCGCCGAGGTAGTAGCGGTCGAGGCCGGGGATATCGAGAGCCCAGGCGGACGTTGGCGTGACGTTCAGCGTCCAGTTGACGACGGCGCGCGCCATCGGCGCCCCAAACAGGTAGCGCGCCTCCACGTTGCCCTGGAGTGAATCGCCGCTGAAGCGCGGCGCGGTGTCGGCCGTGACGGTGACGAGAAACTCGGGTGGCCGATACTCGGCCACGCGGTAGCTCGTGCTGGCGACATCCTGCCACGTGCCGCGTTTCACCTGCAGCGAGACGCGGTAGGTGCCGAGCGGCAGGTCGTTGCCCAGCTTGAGCGTCTGCGCCGCGGTACCGAAGGAGGAGAGCCGCACGATCGAGTCGCGCATCACGCCGCCCTCGCGATCGCTGAATATCCAGCGCAGCGAGTCGGCTGGGGCCGGGATGCGGAGCGCGCCGAGGACACCGCTGCGCACGATCGCCTTGACGTAAACCGGCTCCCCGGGGCGGTAGATGCCGCGTTCGGTGAACACGGCGGCGGCGACCGGCAGCCGGTCCGCGCCCCAGGCTGATCCCACGTTGAACTGCCAGGGTGAGAGGTCGCCCGACCAAGTGTTGATCGGGACCACGGCCCGATCGAGCGCCAGGCGGGCGGACACGTAACCCGCAAAGCCGCGCTCGTTGTCTTCGTCGGTGGCGGCGGTATCGCGTAGACCGGTGAGCCGGACCAGGCCCTGCGCGTTGGTGGTGCCGCGGCCCCGAATCCGGCCATTGGGACCGCGTAGCTCCACCTCGGCGCCGGGCTTCGGCAGGCCGTCCTGCACACCCGTGACCCAGACGACGGCTTCTTCCTGGCCGACCCGCGCGGTAACGCCGACGTCGGTCGTCTGCAGCAGCGCGACGGGCGCAGGACGGCGCGTCTTGAGGGTGCTATCGGAGGCGTAGGTCACCCGCACGGCGCTGAGCGCCGGCGCGCCGGGCCGGGCCGCGTAGACGGGCGCGCGCACGACACTGACGAGAGGGATATCACGCCGCGATTCGACTGCCAGAGGCCGCTGGGTGGCGTCGGGAGCCAGTTTGGCCCACACGTCCCCCAGACTCCAGGGCGGCGCGCGCAGCACCAGCGCCTCGAGGCTCTCGGGAACGGCCGCCGTCGTGACGAACACGGTGTCGACGTTGACGTGATGGATGGGAAACGTGCGGTACCCGTTGCGCTCGACTAGCATCATGCCGTAGTCGTACGACACCGACGGGAGGTACCCGGTCGTGCCGAACGCTTTCACCGGGTTGCCCGTCAGCCGTTGGCCGAAGACGTCACGCAAGACCAGGGTATCGACGACGACCGCGTAGCCGGTGCGGGGCTTGAGCGAGGCTTCGAGAGTCCAGACCGGCGATTCTTCGCTCGTGTCCTGCACGGCGAACGGGATCCGCGGCAGGAAGTGCACGCCGCGCAGCAGGTCGGCGCCCCGCACGGGGGTCGAGAACTCGACCCGCGCCGGACCGACAGGGCAGCTGTTCGCGTACCACCCGCAGCTCACCGAGATCAGCTGAAACGGCCCGTAGGTCGCCAGGCGCCAGCGCAGGTACGGGCTCGTGCCTTCGGGATCGAGCTCGGACGGCACCACGAGCGCGCCAGTGCAACCCTTCGGCAATGGGGCGACCGGTGTCAGCCGCACCACGCGTCGCAGCGCATCCCCGCCCCGGTCACGCTGCCAGCCGCCCGCCTCGCGATATTGCCACGAGTCGTCGTCCTTGATCGGCCGCTGCGAGACTGCCCGCAGCCGCGTGAGCAGCACCGGGCAAGCGGACTCGAACTGGATGTAGACGCGCTTGGCCACTTCGCCGAGATCGACCGGAGTACTCCAGACGATCTCGAACTGCGCATCCGGCTTGAGGAATCGCGCCTCCCCGTTGGGACCCGTGGGAGCGCCGGCGAGGGGCACGGTGCCGTGCACGCGGAAGGTGAAGCTGTAGGGCTTCTCGAGCTTGCTGCCGTCCATGGCGGCGAAGTCGTCGCTCACCGTCACCGTGTACTCGGTGGCCGGGTTGAGCGGGGCCGCCGGCGTGAAGCGCAGCGTAATCGGATCGCGCCATTCCACGCGGCCGGCGACGGCCGGGGTGATGGTGAAGATGCGTTTGGGGTCGACGCTGGCGTCGAGCGATCCCGCGACGGGGCGGTCGAACGTCACGGTGACGACGGCGGTCGCGGCGGCGCGATCGGTCGGTGTGACCCGGAGGACACGCAACGGTGTCGGGGCGGACACCACGAAACCACTGATGGCGAGCGTAACGACGGCGGAGAGCGCGCGCATACAGTCCTTGTCGAGGGGTTCATAATAGCGAAAAGCAAAAAGGGGACCAGCCGTGATCGGCGATCCCCGCGGAGAATCGATTGTGACGTTTAGAGCGGGCGACGGGATTCGAACCCGTGACGTCCAGCTTGGGAAGCTGGCATTCTACCCCTGAATTACGCCCGCAACAGCAACACTGCGTGAATCTAGTGGGTAACTGAAAAAGGGAAAGCTGTTAGAGACACAGAAATGAGAACGGCCGCCGCGAACAGCGGCGGCCGTCCTGATTCCGGTACCTCAAGCTCCTTCTTTGCGATATCGCCAGGCCGCGATGCTCGCACCAGCCGGCTTCAGCTCGAACTGCTGGCTCTGCCCAGGCTGGATCGGCGGCACTGCCACGGTATCGGTCGCCACCACCTGCCCCTGCAGATCGACGAACTCGAAGATCAGCTTGTACGGCGCATTCGGCTTCTCGCGCGGATTCGTCACGATGACCCGCACCTCACGGCCCGTGTCCGTCGAATCAAAGGTTGGAACCGCCACGTCCCCGACCAACAGGGAGTCACTCAAGCGAAAGTAGAACAGCGCCGAATCGACCTTGCCGTTCTGTCCCTGGGAAGACGCCATGATCTTGATCCCGGCGCCTAGCCCGTCGTTCTCGACGGCCGCCTCAGTCGCGCGGAATAGGCGATCGCGCTGCTCATGCTGCCGGATCGCTGCGTCCAGCTCGCTGGCGTCGATCACGCCCATGCCCAGCCCCTGATCCGGCTGAGGTGCGCATGCTCCTGCTCCACGAAGTCTGCCCACTGCTGGACCGCAGCCCTGAATTGGCGGACCGCCTCCTCTTCCCCCACACCCAGCAGTTGCGATAGTCCGGAAGCGCCGTCCCGCACAGCCGTGCGTGTCAGCTCCTCCGCGACGGCGTGGAGCACCTCTTCACGCTCGTCCACGGTCGTCATTCGTCGGACACCTGGGGCTGGGCGACCGGAGCGCGACTGCCTTCGATCACGCCGCGCGAATACGACCCAGCCGCGCGCCGCACGAGCTCAGAGAGCGGCACGTCGAGCGCTTCCGCAGCGGCCTCGATCAGCCGGCGGTCATCCGGGTGGAGCTTCAAACCAACGGCGTCAGTCTTCTGTGGCATCCGGCCCCCGCGGTTGCGCGGTTTCACGTGCGTTCTACTATTGGAGGCGTGAGCGATCACAAAAAGCGTGGTATTTCCTGCGCCGAGTGCCGAGCGTTTGCGGACACGGAACCCTTCTGGACGCGGCTGCGACGACCTGCAGTCCGACAACAGACGCTACGCGCGGCCCTGCGGCATGCAGGTGAGCTTCGAGGCCGCGCCGGTCGGCGCCGCGCATTCCTCAAAGAGCTCCCCAAGGAAGTACGCCGCGACCGCGGTCATCCATTGGAAACGCACGATGTGGTCCTGCTGCAGCACCTTGAGCGGTCAGTAGACTTTTGGTTGGAGCATTCGCTCCATTGCTCGTTGAAGGGCGATTGGACGGACTTGCTGTGGCAGGTATCCAGAGCCGCTCAGTCTTCCCGGCGATGGCCGCGACCGCTGCACCGACGCGCGGTCGCGCGACGCATCATTTCCTTGCTACTGGGTTGGGACGTGGAGAAGGGCGGCCTGCAGAAGGTGAGACGGCTCCTGCGGGATCAACGCCAGTGGGAGCGCGCGTGGGTCGCGCACTATAACTGGCCGACTGGCCGACCTCCCCAGCAAAGCGTCACGCGTCCCTGATGCAGGACCGTCGCGCGTGACGAACCCTCTCGAGGATCTCAGGAAAAAGCTCGACCCCACACCAACGCTTCAGGACGTTAGAGTCGCGAAGCCGGTTGTCCTGGAGGTCGTGCGGGCTGGCCATCCTGAGCCGGTTCCTTTCCGGACGCTGATCGAAACCGTGATCCCGCGCTGCACGGGCGAAAGATTCATCGGCTTTCCCCCAGACTACCACCGCGGGACGTCGGAGCTTGTCAGTCTGCACATTCGTTGGGCTGCAGCGACCGTCGAGGCACTCAATGAACTCTATCATGCGGGCTTGATCCAGCCCCGGCGGCTGCAGGCGTTCCTTATACAATCGCACGTTCCCTACAAAGCCGAACGCTCGGAGGGCTCGTTCAGCTACTTTGCGGAGCGGGATACTTACACCGAATGGTTGCTAACGCGGCGCGCGGTCGAGGCGCCAGATCGTGACTTCCTCTTCGACCCCGATATGTACCTTGAGCGCGCTGGCCTCTCCGCCGCCCACAAGCGGATTCAGACTTCAGCCGAGCAGGCCGTTACGGCGTACCGCCAGGAACTGTACCTCGCCGCGGCGACAATGATTGGATCGGCGAGCGAGGGCGCTTGGCTGGAGTTCTTTGAGGCGTTCGGGACCTGGGCTGTGAAAACCGGCGCCAAGGCCCCAGCGGTGGACCAGTTCAACCTGGCGCAGCACGTCCAGAAGATGGTTCCCCAGCACAAAGGCACAGCTGGATTCGACGCGATCATGGACACCGCCGGAGTGGGAGACCACGAGCTCAAAACCATCGTGCAGCACTACGATTACCTGCGCGATGTTCGCAACTATGCCGCCCACTTCGATCCTACCGACAGATTTGATCTCACCTATGCTGGCGTCGGGATTCTTTTGCTTGAGGCCGCGAGGTATTTCGCAACCCTATACAAGCTGACGGCGGCGCTACGGGCCTAGCGCCGCACGCATTCTTATCGCGGCCTCCGCTTTAGCCAAGCACCTGTCGTGCGGCCTACGGCGTCCTAGCAATCCTCTGCCAAATCTCCGGAGTTCTCATTGAGTTGGCCAACGAATCCACGAAGACTGCCGCGTGGTGCAAACACCTCAGGGCCTCTCAGACGTGGAGATCACCCCATCTGAGAAAGAACGCGAAAAACGGATCGGTGATGTGTAACTTCTTTTCGTCCTCTTCGAAATCAATGACGGGTGTTGAGCTCTGGTCGCCTGATGCAATCGTTGCCATGTGCTTCAGGACGCGGGCAACCTCATGTAACTGGGGGATCTCCGACGCCGATACTGCTTTGATCGCTGTGCGTAGGTCTTCGTACTCAAGGCTGACGAGTCCGGGTCTGAGATGAGCAAGCGCGCGGAGCACGAGCTCGTAAATATCAACCGTTTCACCACCCTTCAGCTCACGCTGCAGACGGTCTGTTCGCTGTCGAGGACCGCGTGCAAGCTTCTCAAAGATCGGCCGCCCAATGGTTGCGGCCACATCCTCGTAAACCACCTTGAGGTCCGTGTCGGAAATCCTGAGCTGCTCCAGCTCATCACGCGCTTCGTTGACGCCCAGCAGTTTGCACAGCCCGCGGCAGAAATCCTGCATTAGATGCGGACTGCCAATTGCTTGCTCAGCAAGTTGACTCGCCACGCCTGGGGGTAGCCCGTAGTTCAGGAGACCAAAACCGGTCGCCGGGATATACTCTAACTCGGTTCTGTCCCACGCAGGTATGTCAATCCCTTGAATGCGTCCCGTCATCTCGCGTTCAACTTTCATCGCGTCATAACGGCGATGCGGTATGGCGATGATGACGACCGGCAAGCCATCGAAAATGAGAGGCTTCAGAGCTCGAACGATGTCACCCTGAAGTTCGCGATCCAAGTAGTGGAAGTCATCAATCACTATCGGTCGCTGATCCTCTCGCAATCCTTGCAGTGCAACGACTCGTGCCGAAAGGCTCCTCGAATAGGTCTTGCCTTCACCTTTGGCTCGCCCAGCCTCGGCGCCGGCTTCGCCTGTAGCTCCTGTGCCGAAGATGCTAAACCCGCCACTTACCTTCGTGCCCGTCGTCGATGATGTCTCGGACTTCGTTTCCTCAGCGGATTCCTGGTAGAGGTCGAGTGCGTTGACAATGATCTCCCAGAAATCATCCTCCGTTCCGATCATCCCTCCGTCAATCCAAATGCTCTCCCCTGGTGGTATGACCTTACGAGTTAGGACGGTCTTGCCGGACTTGGTATGCCCGGTTACGGTGACGAGTTTGCAGAGATTCCGTCTAACCTCGACGAGGCGATCCTCTAGTTGAAGCGTCGCACGTGGGTTATAGGTGTGACGAGGAAATCCGCCGGGAACGAAGACATCATAAAACCGTAGGCGTAGGGTATCGGACATATTCTATGTAGCGCCTAGCGGCGCGCGCCTAAGCCGTGGCGCCAGAGTGTACGGTTCACAGCGCAAGTTTACCACAGATGGCGGGCGTGCCGGCAGTGGTCCGGCGCGATGAAGCGCCTCGGTGTCTTGCGCTGTCGTTCGCGCCCTCATGACCAAAGATCGTTCGAGAAAGGGGCGTTGACGTTTTCAGCAATAACCCACGGAAATTCCTCAAATCCCCGCGCTTCATTGAACGTTTTTAGAAACTGCGTGAGTGACGCGGAGTTGACGATAAAAAGCGTCCGCTGTCGGGCCTGAGAGATCTCCTGCAGGTTAGCCACACGCGACGGCCATGGAAATCGGTGCGAAAGTGCCTTCCGGAAGCGCAAAAACGGAACCTCCGTTGACTCCACGTTGTCTATCTCGCCCGTCGACAGGTCGATACTCGGAATGTCGCAGCTGACGACGTGCAGCTTGCTATTGGTCACGATCACCGGGACGCCTAGCAGGTACCTGAGGCGCCCCGTGCCGCGCTGGTGCAGCATTTCCTCGCGGGCAATGGCTTCGACGCTGTCGATAAGCATTGCCCCGATACGTTCGAGCAGCGGTTGGTCGTTCTCTCCCGAGCCCCTCACGACGCAGAAATTGGATTCAAAGGTGGTCGGAACAAACTGAAGAGATCCCCACCCTAACCGTTGGCCCTTGTTCGGCACATCGTGCATCCAATAAACGTCGCTTCGCCGGATGATGGGCTTCGCGTCAGCTGGGGTTATGAAATACCAATGCGCGTTTTTTGAGCGTTTGCACTCTATGACAAGCCGGAATACGGCAGCTTCCAAAACGAGGTCGGCAAACCCCGCGCGACCGGAAACCTCGTGTTTCCAGGGATGCTCGCGGGCTGCCACAACCCAGTTCTGCTGCCCTCCGGACCTGACTTCCTCTTCCACCCGCAGCTGGAAAAGAAAGCCAGAAGCGTTAAGCGCGGATCGGGTGTGATCGGACATGATGTGGTGAGCTGCAGCCTGATGAGGTGCGCCCCGTGGCGGAGGACACGCATAGTTGAGTAGCCACCAGATCCTACGTCCGCTCACGTCGATAGCGACGCATGTTCTTTCGGTTCCATGCGCGACGGCATTCGACGCATTCGCGTGTGCCGCGAGTGGTTATGCGCAGGTTCGCGCCCGACAGGGGATGGCCGTTGGCGCAGTGGGTTTTTTGGGCGTTGCGGGCGGTCGGGCCGATGCCGCGTAGGGTATTGTCGCGCTGGGGGACGGGGTTGAGGTGGGCGGGTCGGACGCAGGCCCGCCGTCGGCAGAGGTGGTCGAGTTGGAGTCCCTTCTTGATCGGCCCGACGAGGGCGAGCCACGCGAGGCGGTGGGCCTTGAACATGCGACCGCCGTGTGGGGTTTGGCCGTAGCCTGCGGGATCGCGGGGCCCCAACCACGTCCAGCACGCGCTGGGGAGCTGGTCGTGCGGCTCGACGAGCACCCAGGCCCAGAATCGCGGCGGGAGGCGGCGGTCGCCCAGGGCGAGGTCCAGCAAGCGGCGTCGCGCCCGCTCGGTGAGCCCGACCACGGGCGTCTCCGCCGCCCGCGCCCACAGCTCAAGCTGGTCACCGACGCTCCTCACGTCGGCGGCTACGTCGTCAATCCTGCCCATCAGCACCCCCTCAAGGGCTCGCTGGGTCCTGCGCTCGTTCGCGTCCGGTCTTCGCACCACGGATGTTCGTTACTTAGCGCGATGGATACGACGATGCTCCTCCTTCGATACGATGGTCAAGTTCGATGGACGATTGTTGCTCTTGTCCCCGTCAATGTGATGTACCTCGCGCCCAGGAAAAATCGCGCCGCCCACCAATTTCTCTGCAACTCTCCGATGCGTTAACGTCCACTGTCCAGTGTTGGGATCTTTGAACTGCTGGTATCCACTGCCGTTAACCCTCGTCTCAAGGGATTTCTTCCCGCTGGATCTCTGACGGCCTCCACTCCTGCGTTGCCGTGCCACGTGACTCCTCCATCTCGCGGTCAGTGTGAAATCGGAAAGGTCGAGCCTCGCAGCCATAGCTAAGAGACTGACAACCTCGCCGCAAGTACTAAGTGGCGATCCTGAGAAGCATCTTGTTGTTGCGTGTGTGATGTTGCGCGGTGGTGTGCGATGCGTGTGATGCGTGTGATGCCAAACGGTGACGATGGCGGTGACGACGGGGCCGTCGTCAGCCGTTGTTAGCCGTCGGTCGGGGCGCGAATTCCCTCACAAAAGCGACGGCCGCCGCTGGTGAGCGACGGCCGTAACCGCTTGGGAAGCTGGCATTCTACCCCTGAATTACGCCCGCAATAGCAACACTGCGTGAATCTAGTGGATCACCGAAAAAGGGAAAGCTGTGAGGACCATGGAATGAGAACGGCCGCCGCGGGTCGCGGCGGCCGTCCTGATTCCGTACCTCAAGCTCCTTCTTTGCGATATCGCCAGGCCGCGATGCTCGCACCGGCCGGCTTCAGCTCGAACTGCTGGCTCTGCCCGGGCTGGATCGGCGGCACTGCCACGGTATCGGTCGCCACCACCTGCCCCTGCAGATCGACGAACTCGAAGACCAGTTTGTATGGCGCATTCGGCTTCTCGCGCGGATTCGTCACGATGACCCGCACCTCACGGCCCGTGTCCGTCGAATCAAAGGTTGGAACCGCCACGTCCCCGACCAACAGGGAGTCACTCAAGCGGAAGTAGAACAGCGCCGAATCGACCTTGCCGTTCTGTCCCTGGGAAGACGCCATGATCTTGATCCCGGTACGGTTCATCGGATCGATAGCGAGCAGGCGGCGTGACATCGCCAGGGCCGTGGTCGAATCACGCATGCCCAGCGCCGTGTTCGCCCGAAAGATCAGGGTCTCGCGATAGTAGGGATTGATCTTGAGGCTCGTATCCAGGGCCCGCGCCGCCAGCGTGAACGCCTCGCGCGAGCTCGAGAAATAGTCCTTGGCGACCCGCGTCGTCACCGAGTCGCACCGCGCGCGAATCCTCACAAGCGTCAGGCGCGGCCGGATCGTCCCGGCCTGCTTGCGGCAGTTTTCGCCAATGACCGACGTGTCTGGGTCCTCCGGCACGCTCTGCGAGATCTGGGCCCCGACCAGGTACAGCTGGTAATAGCCGATCGAATCGCCCTTGGCGATGAGCTGCCGATAGATCGCGAGGGCACTGTCCTTATACGCCGCGAACGTGGTGTCCTTGCCGCTCAGCTGCAGGTACGCGCCCCCCAACCCCGCCATGATCTCGGGGTCGCCGGGGTAGAGGCCGAGGTACTCGCGATACGTTGCGATCGCTTCGGGCAGCATCTGCAGGCTGTGCTGGATGCGACCCAGATTGTTCAGCGCCTCTTTCCGCTCCTGGGCGTATTTGGGATCCTTTGCCGACACATCCGCCGTGCGCCGGAAATAGGCGGTCGCGGAATCGCCTTTGCCGGCATTGTAGAACAGAATCGCGAGGTACTTGTAGCTCGTCGGCTCGAGCGGCAACAGGAAGGTGGCCCGCCGGAACGAGGCGATGGCGGAATCGGTGTTGTTCACGCGCGACGCCTCGATCCCCGCGTTGAACGAGAACTGCCACACATAGCGGCGCCAGAAGCCGACGTCGTCCTTGCACGCCGGCTTCAGCGTCTCGGCACGCGTCAGTGCCGAGTCGGCGCCCTGCGCGTCACCGGTTATGAGGTAATAGCGACCCAGGTAGTACCACGCCGCCGGGTTCTCGTGCTGGCCGCCACTCGTCAACGCCTCGGTCAAGACGCGCTGGGCATCGGCCAGATCTTTCTTCTTCTGATCCTCGAACTTTCCCGTCGTGGCGCTCTTCAAGTACATCATGCCCTGGTTGACTTGAAAATGGTTCGGCTTCAAGTCGCACTTGGGATCCGCCCAGCGGTTCTGCGGTTGCTGTTGCGCCGCCTGTGCGGCCAGGGGAACCGTCACAGTCGTGAATATGACTACCGCAAGATTGCGAACCGTTCGCACGTTCACTCCTTGGCTTTTGCGATAAGGGCTGCGGCGTCGCGCTCGACCGCGCGCGCCACATCGAGCGGCGGGCGCCCCAACGCCTGTGCCGCCGCCAACACATCATCGTATTCTGGCTTTACGCGAACACTCCCGCCATCCAGCACCTTCACCCGCACCGCCACGCCATCCACCCGCACCGTGAGCTGATGCCGCGGCAACGTGGCGCGCTCGGCGACCCAGCGCCGCACTCCCGCCGTCGTGCTGTGCCGGAACAGCTCGGCAGTCACCGCCTCGGCGAGCGACTCCGGCGCCATGACCTCCACGCGGAATCCCTGCCGGGCCTTCTTCATCTGGACTGGCCACGTCTGCACATCGAGCGCCCCCGCCTGCACCAGCGCCTGGCGCAGCGGCTCTACATACTCGGGACTCATGTCGTCCACGTCGGTGGCGAGCAACACCACCCTGCCGGCCTCACTCGCGGCTTCCGCAAGCAGAATCCGCAGCGCGTTCGGATAGTGCTTGGGATCGCGCTGACCCGCCCCCCACCCGCTCCCCGCCAGGCGCCACCGCTCTGGCGGCGCCCCGGACGAAAGCACCCGCACGAGTGCCGCACCCGTCGGCGTCGTCGCCTCCCCTTCGACGGGGCCGGCAGCGGCGATCTCCAGTCCCTCGAGTAGGATGGCGGTAGCTGGCGCGGGCACGGGCAGTCGACCGTGCGCGGCCTCTACCCACCCCTGCCCCACGGCGACCGGAAGGTTGTGCACCGCCTCCACGCCGAGCCGCTCGAATCCCTCGATGGCCCCGACGATATCGAGCACGGCGTCCACCGCGCCGACTTCGTGCAGGTGTACCTTCTCCGGCGCGACGCCATGCACCCGTCCTTCGGCCTCGCCGATCAAGCGGAACGCGCGCACGGCGCGCTCTTTCACCCAGTCAGAGACCGGGGCACGCTCGACGAGCTTGACCAGCTCACCCACGTGGCGTCCATGCGGCTGTTCCGGGATGGCGAAATCGATCTGCTTGCACGTGATACCGGCACGGCGAACGTCGCGAACCGTAACGCCCACATTCGCGACGCCGAGCCGCGCGGGCAGCTCCTCGAGCCATGAGCTGGGCAGGCCCAACGAGAGGAGGGCCCCTAAGGTCATGTCGCCGCTGATGCCGGCAGCGGGATCCAGGATCGCGATGCGCATGGGCCGAAGTTTTGAAATTAAACAGCTTAGGTCCTGTAGAGCCACCCGGCGCCGGTGTTGAACACCACGATGCGCTCCTCGGGACGCAGCATGCCTCGGTTCTTGAGCGCGACGGCACCGGACAAGGCCGCTCCACCTTCTGGCGATGCGTCGATGCCTTCAGCGACTTGCAGCTCGCGGGCGGCGGCCGCCAGCGCTTCGTCGCTCACGGCGACCGCGCCCCCGCCACTCTCACGCAGGGCACGCAGCATGAGTCGATCGCCCAACGGCGCGGGGACGCGCAATCCAGCGGCGACCGTCTGCGGATCGGGCCAGGGCGCAACGCGTTCCGCGCCCGATTCGAATGCCTGCACGACCGGCGCACAGCCGCTCGCTTGCACCGTGTACATCCGGGGTAGCGGCCCGCGCAGCCAGCCGCTCTCGCGCAGCTCCTGGAACGCCTTCCACATCCCGATCAGGCCCGTCCCGCCGCCCGTCGGATAGACGATCGCGTCGGGGAGTGTCCACGCCAACTGCTCGGCCAACTCGAGGCCGAGCGTTTTCTTGCCCTCGATGCGATACGGCTCTCGCAACGTGGAAACGTCGATCGCGCCGGTATTCGTGGCATGCAGTCGAGCCGCAATACCACAGTCGCCGATATGCCCATCGAGCAGCATCAGATCGCCGCCAAACGCGCGGATCTGATCCAGGATGGGGCGCGGCGTCGTGGCGGGCGCGTACACGCGCGCCGTCGCACCCGCGCGGGTCGCGTAGGCCGCGAGCGCGATGCCCGCATTGCCCGCAGTCGGCACCACGAATTCCTTGGCGCCCGCCAGCGCCGCACGCGTGACCGCGGCCGCCAGTCCTCGCGCCTTGAACGATCCTGTGGGGTTCGTGGCTTCGTCTTTGACCCAGAGTTGGTCGAACCCTTGGCGCGCGGCGACTCGCTCCGCTTTGAGCAGCGGCGTGCCGCCCTCCCCGAGTGTGACCGGGCGCTCGCCGTCGCGCAGGGGCAGCCACCCCTCATAGCGCCACATCGTCCAGCGTTGCCCGCGCAGCTGCGTCTTCGCCTCCGGCAGCGGCAGCCGGTCGTACCGCACCAAATAGGGCGCGCCGCAGACCTCGCAGACTCCCGGGAAGCCGTCGGCGTCACGCGTGCGCGTGGGGACGCACGCTGAGCACTCCAAGGTCCAGGATGTCACGCGCGCTGGTGCAAGCGGTCGAGGATCCGGTCCGCGAGCTTGGTGGAGAACCCGGGCAGCGAGGCGATCTCGGCCGGCGTCGCCGTCCGCACGCCGGCGAGCGAACCGAACCGCTCCAGCAGGAGGCGGCGGCGGGCGGGGCCGATCCCCGGAATGCGCAGCAGCTCCGACGTGATCGTGCGCTGCGAGCGGCGCTTCCGGCTGTAGGTGACGGCGAAACGGTGCGCTTCGTCGCGCGCGCGCTGCAAGAGCTTGAGCGACGGACTGCGGCGCGACAGCCGCAGCGGCTCGCCCGACTCCTGGAGGAAAACCTCCTCTTCCCGTTTCGCGAGGCTCACGATTGGCAAATGCTCTTGGCCCAGCGCGCGCGCCGCTTCGACCGCGGCAGCCAATTGACCCTTGCCCCCGTCAATCACGATCAAGTCCGGAATCTGTTTGTTCTCCGCAAGGCGGCGAGTGAGGAAGCGGCTCACCACTTCTTTCATCGACGCGAAGTCGTCGATTCCTTCTACACCCTTGATCCGGTATCGCCGGTATTCGGCCTTGCGCGGGCGGCCGCCCTCGAACCACACCAGCGAGCCCACGGCGTCCTTGCCCTGGTTGTGCGAGATATCGATGCACACCATCGCGCGTGGCACCACCGGGAGGCCGAGATCCCGTCCCAGCGCGAACACCGGGTCAGCGGCGCGCTCGTCGATGTCGAACGTCTCGATCTTGAGGCTGTCGAGCAAGTGCCGCGCGTTCTGATCGGCCAGCTCGACCAATTTGGCGGCAGATCCGCGTTGCGGCACCACGAACTCCACGCCCCCTGCCAGCTCACGCACGGCATCGAGGTCGGCCGGAACAAACGGCAGTACGACCCGCTGGGCGCGCTGCTCGAGCGGCAGGTAGTACCCCACGAGAAACGTCCGGAGCACCTCGCCTTCCGGCGCGTGCTCGACATGCTCCAGGAACCGGTGCTCGCGCGCCACGAGCTTGCCGTCGCGAATCCGGAGGATGACTCCGACCGCGTCGTCGCCGTCGCGGGCAAGACTGATCGCGTCGGCATCCCCGCCGCCGACAACCTCCACCGTCTGCGGCTGCTCGAGCTGATCGAGCCACTTGAGGGCGTCGCGCAGCTGCGCGGCGCGCTCGTAATCCTGAGCGTTGCTCGCTTCCTGCATGCGCTCGCGCAGCCGGGCCCGAACATCCAGCGTCTTCCCCGACAGGAAGAGCAACACGTCGTCGATCATCCGGCCGTAGTCCTCGACGCTCTGATAGCCGACGCATGGCGCCTTGCAGCGCTCGATGTGAAAGTCGAGACACGGCCGATCGGGCGCTTCTTCCGGCAGATGCCAGGAGCAGGACCGCACCGTGAAGATGCGCCGGATGATTTTTAGGGTCTGGCGCAATGTCGCAACGTCAGTGTAGGGCCCGAAGTAGCGCGCGCCGGGAATGGTCACCCGGCGGACGACCAGAACGCGGGGGAACGGCTCCCCCAATGTCACGGCGATCTGCGGATAGCTCTTATCGTCGCGCAGCCGGATGTTGAACTTCGGCTGGTGCTCCTTGATGAGCGTGTTCTCGAGCAGCAGGGCCTGGGCCTCGTTCGGCACGATGATCGTCTCGAGGTCGGCGATCTGCCCCTGCAACGCTTCGCGCTCGGGACTACCCTGCTCATCGGCGAAGTAGGCCGGGACGCGGGAGCGCAAATTGGCGGCCTTCCCGACGTACAAGATCTCCCCGGCGGCGTCTTTCCAGAGATAGACGCCGGGGCGGGCGGGAAGTGCCGCTAGTTGGCGGGCGAGCCGGTCAGAGATTGCCATGCGCGTATCGCGTCGGGGTGGCGGAACGCCAGTGTAAGCGCCCCGTATGCAACCCCAAAGATACCCAGCACGACAATGCCTTGAGGAATCGGTCGCCAGCCGCCGACCAGGGCCGCCGCGGCCATGCCGAGCGCGGCGGCGATCAACCCGGCGGCGACGACCAGGCCGAGGGTGCGCCAATCGGTGCGCTGCAGGATCGTCCCGATGCGTTTGTCGAGGTCGTAGAGATGCAGCACGGTGTTGAACGACTGGCCGATCGATGAACCCAGCGCGATCCCGGCGGGTCCGAACCGGCGCATGAAGAACCACGACAGCAGCGCGGAGATCACGAGCGACGTGATCGCGATCCGCACCGGCGTGCGGGTGTCGCGCATGGCGTAGAAGCCGGACGCGAACAGCCTCACCGTCGACGTGCCGAGCAATCCGATGCCGTAGGCCGCCAAGACGCCGCCCACCAGCATGGTGTCGTCGGCATCGAAGCGGCCGGTCTGAAAGAGCGCGCCGATGATTTGCGGGCCGAGGGCCGCGCAGGCGAAGGCCGATGGGATCACGAAGAAGACGATGCGCCGGAAGGCCACCGCGATCCGGGCGCGGAGCTGCGCGTGGGGCGTCCCACCAACAGCGTCGCGGGAGAGTTCCGGGAGTGAAACCGCCGTCACCGCCACGCCAAACAGGCTGATCGGCAGCTGCTGGACGAGTTGGGCATAGCCGAGACTCGCGAGCCCACCCTGCCCTGTGTACGAGCCGAGAAACGTGTCGATGAGACCCGAGAGCTGGGCTACGCCTGCTCCCACGACCAGTGGTCCCCATGCCAGGATGACATCGCGAACCCCTTCGGGCACGAAGCTCGCGCGGAGTGGAATCCCCCCCAACAGTCGCCAGCACGACGGCAGCTGCACCGCGATCTGCAGCAGGCTGCCGAAAACGGTTCCCCACGCCAGCGCGAGCGACAGGCGATAGAGCTGCTGATCGGGGGGGAAGCCTCGGCCGGCCAGCCATGCCGCGGCGGCCACCATCGCCGCTATTCCGGCGATGTTCCACAGCGCGGGCGCGGCGTAGGGGAGGAAGAATCGGCGGTGCGTGTTGAGAATTCCGAGACACCACGCGGACACGACCATGAGGCCGGTCATCGGGAACAGAATGCGGACCAGCACCGTCGTGAGCTCGCGCCGCGGGGCATCGAAGCCCTGCGCGACGAGCGCGGTGATCGTCGGCGCGAAGGCGATGCCGATGATGGCGAGGAGGCCGCTCGCGAGCAGCAGCAGCCCCAGAATCGCGCCGGCTAAGGCGCGGGCGACATCCTTGTTCTTCTCGTTGAAGGCGGCATACACCGGAATGAATGAGGCCGACAGCGTGCCTTCGCCCAGGAGGTTCCGGAGGGCGTTGGGAATGCGCAGCGCCGCCCGGAAGGCATCCGCGGCGGCGCCGTTACCGAAGTAGTGGGCAAACACGCGCTCGCGGGCGTAGCCGAGGACGCGTGTGACGAGGATGCCGGCCGCCACGCGCGCCGCGTGACGCCCTCCCCCGCCCCCTCCGCTGCTTTTCAAGCCGTGGGTTTCTTGCGGCGTGGGTCTTCCAGCAGACGCTGCATGAATTGCAGCTCTTCGCGCATCCCGGCGATCGAGCGATTGAGATCTTCGATCTCGGTCTCCATGAGCTCGACGCGGCGCTGCATGTCGCGGACCTCAGGCGTCGCCCCGCTGTCGACGCGTCCTTCCATGCGACGCGCCACGGACTTGCCGAGCGGCGAGTCGACGAGAATCGCCGCGACGGGGATCAGCAAGGCGACGATCAGAATGACCGCGAGCACCCACATGAGTCGGATTTTAGAGACCCTCGGCCCAGCGCGCCACCTCCGCCGCGATTTCATCCAGCAGCCCGTCGCCGTAGCGCGCGATGAACGAGCCGACGGTGAGCACGCGTTCCTGCGGCTTGCCGCCGGGCGCCAGCGCGGCGCGGGCCCGCGCGAGCTGGCTCAGCAGCGTACCCTGAGAGCGCTTGACGCTCGCGATCAGCTTTTTCTCAATTTCATTCGTGCCGGCCAGTGCCGCATTGCGCGCCGACTGCACCGTGCGCTCCAGGGTTGGGTCGAGCTGCTGGACCTCACCGCTGATCCTCGCGAACCGCGCCTCGACGTCCGCCCGCAGCTCTTTGAGCGACGCCACGAGCTCTGGTGGGAGATCCGCCTGCGCCAACCGCGCCTCGAGCTCCCCGGGTTTCAACGCGAAATCAGCGGGGGTGAGACCGTGTTTGCTCAGGATCTTCTCGATGCGTGCTTCGATGATGATTCCCGACCAGCGCGGGACGTGCGCCTGCGGTGTGACGCCGAGCTTCTCGAATAAGGGGGCGGACTCGGGGAGATACTCCATCTCTCCCGGTCCGCCGACGTACGCGAGCGTGGGGAAGAGCGCGGCCTCGATCACCGGGCGCAGCAGCACGTTGGGCGAGAGGCGCTCCGGCGTCTCGGCGGCGATGGCTTCCAATTGAGCGCGGTTGAATCCCTCGTTGCTGCGGCGCGTCACGAACAGGCCGCCGTCCTTGCGCAGCCGGTCGCGCCCCAACTCCCCTTCGACCAGCACCGGGGTGAGTCCGTCATCCAGCGTGACATCGAGCGCCCGCAACAGCCATGGTGCCGCCGCGCGCTTGGCACTGCGGTCATGCGCCCGAAAGACCGCCAGACCGCGACCGCCGAGCAGCTGCTGTAGCGCCTCGGCGCCGGCGTCTGCCAGGTTCGCGTCGGGGCGATAACAGGCTTCGAGCCATTGCCGCACCTCCGGCTTGCACTCCGATTCGGGGAGCGCGGCGTCCAGAGCGGCGAGCGCGGCGCGGATATCGGACCCCAGGAGCTCGCGGAACAGCGGCAGCTGCGGAGCCTCATGGGCCCGCTCGCGCAGCACGATCTTCGCCGGTTCACTGTCGCGCCCCAGGACCCAGGCGTGATTCGCCTCGGCGAAATCGTGATCGTCTCCGGCGACCCAGAACACGGGCACGACCGGCACGCCACGCTCCTGCTCGAGCCGGGACGCCAGAGCGATCGCCGAAAGCGCCTTGTTGACTGTGTAGAGCGGGCCGGTGAACAGGCCGGGCTGTTGCCCGGTGGTAACCGCCAGGACCTCGCCACCGGCCAGGCGTTCCCGGCCGGGCCCCGGAAGAATCGACTGGAGCACGTCGGGAGGAATGCGGCGCGGCTTGCCCGCCGGGATCTTTCCGGCCGGCATGGGTAGCGGCGTGGAGAGGATGCGCGCGATCATGCGCGGGCGCCCACCAGAATCACGCGCGGCATGTCGGGCCCGGCGGGGGCGCCGTCGTAGTCTCCGAACCGCGCCGTGACGCGCAAGCCGGCATCCGTGAACAGCGCCATCAGCTCGTCGACGCTATACAGGCGCACGCGCTCCTGAAACCGGCGACCTTCATCGCGCAACTCGATCTCCTTGATGACGAAACGACTGTCGGGGGCAAGGCGCCGCGTGACGAGCACATCGCGGTCTCCTCCCGGCGCCTGGCCGGTGCGCTGCAACGTGCGCCGCACGTGCTCCGCATTGAGATAGTCGAGCACGAAATGGCCGCCGGGCGCGAGCGTCACGGCAACCTGCTGCACGACGCCGCGATGCTCTGCGTCGTCCAGAAAGTAACCGAACGACGTGAAGAGATTGACCGCCAATGCGAAGCTCCCAGGCCGAAACGGGAGCGCCCGCATGTCGCCACGGACGAGCGCCGCGCCGCCGCCGGTGCGTTCCCGCGCGCGACGCAGCATCGCGCGCGACAGATCGAACCCCACGATCCGGACTCCCTCTCCCGACCGCGCCAGCTCGACCGCGTGCCGTCCAGGACCGCACGCGAGATCGAGAATCCGATCTCCGGCGCTCCAGTGCACGGCCCCGCGAATCAATGCGACGGCACGGCGGGCATCTTCGTCATCACGGTGCGGATACAGGGCATGGTACTCCTCGCCGAACCAGTGCTTGAACCAGTCGGTCATTCGACGAAGACGTCCGCTGTGAACGTGAAGACTTGGGTGCCGGGTTCCCGCCAGCTCCCCGGCGCGAGTCCCGCCTTGTGGCACACGGCGTCGAGAAACGCCTCACGGCTGAAGCCCTGCTCCGTGGCGACCTGGGGGAGCAACACCGCCTGCGCGTGCCCACGGCGCACCAGCAGGCCGTCGCGCCCCATCACGAGCCGGGACAGATCGGAGCTCGAAACGGGCACCGGTTCACTCAGCACGGAGATTTCAATCTGGAGACTGGCAAGCTCGTCGGCCTCGACCGGCGGGAAGCGGGGGTCGGAGCGAGCCGCTGAGACCGCGACCGACCGAATCACCTCACCGAGCGGCCGGTCGCCCGCCACATGGCCAATGCAACCTCGCAGCACGCGCCCGTCCTGTTCCAGCAACGTCACGAACGCGCCGCGGCGCAACGCGACGGCGGCGACCTCGGGCAACCCCGGCGGCGGACACCCCGCGAGCGCCGCCTCCATGGCGCTCCGCGCCAGCGCGAGCAACGCGGCGCGATCGCGAGGCGTCAGCTCAGGATCCGCGATGGTACTTCTCTCCCCGGCGGATCGTATGGGCGCGATAGAGCTGCTCGTAGACGATCACGCGGGCGAGCTCATGCGGCAGCGTCAGCGGCCCGAGACTCCATTTCCGCTCGGCGTGGCTCAACACGTCCGCCGGGAGCCCATCCGCGCCGCCGATGACGAAGGTGACGTCCCGCCCCTCCATTTCCCACCGCCCCACCAACTCGGCGAGCTGTTCGGAGGTCCAGCTCTCGCCCTGCGCCGCTAAGGCGATCACGCGCGAATCCTCGGGGCGGCGCGCCGCGGTCACCTCGCGTTCCTCGATTTTGGCGTAGTGCCGGATCCGGCTCAGGTAATCGTCACAGGCCGCCCGCAGCGCCGCGTTCTTCATGCGCGTGCCGCCCAGGGCGACGACGCGATAGCGCATCAGGCATACATGCCGCGCAACCTGTGCATTGCCGCCACGCGGTCCACGGCGACGATGTAGGAGGCGATGCGGTTCGCGACTTTGTGCTTCGCCGCCATCGCCATCACCTCACCGAAGGAGCGGACCAAAATCGCCTCGAGCCGGCGGTTGACCGTCTCCTCGTCCCAGAAATAGCCGCCGCGGTCCTGAACCCACTCGAAGTAGCTCACGGTCACACCGCCGGCGTTCGCGAGGATGTCGGGAATCACGAACACGCCCTTCTCCTCGAGAATCTTGTCAGCCGCGGCGCTGGTGGGGCCGTTCGCGCCTTCGCAGATGATTTTGGCTTTGATGTGGGGGGCGTTCTTGCGGGTGATGACATTCTCGGTTGCGGCAGGGATCAAGACGTCGCAGTCGACGGTCAGGACCTGCTCGTGTGTGATCGTTTGCGCCTTTGTGTATCCAGCGAGCTGGCGGTGCTCCTTCACCCACTTGATCAGGTCCTGCACGTCCAAGCCCTTAGGATTGTAGAGCGCGGTGGATTTGTCCGAGACGGCAACGATGGTGGCCCCTTCCTTGGCCATGAGGTCGGCTGCCACGGAGCCCACGTTGCCGAAGCCCTGCACCGCGACGCGCGTACCCTTCAGGCTCATCCCCAACTTTGCCAACGCTTCCCGCGTCACGATCATGCAGCCGCGCCCCGTCGCCTCGCGCCGACCCAGTGATCCACCCATCTCGACCGGCTTCCCTGTAACCACCGCGGTGACGGTGTGGCGCTTGTGCATGGAGTAGGTGTCCATGATCCAGGCCATCACGCGTTCGTTCGTATTCACGTCGGGCGCCGGGACGTCGGAATCGGGCCCCAGGATCTCGATGATGCTGGAGGTGTAGCGGCGAGTCACGCGCTCCAGCTCGCCCATGGACATCGTGCTCGGGTCGCACACGACGCCGCCCTTCGAGCCGCCGAACGGGATGTTCACGAGCGCACACTTCCACGTCATCCACGCGGCCAACGCCTTCACCTCTTCGAGCGTCACGTTGAGGTCGAAGCGGATGCCGCCCTTCGCCGGGCCGCGCGACGTGTTATAGAGCACGCGGTAGCCGGTATAGACCTCGACCTCGCCACTATCGCGGAGAATCGGAACGGAGACGATGATCTGCTTTTCGGGATTGCGGAGCACCTTGTACAGGCCGGGATCGAGGTTCAGCAGCTTGGCGGCGTGGTCGAACCGCTCCATCATCGCCTCGAAGGGATTCTCCTCGGCGAGAAAGGTCTGTTTGTCGGGACGAATAATCGCTGGTTCGCTCATACGACCCTTTTCAATACCCCCTCCAGGACTCGTTCGACGGCGGCGCCGTTCAACTCCCAGCGCAGCGCGAGCTCCGCGACCAGCGGTTCCGGCGCATCGGCCGGCCAGCGGCCGCGCAGTTTCACCGCGTCCTTCTCCGTGACTACAACATAATCGGCGTCTTTTGCGGCCCGCGCGAGCCGGGCGACATCGCCCGGCGGATAGGCGTGATGATCTTGATATGCCGTGAGTTGCACACTCGCGCCAAAGGCACGCACCTGCGCGGCGAAGCTCACGGGATCGGCGATCCCCGCGGCGACGATCACTCGGCTTTTCGCGAGGGCGGACAGGGCGACCCGCCGGCCCGACCTGAGTCCCGCGAGGCCATCGAGCGCGAGCTGCACGGTCGCGACGACCGCCGCAGGCCAGCGGGCGGCGATACGCCCCGCGAGCGCGCGCGACTCGGCGACGGCAGCGCGGCGCCGCGTCACCACGATCACGTCGGCTCGTCCCAGCGCGCTCCAGTCTTCACGCCAGGGGCCCGCCGGGAGCGGCCACGCGACGTGGCGCGGCGGTGAGCTCTCCGTGCTCACCACGGCGATGTTGACGTCGCGGCCCACGTTGAGTCGCTGATAGGCGTCATCCAGCACGAGGACGCGCGCCCCCTGGGCCAGCGCCTTGCGGGCGCCCGCGAGCCGGTCGGCCTCGGGAACGACGATCGCGTCCGGCACGAGCCGCTGATGCACCGCCTGCTCGTCGCCGCGATAGCCGCGCAGCAGGATGCCCGGCTTGACGCCGTGCCGCGCGAAAAACGCCGCCGTCCACGCCGCGAGCGGCGTCTTCCCGGCGCCGCCGACGGCCAGGTTGCCGATCGCAACCGCCGGCAGGGGCAGCGGCCGCTGCCGCAGCCAGCCGCGCGAGTACGCGCGCGCGCGGGCACTCATGATCGTGCGATAGAGGAAGGCGACGGGCAGCAGCACGCCCCGCGCGGCGCGCGCCGGCGCCGCCCCGCTCCACCACAGCCACTGCGCAATCCGCTGAGCGCTCATGCCGTTCCCGTGACCTCGTGCAAGCTACGCGTCACTGCGTCGATCGCCTCCCGCAGGCCCTCTTTACCCGCGGCGACACGAATCGGCGCGCCGTAGGCGACGTCGATCGCCGCGAACGGCTTCGGAATGCACATGCGATCCCACGACCGGAGATACCAGGCGGAGGACGGACGCGCGCCGACCGGTATGATCGGCACGCCGGCGTGCTGCGCGGCCGCGATCGCACCCGGCTGCACGCGCTCGGCGGGTCCCCGTGGGCCGTCGGGAGTAATGGCGACCACGGCGCCGCCTTCCAATGCCCTCACGACGCCAAGCAGTCCCACTTCGCCGCCCCGCCGGGTCGAGCCGCGCACCGAGCGGTATCCCCAGCGCGCGCCCACATCCGCGAGATACCCGCCGTCGCGATGCCGGCTGATCAGCATGACCACGTCCTCCCCGCGATGGCGGTACAGCAACGGCAGGATGCGACTGTGCCACAGCACGAACACGAACGGGCGTCGCGTCTCGCGCAGCGCCCGTATGTGTTCGTCTCCGGTCACCCGATAGCGCCAGGTCGCCGCGAGGGCACGGACCAGCGCCGAGCCGATCCGCGCGCCGATCGGCTCCGCCCAACGCAGCTTCATCTGATCAGCCCTGCGGCCAGATAGGCGACGCGGTCCGCGGCGCCCGGCGCGCCCAGACGCTCGCGCACGAGCTGCAGTCCTTCCCGCTGCCGGCGCGTGATCGGGTTGGCGGCATCGAGCAGCGGCAGCACGCCGCCGGCGAGCGCCGCGGCGGTAGCGCGCCGTTGCAGGAACTCGGGCGCGACCTCGTAGCCGGCCACGAGATTGACGAGACCGACCCACGGCACCTGCACCAGCCGAAACGCGATGTAGGACGTGATCGGATGCACGCGGTAGGTGATGACCATCGGCACGTCCGCGATCGCCGCCTCCAGCGTCGTCGTGCCCGACTTGCAGATCCCCGCGTCCGCCGCCGCGAACACGGGCAGCGGATCGCCGAGATGGACTTTGATGGCGCCGGGATCGGGATATTCCGCGTCGCGGGTTCCCGCCGCGATGATCTGGACGTCGGGACGCGCGGCAGCGACCTGCGCGGCTGCCGCCCGGAAGATGGGCCAGTGCCGTTTGACTTCCTGCCTGCGGCTGCCGGGAAACAGGCCGAGCGTGGGCCGGCCCGGATCGAGGCCGAGGGTCCGGCGCGCGTCGCCGCGCGCCGGCGGCGCCGAACGGTCTTTCAGGGGATGTCCGACGAACGTTGCGGCAACACCGCGTTCGCGAAAGAACTTTTCCTCGAACGGCAGGATTACCGCGAGCTGATTCACGGGGGCGAGCTTGCGCACCCGCTTGGGACCCCACGCCCACATCTGCGGAGCGATGTAATACAACACGGGAATGCCGGCGGCGGCGGCCGCCGCGGCGGCACGGAGGTGATAACCCGGATAATCGACCAGAATCACGAGATCGTAGCGCTTGGCGTGGAAGGACTGCTTGATGCGGCGCAGCAGCCGGTAATGGGCCGGAATCTTGGCGAGCGCTTCAACGAAACCGACGACGGAGTAGGATTCCATCCGGTCGAGGACACGGACGCCGGCGCGCTCGAGCAGCGGCCCCCCCAGTGCTTCGAGCTCCACTCCCGGAATGCGCCGGCGCAGCGCGGCGGCGACCGCGGCAGCGTGCGCATCCGCCGACGGCTCGCCTGCCGAGATGTAGATCCGCGTCACGGCCGCGCCGCGGCGAGCGGCGAGGCGCTGATAGCGTCGGCGACGCGATAGGCGAGGGACAACGCCTGCAGGCCGGCCGCGCCGGTGACCACGACGTCGCCGTCGCCGCGCACCGCGCGCAGGAAGCTCTCCAGCTCGAGCTTCAAGGGTTCGGCCTCGGGGGCCTCCAGCCGGACGTGCTCGACGACGTCTTCCATCCGGGTGGCGTTGAATCCCTGCCAGCCGTCTTTCAAGCGGTAGAAGTGGCCGTTGCCCTGCGCGAGGTCGAGCGAGAAATAACCGGTGGGCTGGAAGATGCGCAGCTTGCGGGTGCGCTCGCGCGACACCCGGCTCGCCGTGATGACCGCGACTGCGCCGTTGGCGAACTCGACGCGGGCGTTCGCGATATCGACGTGCGGCGTGAGGATCGCCACGCCGGTCGCGCGCACCTCGCCGACTTCCGAGCGCACCAGCTCCAGCACCAGATCGAGATCGTGAATCATGAGATCGAGGATCACAGCGACATCGGTGCCGCGCGGCTGGAATGGCGCCAGGCGTTCGGTCTGGAGGAAGCGCGGCTCGTCGAGATAGGACGCAGCCGCGCGCACCGCCCGGTTGAATCGCTCCACGTGGCCCACCTGCAGACACACGCCGCGCTCTCCCGCCGTGTGGACCAGTTGCTCGGCGCCGGGCAGGGTATCAGCGAGCGGTTTTTCGACGAGCGCGTGCAGATTCCGCTCGAGCACCGGGAGCGCGACCTCCACGTGGGCGGGTGTCGGCACCACCACCGTGACCGCTTCAACGCGGTCCAGCAGCGCCTCGAGTGACGGAAATGCCGTGGTCTCGAGCTCCTTGGCGACTTGCGCGGACCGCGTCGAGTTGTGGTCGTAGAACCCCACGAGATCCGCGCCCTCGATCTGCTTGAGGAGCCGGATGTGGTGGAAACCGAGCGCGCCCGCACCCACCACACCGACGCGGACCGGCCGCAGGCGCTGCGTCACACCATCACCCCGCGCTGCGACGCCTCGATGAAGGCCAGAAACGTCTCGACCTCGGGGACCTCCGGCAGCTCGGTGCGCGCCCGGGCGATGCCCTGGCTCACGGTGAGATCGGAGTTGAACACCAGCCGATAGGCGCGCTTCAGCGCGAGCTTCACCTCGGGCGTGAAGCCGGCGCGCTGCAGGCCGACCGAGTTCAGTCCGTAGAGGTGGACCGGATTCCCGGCCGCCTTGGTGTAGGGCGGCACGTCCTGGTTGACCCGCGAGCCGCCGCCCACAAACGAATACGTCCCGATCCGGACGAACTGATGGATCGGGACGAGTCCACTGATGATGGCGCGCTCGTTGACGGTCACGTGGCCGGCCATCTGGACGGCATTGGCGATGATGACGTCGTTGCCGATCACGCAATCGTGGGCGACGTGCACGTATGTCATCAGGAAGCAGCGCTCCCCCACCGTCGTCTTCCCGGTCGCCGAGCTGCCGCGATTGATCGTCGAGTATTCGCGGATGATCGTGCCGCTGCCGATCTCCACCCACGTTTCCTCGCCCTTGTATTTCAGGTCCTGCGGGTCGTTCCCGATGACGGTGCCGTAGCCGATCTTCACGCCGTCGCCGACGCGCGTGTTGCGCTCGAGCACCGCGTGCGCCGCGATGCTGCAGCGCTCCCCCACGGTCACCTTGGGACCGATGACGCAATACGGTCCGACCGCGACGTCGGCGCCGAGCTCGGCGGTCGGATCGATCAAGGCGGTCCGATGGATCACTTATCGACCACCATCGCCATCATCTCGGCTTCGGCGACGACCTGTCCATCCACGAACCCCGCGCCCTTCATCTTGCAGGTCTTGCCGCGAAACTGCAGCATCTCGAGCTCGAAGCGGATCTGGTCCCCGGGCACCACGGGACGGCGGAACTTCACCTTATCCAACGACATGAAGTAGACGACCTTGTTGGCCGTGTCCTGGCCCTCGAAATGGCTCATGAGCAGCATCCCGCCGACCTGCGCCATCGCCTCGATGATGAGCACGCCCGGCATGATGGGATGTCCGGGGAAATGCCCCTGAAAGAACGGCTCGTTGATCGTGACGTTCTTGATGCCGACGATGCGTTTCTGCCCTTCCACCTCGATGATCCGGTCGACCAGCAGGAACGGATAGCGGTGTGGCAGATAGTCCATGATCTTCGCGATGTCCATCGCCGGCATTCCGGTGCGCCTCCCTGCGCGAGCGAGCGCGCGCGCCAGGGCGATATTGCCGCCGTGGCTGGGCCGCGTCGCCACCACATGAGCCTGAATCCGAGCGCCGGTCAGCGCCAGGTCCCCTACGATGTCCGCCGCCTTGTGCCGGACGAACTCGTCCGGCCAGCGCAATTTGCCGCCGTGTACCACGCCGCGCTCGTCCAGCACGATCGCGTTCGTCTCGGACGCTCCCTTGATCAGCCCGCGCGCCTGCAGCTCGGCGACCTCGTGCGTGAAGCCGAAGGTGCGTGCCGGCGCCAGCTCGGCCGCGAAATTCTCGGGCGTGACTTCGTAGGTGCCCGCCTGCCGTCCGATCAAGGGATGCGGCCATTCGATGGCGACGGTGAGCCGGAATGTCTTCGCCGGCGCCACCACGTAGGCCGCATCTTTGTCGGTCACGGTGAACGGCGCCGTGACCGTCAGCACCGCCGGCTCGCCTCCGACCGCCGCCGGTTCCGCCTGCGTCAGCGCGTCGAAGTAGGGCTGCACGCTGCCGTCGAGAATCGGCGGCTCGGGGCCGGTGAGCTCGATCGTGAGATCGTCGATCACATGCGCGGCGACCGCCGCCAGCACATGCTCGACGGTATGAATCGTCGCCGCGCCGTGGCCGATCGCCGTGCGCCGCTCGACCGCCTCGACCTCGGTCAGCCGCGCCGGGATCTCCGGGTTGCCGGCGAGATCGGTGCGGCGGAAGATGATTCCCTGCCCCGCCGGCGCCGGCAGAAACGTCGCTTCCGTCGTGGCGCCCGTGTGCAGCCCCGTACCGCGCAGCGCCGCGGGACGCGTGACGGAGCGCCTACCGCTCAGGGGGGGGGGCGGCAGGGGGCGGCTCTGGTTTGGATTGGACCAGCTCCTCGAGCTCGTCCACGATTTTCGCGAGCCGGTACATGGCGACCTGTGCCCGCAGAAACTGGCGGTGCGCGCGCGCCGGATACCCGAACATGGTCGCGCCGGCCGGGACGTCGGCGATGTGTCCCGACTGCACGAGCAGCCGCGCGCCGCGTCCGATCGTGAGGTGGTCCGAGACGCCTGCCTGACCGGCGATGATCACATCATCCTCCACCTGCACGCTGCCGGCGATGCCGGCTTGCGCCATGATGAGGCAGCGCGCGCCGATCCGCACGTTGTGCGCGATGTGGACCAGGTTGTCGATCTTCGTGCCCGATCCGATGACGGTATCGTCCACGCTGCCGCGGTCGATGCACGTGTTCGCGCCGATCTCGATGTCGTCGCCGATGAGGCAGCGCCCCACGTGCGGGATCTTGCGGTGGTCCTCGCCGCCTTTCCCCGGGATGTAGCCGAACCCGTCGCTCCCCAACACCGCGCCCGCGTGTACGATCACGCGCCTGCCGAGCGCCGTCCCGGAGTAGAGCGTGACGCCCGGATACAGCTGCGTGTCGTCGCCGACGGCCACGCCGTCGCCGAGGACGCAGCCCGCGCCGATGCGGACGTTCTTGCCGAGCTGCGCGTCGCGCCCGATGACCGCCTGCGGGCCGATCTCCACCGGCTCCTGCCACGTGGCGCCTCGTCCCACGACGGCGGTCGGATGGATGCCCGCTTCCCAGACGGCCTGCGGATACAGCACGGGAAGCACGACCAGCAGCGCGGCATACGGGTCGGGGACGATGATGCGCGTCTCCGGTCCTCCGGCCGCCGACTCGAACGCCGGCGCGACGAGCACGAGCGAGGCGCTGGTGCGCTCAAAGTATGGGACGTATCGGGGCGAGGCAAGAAACGAGACGTCGCCGGGACCCGCGCGCTCGAGCGGCGCGATCCCAGCGACGGTGGTCGTTCCTGGCCCCACCAGCTTGCCGCCGGTGAGCGCCGCGATCTCACTCGCGGAAAGTGTGCGCGTGGTGAGCTACTGCGCCTGGTTCAGGCGCTGCAGCACCCGGGGCGTGATGTTGAGCGACGGATCCGCCGCCGCGATGTAGCCGCCCCCCGCCGCATCGGCATCGAGAATCATCGCGTAATTCATCTCGGCCCGGATCCCCTCGATCACGGCTCGGATGCGGGTGTTGAGCGGGCCCAGCAGCTCCTGCTCCCGCCGCGCCAGATTGTCCCGGAGCTCGTTGCCGCGCTGCTGAATGCGCTGATCCATCGCATCCAGGTCCTTTTGTTTCGTCGCCTTCGCCGCGGGCGACAGGACGATCAACTGCTGCTGGAACACCTGATACGCGGAATCGAGCTGCTGCCGCAGCCGCTGTACTTCGTTCTCCGCGGCCTGCAGCTCCTTGCGGTATGTCGATTCCGCGGCGGCATACCCCGGGGTGTTCTTCAGGATCTCCTGAGAGTTGATGAACGCGATCTTGAGCGGCGCCGACGCGGACTGCGGACCCTGTCCGAACAGGGTGGGAGACGCCGTGGCGAGCACGGCGACGGCGGCGAGCCAAACGAGCACGAAGCGCTGCATAACGCGGGAACTCCCGGAGTAGGACGTGGGAAAGCGGGTCTGGCTTAGAAGAAATTGCCGAGCTTGAAGTGCAGCTTCCAGCCGGGTTTGGGCCGTCCATTGAGGTCGACCCGATCGAATCCGTAAGCGTAATCGATCCCGAGGGGCCCGAGCGGCGAGATGACGGCGGCCCCGATCCCGGCGCCGCGGAACAGCCGCGTGGGATCGAATTGCGCCGGCCGCGACCAGACGTTCCCGGCGTCGAAGAAGGTCGAGAGATAGAGCATCTGCGAGACGCGCATGCCGAACTCGCCCGTCATCGAGAAGAAGGCCTTCCCGAACGCATTCGGGTTGATCTGCGCGCCCGCGTTGGGATCGTACCCGAACGGCGTGATCGAGCCTTCGTCGTAGCCGCGCAACGGGATGAAGAACTGGGTGCCGCCCAGGGTGAAGAGCTGCTCGAAGAACGGCGAGCTGCCGAACACGAAGCCCGACCGCGTCGAGAGCCCGAGCACGAACTTGACGTTCGACGTCGGCGAGCTGCCGAGGCTGCCGATCGGAGCGTAGAAATGACCCTCGATGTCGATGCGCTGGAAGTTGCCCGACCCGCCGAGCAACCCACCACTCTGCGACAACCCGGCCTGCACCATCGTGCCGGCGGTCGGGAACGGCAGGTCGATGCGGGTATCGCGCATTAACGACGCCCCGATCGTGGAGCGCACGCAGTTGTTACAGCGGAAGAGCGCGGTCGTGTTGTCGGTCCCGTTGAAGCTCTGTTGATCGATGCCGTACGACAGGAACAGCCGCGTGTAATTGTCGCCGAACACCGGGAAGCCGAGCTGCAGGCTCGCGCCCCGCCGCCGCAGCCGCCCGAAGTTCCCGACGATGTAGCGCACGCGCGTGTTGTGCACGCCGATCGTCGCCGACATGCGCGTCTCCCGCACGGCGGGATCGGTGAACGAGACGTCGAAGTCGTTGATGTTCTTGCCGAACTGCCACTGGAACCGGCCGCGCTTGCCCTGGCCGAACAGATTGGGCTCATCCAGACCGAGGAAGCCGCCCACCCCCGTGCCCTGCCCGACCGACGCGCCAAAGTTGATGTTGCCGGTGTGCTTTTCGGAGACCCGGAACACGACGTCGATGTCGCCCTGGTCGTTCGCGGGCTTGGTATCGGGGAACGGCAACGGCTGGTTGAAGAAGCCGAGGTTCGACACGCGCTGGTAGGACGCGAGCAAGGCATCCTGGCGGAAGACGTCGCCGGGCACCATGACGATCGCCTCGCGGATGACGCGGTCGTGCGTGACGTCGTTGCCGCGGATCTCGACGTGACTGACGATCGCCGGCTGGCCTTCGGTGATGACCCAGCGCAGGTCCACGACCGGCTTGCCGTCGGGCGCCGTGCGGCGCAGCACGTCGGGCCGCACGCTCACGTAGATGTACCCGTTGTTGTAGTACAGCGTCTGCAGCTTGCGCGTGGCGTCCTGCCACTGCTGGTCGTCGAAGTAGACGGTGTGCCGCTTCCCGCCGAGTCCCAAAAGTCCGGTGCGCTGCTCCCCGGTGAAGGGATAGAAGGTCTGCAGCTCTTCGGTCGAGAAGCGGCGGTTGCCGACGATCTCGAACGAGCCGATGCGGTACGGCTCACCTTCGCTGACGGTCACGACGAGCGTCGCTTTCCCGGTCCGCTCGTGCACGATCAGGGTATCGTCGAGCACCTGGAAGTCCACGTAGCCCTGCTTGCCGTAGAACGACGGCAGCTTCTGGTGCAGATCGTCGGCGATCTTGTCGTCGTCGTACTCGCCCGAGCGGAACCACCAGAACCCCTCGGGGCGCGAGCTCATCTGCGTCGCGAGCTGCTCGTCGGTGAAATGCGTGTTGCCCTGGAAATCCACGCGGGCGATCGCGACCCGGCGGCCTTCGTCGATGTCGAAGATCACGCGCACGCTCGACGAATCCCGCTCGTAGACGTACAGCGGCTTGGTGCGCGCGAGGTAGTAGCCCCGGGCGTGATACAGTGAATCGATGCGCGCGCGGGCGCGCGCGACGCCGGCGAGATCGAGCGGCCGGCCCTCGGAGAGCGCCACCTTGTCGCGCACGCTGTGCTCGGCGACGCGCTGCACGCCGCGGATCGCCCACTTCACCAGCAGCGGCCGCTCGTGCACGTGAATCACGAGCACCTTCCTGCCGCTGGGGGTCTGCTCCTGGGTCAGGGCCACGTCGTCGAACTGGCCGCTCGCGTACAGCGCCTGGATCGCGCGCTGCACGTCGCGATAGTTGATCGCCCGGCCCGGCGCGAGCCCGCTGACCTGGATGACGCTGGCGGTGCTATTGCGCTTCGCACCGACCACCGCGATGGAGTCGGGGACAGGCGTCTGCGCGCCCGCCGCCACGCCGGCCTGTGCCAGGCACAGGCGCGGGGCGGCGGCGGCGAGACTCAATAAGATTGGGAGAGTGAGCCGGCGGATCACGCCTTCGAGCCGGAGAGTGCCTTGAACCCCAGGCGCTCCTTGTCGGGGGCGACGTCCACCTCGATCTCGTCACCCTTGGCGAAATCTCCGACGAGGATCTTCTCCGACAGCGGGTCCTCGACGTATTTCTGAATGGCGCGCTTGAGCGGCCGCGCGCCGTAGTGCTCGTCATAGCCGTGATCGACGAGGAAGTCGGTCGCGGCCTGGGTCAGCCGCAGCGTCAACTCCTCCTCGCCCAGGCGCTTCTGCACGTCGCGCGCCAGGATCGCCACGATCAGCGCGATGTGCTCGCGATTGAGCGAGTGGAACACGATCACGTCGTCCAACCGGTTCAAGAACTCCGGATTGAAGACCTTGTTGACCTCTTCCTTGACCTTTTCGGACATGCGGTCGAACTCGTTCTTCGCGTCGGGCTGCCCGAAGCCGAGCGTCTTGCCCTTCACCACGTCGCGCGCGCCGACGTTCGACGTCATGATCACGACGGTGTTCTTGAAATCGATCATCCGGCCGTAGTTGTCGGTGAGGTGGCCCTCGTCGAGCACCTGCAGCAGGATGTTGAACACGTCGGGATGCGCCTTCTCGATTTCGTCGAGCAGCACCACCGAGTAGGGCTTGCGCCGCACCGCCTTCGTGAGGGTGCCCGAGTCTTCGTAGCCCACGTATCCCGGCGGCGCGCCGATCAGCCGGCTCACCGAGAACTTCTCCATATACTCCGACATGTCGACGCGGATCAGCGCCTGCGCGTCGGCGAACAGGAACCGCGCCAGCGCGCGCGCCAATTCGGTCTTGCCCACGCCCGTGGGCCCGCTGAAGATGAAGGAGCCGATCGGCCGCTTAGGGTCCTTGAGGCCGGCGCGGCTGCGCCGGATCGCCCGCGAGATCACCTGAATCGCTTCGTTCTGACCGACGACGCTCTGGTGCAGCTCGTCTTCCATACGCAGCAGGCGCGCCGTTTCCGCTTCCTGCAGCCGCGTGACCGGGATCCCGGTCCAGCGCGACACGATGAAGGCCACGCCTTCCTCGTTGATCGTGGGCCGGCGGGTCTGGCGCTCGCGCTCCCACTCCTCCTGCTTGCGGCGGATCTCCGTCTGCAGCTCGCGCTCGGCGTCGCGCAGCGACGCGGCGCGCTCGAAGTTCTGATCGCGCACGGCTGCTTCTTTATCGCCGTTGATGCCCTCGAGCTTGTCTTTCAGCTCGGCGACCTCCGGCGGCGGCACCTGCGCCGCGAGCCGGGCGCGCGCACCCGCTTCGTCGATCACGTCGATGGCCTTGTCGGGCAGGAAGCGGTCCGTGATGTAGCGCTCGGACAGCTTCGCAGCCTCGACCAGCGTCTCATCGGGAATGACGACGCGATGATGGTCCTCGTAGCGCTTGCGCAGCCCCTTGAGGATCTCGATCGTCTCTTCGACGGTGGGCGGATCGACGATCACCGTCTGGAAGCGGCGCTCGAGCGCCCCGTCCTTCTCGATGTACTTGCGGTATTCGTTGAGCGTCGACGCGCCCACGCATTGCAGCTCGCCGCGCGCCAGCGCCGGCTTCAGCATGTTGGAGGCGTCGACCGCGCCTTCGGCGGCGCCGGCACCCACCAGCGTGTGCAGCTCATCGATGAACAGAATGATGGTCTTGTTCTGGGCGATCTCGTTGATGACCGCCTTCAGGCGCTCTTCGAACTGGCCGCGGTATTTGGTTCCGGCGATGACGGCGGCCATGTCGAGCGACAGCACGCGGTGATCCTTGAGCGCGTCGGGGCACTGCCCGCCTGCGATCAGCTGCGCCAGGCCCTCGACGATCGCCGTCTTGCCGACACCGGGCTCGCCGATCAGGACCGGATTGTTTTTCTTGCGGCGCGACAGGATCTCCATCACGCGCTCGATTTCCTTCTGGCGGCCGATGGTGGGATCGAGCGATCCCTCCGCGGCGAGCTGCGTCAGGTCACGGCAGAAGTGGTCGAGTGCCGGCGTCTTGGATTTCTTCTCGCTCTTCGGCGGCGTCGGCTGCGCGCCGGTGCCGCCGCCCGCGGGCGTCGAGGGCATCTCGCTGCCGAGCAGCCGCAGCGTTTCCGCGCGCGCCTGCTCGAGGTTCACGCCCGCGTCGGTCAGCACCTGCGCGGCGATCCCCTTCTCTTCGCGCAGCAGGCCGAGCAGCAGATGCTCGGTGCCCACGTAGGAGTGATTCAGTTCCCGCGCCTCGCTCATCGCCAGCTCGAGCACCTTCTTAGCGCGCGACGTATACGGCAGGTCAGGACCGGCCGCCGCCGCCGCTTTCCCTTTTTTGACCGTCTCTTCGATCTTCTGCTGAATCTCCTCGAGATCGACGTTGAGATTGGTCAGGACCGCCGCGGCGACGCCCTCGCCCTCGCGGATCAAGCCGAGCAGGATGTGCTCGGTGCCGACGTACTCGTGATGCAGACGCGCCGCTTCTTCGCGCGCCATCTGCAGAACTTTCCGAACGCGATCCGTGAAATTGTACCCGTTCATCTATCTCGAACTCACCTTTCGCCGTTCAGCTGGACTCCGCTTCGAGCAGGCGCCGCACAAACGCAGCGCGCACCGTCGGCAGCTCACGGTCGCCGGTAGACCGGCCGTCCATTGCCGCCAGGTGCGCAGGTTGAGTGTAGATCAGCAGCTTGTTGAGCGTATATACCCCCGGCCCGGGCAGCAGATTCAGGCCGACACCCAACCGCACTCCGCTCAACAGGTTCATCGTCTCTTCAAATGACAACCGGCGCGCATGCTTGAGAAGGCCGTAGGCACGCCAAGTCTTGTCTTCCACTTCCTCGGGTGCCGTTCTCAACAGCACGTCTCGTGCCTGTTCTTCGTACTCGACGACCTGCCGCACGATTTTCCCGAGGTGATCGATCAGCTCGTCTTCAGTCTTCCCCAAGGTTGTTTGGTTGGACAGCTGGAAGAAATTCCCGACAACTTCACTGCCTTCCCCGTATAAGCCCCGAAAGGTCAATCCTACCTGCGACAGTCCTTGCAGAACTTTGTTGATTTCTTTGGTCAAAACAAGGCCCGGCAAATGGATAAGAACACTGGCCCGGAGCCCGGTTCCTGCATTCGTCGGACAGGACGTAAGATAGCCAAATTCAGGATGAAAGGCGAAAGGAACGAGACGTCCTAACTCGGCATCCACCGCTTCGACCGCGGCATACGCGTCTTCCAAGTCGAAGCCGGACCACATGCCATGCAGTCGCAAATGGTCCTCTTCATTTACCATCACGCCGACCTGGTCTTGCACGAGCAACGCCGCGCCGGGTCGCGGCCGCGATTCCCGCTCCAGCGCTGCCAACTCCTTACTGACGAGATGACGTTCGTGCAGTAACTGCCGTTCTGGCCGCTCCATCTCGTCCAGGTGAAACGCCACGGCGGCACCCAGATGCTCGGATGACGCCGCAGCCTCGCTGACGCGCTGCAGCACCCCGGTCCGGTCGGAGTCCTTCGCGCGCTGGCTGAACGGCACGCCGCGGACATTGCGGGCCAGGCGGATCCGGGTCGACAGGACGATCGTGGACCTGGGTCCGGAGGCGTCCAGCCAGCGCATCCCGCCGTCAGGAAGCAGTGAGAGGTCCATTATTCCAGCACCCGGATGCGGTCCCGCAGCTCGGCCGCCAACTCGAAGTTCTCGCCCTCGACGGCGCGCCGCAGCTGCGCTTTCAAATCGAGCAGCCGGCTGCGCGGATCGGAGTCGGCGCTGGCGCCCGGCGCCTCATAGCGCTCCCCGACGTGCTGGCTCGAGCCATGCAGCCGCCGCAGCAGGTCGCGCAGGTGCGTGTCGAAGGACACATAGCACTGGTCGCAGCCCAGGCGTCCCGAGTCGCGGAAATCGCGCAGCGTGCTGCCGCACGCCGGACAGCGCAGCCCGTCGCCCGCCGCCGACACCAGCGCGCCGGCGACCCCTCCCCCCCCCCCGCCCTTCACAACCGCGCCGAGGAAGTTGCCCAGGGGACTCTTCAGCACGGCGCCACCGGTCTCGACACCTTTCTGCTGGGCGCACTGCTCGCACAAGTGGAGCGTGACCTTGGAGTCATGCTCGACCTGGGTCAGGTTGATGATGGCGTCGCGTTCCTTGCAGTTGTCGCACAGCATCTACGGAATCGCATCGACCGAGCTCACTGTCGTGAGCCGGCCGTCCTCCAGCAAGAGCACCCGGTCCGCCCGTCCGGCGAGCTGACGGTTATGGGTGACGACTACCACCGCCGTTTCGTACTCGCGCGCCAGCCGGAAAAAGATCTCGTGGAGCCGCTCCGCGTTTGCGTGATCGAGGTTGCCCGACGGCTCGTCGGCGAGCACCACGCTCGGATCGTGCACCAGCGCGCGCGCCACCGCGCAGCGCTGCTGCTCCCCGCCGGAGAGCTCCGCCGGCCGATGGCTCATGCGCCCGGCCAGGCCGACTTCCGACAGCACTTCCTCGGCGCGCGAGCGCGCTTTCCGGGGCAACGTTCCTCCAATGAGCAGCGGCATCATCACGTTTTCCAGCGCCGAGAATTCACGCAGCAAATGATGAAACTGGAACACAAATCCGAGCTTGCGGTTCCTGAGCTCCGCCGCTCCCCGGGCGTCGAGGTCGGCATAGCGCGATCCGTCCAACCAAATATCGCCGGTCGTCGGGCTGTCCAGCGCGCCGAGGAGGTGCAGCAGCGTACTCTTCCCCGCCCCGGACGCGCCCACGATCGCGACGAATTCGCCGCGCCGCACTTCCATGTCGATACCGCGCAGGATCTCGAGCAGCTGCCCGTCACCCCCGGCGAAGACGCGCCGGATCGCCTTGGCCACGAGGAGCGAGTTCATTCGTAGCGGATCGCGGTCACCGGATCGAGCCGGGCCGCCTGCGTGCTCGGGTACAGCGGCGCCAGCGTCGCGATGACCAGACTCGCGCCGATGACCGCCAGGGCGTCGAGCGGGTTGTTCAACACCGGCAGATGGTCGATGAAGTAGATCGACGGATCGATCGGGATGAGTTGCCCGCGGTTCACGAGCGAGCCCCCGATCAGCCCGAGCACGGCACCCAGCACCGTGCCCGTCAAGCCAATCAACACCCCCTGCGTGAGGAAGACGCGGCGGATGCGGCCGCGCTGCATCCCCATCGCCAGCAGGATGCCGATCTCGCGCGTTTTGTCGCGTACGACCATCGTCAGCGTGCCGACCACGTTGAACGCCGCGACGACGCAGATCAGAAACACCACCAGCCCCATCCCCAGCTTCTCGAGCTTGAGCGCCGAGAACAGCGAGCGGTTCTGGAGCTGCCAGTCGAGCGCGCGGTAGGGATAACCCAGAATGCCTTCGATCCGCTGGCCGGCCTCGGTCGCTTGCTCCGGATGTACGAGCCGCACTTCGATCCCGGTCACCGCACCGCCCAGCCCCGCGAACTCCTGCGCCGTCCGCCGGGACATCACCACATAGCTGTTGTCGTAATCGTACATGCCGGTCTCGAACAACCCGGTGACCTCGTACCGGCGATACTTGGGCACGAACGCGCCGAGGCTGCGATTGAACTGCGAGCCGGCGGGGGCGACCATCGTGATGACGTCACCCGGGTACGCCGAGAGCTTGCTCGAGAGCCGCGTCCCGATGGCGATGCCGCCCTCGACGTTGGGCTGCGCCGTGCGGAACGTCAGATCACCCTGCTTGAAGTAATGCGGCAGGGTGGTCACGGCCCGCCTTCCCGTGTCGGGCTCGAGTCCGATCACCATGACGCCCTCGGCATAATCGTGCCCCGCTGACAGCAGTCCCTGCGTCATGACGAACGGCTCTGCAGCGTCCACGCCCGGGACGCGGCGGACCTTGGCCAGCACGTCGGGCCAATCGTCCAGGCGCAGCCCCTCGCCGTACGTCAACACGCGCAAATGCGGATTGACGACCAGGATCTTCTCGCGCAGGTCGTTCTGCATCCCGTTCATCACGCCGAGCACGATCACCAGCGCCATCACGCCGATCGTGACGCCGCCGACGGCGATCACGGTGATCAGCGACACGAGCCGCGACGAGCGGCGACTCCGCAGATAGCGCATCGCCACGAGCCGGTCGAGCCGCGACGGCCAATTCGTCACGATCACAAAGAGAGCGACGGCGGCCGCGACGACGAACAAGGCCTTCAGGAGCTCGACGGCGGTGACGGAGATCATTCGGGCCGGAGCATCGGAAACAGGATGACGTCACGAATGTTGGTCTGATCGGCGAGGATCATCGTCAGCCGGTCCACGCCGAGCCCCACGCCGCCGGCGGGCGGCATACCGTACTCGAGCGCGCGCAGGAAATCCTCGTCCAGCTGCTGCGCCTCGGCGTCGCCCGCGGCGCGGAAGGCGGCCTGCTGCTCGAAACGGCGGCGCTGCTCGTCGGGATCGTTCAGCTCGCTGAACGCGTTGGCGAGCTCGCGGTGCTGCACGAACAGCTCCCAGCGCTCGACCTTGGTCGGATCGCCACGCTTCGGCTTGGCGAGCGGCGAGAGCGCGAGCGGATAGTCGAACACGAACGTCGGCTGCACCAGCTTGGGCTCGACGCAGGTCTTGAAGACCTCATCGATGAGCTTCGGACCGCTGAGCGCGGCGATGTCGGCGGGGGGCGCATTGTGCTTTTTCAACACGCCACGCAGCTCGGCATCCGTCGTCTTCGTCAAATCGAGACCCGCATGCTCGCGGACCAGCCCGTAGTAATCCTTCCGCGCGAACGGGCGCGCGAACGACAGCCTCGTGCCGTGACGCGTGAGCTCGCTCGTCTTGAACAGATCGAGCACGAGAGTCGCCAGCATCTCTTCGGTCAGCGCCGCCACGTCGTTGTAGTCCGCATACGCCTGATACCACTCCGCCATGGTGAATTCGGGATTGTGGAACCGCGACAACCCCTCGTTCCGAAAATCGTGTCCGATCTCGTACACTCTTTCGAGACCCCCGACGAGGCAGCGCTTCAGATACAGCTCATCGGCAATGCGAAGGTAGAAGGTCGCGTCCAGCGCTTCGTAATGCGTCTTGAATGGCCACGCCGATGCGCCGCCGTAGATCGGCTGGAGCACCGGCGTCTCCACCTCCAAGTACCCCTTGGCATCGAGGAAAGCCCGGATTCCCTGCACGATCCGGGTCCGCAGCCGGAACACTTCGCGGACCTCCGGATGCACCGCGAGGTCGGCGTAGCGCTGGCGCGAGCGTAGCTCCGGATCGGACAGCTCCCCATGCTTCACGCCGCTCGCGTCCTCTTTGCCGAGCGGCAGGGGCCGCAACGCCTTCGCGAGCAGCGTGAATCCCGCGACGCGCAGCGTGATCTCGCCGGTGCGGGTCTTCATCAGCCGGCCTTCGACGCCCAGATGATCTCCCAGGTCGAGCAGCTCGACGAGGCTGTAGCGGTCCGCCCCCAGCTCGTCGCCCTTGAAGTAAAGCTGGATCCTGCCCGTCGCATCCTCGAGGTGCGCGAACGTCGTCTTGCCGTGCGGCCGCAATGCGACGAGCCGACCCGCCAGCGCGTACCGCGCCGGATCGTCATCGCTCTTGTACGCCGCAACCGCCTGCTGCGCCGTGGCGGTCCGCTCGAACCGGTAGGCAAACGGGGCGACGCCGCGCTCCAGCAGCTCCTTTAGCTTCTCGCGCCGCGCCGCTTCGACGAATCCGGTTGTCACTTGCCGTTACTCCCGAAGCGCTGCAGGAACGCCTCGATGAACGGATCGAGGTCACCGTCCATCACCTTGTGGACGTCGCTCACCTTCAGCTCGGTGCGATGATCGTTCACCATCGTGTACGGCTGGAACACGTACGAACGGATCTGATTCCCCCACGCGATGTCCGTCTTCTGTTTGTCCACTTCCGCCTTCTTCGCCTCGCGCTCGGCGACCGCGCGCTCGTACAGGCGCGCCTTGAGCATTTTCATCGCCGTCGCCTTGTTCTTCCCCTGGCTGCGCTCTTGCTGGCACGATACTACGATGCCCGACGGCAAGTGGGTGATGCGCACCGCAGACGATGTCTTGTTGACGTGCTGGCCGCCCTTGCCGGACGCGCGGAACACGTCGATTCGCAGGTCGTCGTCCTTGATCTCGATTTCGATTTCGTCGTCCACTTCCGGATAGACGAACACCGACGCGAACGACGTATGGCGCCGCGACTGCGAGTCGAAGGGCGAAATCCGCACCAGCCGGTGCACGCCCTTCTCCGCTTTGAGCAATCCGAACGCGTACCGGCCGCGGATCTCGATTTCGGCGGACTTGATGCCGGCTTCGTCGCCGGGCAGCAGGTCGAGAATCGAGACCCCGAACCCGTGCCGCTCCGCCCAGCGCGTGTACATCCGCACGAGCATTTCGGCCCAGTCCTGCGACTCGGTGCCGCCGGCGCCCGGATGAATCGTGAGGAGCGCGTCCCGCACGTCATCGGGCCCGCGCATCAGGTTTTGCATTTCCAGCGCCTCGAGCCGGCCGGCGATTTCCTCGGCTTCCGTTTCGAGCGAGCGCTGCAGCGCAAGATCGACGTGGGATTCGGCTTCGAGGAGCTCGTTCAACTCACGGCCTTCATCCACGCGCTTGCGCAGGGCGTGGTAAGGCTCGAGCCAACCCTTCAGGGATTTGACTTCGGTGACCGTCTGACGGGCGCGTTCGGAGTCGGCCCAGAGGGCGCCGTCCGCCATCTTCTGCTCGAGCTCCGCGAGCCGCGCGGTCTTCCCGTCGACGTCAAAGGAAGCCCCTGAGCTCGGTGAGACGGCGATCGAAATCGGCAAATCTGTCGGCGAGTGCCATTAGAACAGCTTATGTCCTCCCGCTAGAATCTCGTTCAGCGCCTCGCTCCAGAACGGCGTGCTCTGCGCCATGTCGGCGCCGACTTGCTCGACATACTCCTGCCAGCTCTTATCGATCTCGTCCTTGAAGAGCTGGGGCAACGTGCCGTCGCGAATCCCCTGCTGCCGCTTCTCCGGATGATAAACCAGCATGTCGGAGATGAGCGCGCGCGCCAGCCGCCGCGCCTTTTGCTTCGGATCCTGCACCATGAACGGGTTCACAGCACGCAACGGACCCGTGTTGCGCTTGCCCGGCGTAGTGCCTGCAGCTGCCGGGCCGGGGGCGGGGGCGGGGGTGGGGGCCGGGGCAGCTGAAGCCGGAGGCGCGGACGGCGCGCGGGACACGGGGGGCGCGGGGGGCGCGGGGGGCGCGGGGGGCGCGGGCGGCGCGGGCGGCGCGGGCGGCGTTGGTGGCACCGGACGCGGCGCAACTGGTCTCGGCGCCGTCATTGCCGGCGCGACGGCGGGCGGCGCGGGCCGGGCGGGTACGGCCGGCCGGGCGAAGGGGTTCGCCCCCCGCATGGCCGGACGGCTGATCGGCGGGGCCGCTGGCGGCGACGGCGCCATCGCGGGCCGCGGCGGTGCACTCGGTTGCGGCGGCGCGGGAGGAGCTGGCGCGGGTCGCGCGGGCATGGGCGCGGGCGCGGGTGTGGATACGACAGGCGTCGGGGCGGCGGCCCCGGCGCCATCCGGACTCACCGCGAAGACGGTGCTGCAGACACTGCAACGCGCGCGCAGACCTCCGGCGGGGACCTTTGCCGGGTCCACCCGGTACACCGTTTCGCACGACGGACAGGTGACGTTCACGCCTCGTTCTCTCCGCTTCCCTCTTCTCCCGGCTCGCGATCATGACGCCGATCGACCACGAAGACCGACCCGGCCTGCGTCTTGGCGTAGCTCTTCATTTCTGTCGCCAGCTCGCTGACCTGCGCCGGGTGCGCGAACCGGCGGTGCTGATTGGTCACGACCCCGATCGACAACGTCATCAGCGGCACGCGATGCAGCTGGCCGCGCCGGTCCTTGCCGAAATAGTAGCCCGCCCGCCGGTCCTGCTCGTTGTACTGGTACGGCACGAGCGTGTCGAACACATCGAGCACTTCACTGCATACGGGAGCGATGCTTTCGATCGGCAGGACGAAAATGAAGTCGTCTCCGCCGATGTGCCCGACAAATCCCTGCTTGCCGAGCATCCCTCGCACGACGTCGTGGAGGATGCGGGACAGCAGATAGATCACGCGATCGCCGTCGTACTAACTGTAGCGATCGTTGTATTCTTTGAAATGATCGAGGTCGGCGTAACACACCGCGAAGAACTCGCCCAGCTCCATCCGGCGCTTGATCTCGCGCTCGATCTCGGTCGTTCCGGGCAGCCGCGTCGAGGGATTCACCGCCACATCGCGCTCGGCCCGCGTCACCAGGGCATCGAGCCGTCCCGCCTGCTCGCCCGGCTCGAACAGCGGTGTGATGACCTCGTCCGCGCCCGCCCCGAACCACTTCCGCACCGCGTCCGTCGCATGGCGATTGGTCACCACGGCGAGCGGTACGATCGCCGTGTACGCGTCGCCTTTGAGACGGGCGCACAGCTGCATCCCCTCTTCACCGGCGCTGTCGGCGTCGATCACGACCAGCGTCGGCAGCGCCCGTAACACCCGCTCCTCCACCCCTGCGGCCTGCGGAAGGGAGATGATAGGTAATCCCTTCCCGTTGACCCATGCGGTCACGAAGTCAGGTACGGAACGTCCAGCCGGCGAAAAGAAGAGAATGGCTTGGCGCGACCGCACCTTACTCCTCTCGTAAGGGTAGAAACTGCCTAAACTTAGGCCTCGTCGCCTCCCGTGTCAAATTAACTGCGTGGTGTCGGCGTTTCGGCGGTGTAGGCCTCCCGCAACGCGACCGGCTTGTTGCGCGCGCGCACGCGGATGTTGAGCATCTCGACGAACACTGAGAAGCCCATCGCGAAATAGATGTAGCCTTTGGCGATGTGCTGCCCCAGGCCGTCGGCGATGAGTGACACGCCGATCAACAGCAGAAAGCTCAACCCCAGCATCTTGATGGTCGGATGCCGGTGCACGAACTCGCTGATCGGCGTCGCCGCGAACAACATGACGCCGACGGCGAGCACCACCGCCGCGATCATCACCGGCAAGTGCCTGGCCATGCCGACGGCGGTGATCACCGAATCGAGCGAAAACACCACATCCAGGATCATGATCTGCCCCACGACGGCGGCGAACGATGCCCGCAGCGCGCCGCTCGCGCGGCCGGCATCGCCTTCCAATCCTTCGTGGATTTCCCGCGTGCTCTTGGCGATCAGGAACAGGCCGCCCGCAATCAAAATGAGATCGCGGCCCGAGAACGGATGCCCGAGCAGCTCGAACCATGGGGCGGTGAGTCGGATGATCCAGGCGAGCGCCGCCAGCAACGCGATGCGGGTGAGCATCGCGCCGATCAGACCGACGCGGCGCGCCCGTCCCTGCTGCTCCCTGGGGAGCTTGCCCGCGAGGATGGAGATGAAAATGATGTTGTCGATGCCGAGGACGATCTCGAGCACCGTCAACGTGAGCAGGCCGAGCCAGGCTTCTGGACTTGTAAAGAGATTCATGGGAAGGAACTAGAACTCGAGCGAAAACCGGATCTCCGCGTACTTCGGAGTCACGGTCGTCCGCATGGAGGTGCCCCGCCCCGCCGCGGCGCTCAGGCGCGCCGAAATCAGCGCATCGACCGCGCTCAACACGTGGTTGGCGAGCAGCAGGCCGATCTGCGTCTGGGCGCGGCGAAACGCGGTGTCGCTGCGTTTGATGTAGTCGCGGAACACCTCGTGCTCGAGCGAATGATCGCGCCAGCTCCATTGGAAGTTGGGACCGACGGCGCGTGTCTGATAGAACTGCAACGCCTTCCAGTACTGCGGCGACGTGGGGTCGGGCGGCACATTGGGATCCTCCCAAAACGTGCGCCGCGCGAGCAGCCACACCGACCCGTTATACGTCTGCGCGTCGGTCTCCGGAACGAACGCCGGGCCGGGGTCGGCATCGTAGCTGCCGCTTTCGGCGAAGCGCTCCATCTGCTCGTAGTACTCGAAGATCGTGTCGCGGCGGACCGGCTGGAAGGAGCGGCGCGCGACGTCGAACGCGAGATTCTGAAACCGCCGGGCTTCGCTCGTGGCCTCGTGGTCGAGCTGCAGGAATCGCGACACGAGATACACTTCGGCGGCGAGGTACACCGCCCCGCGATCCTGATGGGCCAGCAGTTGGCCGGTGCCGGGGAGGAGCAACGAGGCGAGCGGCCGGACGAAGACGCTCGCCGGTGGCTCCTGCTGTTGCGCTCGGGCTGGCGTCGCGGCGGCAAGGATACCGAGCACCGCGAAGCAGACAGCCTGCTTCATTAGAAGGTGACCCGGAACGAGAAGAAGGTGGGACTGTCCGCCTGGAGATCGGAGCCGGTGAGGAACGCGCGCGCCAGATCCACGCCGAGCGAGCCGCTCTCGATGCCGAGCCCGACACTCGGCCCACTCAATCCGTCCTGCACGAAGGCGTAGCCGGCGCGCACGCGGACTAGGCGCTGGTAGCCGACGTCGACACCGACGCGGGTTTCGGACTGTCCCGCCTGTCCCCACGGGCTGTCCAGGTCGGCGGCGAGCTTCACGTCGAACGCCTGATCGAGCGTGCGTCCGCCCATGGCGGGACGCAGGCGAACCTCGTACAGCGCGCCGACGGCGAGTCGCGTGGGCAAGGGATCGGCTTGCGCCTGGTTCTGGACCTGCAGCCGGAAGCCGATGTTGCGCAGGGCAATCCCGATACGCAGCGGCCCGCCGGGCCCGACGCGGAATTGCCCCCCCAAATCGAGGGCATGCGTCGCGCCCGTCCCGGCCGGAAAGTCTCGGCAGTCGCCGCTGCAGTCCACGCGGAACTGGACGAGCTTGTAGCTGATGCCGAAGACGAATGAGCCGGAGAGATTGGTCGCGAACGACGCCAGGAATTCGAAGTTGCGTGGCGCGATGCGCGCGATCGTATTGCCGTTGATATCGGTCCGGTCGAGGTCGCCGTAGTCGACGAGGTACACCGCGCCGCCGATCACGCCGATGCCGCGCGAGGGGAAGTACGCGCCGAGCACGTTGCTGCGTCCGGCGACGAGGGTCGCGCTGTGCAGCGCGAATTCGTCGTCGGAGAGGGTCGCGAGGCCCGCCGGATTCCAGAAGGCCGCTTCCCCCCGCCCCGCCGCCGCCGTCGCGGTCTGTCCCATACCGACGGCCTGGGCCCCCACCGGAAACACCAGAAAGAGGGCGCCAGCGTTGAGCGGCGCTTGCTGGGTAGAGAGGTGCGGAGCTTCTTGAGCGGCCAGACGGCCGGACGGCCCGACGGTCAGGAGCCCAAGAGCAACGGCGACCGCCCGTCCGGCCGTCAGGCCGTCCGCCCGTCCGTCAGAACGGCTTCGCCTCATCGATCAGCATGATGGGGATGTCGTCTTCGACGGCGTAAATCAGCCGGCACGCATGACAGGCGAGCGCCTCGGGACTCGTGCGGTGCTCGAGCGGCCCCTTGCACTTGGGGCAGACGAGAATCTCGAGCAGGTCGGGGGCAAGGCTCATGAACCAGTGTATCCCAGTCGCTTGAGGGCAGGCGCGTCGCGGCGCCACTTGGGTAATACCTTCACGTGCAGATCGAGGAACACGCGCTGGCCGAGGAGCGCCTCGATCTTGGCGCGCGCGGCCGCGCCCAGCGCCTTGATGGTGCGGCCGCCCTCGCCGATGACGATTCCCTTCTGACTCTCGCGCTCGACGTACAGTACGGCCCGAATATATACCGGCTCGGCGCCCTCCCGGAACTCGTCGATCTCGCACGCCACGCTGTAGGGCAGCTCTTCATGGAGCTGCTCGAAGGCGGCTTCCCGAATGAACTCCGCCGCGAAGAAGCGCATCGGCTGAGTCGCGAGCTCATCGGGATCATAATGAAAGGGACTTTCGGGCAGCGCCCCGGCAATCGTGGCCAGCAAGGTGTCGATGCCTTCACCGGTTGCGGCGGAAACGAAGACTTCCGACGGTCGGACGGCCGGACGGTCGGACGGTCGGACGACATCCGACTTCGTGTACACGGTGACGATTGGTGAGCCTGGGGTGCGCGTCAGCCTCGCGATGGTCGCGAGTGGGGGTGCCGGGTACTCCGCCAGCGGGTGCAGATAGGCGATGAGCTCCGCGTCGTCGATGGCACGCAGCGCCGTGGCCCGCATGACTTCATGGAGTTGGTATTCCGGCTCGAGCAATCCGGGCGAGTCGGTAAAGATGTACTGCGTGTCGTCTTTGGTGAGCAAGCCCACGACCGGGAGTCGAGTCGATTGTGGCTTGGGGGACACAATCGCGAGGTGTTCCCCTACAAGCGCGTTGAGCAGCGTCGATTTGCCGACGTTAGGCCGGCCGGCCAGGACGATGGTGCCGCAACGGGTCATGGCTCGAAGTGTAGAATGGAGCAGTCCCTGACGCGAGGTCTTCATGAAGAGGACGCTCTGCTGCCTGCTCCCCGCAATCCTCGCCGGCGCGACTGCCTGTCTCAATGCGCCGCGACGGTTCGAGAGTCGCATTCCCCAAACCACAACCGGCTCACCAAGCGCATTTGGACCTGGGATCGAGTCCGCCTGGCCTGGGTCCATGACTTTCGTCCTGACCC
>DASYRZ010000082.1:0-28890 GCA_036003865.1 Gemmatimonadales bacterium | reverse complement strand
AGTTCGAACAGTGGCTGAAGGACGCGGCCCGTACCACGTACCACGCACCCCGTACCCCGCCTCGCGAGGAGATGTGGGCGCGTATCGAGGCCGCTCGCCGGAACAAACACGTCATCGAGCTCCGTCCCTGGATGCGGTGGGCCGTCGCGGCCGCCGCGGTCCTCGCCATCGGCATCGGCATCGGCCGATGGACGGCTCGGGCGTCGTGGGATGCCGATAACGGCGTCGCCGTCGCCGCAGCCGGCGATTCTGCCCCGAACCTGGCCTACGAGGTTGCGGCGACGCAGTACCTGTCGCGCACGGAGACGTTCCTGACGTCGTTCCGCGCCGATGCGCGCAGCGGCGCGAACAAGGCGCAGCTCGCGCGACAGGCCCGTGACCTGCTGACGACGACGCAGTTGATGCTCGGTTCGCCGGCAGGGAATGACGCGAGTTTGCGGGCCTTGCTCGAAGACCTGGAGCTGGTGCTCATGCAGATCTCTCAGCTCGATACGCGCGGGGGGGCGCATGACACCGATCTCATTACGCAAGGCATGAACCAATCCAACGTGTTGCCCAAGTTGCGCTCGGCGATTCCCGCCGGGCCCGTACCGGTGCGCACAGAAGGAGCACTCTGATGTCGGTCCTGTCCCTCTTGCTCGCCGTTACCACAATTGTCCAGGACTCCGTCGCGCCGCCTCCCACGCCGGCCCGAACGCACCGTCACCGGGCGTCCACGGCGATTGCGCCGTTCACGATCATTGGGCCGATGATGATCCAGCAGGCGCCGATCGCGCCGCTGACCATCGAGCCGCTGCACCTTCAGTCGCTGACCATCCAGCCCATGACGATGGCGCTGTCCGATCTCCAGGTTGCAACGACTGTGCTCGCAATGGCGGAGCCCCAGCTGCGGGCGATCGACGCGCAGGCACCGCTGATGGTGGCCCAGGCGCCCATGACCATCGCGGCGCAAGACCTGCAACTCGCCCTGACCACCATCGCGCCGATCGCTGCTAGCGGCGACGAATCGGATCAAGACCAGCAGGACGCCGCCGATTCACTCTACAACGCGGGCCGGCGCGCACTGAATCGCAATCGCTATCAGGATGCCATCGATGCCTTTGGGCAGGTGATCTCCCGTTATCCACGGTCGTCCCGCGCTCCGGAGGCGCTGTACTGGTCGGCGTTCGCGAGGTATCGCACCGGCGACACGAAGAACTTGCAGGCTGCAGTCGCCGAACTTGACAAATTGCGGCAGAACTACCCGGATGCCTCGGTGCGTGACGCCGACAATCTCGCGGCGCGCATAGATGGTGTGTTGGCGCAGCGCGGCGATGCCGATGCCGCGCAGCGCAATCAGGCCCGGGCAGATTCGGCGCGGGGGAGGGATACCAACAGACGGCCCCCTGGCCGAGACCGGGCGGGCGATAACACCCCGGGAAATTGCGAGGGCTACGGAGAGGACGATCCGCGGATCATTGCCTTGCAATCCCTGCTGCAGATGAACTCCGAGAACGCGCTCCCGATCCTGCGCGATGTGCTCCGTCGCCGCGATCCGTGCTCGGTCTATTTGCGGCGCAAGGCGGTGTTCATTCTGTCTCAGAAGCGCACTCCGGAGACGTCATCGCTCCTGCTGGAGGTCGTCCGCTCCGATCCTGACCGGGAAGTCCGCGAGCAGGCTGTGTTCTGGTTGTCGCAGGTCCCGGGCGAGGAAACAGTCGCGGCACTCGACTCGATCCTGCGTGATCCCAAGACCGACCAGGAAATTTTGGAGAAAGCCCTCTTTGCGCTGTCGCAACATCATAGCGCCCGTGCCGGCGTGATCCTGCGGGATTTCGCGATGCGGCGAGAGGTGAACGCGGATCTTCGCGAGAAGGCGATCTTCTGGATCGGCCAGACCCGGTCGGCGGAGAACGCGCAGTTCCTCAAGGACTTGTACGGGAAGATCGACGACAACGACCTCAAGGAAAAAATCATCTTCTCGCTGTCTCAGATGGGAGCCTCGGACAACTATCGCTGGTTGATGGACATCGCCCTCAATGAGCGCGAAGACATCGAGCTGCGGAAGAAAGCCCTGTTCTGGGCCAACCAGGGCGGGAGTCGCGTCGACATCGCCGACCTCGTGCGGCTGTACGACAGCATGAAAGATCGGGAAATGCGCGACCAGCTGATCTTCCTCTATTCTCAGCGGCGCGAAGACGCCGCGCTCGATAAGCTGTTCGAGATCGGCAAAAACGATCCCGACCGCGAGCTCCGCAAAAAGGCGATCTTCTGGATCGGCCAGTCGCACAGCCCGCGGGCGGCGAAATACCTCCAGGACTTGATCAACCAATGAGAACTCTCGCCTTGTTGCTCCTGCTCGCAGGGTCGGCTGCCGCGCAGACCCTCGAACGGCGCGTGGCTAGCGCGCCCGACGGCTCCGTGCGGTTCAGCTTTGCCGCCAAGCCGGGCGTCTACGGCAACGGCCGCAACATGATCAGCTGGGATTGCGAAAAGGGAAACTGCCGGAGCCGCCAAGTGGACGGCAATTGGAACGATCACGACGACTGGGACATGCCATGCGACTCGGGTCCCGTGCGCATCGCGCTCACCAAGAGCAGCGGGCGTATCACCGATCTCCGGGTCTACGTGGGAGGCGAGTGGCGCGCCAGCACATCGGCTACCGACCTCGGCACAGTCAGCACGAAGGACGCGACGAGCTATCTGCTGTCACTGGCGCTGCGCGACGAGAGCCGCGCAGGCGAAAAGGCGATCTTCCCGGCCGTGCTCGCCGACAGCGTCACGATCTGGCCCGAGCTCTTGAAGATCGCGAGGTCCGATCAGGTCTCCCGCAAGGTGCGCCGCTCGGCTGTCTTCTGGCTGGGGCAGGCCGCAGGCGATGCCGCTACACGCGGCTTGACCGATCTGGTGGACGACGGCGGTGCCGACCACGAGGTTCGCGAAACGGCGGTGTTCGCCCTGTCGCAACGGCCCCGGGACGAAGGCGTGCCGGCGCTGATCCGGATCGCCAAGGACAACAAGGACCCCGACCTCCGCCGCAAGGCGATCTTCTGGCTCGGACAATCGGAGGATCCCCGCGCGCTCGCGCTGTTTGAGGAGTTGCTGACCCGGCCCTGAGTATCTTGTGGCATGCCCTTCTGGACCGGACGGCGTGCCCTCGGCGGGATACTCCTTGCAGTCGTCCTGATCGCACTCGTCTGGGCGGCCGTCGTAGTCGCAGTCGCGGTCCAGGCCGCTCATGATCAGGCTACCGGCGCCGACGCCATCGCCGTGCTCGGCGCCGCGCAGTACAATGGCCGGCCCTCTCCCGTATTCCGCGCTCGCCTCGACCACGCCGCGGCACTCTATCAACGCGGTCTCGCCCCGACGGTGTTGGTCACCGGTGGCGTCGGTGTGCACGACACGCTCAACGAAGCCAACGTGGGCCGGGACTATCTCCTGCGGTTGGGTATTCCCGACCAGGCGGTGATCCCGCTCGCCGGCGGTCACGATACCTACACCTCGGTCGAGCAGGTTCAGCACTGGTTCGCGGGGCGCGACAGTCGCCGAGTCCTGCTCGTCAGCGATGGCTTTCACATGCTGCGACTGCAAATCATTGCGAGACGCCTGGGACTCACGCCATTCACCTCGCCCGCCGCAGGCTCGCCCATTCATGCCAACGTCCGGCGCAACACCGGCTATCTCTTTGCCGAGGGATTCAAGGTCCCCTTCACCTGGCTGTTCCAGCGCTAGAAAACAGGAGCCGTTGCATGAAGCTCGACAGCAAACGTGTCTACTCGGGTCGAGTCATCGACCTGGACGTGGATACGGTGCGTTTTCCGGATGGCTCGACGGGTCAGCTCGAGATGATTCGCCATCCCGGCGCGGCAGCGGTCGTGCCGTTTGCGTCCGATCCGCACGGGCCGGATCCGACGGTCCTGCTCATTCAGCAGTATCGCTATGCGACAAACGGCTCACTCATCGAAATCCCGGCCGGGCGGTTGAATCCGGGCGAGGACCCACGGGAGTGTGCGGAACGGGAGCTGCTCGAAGAGGTCGGTGTGAAAGCGGGGCGGCTCGAGCGTCTTACTACTATATGGACAACGCCAGGCTTCACGGACGAACGGATTCACCTTTTTTGGGCAACCGACCTCTCCACGGGCAAGCATGCCCGGGAGCCGGACGAATTCATCGAAGTGACCCCAAAGCCCTTATCGGAGGTCCTCAAACTGATCCGAAGTGGGGTGATTACAGACGCAAAGACGGCTCTGGCGCTGCTTTTTGTGGCTGGTTTCATCCTGGAGCATTAGTCCTCCCGTTCTTCGGATCTAGATCGAATGTGGAATTGTGTCGTCCCCAGGCTGGGACAATATTCCCATTTCGCAACCCGCTGCGAATCGCAAGTGATTCGCCGATAAGGAGTTAGAACACCAGCCCGGGAGGCACGGTTTGTGCCAAGTGCTCATAAAGTGAATCAGAGCAGGGTTTTTCGTGTTCCGGTTCGAAACTCCAGGGTGCATATGCGGACTACGCTGAAGCGTCCCACACCGGCAGTCGACCCGCAGCGAGCGTTGCAGCGCGAAGCGCTGCACGAGCTGGACGACGGCCAGGTCGTGATGCGGCATCTGGCGGGTGAGCCACAGGCCTTCGGAACCCTGGTGGACCGCTACCAGACGCGCCTGCTGAACTTCGTCAACCGGACGATCGGGGACCGCGAGCGGGCGGAGGATCTCGTTCAGGAAGTGTTCATCCGGGTCTTCCGGCACCTGCACCGCTTCGATCAGACCAAGAAGTTTTCCACCTGGATCTACACGATCGCGTCGAACCTCGCGAAGAACGAGCTGCGTAACCGCAGCCGCAACCCGCTGGTGTTGTTTCAGACGATCAAGAAGAATTGGGAGGCCGACCATCGGCCGCTGCAGTTCGAGGATACGACGGCGCGGCCGGACGACCTGTACCGCAAGCGGTTCCTCAAGGATGCGGTGGACCAGTGCGTCCACCAGCTGCCGGAGCACCACCGGGAAGTGTTCGTGCTTCGGGAGCTCGAGGGGAAGAGCTACCAGGAGATCGCGGAAATCACCGGCTGCAATCTGGGAACGGTGAAAAGCCGCCTGAATCGGGCTCGAAACAGCTTCGCCCAGCTCATCGGCCCCATCCTCGTTTAGCTACAAACTCAGCGGTTTTAGCCCCGGCTGCGGAACACCCCACGGCCGGGGTGGTACATTTCCCCCATGCTCTGCAGGGAATTCCTCGAACGGCACACCGATTTCCGGGACGGGTTAATTACGTCCCCCTGGGATCTCCGTCGCTTCGCGCGGCACATCAGCCATTGCGCGACGTGCCGGCGCTATGACGCCACGATCCTTCAAGCCGTCCAAGCCCTGCACTCCGCAACGCCGATCACGCCGTCAGCCGATTTTCGCGAGCGTCTCGACGCGCGCCTTGCCGTCGAGCGTCGGCGCGTGCCGCGGCCGCCGGCTCAGGCCGGCGTGTCGGCCACCTTGCTGGTGCTCGCGACGTTCGCGCTGTTCTTCTTTGAGCTCGCCCAGCGTCCGCACATTGCGCGGGCGCCGCTGCTTCCGCCCACGGCGTTTCCAAATCCGGTCGCCAATTCCGGTCTGCCGTTCGTCTCTTTCCAGGATCCCCGCGCGAGTGTCGTCAGCGGAACCCCGTATCCGTCCGGCACCGTCCGATTCCAACCTGTTTCGGCATCTCGTTAGCCGCTTTTTCGACCTTTCTCCGGGCACAGGCGCGCGATAACTTCGCTGAATGGCGGCGCTCACCCTCGATGCACTCCTTCGTAGCCTCAAGAAGGGCGGGGGGCGGGACGCGCGTCTCTCGGACCCTGTCTATCTGCTGTACGGTGACGAGGATGTCCTGAAAGACGAAGCGGTCCGGGCCCTGGTCGATGTCGCGGTGGGATCCAGCAGGGATTTCAATCTCGATGTCCGCTTCGCCCCTGATTTGACACCGGAAGCGTTTCACGCCTTGGTGAACACGCCGCCGATGCTGGCCGATCGGCGCGCGGTCGTGATTCGGGGGGTCGACCAGCTCGGCAAGCGGAAGACGAAGTTGCGTGACGAGGTAGTGCGCTATTTGGCGGCGCCGAATCCGACCACCCTGCTTGTGCTCGTCGTCGCAGCGGGCGAGGAGCCCGATGGCGAGATTCTGGGGGCGTCCACCTCGGTCAATCTGGAGCCGCTTGCCGCCGAGCGCGTGCCTCGCTGGCTGCAGCATCGCGCCACGACGCTGGGCATCACTCTCGCCACGGACGCCGCGGAGCTACTACTGAAGGCGGTCGGCAATGACCTCAGCACGCTCAGCCGCGAGCTCGAGAAGCTGGCCTCCCTCACGGGAGGGGACGCCGCCCGCGTGGTGAGCGCCGAAGACGTCTCTAGCCTGGTGGGGGTGCGGCGCGGCGAGACCATTTTCGACCTGGTGGAGGCGGCGCTGGAACGGCACGCTGCGCGGGCGGCGCAGCTCGTGGAACCGGTGCTCGAACAGGCGGGCATGAGCGGGGTGAAGATCATCTCGTTGCTCGGCACGCATCTGGTCGGGACGGCGCTGGCACGGGCCGAGCGCGATCGTGGCGTGCATCCGTCGCGTCTGCCCGACACCCTCTACCGGCAAATGCAGACTGTCAGGCCGTACGGCATGCGGAGCTATAAAGAGGAAGCGACACGGTGGTCGACCTGGAGCGCTCTCTGGACCGCGCGTGAGCTGGGGAACGCGCTCCGCGCGGCGCTCGCGGCCGATAATGCGCTGAAAACGGCAACGGTAACAGACGATCGGGGGATTGTGGCGCAGCTGGTGCTCGGGTTTGCGGTGACGAAGCGGGAGGCGGCGTGAAGCGGCCGGACGGCCGGACGGCCGGACGGCCGCTGGCGGTCGCGGTTTTGTTGTTGGCCGTCGGGCCGTCCGGCCGTCTGGCCGCCCAGACCGACGCCCGTCTCGTCGAAGCCCTGCGGCTCGCTCAATCGGGCCAGGTCGACTCCGGCCGTGCGATCGTGCGGCGTCTCCTCGCGACGCTCCCGCCCAGCGACACGAGCTATCCGCAGGCGCTGCTGGCGGCGGCCAAGATCGCCCCCGACGCGGCCACGGTTGCGTCGAATCTCAACCGGATCGTCGTCGAATATGGCGCCGGCCCATGGGCCGATGACGCGTTGCTGCTCCTCACCCAGCTCTACTACGCCCAACACGATCCGGCGCAGACAGTTCAGGCCGCCGAACGGCTCAACCGCGACTATCCCGACTCGCCACTGCGCGCGCGCGCGAACTTGTCGGCCGGGCGCGCGTACTTCGAGCTGAAGAACGAAACGCGCGGCTGTGAGTTGATCCGGCAATCGCTGGACGGCGCCGGCGATGACGTCGAGTTCAAGAATCAGGTGAGTTTCTACGCGGCGCGCTGCGGTGCGCCGTCCGCGACGACGACCACAACGTCGCCAACGCCTGCCCCGTCCGATACCGCCACCAAGACCACGGCGCCGCTACCGCATGCGTACGCGGTGCAGGTGCTCGCGGTGAAGAGCGCCGCGCAGGTGGACGACATGCTCACGCGCCTGAAAGTGATGGGATTCGAGGCACGCGTGGTGCGGGACTCCACCGGCTTCTTCAAGGTGCGGGTCGGCCGCTACGCCACGCGCGAGGAAGCGCAGCGCGCCCAGCAGCGCCTCAAGCAAAAAGTCGGGGGGCAGCCGTTCGTGGTGGATGAACCGTGACCGCAGTAACTCCGCCGTCGTCCGAAACGCCACTGATGCAGCAGTACCGCGACATCAAGGCCCGCCATCCGCAGACGATCCTGTTTTTCCGCATGGGCGACTTCTACGAGATGTTCGAGGACGATGCGAAGCTCGCCGCGCGCGAGCTCGGGTTGACGCTCACGTCGCGCAACAACGGCGGCGCCGCCGAGGTGCCGCTCGCCGGCGTGCCCGTGAAGGCGGCCACCGAATACCTGCGACAGCTGATAGCGAAGGGACACCGGGTGGCGATCTGCGAGCAGATCGAGGATCCCAAACTCGCCAAAGGCATCGTCCGTCGAGCCGTCGTCGAGACCGTCACCCCCGGCACCGTGCTCACCGATGACTGGCTGGTCAAGAACCGCAATAACTATCTGGTGGCGGTGGATCCGCGCGCCGCGGCCGCGGGGCTTGCCACCCTCGATATCACCACCGGCGAGCTGATTCTCGAGGTCGTGCCCACTGTGGAGATCGAGCCCGCACTCGCCCGCTACGAGGCGCGGGAGCTGGTGCTGCCCGCGGACACCGCGATTGCCTCGCCCAGGGCGACGGTGACGCTGCGCGAAGCCTGGGAATTCGACCCCGAGCTGGCGCGCGAAGATCTGCTGCGGACCTACGGCATCGCCTCACTCGACGGGCTGGGCGTCGCTCCGGACGATCGCCCCGCCATCGGCGCGGCAGGCGCGCTGCTGCGCTACGCGCGTGAGCTCAAGCCCGGCGGCCTGCCCCACCTCGCCCATCCGACCATCGTGCGCCGCGGCGACTTGCTCCCGCTCGACGAGATGACACGCCGCAATCTCGAGCTGGTCGAGCCGCTGCGCGCCGGCGCCGAAGGCGCGACGCTGCTCGAGGTGATCGATCGCACGCTCACGCCCATGGGCGGCCGGCTGCTGCGACGCTGGCTGCTGGCGCCCCTGGTCGATCCCGCCGCAATCAACGCGCGCCTCGATGTCGTGCAGGTGCTGATGAGCGATGGCCGCGGGCGCGAGCGGCTCCGCGAAGCGCTCGACGGCGTGCGCGATCTCGAGCGCCTCGCCGGACGAGCGGCACTCGGTCGCGCCACGCCGCGTGAGATGGGAGCGCTGCGCGATTCGATCCTCCGGCTCCCCGATGTCGCGGGGGCGCTGGGCGGACTCGAGGGCCGCGAGCGATCCACGCTCCTCGAGTCGAGCGCGCACGAGCTCGACCTGCTGACCGATCTCGCGGACGAGCTGGCGCGCGCGCTGGTGGAACGACCGCCGGCGCAGCTCGACGACGGCGATACCATCAAGGCCGGATACGATCGCGAGCTCGACGAGCTGAAAGCCGCACGCGACGGCGGCAAGCAGTACATCGCCGGACTGCAATCGCGCGAGCGGGAGCGCAGCGGTATCGGGTCGCTCAAGGTCGGCTTCAACAAGGTCTTCGGCTACTACATCGAAATCACGCACGCCCATCGCGACCGGATCCCTGCCGACTACGAGCGCCGCCAAACGCTCACCGGCGCGGAGCGCTACGTCACGCCCGAGTTGAAAGAGTACGAAGCCAGGGTCCTTGGCGCCGAGGAGCGCATCGCGGCGCGCGAGGCTGCGGTCCTGGATCAGCTGCGGCGCCGCGTGGGTGCGATTGTCACTCGGGTGCAAACGACCGCCGGACTGCTCGCCCGGCTCGACGCGTGGGCCGCGCTGGCGGACGTCGCCGAACGCGAACGCTACGTGCGGCCAGCGGTCACGAGCGACTTCGCGCTCCAGCTCGAGGGGAGCCGCCATCCGGTCGTCGAGCGGATGATGGCGCGGGAAGCGTTCATCCCGAACGATGTGCTGCTGGACGAGGGGGGGCGCGTCGTGCTCCTCACCGGCCCCAACATGGCCGGCAAGTCCACGCTGCTCCGGCAGGTCGGGCTGTGCGTCGTGCTCGCGCAGATGGGTTCGTTCGTGCCGTGCCGCCGCGCGACGATCGGCGTGGTCGATCGGCTGTTCACCCGCGTGGGCGCGTCCGACAACCTGGTGCGCGGACAATCCACGTTCATGGTCGAGATGAGTGAGACCAGCGCGATTCTGCACTCGGCCACCGCCCAGAGCCTGGTACTGCTCGACGAGATTGGGCGCGGCACATCTACCTACGACGGCGTCGCGATCGCCTGGGCCGTCACCGAATGCCTGCATAACAGCATCGGGTGCAAGACGATCTTCGCGACGCACTATCACGAGCTGACACAGCTCACAGAAGAGCTCGAGCACGTCCGCAACTACAACGTCGCGGTGCGCGAGGTCGGTGAGGAGATCGTGTTCCTGCACCGGCTCGAGCCCGGGGGCGCCGATCGCTCGTACGGGATTCACGTCGGCCGGTTGGCGGGGCTGCCGGCTCCCGTGGTCACTCGGGCCTGGCAGGTCCTCAAACTTCTGGAAGCCGGACACCACGTGGCGAAGCAACGGCCGCCGGCACCAGACGACGCTACGCAGTTGGGTCTATTCGCACCTCCGGCACCCGATCCCTTGCTGCTCGAGCTGGACGGACTCGACGTCAACACGCTGTCGCCCCTCGAGGCGCTGAATCGCCTGGCAGCGTGGCAGAAACGCCGAAAGGATGGCACCGCGTGAAAGTGGTTATGGCGATGGGATTGATTGGCATAGTGGCCTGCCGGGGCTCATCACCGCAGTCGGGCACCCAGGCGAGCCAGGCCGCGCCACCGCCCGAGTCGGAGGCGCCGGTCGCCCTCAATCCGGATGTGCCAATCGCCTATCCACCAGCCCTGTTCGAGCGGAAGGTCGAGGGCGACGTGACGCTGCGGCTGTTCGTCGATTCGACCGGGAAGCTGATCCCCGAGTCGACGCGGGTGGCCGAGCCGAGTGGCTACCCGGCGCTCGACTCGGCGGCGCAGGTTGGCGCCACGGCGCTGCGGTTCGCGCCGGCAAAACGGCACGGCATCCCCGTGGCGACCGCGTTCCTCCAGCCGGTCGAGTTTCGCCAGGTGGGAACGACGCGGACGGGTGCGGTGACGCTGCCGCCCACACCGGCTCCCACGCCCCCGCCGGCTGCCGCACCGCCGCCCGCGAGGCCCAGACCTCGCCCGCCTGTTGTGCGCGACACGACACGCGCCGACTCGACGCGAGTCCGCGCGCCGGCCGATACGATACGTCCAGCGCCGCCGCCCCCGCCTCCACCGGATACGACGAAGGCCCGCACGGACACGAGTGCCACAGCACACTAAGCCGTACGACAACGTCCTCGAGACGATCGGCTGGACTCCGCTGATCCGCATCAACAAGGTCACGCGCGGGATCCGCACTCCCGTGTACGCCAAAGCGGAGTTCTTCAATCCGGGCGGGTCGGTAAAGGATCGCATCGGACTGGCCATGATCGAGGCGGCGGAGCGCGCCGGAGAGCTGCGGCCGGGCGGACTGATCGTGGAGGCGACCTCGGGCAACACGGGGGTCGGACTGGCGATCGCGGCGGCCGTCAAAGGCTATCGTTGCATCTTCACGATGCCGGACAAGATGTCGCAAGAGAAAGCGCGACTGCTGCGCGCCCTCGGCGCCGAGGTCATCATCACACCTACTGCCGTGCCCCCGGATCATCCGGACAACTACATCATGAAGGGTCGTGCGATCGCGGCGGCGCATGACAACGCGATCTTCGCCGATCAGCACTACAATCCCGTGAACCCCGACGTGCATTATCAGACGACGGGGCCGGAGATCTGGCAGCAAACCGACGGCAAGGTGACGCATTTCGTGTGTGCGCCCGGCACGGGGGGCACGGTCAGCGGCGCCGGGAAATACCTGAAGGAGAAGAATCCCAGGATTCGGGTAGTCGCCGGCGATCCCGCCGGCTCGATTTACACCGAGTACGCCAAGACGCATAAGAAGAGCGACGGCCAGCCCTACAAGGTGGAGGGGATCGGCGGCGACAAAATCCCCACATCACTGCACTGGGATGTGGTCGATGAATGGGTGGTCGTGAGCGACAAGGACGCGATGCAGATGGCCCGGCGGTTGTCCAAGGAAGAGGGGTTGTTCGTGGGCGGCTCGACCGGCGTAAACGTGGTCGCGGCACTCGAGGTCGCGCGCCGGGTCGACGACCCGCAAGCGCTGGTGGTGACCGTCCTGGCGGATACCGGCGAGCGGTACCTCAGCAAGGTCTACAACGAGGAGTGGCTGCGCGAGAATCAGTTGATCGAGGACGAGCGGCCCACGGTCGGCCGGCTCGTCGCGGCGAAGAACACGGATGCGCCGCCGCTGATTCATGTCGCGCCCGAGGCGTCGGTGCGGCAGGCGCTCAATCTGATGTCGACGTACAACGTGTCGCAGCTCCCGGTGCTGGACGGCGCTGACGGCGTGGGGGCGATCTCCGAGCAGGCGCTGATGGCGCGCGCCATCGGCCAGCCCAAGATCCTCGACAGCGCCGTGCGGGACGTGATGGATCCCCCCTTCCCCGTCGTGGACAGCGAGTCACCCGTCGCGCTGCTCACCACGCTTCTCTCGCGCACGACGCCGGCCGCACTGGTACGGCGCAATGGCAAGGTCGTCGGGATCGTCACCCGCTACGACCTGCTGCACCAGCTGGCGGGAATCCGCTGATGCGTGTGACGGTGCTCACAGGGGGCGCGACGGCGGAGCGCGCGGTCGCGTTCGCGAGTGCCTCCCAGATCGTGGCGGCGCTGCGCAGCCGCAAGCACGTCGTCCATGTTGTCGATCTCGCCGGCGGCCCCCTCGACGAGCGCGCCGAGGGTGAGCTGCTGGGTGGGGCGGTCGGCCTCACGCCTCCGGCCGTTGACGCCCTAGCCGAGCGTGAGCGGGAGATGCTCTCCGAAGGGCTCGCCGAGCTCGAATTCGTCCAGAACGCCGATGTGCTCTTCCTCGCCGTGCACGGGGGGGCCCTGGAAGGCGGCACGCTGCAGGCCGTGCTCGACGTCATTGGCGTGCCCTACACGGGCAGCGGCCCGCTCGCCAGCGCGCTGGCCATGGATAAGGACCTATCCAAGCGCCTGTTCCGGGCGACCGGTGTGCCGGTACCGGCCTGGTTCATGGCTCCGGTCGGACCAGACGACGTGTCCACGGCGCTGGGGTGGCCGGTGATCGTCAAACCGTCCAAGCAGGGCTCGTCCGTGGGGTTGACCCTGGTGAAGCAGGCCCAGGATTTGGGCAATGCGGTGAAGCTGGCCGCTCGTTACGACGACGAGGTGATGGCTGAGCAGTTTATTCCGGGCCGGGAGCTTACTGTAGGAGTGCTCGGTGACGTTCCGCTCCCGGTGGGGCAGATCGTCCCCAAGCATGAGCTGTTCGACTACGAAACCAAGTACACGCCGGGGATGTCCGAGGAGACCTTCCCGGCTAAGATCGACACCCTGCTCGCGCGACAATTGCAGGAGTATGCGTTGATGGCGCACCGCGCCTTGAAGCTGAGCGGCTACTCGCGGATCGACTTCCGGGTGAGCCCCGAGGGAGACATCTTCTGTTTGGAAGCGAACTCCCTGCCGGGAATGACCCGCACCAGTCTGTTCCCTCAGGCCGCGCAGGCGGCGGGCATCCCCTTCCCGGAGCTGTGCGAGCGGATCGCGAGCTTGGCCCGGAACAACAGGGCGGGACAAGGGGGATAAAAACTAGACGCCCCACAGGACACGTAGGAGCACAGATGGGCCCGCAGCGGATGTACGGTTTGACGACATGGGTGCGACGTCTCTTGGTCGCCAACCTGCTCGTATTCCTCGTTCAGAACACGCTCTTCACAGACGCGACGTTGACGAACGCGTTCGCGTTTACGCCGCTCCAGGCCTGGAAGCAACCCTGGACGTTCGTGACCTACATGTTCCTGCACGCGGGCATTCCGCACATCCTGTTCAACATGCTCGTGCTGTGGGTGTTCGGCTCGTCCGTCGAAGAGCGTATGGGCGGCCGCAGCTTCTTTGTCTTCTATCTGCTGTGCGGGATCGGCGGTGCCGTCGCGTCGTTCCCGCTGACCCAGGCGGTGCGCGTCGAGCAGGTCATCGGCGCCTCGGGTGCGGTGCTTGGCGTGGCGGTGGCATTCGCGTGGTACTGGCCGGCCCATCCGGTATTCATCTTCCCGTTACCCGACCCGATTCCGGCCAAGTGGCTGGTCATCTTCCTCGTCGCGTTCGATCTCGTGCTGGCACTGATGGGCGCGAGCGACGGCATCGCCCATCTCGCGCACCTGGGTGGCGTGGGGACCGCGCTGCTCTACCTCAAGGCCCAGGACTGGCGAGCGACGCGGGGCGAGCGGCGCGGCCAGCCGCTGTCGGAATCGAGCGTGCTCGTCTCGCAGCCGCCGCGCGTCAGCCGCAGCGGCGCGGTTCCGCCGTCGGCTCGAGCGCCGAAGTCGCGCGGCGAGACCGACGCGCGAGCGACCGCTGAGATCGATCGCGTGCTCGACAAGATCATTGCGAGCGGCGTCGACAGTCTCACGCCCGCCGAGCGCAAGTTCCTCACCGAGATCAGCCGCCGGTTGCGTACGCCGCCGAAGGCGTAGTGTCAAGTCGCCGTCGCGCGGCGTGAGATTGAATTCCGCTGGGCGCCCTCCCAAATTGGGGCGGCAACCAGCGCAATGCTCGTCAATCTCGTTCCGGAGTTTCTCGCGACGCTGGCCGCGCCAGATCCCACCGCGGCATACCACGAGTACCTCGATCGCCATCGTCCCGTCTTGAGCGCGTATTGGCAGAACTACGTGCTCGACCCCAGCTCGCCGCACGCCGAGCCGATCATCGCAGCGGCGCTGCGCGCCGACCGCTCCGATCTCAAGCGGCTGCTCGAGGACGTCGACGTCGTCGCCGTCGCCGAGGAGGCGTTGCGCCGTTCCACCGAAATGCTGGAAGCCGACTGTCCAGTCGATCTCTACCTGATGGTGGGCGTGGGCGCGGCGAATGCCGGCGAGCTCGTGGTCGGCGGCCGAGGCATCGCGGTCGTTTGTCTCGAGCATTTCACCGGCCGCGCCAACGCCCAGACGTACGGGATGGGGCTCGCCCCGCAGTTGTTGCCCGTGTGGATCGCGCACGAAGTGGCGCACGCGATGCGGTACACGTCTCCCTCGAGCCGCGCCGCCATGCGGCGCCTCGTGGGCGACCTCGGCGGCTATTACGACGGCTGGGAGCTCGGCTCGCGCGCGACGCTGCGCGAGCTGGTGGTCAACGAAGGCACGGCGATCGCGGCGTCCCAGGCGGTCGCGCCAGGATTCGAGGCCTGGGAGTATTTCGGCTACAACCGGCGCCAGTACCGCCGACTGCGAGAGCTGGATGCGTTCCTGCGACGCGCCTCGGCGAACGACCTCGAAGCGACGGGACTCGGCCTGCGGCTGCGCTATCTCTCCGGCGGCATGAGCCCGGCCGCCAGGCTGCTCGCCGGTAAGGTGCTGCCGGAGCGCTCCGGCTACTACCTCGGCCTCCGCCTGGTCGAGAACTACTTTGCCGAGCATGGCGCGGCGTCGACGGTGCGGGCCGCGGTCGAAGAGCTGCGGCAGGCGGACGATCGAGCGATGGGTATTCAGACGGCGTGACCACCCGCGGGAAGAAGTCTCCGGCGTCCCCCCGCAGTCCGTTGCCCCCGGCGGTCCCCGATCGCCGCCGCAATCGGCCGCTGCGGGAGGGGCTGGATGAGCTGCTCAGCCATACGCGTGAGATCGTCCGCCGCGCCAAGAGCATGACGCCGGCGGAGCTCGACTACGCCCAGCAGCGGCTCGAATGGCTGGCGGACGAGGTATGGCGGATAGCGACGGGCGAGGCTCCTCCCCCCGAGTAGATTTACCGGCAGTATGGGAACCCGTGGCGAATTCAAGGTCGCGATCACCAAGGAAGATTTGGTCTTCGCGGCCGCGCATTTCATCACGTTCGCCGGTCACCGCTGCGAGAAGCTCCACGGTCACAACTACCGCGCCAGCCTCGTGGTGGAAGGCGGTCTGGAAAAAGACAGCTGGTTCGTGGTGGATTTCTCCGCGGTCAAAAAAGTCATGCGCGGCCTGACGGCGGAGCTCGACCACCGCGTGCTCCTGCCGCGCGATAACCCGCAGCTCAAGATCTCCGAAGAAAATGGCAGCGTGCGCGTCGCGTTTGCCGGGCAGCCGCGCTACGTGTTCCCCGCGGGCGACTGCGTGATCCTGCCGATCCCGAACACGACCGTGGAGATGCTGGCGCAGTATCTGGCGGGCCGGGTGCGCGCCGAGCTGGGCGCCTTGCATCTCAAGACCATCGAGGTCGAAGTGGAGGAAAACTTCGGCCAGTCAGCGAGCTACCGTGAAACCCTCGACTAAACTTTCGCCCGCCGAAATCGGCGATCGCCTGAAGAACCTGCCCGGGTGGCGGCTCGAGAATGGGGCCATCATTCGCGACTATACGACGGACGGCTGGCCGACCACCCTGATGCTCGTCAACGCGATCGGGTTTTTTGCGGAGGCCGCCGATCACCACCCCGATCTCGCCGTGAGCTGGGGCAAGGTGCAGGTGAAGCTGTGGACACACAGCGCTGGTGGTGTGACGGCGAGCGACGTGGAGCTGGCGCAGCTGATCGAGCAGACGGCGCTGTGGCGGCCGCGGCCCGGTGCCAGCGCCTTGCGCGGGACGACCAAGAAGTTCGTGGGATCGTGACGCTCGCCCTACCTCTCGTCCGCGCTCCCGATCCGTTTAGCACCTGCGTCCGTTTCAGCGGACTTCCCTACCTCCTGTTTCTCGATAGCTCTGCGCAAGGCACGCTGAGCCGGTACTCGTTTCTCGCGGCCGATCCGGTGGCGGTCGCCCGCACACCGGATGAGGCACGCACGTTGCTGCACGCGCAGGGTCAGCGCGCGCTCCCCGGCCTGCCCCCGTTCCAGGGCGGCATTGCCGGCTACATCGGCTATGACTGGGGCGCGGAGCTGGAGCGCGTCACCCGCCCCGCTTCAGACCGCTACACACCGCCGATCCCGGACGTCGCGCTGGCGCAGTATGACTGGGTCATCGCGTGGGATCATCTCGAGGAACGAGCTTGGTTGATCACGACCGGCAGCGACGAACGTGCGGGAGCGCGCCGCGCGTGGGTACGAGAGCGACTCGAGGCACCGCTGCCCGCGGTAATCGATCATCCGGCACGGGTCGCCGCTCCCCCGCAATCCAACTTTACACGCGCCGGTTTCGAAGCAGCGGTATCGCGCATCCGCGACTACATCGCCGCGGGTGATGTCTATCAGGTCAACCTGGCGCAGCGCTTTCATGCGCCGTTCGCCGGTTCGGCGTTGGCGCTGTACCGCCGCTTGCGCGCGCGCAATCCCGCGCCGTTCGGCGCCTACCTCGAGTTTGCCGGAGCGCAGATCGCAAGCATTTCGCCCGAGCGGTTTCTGCGGTTGGACGCCGCAACGCGGACGGCAGAGGCGCGGCCCATCAAGGGGACGCGTCCGCGCGGCACGACTCCCGCCACGGATGGCGCCCTCGCGTGCGAGCTGCTGGAGAGCGAAAAGGACCGCGCCGAGAACGTCATGATCGTGGATCTGCTGCGCAACGATCTCGGGAAGGTGTGCCGGCCAGGGTCCATCCACGTCCCGAAGCTGTTTGCGCTGGAGTCGCATCCCACCGTACACCATCTCGTCTCGACGGTGACCGGCCAGTTGGCGGAGCGCGCCGATGCGTTCGATCTGTTGCGGGCCGCCTTTCCGGGCGGGTCGGTGACGGGTGCGCCGAAGATCCGCGCGATGCAGATCATCGCCGAGCTGGAGCGCGCGCCGCGCGGGGTGTACTGCGGAGCTATCGGCTACATCTCAGCGACGGGCGCGATGGACTTCAACATCCCCATCCGGACGATCGTGGTGCAGGGCGGCAACGTGACGTTTCATGCGGGGGCGGGGATCGTGTGGGATTCCGAGCCCGCCGCCGAGTATGAGGAGACGCTCGCCAAGGCGCGCACGCTGATCGAAGCCCTCACTTCCCCACGCAGAACGCCGCGAACACCCGGTCGAGCACATCCTCTGGCGTAACCGCGCCGATCAAATCGTCGAGGGCAAGTACTGCAGCGCGCAAATGCGTCGCCGTTGCCGCCGCATCGATGCCGCTCGCGCGCGCGGCCCAGAACGCGTCGAGCTCCGCCAGCCCGCGCTCCAGCGCGGCTCGATGCCGCGCCCTCGTTACCACCGGCTCCACATCGCCGAGCGCCAACAGACGGCCGAACGCGACCTCGGCCAAGCGACGCCGGAGCTCGGGCAGGCCTTCGCCCGTGACCACCGAAACAACTGGGACGGGGGACGCGGGACGGGGCACGGGTAGCAGGTCCGCCTTCGTTCGTACGCGCACCACAGGCGCGGTGCACGATGCGATGAATTTCTCCTCGTCCTCCGTCCCGCGTCCCTCGTCCCCCTTGCAGAACAGAATGAGATCGGCTGCCGCGAGATACTTTCGGCTCACCTCGATGCCGAGCCGCTCGACGCGCTCATCCGAGTCGCGCAGACCCGCGGTGTCCACCAAACGGAACGGGAAGCCTTCGATCACCGCATGCGCCTCGATCGCGTCGCGCGTGGTCCCTGGAATCTCGGTGACGATCGCGCGCTCGGTGCCGAGCAGCGCGTTGAAGAGCGAGGACTTCCCGGCGTTGGGCCGGCCGGCGATGACGAGCAGCGCGCCTTCGTGGAGCCGCTCTCCTTCCGGTGCCGTTTGAAGCAAATCCGCGATGCGCCCGCGCACCACGTCCCATGCATCACGCACGCGCTCCGGGGAGACTGGACCTTCATCCTCTTCCGGAAAGTCGATGTCGTAAGCGATCAGGGCTTCGAGCTCGAGAATCTCGGTGCGGAGTGCGGCGAGGCGGTCGGACAGTCCACGCTCGAGCTGCTGCAGCGCGCGCCGGCGCTGCGCGGGGGATCCCGCATCGATGAGATCCGCCGTCGCCTCGGCCTGGAGCAGGTCCATCTTGCCGTTCAGGACCGCGCGGCGCGTGAACTCGCCGGGCTCGGCAGGCCGCGCGCCGGCCGCAACCAGCGCCGCCAGCGCCGCCGCCGGAACCACCAGGCCCCCATGCGTCGAGATCTCGACGAGGGCGTCGCCCGTGTAGGAATGCGGCGCGGGGAAACAGGCGGCGAGGCAGTCGTCGACGAGCTCGCGTGAGTCGGGATGGGCAAACCGCGCCCGGAATACGGTGCGCGGTGGTATCGCGTGGAACGGTTGCAGGCAGCGGGCGGCGATGGCGAACGCGTCGCGGCCCGACAGGCGGATCAGGGCGAGGGCCGAGCGGCCGGGAGGCGTGGCGAGTGCGGCAATGGCGTCAGTGAGCAGAAGCTCACCGTCGTGGCGCTGGGGTCGGAGCGGGGGCGGCGGGGGCGGCGGGGGCGGCTCGAGGGACGGGAGCTTCGCGCAGCCGCTTCTTCGCGATCAGATACTGCTGCGGGATGCTGAAGATGTTCTGCGCGGCGTAGTACAGGTTCAGTCCCGATGCAAAATTCAGGAACAGGACCGTCATGAAGATGGGCATGAAATAGACCATCATCTTGGTCTGCGGATTCGGCGGCACACCGATCTGCCCGACTTTGGACAACCCGAACATCGAGAGCCCCAGCAGAATCGGAATGATCTTGTACGGATCGGGACGTGACAGGTCCGGCAGCCACAGGAACGGCACGCCACGGAACACGATCGTGTTCGCGAAGACGAAAAACAGCGCGAGCAGCACGGGCCACGGCAGGAGCATCGGCAGGCAGCCGCCGAGAGGATTGACCTTGTACTCCTTGTAGATCCGCATCATCTCGCGCTGCAGCCGCGCGGGGTCGTCTTTGTATTTGTCCTGTGTCTCTTTCAGCAGCGGCGCGACGGCCTGCATCCGGATCCCCGACTCCATGGCCTTTTGGTTCAGCGGCCACAACAGGATCCGGATCACGATGCCGAACAGAATCAGCACCCAGCCATACGCCAGATGCAGCCGTTCGTGCATCCAGAGCAGGATGTTGACGACGAAGACCGAGACCGGCTGGATGATCGGCCGGAAGATCCCGCCGTAGGGGTTGGCGTCGTCGAGCCCGTGGCCCAGCGGCGCCAGATGGCGATTCTCGAGCGGCCCGGCGTACACCTGGTAGCGGAATGTGCCGCTGGGCGGCACCGGCATCGTGATCATGACGTCGGCGCGTGATGCCGCTCTCCCCGTGCGCTCACCGCCGACCGCGACGGCACCGGCGAACGTCGGTTGTCCCTCTTCCAGCGCGAGCGCCGCCGTGAAGAAGTACTTCGATTTCACGCCGACCCACTCGAACGGGCCGTTGAACAGCGCCCGCTGGCCGGGTTTGATTCCAGAGAAGTCGGTGCGCTCGGTCTTGGACGCCTTCGTGACGATCGCGTAGTGCCGGTAGTCATCCAGCGAGTCCTTCTCGGCGGAGCGCAGACCGTCCGCCAAGTCGATCAACAGCACCGCACCACTGCTGCCCAGCCCCGTTATCGCGCCATGCACGTCGAAGCGGTACTGGTCGGGGACGAACGCGTACTCGAGCGTCACATGCGAGCCACGACTCTCGGCGTCGAACCGCAGCGGCTTGGCGCCCTGCTCCGCGTAGACCACGATGCCGGGCGCGTCGGGGCTAGGCTGAAAACTCCAATCGTCGAGCGACACGGTGTCGCCGCTGGCGAGCACGAGGCGGTGCCGCAAGAACGCGTCGCCGGGAGGCACGAGCTGCACCGGCTTCGCGGAGTCGCCAGGAGCGAATGACTGATACTGCAGCAGCTCAGCGGAGACGAGACGGCCCCCTCGAGTACTGAAGCCGAGCCGGTAGAGCGGCGAGGTGACCCACACCGTACGGCCGGTGTCGGACGTTGCGACGGTCGGACGGCCGGTCGGACGGCCCGACGGCCGGACGGCCGCGACCGAACTCGTGTCACGCTCACGCACCTGCACGGCGGAGGTATCACCGGCCGTCCGGCCGTCCGGCCGTCGGGCCGTCGGTTTCGTCGGCCAGATGATCGACGGCGCGACCGCCACGATCATCATCAGCACGAACGCGAGGAACAGCCGTCTCTTATCCATGATGGGCGCTAGGGAACTGGATCATACCCGCCGGCGTGGAATGGATGACACTTGAGAATGCGGCGGATGCCGAGCCAGCTGCCGCGCAGCGCGCCATAGCGCTCGACCGCCTCGTAGGTGTAGCGCGAGCACGACGGTTCGAACCGGCACTGGGTGAAGACCAGATGCGACAGCGTGAGCTGGTAGCCACGGATCAGTGTCATTACGGCCCGGCGCGGCAGTCGTTGCAGCGTCACGTCAGCGTCTCCACCGCTCCGGTCAATTCGGCGCGTAGCACTGCAAACGAGGCGGTGTACGCCGAGCGCTTCGCGCGAATCACGAGATCGACGGCGGGAAGATTTCGCAGCACATCGCGGCGCAGGATTTCACGCAGGCGCCGGCGCAGGCGATTGCGCGCGACGGCCGAGGATTGATGGCGCGGCACGACGAGTCCGAGACGCGGGTGACCAAAAGCATTGTGACGCCAGACCAAATCGAGATGCTGGGTGCGCCGCCGGCGACCTGCCTCCCAGCAGGTGGTGAGCTCCGAGCCGCGCGTGATGCGTACGCGGCGCGGGTACCGCTCGCGCGTTTACCGGCTCCGGTGTTTGGATGGAATGCTGACGACGAGACGCTTGCGGCCCTTCTTGCGCCGGCGGGACAACGTGGCACGGCCCCAGACGGTTTTCATCCGCGCGCGGAAACCATGCTTATTGATACGCCGCCGATTGCGCGGCCGGTACGTCGGACCCATAAATTTCCTCGAGTAAGGCCGCGAAAGTTATCCGGCTGAGGGCGCGCCGGTCAAGGTTGACTTTTCCACATGCGGCCCGTACTTTCGGGCCGCCCTTGCTGGACGTCCCTCCAAAATCTAGAAAATCTTAATGGAGCAATCGGTAAACGAAGCTTGGAAGCGCCTCCTCGACGAAGCTCGACGTGAACTTCCCGAGGCGACGGTGCGGACGTGGCTCGAGCCGTCCGAGCCCATCGCGCTCGACGACGATCGTCTGATTCTCGGCGCGCCCGATCAGTTCGCCGCGGAGTGGAACGAGTCGAAGCACGCGTCGCTCCTGGCGCGCGCCGCCGAGCGCGTACTGGGCCGGCCGACGACCGTCGTGTTCCGCGTGCAGGAAGACCGGCAGCGGCGCCCGCAGATGGATTTCTTCGTCGCGCCGCGTGAAAGCGCGGCGACGGCGACAGCCACCAACATCGGGACCACACCGCTCAACGAACGGTACAGCTTCCAGACGTTCGTGATCGGGAAATCGAACGAGCTCGCCGCGGCCGCGGCCCACGCCGTCGCCGAAGCGCCGGGCAAGACCTACAATCCGCTCTTCATTTACGGCGCGACGGGACTCGGGAAGACGCACCTGATGCAGGCGATCGCGCACGCGGTGCTCGAGAAAAACCCCGAGACCAGGCTGCAGTACTTCGGGGCCGAGCAGTTCATCAACGACGTGATCGAATCGATTCACGCGCGCACGATGTCCGAGTTCCGGCGCCGCTACCGCAACGACGTGGACCTGCTCCTGGTGGACGACGTGCATTTCCTCGAAGGCAAGGAAATGACGCAGGAGGAGTTCTTCCACACCTTCAACGCGCTGTTCGAGGCGCACAAGCAGATCGTGCTCACCTCGGACCGGCCCCCCAAGGAAATTCCCGGACTCGAGGACCGGCTCATCTCCCGATTTGAGTGGGGCATGGTCGCCGATATCGGCCATCCCGATCTCGAGCACCGCATCGCCATTCTCCGGAAGAAAGCCGAGCAGGACCACCTCGAGCTCACGATTCCGGACGACGTGCTGCGCTTCATCGCCGAGCACATCCGCTCCAGCGTCCGCGAGCTGGAGGGGTGCATCATCAAGCTGTTGCTCTTCGCCTCGCTCAAGAACCGCGAGGTCACGATCGAGCTGGCGCGTGAGGCGCTCTCGGACAAGATCCGTCAGGGCGAAGAAGCGGGGGCGTACGGCAGCGCCAGTGGCTCGGCGCCCAGCATCGACCGCGTCCAGGAAGTCGTCGCGCGGCGCTGGGGGGTGACACCGGAGGGGCTCCGCTCCAAGGCCCGAACCAAGACGCTCACCATCCCACGGCAGGTGGCGATGTACCTCGCCCGCGACATGCTGGGCATGCAGCTCGTCGAGATCGGCCAGGCGTTCGGCGGCCGGGATCACTCGACGGTGATTCACAGCGTCGATAAGGTCGAGCGGCAGATGATGCGTGACCGGACGTTCAAGGAGCGCGTGGAAATGGCGCGCCAGGAATTGTCCGCACTGTAGCCAACAACGGGTGTGTGGGAAAAGGCCGGCGCTGTGGGGAATGGGGAAAGGGGATTGGCTATCCGCAAAGCGCCAACAGTCCCAACAGTGCACGAACATTGTGTGATGTACGACAGGTGATTTACTGGTTGCGCTTTAGCGACATCGCCCACATATCCCCGATGTCTGCTACTACTACTAGTATTTCTATATAGAGAAGTAGTAGTAAAGACTTTCCTCATTTTGGAGACGAAGCGCCCGGCAATGAAGTTCACGATCACGCGAGAGCAACTGCAGGAAGGACTGGCGGCGGTCGCGGCAGCGATTCCCGCCAAAACGACGCTGCCCGTGCTCGCCAACGTCCTGGTCGAAGCGTCGAAGCAGTCCGGCGGGCTCCGGCTCTCGGGCACGGATCTCGACATCGCGGTGAGCACGACCGTCCCCGCGGAGGTCGATGCCGACGGTGCGGTGACCCTGCCCGCCAAGAAACTGATCGACATCGCGCGCGAGCTGCCGTCCGGTCCCGTGCGTGTGACTGCCGCGGGCGAGGCGCGCGTCTCCATCGAGTCCGGCCGCTCCAAATTCAAGCTGCTGGGGTTGCCCCGCGAAGAGTTCCCATCCTTCCCCGCGGTGAAATTCGAGAAGGCGTGGAAGGCCGCGGCCGGGGTGGTGCACAAGCTGGTCGGCCACGTGGCGTTTGCCGCGTCCACCGAAGAGAGCCGGCCGATTCTGAATGGCGTGCTCTGGGAGCTGCGGCCCGACCGCATGCGGATGGTCGCGACGAACGGACACCGGCTGGCCAAGATGGATGTGCCGGCGACCGGTGGGTCGACCGCGGATCTGATCGTCCCGCCCAAGGCGCTGGAGCAGATCCGCCGCCTCTACGCCGGCGACGCCGAGATCGAGCTCGCCAAGAGCGACAACCACATCGGCTTCCGCGCCGGCGGCACCCTCGTGTTCTCGCGCCTGATCGAAGGGCCATATCCGAACTACGAGCAGGTGATCCCGCGCGAGAACGACAAGCATGCGACGGTCGACAAGGCGGCCATGGCGGCGGCGCTGCGCCGCATGAGCGTGGTGGCGAGCGACCAGACGCACCGCATCCGGCTCGCCTTCTCCGGTGGCAATGTGAAGTTCTCGGTGCAGACCCCGGACCTGGGTGAAGCGCAGGACGAGCTCGCGGTGACGTACGAAGGCGAGCCGCTTGAGATCGGCTTCAACGCCATGTACCTGCTCGAGATCCTGAAGTACATGCCGACCGATGAAGTGCGCTTCACCTTCAAGGCTCCGGAGCGGGCCGCCACGATCGAACCGGTGGGATGGAATGATCCGGCTTCGTACATGGCCCTGGTGATGCCGCTACGGCTTGTAGACTGAAAAGCGGGGACCTGCACTACTAGGCAACAGACGCACCGCGGGTATTGGTAATGAGTCAACGGGACCACCCGAGTCGGGGTGGTCCTTTGTTGTATCTGGAATCACGAGCGTATCCGGAATCGCCACAGAATCCAATATCGGTGGAATAACTGGTGGCTCGATGTCGGGAGCCGCGAGGATCGAATCCTCATCGATCTCGGCGGGCGGGACTGGTGTGCTGCCGCCACGATAGCGCGCCAGAATGAGATCCCGTCGCGCCAACATGCGGTCCGGCCGGAACGCCGGGTTGGACGTCCGCGGCTGCGGCAGCGTGGCAGCGAGCGCGGCCGCCTGCGCATCGCTGAGGCGCGACGGCGGCACGCCGAAGTAGACCTGGCTCGCGGCGCCCGCGCCCCACACGCCGGGTCCCCACTCCGCGTTGTTCAGGTACAACTCCATGATGCGATCCTTGCTCAGCGCGAGCTCGAGCCGCACCGCCGTCACCGCTTCCTTGATCTTGCGGAAGATCGAACGCGACGGAGAGAGATAGAGATTCTTCGCGAGCTGCTGCGTGATCGTACTCGCGCCGCGGTGGCGACCCGCGGCCCACGCATCATGCAGCTCGACGAGATCGATTCCATGATGCGTTTTGAAGCGTGAGTCCTCGGCGATGATGACCATGCGCTCGAGGAGAGGGGCATTCTCGTGCCGACGTGCAGTCGTGCCGACGTGTGTGGTGCCCTGGATTGATGCACGTCTGCACGTCGGCACGTCGGCACGTAACCGCATCATGGCAGTGCACCGTGGATCGTGGCTTCGCCACCACACCGGCGGCGGCCAGACCGCGAACAACCAGACGACAAACAGGACGCTCGTCCCTAGCAGAACGCGTCCGGCAATCCTAGCTTTTTGCACCGCCATGGACCTCGCAGCCCTCCAGCAGCGCCTGCAACAAGCGCTTGGTCCGGAATTTACCGTCGGCCCCCTGCTGGGTGAGGGGGGCTTCGCCGCCGTGTTCCGCGCCCGCGACAACGTCCTGAATCGCGATGTCGCGGTGAAAGTCCTGGATGTGGAGCTCGCGCCCGAGCGCGTCGTGGCGGAGCGCTTCCTGCGCGAAGCGCAGACGGTCGCGCGCCTCGAGCACCCGCACATCGTGCCGATCTACAAGGTCGGCCGGCAGGACGAGATCTTCTACCTCATCATGCGGTGTATCGACGGCCCGTCGCTGCGCCAGCTGCTCGAAACTCAAAAGACGCTCTCCGCCGGCGACGCCGCGCGGATCGCCCGCCAGGTGGCGGACGCGCTCGCCTACGCACACAGCCATGAGATCGTCCATCGCGACATCAAGCCCGACAACATCCTGCTCGACAAAAGCGGGCATGTCCTCGTGACCGATTTCGGCATCGCCAAAGCCGCACAGGCGGCGCAGGCGAAGCCCCATTCACAGTCGCTCACCAGCGAAGGGACGATCGTCGGGACACCCGAGTACATGAGCCCCGAGCAGGCTTCGGGCGATCCGCTGGACGGCCGCTCCGACATTTACTCCCTCGGCGTCGTGCTCTATCAGATGCTCTCCGGGGCGCCGCCGTTTCAGGGTCCCTCCTCGGCGGCGATTCTCGCGCAGCAGCTCACCGAACCACCCGACCCGATTCGCCGCCACCGCCCGGATGTGCCCGAAGAGATGGCCGTGGTGCTCGAGCGGATGATGGAGAAGAGTCGCGGCAAGCGGTTTCAGATGGCCAGCGAGGTCAGCCGCGCGCTCGTGGGCGCACTGCCGACAGCGGCGAGCGATCGCGTGCGCGTGCCGCTGCGCCGACGCTTGCGGTTGATGTTCTACAAGTCGCTGGTGGGCCTGGGCGTGGCGGGATGTCTCCTCTTCATCGCATTCGCCGGCGGCGCGGCAGCCGTGGCGTACTACGTCTTCAGCAAGCCGCCCCGCATCGCGGCGCGCGCGCCGCTCCCGGACAGCCTGGCGCGCATGCTGCGCGCGCGTCGGGCGCTCCTCCCAGGGGACGTCGCGCTGTTCGCGTACCAGCCTAGCGGCCCGGAAGACTCGACATTGTTGTTGCTCACGCGCCGCCGCACCGTCGTCGTGACGCCGCACCAAGTGCGCTCCTATGCCCGGGACAGCGTGCGGCGAGACATGGACCTCGAGATCCATGGCGGGTTGTCGTTTCGGCTGGTGATTTATGTGCCAGGGGCTTCGCCAGGCGGCCGCGCGCTGGGGGACACGGTCTACCGCAGCCTGTCGTTCCGCGACATGATGCAGCTGCGTCCGCACCTCAATGCGTCGGTCGACGGTGCGACGGCGAAGCGGCGCCCGACGTCGGTCCGCCAGGCCCCCCCGCCTCCCCCGCCTCCCCCCCCTCCCCCGCCCCATCGCCCGCGAACCCGCGCGCGGCGGCCGTCCTAACGACGTCTGGTAGGCTCCCGCGCTACCAGTCCGTACACACTCGCTCCATCGATGCTCGCCATGTCTCCTGGCGACGTCGCGACGGCACCGAACCGATTCTGCCCGCCAATCGAAAAGCCTAGCGCAAAGGCGATGCGGCGCAGGGCGTCATCCGTGTCCAGCCGCGCGATGATCTCGACGGGCCGGCGCGAGGACGCGCCGCGCCGCCAGGCGAGGCCGAATGCGTAGGAGTCAACCGCATCAGGGGTGATGCGCGCGTCAGTCGAAAACGCGAATCCCGGTAAGCGCCCCGGATGCCACGTGAGACCAGGGATAAAGGTGAGCCGCTGGCGCATGCCTCGGACGACCGGCTGGCCCAGGTTCGCGGCAACCAGCCCCAGATTGAGTTGGGGCAGCGCGACGTACGACGCGCCAAGATCCCAGCCCGTCCCGTCCGGACCGGTGCCGCTATAGCGCGCGACCGCGAAGCCGGCCGCGAGTCCCTGCGAGCCTCCCGCGAGTCCCAGGCGCAGCGTGGTGCCGCGCACGCCGTTGTCCAGGAAGTCGCGTTGATACCCAAACGACAGCCCACGGGAGTTGAAGCCGGCGTTGATCTGGCGCAGCCGCCCCTTGGCGCCCGGATCGCCGACGCCGATTTCCGCATAGACTGACGCTTCGCGCAGCACGCCGAGACCCGCCGGATTGACCCAGATGGCGCGGGCGTCGTGCACGTCAGTCGGAAAGAGATAGGCGGTGGCGCGATTGGGGGCGACGACCTGCGCAACGAGACGGTCGGGACACAGGGCTGCTGCGCACAGCAGGCCCGCGATGGCGAACCTCACGGTTGCGCGACGATCGTCGAGCGAAGCACCCGGACTGCGGGAATCGTGACTGATTGATATGGGAATGTGACGGAAATCGTCGAGCTATCCGTGCCTTCGGCACCCAGGTAGCGGCCATCGACTGCGATGAAGTGCCGCGTCGTCTCCGTCCCCGATCCCGTCACTTCGACAGGCTGATTGGACTGCGTTCCCTTACCCGACACGGTATACGTGGACGTCACGTCGAGTCGGAGCGCCCGTACCCCGCCACGGTCCTCCCAATTCGCCACGCGTGAATTGTTCACCGAGCGTCGCGTGACGTCGATAACCACGCGGTCGTCCGTGGTCGTGGTGTCGGCCCACTCGGCGCCGGGAACCAATCCAGTGTGTGGCAGGCGCGGGTAAAAGGCTCGCAACAGGCCAAGGAGCTGCGCGAACGCGGCGGCACGCGTGGAGTCCGACACGAGCGTCATGGTCGAAGCGCCGGACGCCGTCAGCCGGCCATCGTAGACCAGGCCCCGGGCGGCGTTGAGATCGATGGTCGGCGGCAGGGTCGTCCCGGAGTCGAGCGCGATCGAATCGACCGTGAACGTCAGCCGGTAGCCAAGGCTGTCCGCAGGGCCGACGATTGTCGCCGTGAGAAACAGCTTCGTTCCCCGGTCGATGACTTGGGTGGCCTGCCCGGGCAACTGCTGCTCGGCATGGAGCTCCTGATGCGCGACGTAGTGGAGCGAGCTCGGTCCCAGGCGCAGGCCGGCTGTCCCAGACGGCGGCGCCGGCGGCGGAGCAGCTGGCGGAGCCGCCGGGGGATTCACTGGTGTCGGATTGGATGGGGGGTTCTTCGGCGTGCAGCTCAGCGCACTGGCTGCGGCCGCCAGAAAAAGGAAGCGACGCATCGACTATTCCTTAGTCTTGGTTCGTCCGAAGATGGCGACCACTTCGGTCTCTTCACTCATGACCTTGAGCAGCTTCCATCCCCGCTTCCGCATGTCCGTCCGCCACCCGATGAGTTTCTCCCATTCTTCGGGAGTGGTTCGAAACACGCGCAGATCAGCGACATTCTCCCAGTGAGGAGGATAAGGGGTGGACGTGGGAGGCTTGGTCGTCACAGAGGAGGAAGTGGTGAGACCATAAGCCGAGTTCTGTTTACTCGTTGGTACGAGCAGATGGTCATCTCTCTGGGATGGCTGTCGCCAGCCATCTCGTGCGGCCTACCCGCAGCTCAAACGACCCGGGCCGGGTCTCGCTGCTTATTTGGCCTTGCTCCGACCGGGGGTTACCGTGCCGCGCCCGTTACCGGACGCGCGGTGGGCTCTTACCCCACCGTTTCACCCTTACCCTTTGGATACAAGGGCGGTCTGTTCTCTGTGGCCCTGTTCCGTCGCCTCGCGGCGCCCAGGCGTTACCTGGCGGTCTGCCCTGTGGAGCTCGGACTTTCCTCGGGTG
>DASYRZ010000081.1:0-14245 GCA_036003865.1 Gemmatimonadales bacterium | reverse complement strand
GTGATGATCGCGTCGGCGTCGGTCTTCGAATCGGGCGCCGTACAGACCGGGACGTAGTCGGTGAGCGGTCCGGGCGCGATCACCACGCCCGCCGCGTGCACCGATGCGTGGCGCGCGAGTCCCTCGATGCGCGCGCCGAGGTCGAGCACCTTGCGGATACGCTCGTCCTGCGCCGCGGCCGACTTCACCTCCGGCACTTTGTCGCTGGCTTCCGCGAGCGTCACGCTGAACGCGGGGCCCGACGGAATCAGTTTGGTCAGCCGCTCGACGTCGCCCATCTCGACGCGGAGCGTGCGCGCGACGTCCCGGAAGGCCGCGCGTGCCTTGAGCGTCCCGAACGTGATGATCTGGCCCACCGACTCGCGCCCGTAGCGCTCGCGGGCGTACTCGAGGACCTCCCCCCGGCGCTCGAAGCAGAAATCGAGGTCGATATCCGGCATCGAGATGCGCTCGGGATTCAGGAAGCGCTCGAACAGCAGATCGAACTTGAGAGGATCGACGTTCGTGATCCGCAGTGCGTACGCGATCAGCGATCCGGCGGCCGAGCCGCGACCTGGACCGACGGGAATGCCGCGGTCGCGGGCCGCCTTGACCAGATCGTAGACGATCAGGAAATAGCCGGCATACCCCGTGCGGGTGATGACGTCGAGCTCGTATTCCAGCCGTCTTTCGACTTCATCCGACAGCGGATCGCCGTAGCGCTCGACGGCGCCCTGGCGCGCGAGGTGAACCAGCAGGTCCTGGTCCGAGGCGAACTCCGCGGGCCGCGGGTATTGCGGGAGGAAGTAGCGCTTTTCGAAATCAAACTCGCACAGCTCCGCGACGCGCGCCGTTTCCGCGAGCACGTCGGTACGGTTCCCGAACAAGCCGCGCATCTCGCTCTCGGACTTGACGTAGCTTTCCTGGCCGAAGAAGCGGAAGCGTTTCGGGTCATCGAGGTCCTTGCCGGTGCCGATCGCCAGCAGGACGTCGTGGGCCTCGGCGTCGTCCTTCTTCAGGTAGTGCGCGTCGTTGGTGGCGGCGACGGGAAGACCGAGCTCGGCGGCGATGCGGAACATCCCCTCCGTGACGATTTTCTCCTCGGCGATGCCGTGATTCTGCACCTCCAGCCAGAAGCCATTCGGGCCGAAGGTGCGGGCGAACCACGCGGCGCTCGCCTTCGCGGCCTCGTAGTTCCCCTGGCGCAGATAGAGCGCGATCTCGCCGGAGAGGCAGGCGGCCAGACCGATGAGCCCGTCACGGTGGCGCTCCAGGACTTCCTTATCGATGCGTGGCCGGCGGTAGTAGCCCTCGAGAAACCCGATCGACGAGAGCTTGATCAGGTTCTGATAGCCGGTCCGGTTTTTGGCCAGCAGGACGAGGTGCGAATACGCCGAGCCGAGCGGGACATCGGCGGCAGGCTTCTCCCGGCTGAGGCGGCTGCCAAAGGCGAGGTACGCCTCAAAGCCGAGAATCGGCCGGATTTTTCGCGCCTTGGCTTCCGTATAGAACGACCAGGCGCCGTGCAGGTTGCCGTGATCGGTGATCGCGAGCGAGTCCATGCCGAGCGCCTGCACCCGGTCCAGGAGATCGGGGATGCGGTTGGCGCCGTCGAGGAGAGAGTACTCGCTATGCGTGTGGAGATGTACGAACGGCATGGTTACAGTGCGGAATCTGCCGTATTTTGCGCGCTCATGCAATGGCTGTTGCTCGTCGTGGCGCTCGTGGTCATGTCGCTCTTGCAGCGAATCGCTCGCGCACTGGGAGGGCCACCCGAGGCGCTCGCCGCGCTCGCGCTGGGATCCCTGACGCTCGTCGCATATATCGCGGGAACGATCGCCCAGCGTTTTCGTATGCCGCGCGTCGTCGCGTATCTGCTTGCCGGATTCGTGGCAGGTCCGGCCTGGCTGAAATTGGCGCGAGGCCCCGAGCTCGATGCGCTTGGTCCGATCTCGAGTGGGGCGTTGACGCTGATCGCGTTCGCCGTCGGAAACGAGCTGACCCTCGACGTACTCCGCGGCGAGCGTCGGGAAAAAGTCCTGCGTATTCTGTTCGCCGTGGTCGCGGTTCCCTTCGCCGCGGTCGCGCTTGTGCTGCTGTCGGTCAGCCCCTGGTTCCCACTGACTGCGCACCAGCCGTTCCGAGATGCGCTGGTGGTGGCGCTGGCGCTCGGCACGGTCGCCGCGGTGAGCTCCCCCACAACAATCTGGGCGGTGATTACGGACAGCGAGGCCCGGGAGGGGGGAGGCCTGTCCCGCACCACGCTGGACGTATCCGTCCTGCAGGATCTCGCTGCCGTCCTGCTCGTGACGGTTGTCCTGGCGCTCGCGTTGCCACTCGGGAGCGGCGGTGTCGTCAGGCCGGGTGCTCCCCCTCACACCCTGCTGCTGCTCATGGGCTCGATTGTGGCGGGAATCACCCTGGGCCTCGCCGCCGCGCAGTATCTGCGTGCGATCCAGGGCTCCCTCACGTGGGTCCTCCTCGTGCTCGCGTTCATTGCGTCACAGGCGGTACGGCTGATTGGTCTGGACAGCGTGCTCCTAGGGCTCGCGGCAGGTGTCGCGCTACGCAATGGTGCCCCGGCGCAGAGTGAACGCGCGCGAGATGAGCTCAAACGATGCGCGATACCGGTCTATGTCGTATTTTTTGCGCTCGCCGGGAGCAGTCTGCAGTTCAGCGTCCTCGACGACTTCTGGCCATGGGTACTGCTCCTCGTGGGACTGCGAGCCGTCGGTCTCTGGGGCGGTCTCCGCTGGGCAGGCCGTCATCCGGCGGTCAGTGCCGATTGGGTCAGGTATGGATGGCTGGGTTTCGTCCCGCAGGGTGGCTTGGCAGTCACGCTCGCGGCGGTGTTGGGACGGTCGTTCACGGAGTGGAATGTCACGATCGGTTCGCTGGTCGTGGCGATGATTGGCGTGCACCAGCTGGTCGGGCCGCTCTGTTTCCAGTGGGTGCTTCGTCGCTCGGGTGAGGTGACCAGGGAGGCGCATGTTGGGGAAACGGCTGGTACGGCTGAACCTGCGGCGTTGGGGGAAGGCAGTGTCTCTGTGGCTCCTGATAGGGGTGGGACTCGGGTGCCCGGGTAGCACGGAGCCCAATATCCGGCGGTGCACTGCGGCCGACGACTCGGTCACACTGGCCGTCAATCAGTATGTCTCGATCGATCCGCGTGCCGTTTTGGGCTGCGCGGTCTTCCCCGCGACGACCGCACTCCCCGCCGAATACCTGATCGTTCCGCAGCTCGCGTCGGGAGTTCCTGCCCAGATCGCGGCGTTCCGGCTCGGGGGCGACACAATTCTGCCCGCCCCCCCTCCCTCGGCTCCCGTGCCGGCGCTCGATGTGGAGCTCGGTGCGGCGGAGCGCTTCCACCGCTATCTCCGACTCGGCGACGAGCGGCGCTCCTGGGGATTTGCTCCCGAGGGCGGCCCTTCCTCGGGCGCGCGCCCTCAGGGGTCGATTACCGCCGGCCCGCCTGCGATGAACTCGTTACGCACGTTCCAGGTTTGCGCCAAGACCGACTGCACGCGCTTCGATCGCGTCGGTGCACGGGTGCGTGCCCTCAAAACCAAAGTCGCGATCTTCGTCGATACCCTCGCCCCCGCGGGTGGCCTCGATTCGCTGGCCCTCGACTCCATCGCCGATGTTTTCGAGCAGGAGCTCTATCCGATCGACACCACATCCTTCGGCCGGGAGTCGGACATCGACTCGAACACGGTCGTGATGGTGTTGATGACGAATACGGTGAATAAGCTCGTGACCGCCAGTCAGTGTACCACGAGCGGCTTCGTCGCGGGGTTCTTCTTCGGCCTGGACCTGGATCCCGCCTTCCGCAACGACGCGCGCTCCAACAAGGGCGAAGTCTTTTATTCAATCGTCGCCGATCCCGCGGGCACACTGAGCTGTTCTCATCCCGCGTCAGATGTGCAGAAGTTCGTGCCGGTGACGTTCATTCACGAGTTCCAGCACATGATCAGCTTCAACCAACATGTGCTGTTGCGCAACGGCAGCGGCGAGGTCCTCTGGCTGAACGAGGGGTTCTCGCATTACGCCGAGGAGCTGGGCGGCAGGGCCCACGCGCTCACACCGGACGGGAGAATCAACGATTGCACCATCGGCTCGACCGAGTGCCGGTTTTACGCGGGTGATCTGCTCGACGCGTACGAATACATGGATTCGACGGGCAGGCATTTCCTGCTGCCGACCGCGGGGATCGGAACCCTCGCCGAGCGCGGGGCGGCGTGGCTGTTCGTGCGGTATGTGGTGGACAAATATGCGGCCGGGAGCACGAGGGCGGATTGGGATGCGCTGACGCGCACCCTGGTGGGCACCAACCAGACCGGCGCGCAAAACATCGCGAGCGTCACCGGCGATCCGTTCGCCACCGTCGTGGGCCGCTGGGCACTCGCGCTGTACGTGACCGATCGAGGCGGGGCTCCTCCGGAGCTGGTGTACGATTCCTGGAGCCTGCACGCGGTGTATTCGTCGTTACACACCCAGAATCCGAACCTATTCAAGAAGGCCTACCCGCTCGTGCCGACGAGCAGCGCCGGTCGGGACTTCACCTTGCTCGGACTGCTGCGGTCGGGGTCCGGCATCTATCATCTGGCCACCCAGCCGCCCGGTGACCCAGGGTTCACGCTCAGTTTCACCGCTCCGAACGGCGCGATGATCAATCCGATATACGTGCCGCGCTTGAATGTGATGCGGCTGCAGTGAACACGGCGGTCGGGGCGGTCAAAGAGCGACTGCGGCGGTCAAGAAGCGACTGCGGCGGTCGGTCGGTCGCGGTGATTGCGGCGATCATGCTGTTGGCCGTCCGGCCGTCGGGCCGTCTGGCCGCCCAAACGGAAGGCTCGATTCTCACGGTCCTCCCCGGTTCCACCCGCTCGGCTGGACTCGGCGGCGCCGGCGCGGCGCTGGTCGGCGACGCCGGCGCGATGTTCAGCAATCCCGCGGGCATTGCGACGATCCATCATCTGAGCATCGAAGGATCCTACGAGCCGTATCTCGCGGGCAGTGCGGTATGGACCGGTGCACTCGCGTTGCGCGTCAGTCGCTTCACCTGGGGATTCGGTGCGCAGACACTCGACTACGGTACCGAGCCGGAGATCGTCCCCGATCCCGCCACAGGCGGGCGGCGCGGCATAGCGACCGGCGCCTCCTTCCATCCATACGAGGCGCTCGCGACGACGTCGCTCGTCTACCGCCGCGGCTTCGCCGCGTTCGGCGTCACGGCCAAGTACAACCGCCTGCAGATCGGCTCGGCCGTGAGCGATGCCTGGGCTGGTGACGTCGGCGTTGCGATCGCGGTCTTCGACATCATGGCGTTCGGCGTGAGCGTGCAGAACCTCGGCGGCGATCTTGGCAACGGCGCCTTGCTGCCGCGGCGCACGCGAGCCGGGCTGACGCTGAACTACACCGATCCCCAGGGCACCTTCCGGTTGCTCACCACGCTCGAAGGTCAGTGGACGCGGGACCGGAGTGCCGTGCTCGTCCAGGGCGTCGAGGGCGGAATCGTGACGGGCGGCGTCGGGTTGGTGGCGCGCGTGGGATACGCCACGCGTCCCGCGGTGACCGATGCCTCGCGGCTGACGTTCGGGGCGGGGATCGTCCTGGGCAGGCTCGCGATGGATTACGCGTTCCAGGCGTATGACGCGCTGGGCGGCGGAACGCACCGCGTTGGACTCCGATGGACCCCCTGACCGAGCGCGCGCGGCCGCGCTGGGGCCGCCTGCTCAAGCGCATCTCGCTCATTGCGGTCGCGGCGGCGGCCGTGGCGGTCGTCTTCCTCCTCATCATCAGCGCCGACGCTCGCTACATCGCGCGGGCCGGCCTCGAGGAGGGTCGCCTGCTGCTCCGCCGGCGGGCGATCGACAGGATGATCGCCGATACGACGATGCCCGCGCCGCTGCGCCAGCGGCTGGCGCTGGTGTTGGCGGCCCGCGCCTACGCCGCCGATTCGCTGGGCCTGGCGGTGGGAAAGACCTACACGACGTATGTCGATGTCGGACGAGACACGTTGCTGCTGGTGCTCTCGGCGAGCCGGAAGGACAAGCTGCGCGAAGTCACCTGGACCTACCCCATCGTCGGCGTCGTTCCTTATAAAGGATTCTTCAGTGCCACGCGCGCGCGGCGTGAGGCGCAGCGGTTGGACGAGCAGGGGCTCGACGTCTTCCTCCGGCCATCGGGCGCGTTCTCCACGTTGGGCTACTTCAGTGATCCGCTGTTCTCGACCGCCATGAGCCGTGACACGATGGAGCTCGTGGCGACGGTGCTGCACGAGCTGGCGCACAACACGCTCTACGTGAAGAGCCAGACGCCGTTCAACGAGAGCTTCGCGAGCTTCGTCGGATATCGTGGGGCGGAGGCATTCTTCCGCTCGCGGCACGATACGGCCGATGCCCGGCGCGCCGCCGCGCGGTGGCGTGACGAGCGCACGCTGGACGTCTTTTATGCCGAGCTGGCGCGCCGGCTCGACTCGGCGTACGCCGATCCGTTGAGCGGCCAGCGGCTCGAGCAGGTGCGCTCGGTGTTGTACGGGTGGGCGCGCGACCAGTTCCGCGGCCAGGTGGGGCAGTCACTCGAGACATACGACTGGCGCTGGTTCGCGCAGGCTCCGCTCAACAACGCTGTGATCATCGCCGAGCGGCTGTATCGGATGGACTTGAATCTGTTCGACGAGATTTACCTGCAGAACAACGCCGACATCGCTGAAACGATTCGTGCGATCCAGATCCGCGTATTCACGCAACCTGGCGACCCCTACCAGGCGTTATATTCGCGGCCCGGAATGAAGGTGGAATGACCTAATTTCCACGCAACCTCTCTGCATCTGCAACGCGCTGGAGGGCGATACCGTACGCTGCGGTTCGAAATGTCACTTTCTTGGACTCCGCTAGATCTCGCACGGATACATAGGCCTTCGTAATCGTCGCCTTGAGTTCGCGATTTACCTGTTCGTGGGTCCAACGGTATTGTTGCAGGTTCTGGGCCCATTCGTAATAGCTCACTGTCACACCGCCGGCATTCGCGAGAAAATCGGGAATCACCGCGATGCCACGCTCCTCGAGAATCCGGTCGGCCGTCGGGGTGGTCGGCTCATTCGCTCCTTCCACCACGACCTTGCAGTCGATGCTGCTCGCATTGGCTTCCTTCGTGATCACACCGCCGAGGGCCGCGGGCACCAGCCAGTCGCACGGGATCGTCCACAGTTCCTCGTTTGTAACGCGCCTGCCGCCGCCCCATTCCGGAACGGGCTTGCCCTGCGCGACGTGGGCCAGCAGCCCCGGAATGTCGAGTCCCTTGTCGTTGTAAACCCCGCCTTCGACGGCGCTGACCGCGACGACCTTAGCGCCCGCTTCACTGTCGAGCAGGCGTGCCAGATGGCTACCGACGTTGCCGAACCCTTGAATGACGACCCGGCCCCCCTTCACGGGAATGCCGAAGTCGCGGGCGTACTCCTGCATCACGTACATCACGCCGCGACCCGTCGCCTCCTCGCGCCCCAACGAGCCTCCTAACGCGAGCGGCTTGCCGGTGACGACGGCCGGACTGTACCCCTGCCGGCTCGAGTACTCGTCGAGGATCCAGGCCATCACCTGCGCGTTGGTATTGACGTCGGGAGCCGGAATGTCGCGGTAGGGGCCGAGCACGATGGCCACGCGCTGCGTAAAGCGACGGGTCAGTCGCTCGAGCTCGAGCTTGGAAAGCTTCTTTGGGTCCACCGTCACGCCGCCCTTGGCGCCGCCGAACGGAATGTCCATCAGCGCGGTCTTCCAGGTCATGATGGTCGCGAGTCCGAGGACCTCGTCATGGTCCGCTTCCGGGTGATAGCGGATCCCGCCCTTGCATGGCCCGCGCGCGCCATTGTGCTGAATGCGATACCCCGTGAAAACCTCGATCCGCCCGTCGTCCATCCGCACCGGGACTTCGACCTGCACCTCGCGGAACGGCGACATGAGGATCTTCCGCATGTACGCCTCGAGGTTGATCAAGTCGGCGGCGCGCTCGAACTGGCTCTGGACGATCGCTCGTCCCGACATCGGCGCACGACTGGGACGCGGGGGAAGTTCAGTCGGGGTCATGTGGTTAGTTCAATTTGCAAGAATAGACAGGCTAAAGCCTGTGCTCGGCCATCATTGTCCTTAAGGACAAAGTCTGCCGAGCACACCCTTCAGGGTGTCGAGTCATACGGGTCGCAGCCGACGGCCCGCCAGCCGGGCACCAGGATGCTGAGCTTCGGTCAATGCCTGCACGGGATTCGGCGCGCGCTCGCGACGCGTCCCCTCGTCCGTCAACACGCCGATGACGTCACTCGTCACGAGGGCGGCGGCCGTCTCGCTGGGATGCTCGAGGGCAAAGACCAGACCGATCTGCTGGCTCGTCAGCTTACTGACCATCCCGTTCCACGTGCTGTCGGCCGGCAACGGCCGCAGGCCGACGATCAGCGGGCAGACGGCCTCATCGAGTGCGGCCGGTGTGACCAGCGGCGCCCCCAGCCGATCGGTCAGGTCGTGCACCGCTGGGAATTCCGGGCCGAGCAGGATCACCTGCCCGAAATGCCAGTCGCCGTTGGCGACGACTTCCGCGAACGTCGCCACGATCGTCTCGTCGCTGGGCGCGACGGGCCCGGGCGTCGAGGCGAGCACGACGCTCCCGGTGTCGGCAAACCAGCGCTCGGCGGGGTTCAAATCGTCGGGCCGGCGGGGAGCATAGAATCCATAGCGGCGCGTCACGGCGATCTCACGCTCCGCGTCGCCGCGCTGCTCGGCGTGCTCCGCGGCCTGGGCGGCGCCTTCGAACGCGACTTCGGCCGCTTGATACCGCCCGGCGTCGCGCAGCACCTGCCCGCGCAGCTTGAGGGTGTCGGTGTGGGGCTCCAGCGCAAAAGCGCGATCCAGTGCCAGCAGCGCCCGGTTCTTGTCGCCGAGCTTGTACGCGGCGTAGCCCAGCTCGTGCCACACGAGCGCGAAGTCGGGATCGACCTCGACGGCGCGCTCCAGCTCGGCGAGTGCTTCGGCGTAGCGGCCCAGCTCGGTGAGCGCCGCCCCGCGCAGGGTGTACGCGAAGCCGGTTTCGCCGAACACGCCGCGGGCGCGATCGGCAAGCCGTAACGCTTCGTCGCCGCGCCCGCTGGCGCGTAGCAGCTCGAAATATTCGGCCCAGCAGGCTTTCAGTTCCGGGTTCGCCGCCAGCAATTCATCGTACGCCGCCTGCGCATCGCCCATCCGTCCCTCGCGCGCCAGCCAACGCGCGCGCGCCAGCGCCCGTTCGCTGCGCGCGTCTGGGAACAAATCGTACGATGCCGTCGTGCGCATGGCGCTCAAATCTACCCGGGGCTCACTCGCTGGCTAGCTGCGACCCATCGGTCTAAATTTGTGCCGCCATGGATCGCGACCGCTTAATCGGCGAGCTGAACGAATTCCTGCGAATTCCTTCCGTCTCGACACTGCCCGCACACAACAACGATTGTCGCAGCGCCGCCGATTGGGTCGGCGCGGAGCTGAAGCGCCTCGGCTGTCACGATGTCCAGTTCCTCGGCAGCGAGACCCATCCTGTCGTCTGGGGCAAGGGCCCCGACGTCGCCGGGGCGCCCACCCTGCTGATCTACGGACACTACGACGTCCAGCCGCCCGATCCGCTCGCCGAGTGGACGACGCCGCCATTCGAGCCGACGATCCGTGATGGCCGGATCTACGCGCGCGGTGCCGCCGACGACAAAGGCCAGGTCTTCTGTCTGCTCAAGGCGATCGCGGCGTCGCCGCGCCCGCCGGTGAACTTCCGCTTTTTGATCGAAGGCGAAGAGGAATACGGCTCGAAGGTGCTGTTCGACCTGCTGAAACGCGAGCCGCAACGCGTGCGCGCGGATGCGGCGCTCGTTGCGGACATGTCGTATGTCGCGACGGGATGGCCGGCGGTGTACACGACGCTCCGCGGTCTGTGCTACGCGGAGATCACCGTCCGCACGTCGCGGACCGACCTGCACTCCGGCGAATACGGCGGCGCCGCCCCGAACGCGCACGAGGAGCTGTGCCGCCTGCTCGTGCGTCTGAAGGGCGAGGATGGCAAGATCAACATCCCGGGCCTCTACGGCCCGGTACAGCGCCCGTCCAAGGCCGAGCTTGCCGCGTGGAAGAAGCTGCCGTTCAATGAGAAGGATTTCCTGAACAAGCGCGTGCAGGCCAAGGGTCTCGTCGGCCAGAAAAAGTACTCCGTCCTCGAGCGTCTCTGGGCGCTCCCGACATTTGAAATCCATGGTATCCTGGGCGGCTTCACGGGCGAGGGCGCCAAGACCGTGATTCCCGCCGAGGCGACGGCCAAGGTGAGCATGCGGCTCGTGCCCAATCAGAAACTGGCGGCCGTCGAGCGGCAGCTCGCGGCTGCGGTCAAGCGGCTGGCGCCCAGGCACGTCACGGCCAGCGTACGGTTCCTGCACGGCGCCGATCCGGCGCGGATCAAGCTCGACAGCCCCGCGTTCAAGCTGTTGGACCAGGCGTTCAAGCAGGTCACGGGGCGGGGCACGGTCCCGGCACGCGCCGGCGGATCGATCCCCGTCGTCCCGGCCCTCGCCTCAGCCGGTGCTCCCGTGATCCTCACCGGAATCGGCCTCCCCGACGACAGGCTGCACGCGCCCAACGAGAAGCTGGAGCTCAACCAGCTGTGGGACGGGATCGAGGTATTCCGGACGTTCTATCAGCTCCTCGGAGCACAACGGCAGATGTGACCCTAGAGGTGCTTCTTACTCGCGTTCCGGAACTTGTTGATCTCGTGTTGTGTCAGCCCGCGGCCACCGTACCGCTCTTCCGTCCATGGATCGCCGCGCATGTGATAGCCGTTCTGCTCCCAGAATCCCGGCAGATCCTCATCTAACAACTCGAAGCCCCGCACCCACTTCGCGCTTTTCCAGAAGTAGAGATGGGGCACGAGCAGCCGGGCTGGCCAGCCGTGCTCCGGCGTGAGCGGCTCGCCTGCCCATTTCAGCGCGATGAGGTTCTCGGGCCGGTCGAGATCAGCGAGCGGCAGATTGGTGGTGAACCCCTGCTCGGCGACCACGAGGCAGTACTTCGCGGCGGGCTTCACGCCGGCACGCCGCAGCAGGTCTTGCACTGGGACGCCCTCGAACGTGTTGTCGAGCCTGCTCCAAGTCGTCACGCAATGGATGTCGCACTGGACCGCTTTCCGCGGCAGCGCGAGGAACTCATCCCAACTGAGGGTGAAAGGCTGCTCGACGAGACCCGAGACCGAGAACATCCATTTGGACGTGTCGACGGTCGGGACGTCGCCGTAATGCAGGACCGGCCATTTGGTGGTTTGAACCTGGCCGGGGGGAACTCGGGACCTGGCTTCGCTCACTGTGTTCCCAGGCTAAAGCCTGGGCTCGGCCTGCACTGTCCTTAAGGACAATGACTGCCGAGCACACCCTTCAGGGTGTGAAACAATCGCGCCGAACGCATTCTCGAAACCCTTCACCACGGCCCCCACACTCTCCTCCCACAACGTTTCCCGTTTCCCGTTCCGCGTTTCCCGCTCGACCGACGTCATTTGCACGCCCTGAATCCCACACGGCACGATCCGATCGAAATGCGCGAGATCCGTCGTGACGTTGAGCGCGAAGCCGTGCCATGTGACCCATTGCTTCACGTGAATGCCGATGCTCGCGATCTTTTTGCCGCGCGTCCACACGCCCGTCAATCCCGGGTTGCGTTCGGCGGGGATGTCGAGGATGGCGAGCGCATCGATCAACGCCTGCTCGAGGGTGCGGAGGTACCAGTGCAGGTCCTGCTTGTAGGCGCGGAGATCGAGGATCGGATACCCGACCAGCTGGCCCGGCCCGTGGAACGTGACGTCGCCGCCGCGCTCCACCTCGAAGACGTCGATCCCGGCCGGCTGAAGCAGATGTGCGGCCTTGGAGTTTCGGCCCAGGGTCACGACGGGAGGGTGCTCGAGCAACAGGAGCACATCGTGCGACAGCCGGCCGGCAATGCGATCCTCGGCGAGCTCTCGCTGCCACTCTAGGGCCTCCGCATACGGCACGGTTTCAGCTTGGACGACATGGATCTCGTTCATGCGGTTCCCGTCCCGCGTCCCTCTTCCCCCTTCCCCTTAATCGCCCAACGAGTCGCCAGGATGCCGAACGCAATGTTCAGCAGCAGCCACACGATCAGCCCCAGGAGGCCGAAGAAGCGATCGAGCGGCGCGGCGAGAAACCCGATCAGGATGGCGCCGACGGCGGCCAGGACCGCGATCACGCCACGCTGCCAGATGTTATCGAGTTCGTTACTGCGATACCAACCGACCGCTCCCCCGACGCCGACTGCCGCGATCAGGCCGGCCAGCAGCGGATCCGCTGCGGTCTGGCGGTACACGTTGGTCTCGAGATCGCCGCGCAGAATCGACGCGACGATCTGCGCGACGGTCAAACACGCACCGCCGAATGCGACGCCCGAACCGAGCGAACCCAACCCCAGCGCGAGCGGATCCTTCGTCGGTTCGTCGGTCACACGTGGATGACCCGTCCGAGGGAGTCGAGCGCGGCTTCCGCGATCGCCTCGGACATGGTGGGATGCGCGTGGATCGCCAGGTCGACCTCTTCCACCGTGTACTCGTTCTCGCGTGCGACCGTCAGCTCGTGGATCATCTCCGACGCATGGGCGCCGACGATGTGCGCGCCGAGGATCTCACCGTACTTCTTGTCCCGCAGGATCTTCACGAAGCCCTCGGTCTCGCCCGTGCCGCGCGCCCGGCCGTTGGCGGAGAAGGGGAATTTGCCGGCGACGTAGTCGAGCTTCTTCTCTTTACACTGATCCTCCGTCAGCCCGATGCTGGCCACCTCAGGATGACAATACGTCACGCTCGGCACGTTGTCGTACTTGATGGGGTGCGGCTTCTGGCCCGCGAGGATCTCAGCCACGATCACACCCTCGCGGCTGCCCTTGTGCGCCAGCATCGGTGGGCCCGCGACGTCGCCGATCGCGTAGTACCCCGCGGTGCTCGTCTGCAGGTTCTTGTCGACCTTGATAAACCCCCGGTCGGTCAGCTGGATGCCGCACTCCTTGAGGCCGATATTCTCTATGTTCACCGCCCGGCCCGCCGCCATGAGCACCGCCGCCGCCGCGATCTGCTTTTTCTCGGCACCGGCCTCGACGTCGAGCGTGACCTTGTCCTTGGCGACGGTCGCCTTGGTGACCTTGGCTCCGGCGATCACGTCGATCCCGCGCTTCCGATAGCTCTTGTTCAGCGTATCCGACGCTTCGGCGTCCTCGAGGGGGAGGATGCGCGGCAGCGCTTCGATGACCGTGACTTTCACGCCGAATGCGTTGAAGATGTCGGCGAACTCCATGCCCACCGCGCCCGCCCCGATGATGGCCAGGCTCGCGGGCACCCGCTCCAGCAGCAGCGCTTCGTCGGAGGAGATGACTGTCGTCTTGTTGATTTCGAGGCCGATTTGCGGAATGCCTTTGACCCGGGATCCCGTGGCGATCACGACCGCCTTCTTCGCTTCGTAGACGTCGCTCCCGACCTTCACCTTCTTGCCGGGCTGGAGCACGCCGGTGCCCTTCACGACGGTGATCTTGTTCTTCTTCATCAGGAACTCGACGCCCTTGGAGTTCTGATCGCTGACCCGCCGCGACCGCTTCATGGCGACGCCATAGTCGGTCGTAACGCTCGCAGCCTCCACGCCGAAGTCCTTGGACTCCTTCAGGAGACTGGCGATGTATGCGGAGTGGAGGAGCGCCTTGGTCGGGATGCAGCCGATATTGACGCATACGCCGCCAAGCTTTTCCTGCTCTACGACGGCAGTGGTGAGGCCGAGCTGCGCGCAGCGAATCGCGCAGACGTAGCCCGCGGGGCCGCCTCCTAAGACGATCACGTCGAACGAACTTGCCACAGGTGCTCCCGGATTGCGGATTTCGGATTGCGGACTGCGGATTCGACGGGTTGGTTCACCAATCCGCAATCCGCAATCCCCAATCCGCAATTACAACAGCATCGCCAACGGATTCTCGAGCATCTGTTTCAGCGTTTTCAGAAACACCGCGCCGGTCGCGCCGTCGATCACGCGGTGATCGCAGCTCATCGTCAGGCGCAAGCGTCGCCGCACGACGACGCGCTCGCCATCGGGAATCGCCTTCGGGACGATGCTGCCGATCGCGACGATCCCGGCCTCCGGCGGGTTGATCACCGCCGTGAACTGATCGATGTCGAACATGCCGAGGTTCGAGACGCTGAATGTGGCGCCGGTGTATTCCTCGGGCTTCAGGCGGCG
>DASYRZ010000080.1:0-12212 GCA_036003865.1 Gemmatimonadales bacterium | reverse complement strand
TCCTCATGCGACACTGCGCAGTTTCGGATCCGACGCCGAGCTGCTGAGCTATTTTCGCCGAATCAAGGACGAGCGGGAGCGCGCCCGCCAGGCGGCGGACTCCGCATATCGCCTCGCCATCCAGAAGGCCGCCAAATGCAGTAGCGACTCGCTCCCGCGGTCCATCGTTGCGCGGCCGGCCTCGTCCCTTATCGGCGCCGATGCCGTCATCCGTGGTCGCACGCTCAACGCGGGAAACCAGCCCCAGTCCGCCGTGGTGGTGACGGTGCCCGAGCTCAGCATGCAGACAATGACGGGTGCCGACGGTCGCTACCGCTTCGCGGTCCCCGCAGAGTCATTGCCCGCCTCCCGTCAGCTCTCCGTACGCGTCGCCCGGATCGGCTACCAAACCGTGACGCGTACCCTGACTCTCGCTCGGCGCGATTCCGTCGAACTCGATCTGCGGCTCTGTGACGCTGGTCTTGCACTCCAGCAGGTGGTGGTGAGTGGCGCCGCGGCGGCCGCCGTGGTGGTCGATGGGATCGCCGCCGAACGCGCGGATGAGCAGGTCACTAATACTCAGCATGCCGGCGTCGACGAAGGCGGCATCGTCAAAGTGCACGGTGATTACCTTGTGATCCTCCGTCGCGGACGCCTCTTCACAGTCGCGATCGGTGGCTCGGACTTGGAACCGATCGCCGCGACGAACGCATTTGGGCCCGACGTGGATCCGCAGGGCACCTGGTACGATGAGCTGCTGGTCTCGGGCAGCAAAGTTGTCGTGATCGGCTACAGCTACGACCGCGGCGGCACCGAAGTCGGCGTCTTCAACATCGACGCGCGGGGCCGGCTGAGCTACGTCGCGACATACGAGCTCCGCTCGAACGACTACTATTCCGACCGCAACTATGCGTCCCGCCTCATCGGCACGAAGCTGATCTTTTACGCGCCGCTCTACCTCTGGGATGACGATGACGTGTTCGCCGCGTTGCCCGCCGTGCGGCGCTGGTACCGCGGCGCGCATGACACGGCATTCAAGCGCATCGCCCCGGCGACACGCATCTATCGCGGGCCGCAATCCTGGACCGGCGACGACTTGGCGCTGCACACGGTCACGATTTGCGACCTCAGCGCGGCAAATCTGGGATGCCAGGCGACATCGATTGTGGGGCCGAGCGGGCGCGTCTTCTATGTATCGCCCCGCGCCGTGTACGTCTGGGCGAGCTCATGGAGCCGCGCGGGACGCGAGGAGCAGGAGGCCATCCTCTACCGCATGCCCCTCGATGGCTCGTCGCCCAGCGCCCTGGGAGTCAGCGGTAGCCCGGTCGATCAGTTCTCGTTCCTGGAGAGCGAGACGGGCCAATTGAACGTGCTCGTCCGCTCGGACGCGTACGGAGACGCCATGTGGCTGCCGGAGTGGGCAAGCGGAGATGTCGCACTGTTGCGAGTTCCGATCCGGGCGTTCGGCGACGGCACCGACCGCGTGCCGTGGTGGAATTATCGGCGGTTGCCGATACCACGCGACGCTGATGAGGATGCGTTTCACAACCGGTTCGTCGGGAACTATCTGCTCTACGGCATGGGCAGCGGCTGGGGACCTCCGCAAAGCGATAGTGCAACGCTCTTCGTGGTCCCGTGGACCGATATGGGTGGCGATCGCGACGTCACGCGGCTGCGGCTCGGCCATGGTGTGGACCGGATCGAGCCGATGGGGTCTGACGCCGTGATTGTCGGGGCCGACAGCAGCGATCTGCATTTCACGGGGATTCGTTTGGGGAGCGCTCCCGCTATCGCGCAGCGCTACACGCTGCCCGACGCGACGCAGGGAGAGCTTCGCAGTCACGGATTCTTTTACCGGATGGATGGGCCAGATGCGGGAGTCCTGGGGTTGCCGGTGAGCGAGAGTGGCCGCCCCGGCTACCGTCACCTGATTGATGGATCGGCGGGAGTCGTATTCCTGCGCAATCGCGGACACCAATTCGTGCCCCTGGGCACCTTGCGCACCACCGCCGCGGAAATGAACGATGGTTGTGTCGCTTCGTGCGTGGATTGGTACGGCAACGCGCGGCCGCTCTTCCTCCGGGGCCGGATTTTCGCGTTGCTCGGCTACGAGCTGGTGGAGGGAGCAATCAGCGGCGACGCGATCCAGGAAATGCGACGCGTGACCTTTGCGCCGAGGCAGCAAACGGTCGCACGTTGAGACGCTCCATGTGCTCCCCCCCGGGGCGACGTTCGAGCCCGTCCGCGGGCGCGTGGTGCTCCCAAACTAGGTCTTGCACGTCGCCGTTCCGCGCCGCAACATGGGGAATCGGACGTTCCCTTTTCGAAGGAGGTTCCCTATGAGTTCGTTGCAACGTTGGACCTTTCTCCTCGTCAGTCTCGTCGCAAGCGCGCCGTGCATCGCCGCCGCACAAGGCACCGCGAGCGTGTCGGGTCGTGTCGTCGACTCTGCCACCGCGCAGCCGGTCGCGGGCGCGCGCGTGGGAATCGTGGGACGCACCACGGGCGCGTCGACCGATCGCGATGGTCGCTACGTGCTGCAGGGGCTGCCGGCCGGCACCATCACGTTGCGCGCGCAACGCATCGGGTTCGCGCCGCAGACGCGCCAGATCGCGTTGACGGAAGGCAGCAGCGCGACCATCGACTTCGAGCTGAGCGCCGCGGCCACGACGCTCACCGAAGTGGTCGTGACCGGCTACGGGAGCGATAGTCGCGCCAATCTCAGCAGCTCCATCGCCTCGGTCACGTCACAAGATTTGCAGAACACGCCGGTCGCCGGTGTGGATGCGGCCATGCAGGGACACGCTGCTGGGGTGCAGGTCGTTCAGAACGCCGGCAATCCCGGCGTGGGGATGACGGTGCGCATCCGGGGCGCCGCGTCGATCTCGGCCAGCAACCAGCCGCTCTACGTCATCGACGGCGTGCCGATGCTGCGGGATGATTTCTCACAGCTCGGGGTGGGCGGACAAGATCTCACCGCCACCACCGGACTCAATTCGGATGAAATCGAGAAGATCGACATCCTGAAGGACGCGGCCGCGGCCGCGATCTACGGTTCCCGCGGCTCGAACGGCGTCGTCATGATCACGACGAAACGCGGGCACGTCGGCGAGTCGCGCATGACGTTCACGACCTATGCCGGCTCCCAGGTCGTCCCCAAGGAGAGTCGCTGGGATCTGATGAATGCCAACGAGTACGTCACCTACATGAATGAAGCCGCTGCAAACGATGGCTACGGCCCATTCTATTTCGGGGACCCCGATACCATCGGCGTGGGGACGGACTGGCAGGCGGCCGTGTTCCGCTCGGCTCCGGTGACCAACTACACGGTCGGACTGAACGGCGGCAGCGGCCGAATTCAGTACTTCCTCTCGGCGTCGCAGTTCAAGCAGCAGGGCGTCGTCATCGCGTCCGGCTATCACCGCGAAGCGGGCCGGCTCAATGTCGATGTCACCGCGTCGGACAAGCTGCACTTCCGCAGCGCGCTGTCGGTGAGCCGCGAGGAGCACAACCGCATCGAGAACGACAACAGCATCGCCGGCGTCGGAACCAATGCCATCGCGAGCCAACCGTGGCTGCCGGTGAAGCGCCCGGGCACGAACATTTTCACGACGACCGATGACGGATTGGCGTACGAGAATCCCGTGGCGATCGCGACGTTCGACAAGACGCAGTCGCGCGGGCTGCGCGTAATCGGGAGTCTCGAAACCAACTACGCCGTGACCGACAAGGTGATGCTGAATGCGCGGTTTGGCGCGGACGTGCTCAACCTGCGCGACCTGCGCTGGTATTCGCCGAACGTGGCGGGATCCTACGGGGAAAGCGTGGGCGGCGAGTCCATCATCGGCAACAACACGCCCACGCGCTACGTGCTCGAAGGGTTTGCCGATTTCCATCCGACCATCAGCCCCAACGCGACGTTGGCGATCACCGCGGGCTCGAGCGCCGAGTGGAACTCGTCGGAGCTCGATCTGGTCGACGGAATCGGGTTCGCGGGCGACCAGTTCCAGTACCCGGGCAACGCCGCCACCGTCGTTGCGTATGATGGCGACTGGACCGGTCATAACCTGGTGTCGTTCTTCGCCCGCACGAACGCGACCTACAAAGGTCGTTACCTGCTTACGGCCAGCCTCCGCGCGGACGGGTCGTCGCGGTTCGGCCGGGACAACCGGTGGGGCACGTTCCCGGCGGTCGCATTGGGCTGGAAGATCACCGAGGAGCCGTTCGCGCAAGGCCTCGCGCGCCGCGGCGACCTCAAGCTGCGCCTCTCATACGGCGTGACGGGCAACCAGGATCTGAACGACAATTTTGCTCCCCTGTCGCGCTTTGGTCGCGCCAACTACGGCGATGTCGCAGGGTTCGCCCGCAACAGTTTCGGGAATCCCGCGCTGAAATGGGAACGGACGCGGGAGTACAACGCCGGCTTGGACCTCAGCATCTTCGGCGGCCGCGTCAACATTATCACCGACTGGTACAACAAGCTGACCGACAACCTGTTGCTCAACCGGCCGATTACCTCGACCAGTGGTTTGACAACGGTGACGGAGAATATCGGCAGCATGGAGAACCATGGCTACGAGCTGACGGTCAGCGCCATGGCCCTGCGCCCGGCGGATCCCGCGGGACTGCACTGGAATGCCGACTTCAACATTTCATGGAATCGCAACAAGGTCACCAAGCTGTTCAATGACGAGCCGTTCACCGTCGGATTGTACAGCAGCAGTCGCGTGGCAGTCGGCCACCCCCTGTCGGAGTTCTACGCGTTGCGGTTCCTGGGTGTGGATCCGGCAACCGGCGACGCGCAGTACGACGACATCAACAACGATGGCACAATCGACGCCGCCGACCGGGTGTTCGTGGGCAGCCCACACCCCAAGTACTGGGGCGGCCTGACGAACTCCCTGACGTGGAAAGGCTTCGATCTGAAGGCGTTCGTGCAGTTTACGCAGGGGCACACCATCTTCAACGCCATCAACGTCTTTGCGAATGATGCCGGCTACTACTACGACAACAAGTTCCGAAGTCTGCTGCGACGGTGGCAGCAGCCGGGCGACGTCACCGACCAACCGCGCGCGAGTTTCGACGGAACGTCCGATGTGGTCGGCCGGATCTCGAGCCGCTATTTCGAGGATGGGTCCTACGTCCGCCTGCAGGAGCTGACGCTCGGCTACCGGCTGCCGGCACGCTGGGCCGGTCCGCTACACCTGGCTGACTCACGGATCTACGTCTCGGGCCGCAACCTGCACACCTGGACGAAATACACCGGATACTCGCCCGATGTGAACAGCAATGGCTCGAGCTCGAATACGGCGCTCGCGACGGAGTTCTACGCCTATCCGCTCGCGCGCACGATCATGATCGGCATCAGCGGCTCATTCTAACCATCACCATGGGAGCGCATATGACTCGCAAGACTCTTCTCCCGGCGGTGCTGGTTCTCATCGCTGCCGGCTGCAACCAGATTCTCGATGTCAAGCCGATCAATGAGATCGATCAGGGCACCGCGATCACCAGCCCGGCAGGTGCGCGGGCGGCACTCGCGGGAATGTATGACGGTCTCCAGAGCACGAGTTATTACGGCGGCACCTTCGTGTTCTTCGGCGACCTCTCGGCTGATGACGTCCGCCACACGGGAACATTCACCACCTACCGGCTGGCGGACAACAATCAGCTTTCGGCGGATAACGCCACAATCGAAGGGCTGTGGGATGGCCTCTATCGTGTGGTCGGACGCGCGAACATCCTCATCGCGCGCGTCCCCAGCGTCACGGCGCTCGATCCGGCCGAACGGGATCAGATCCTTGGCGAAGCGTATTTCGCCCGGGCGCTGACGTTCCACAATCTCGTGAAGTACTGGGGCGAGCAATCGCCGAGCGGCCTGGGTGTTCCGATCCCGCTCGTTCCGGTGGCCGATATTCCCTCGGCCTCGCAAATCACGCGCGCGACGACGGGACAGGTCTACACGCAGATTCTGAACGATCTGACAGCGGCTGAATCATTGATGACGCTGTCGGGCGGTGGGTCGTCGACGCACCAGGCCACCATCGGGGCGGTGCGGGCGATTCGTTCCCGCGTGTACCTCTACCAGCAGAATTGGGCTGCGGCTGAGGCCGAAGCCGAGTCGGTGGCGGCGATGGGCTACACCCTCGCGCCGGACTACGGTGATCTCTTCACGCAGGACGGGCAGGACACGCCCGAGGACATCTTCGTGCTGCAGTTTACGCCCGTCGACTTCCAGCTCCTGGGCTACTACTACCGTGCCAAAGGCGCGGCGGGCGGCCGGCGTGAGATTGGGCCCACGACGACGCTCATTCAACAGTATGCCCCGGGCTACACCGGGACACCCGCCTCGTTCGTCACGGCCGACCTGCGCGGGCAGCATGACATCTCGTTCCAGGTGACTACCGTGTACGGGTCGAAGTGGCCCACGGGCATCGGCGGTGAGGACTTCCACGTGATCCGCTTTGCCGAGGTGCTGCTGAACAAGGCGGAAGCGGAGGCGCAACAGGGAAAACTCGCCGAGGCTGACAGCTCGGTGGACGCGATTCGCGCTCGCGCAGGGCTGGCACCGCTCGACCTCGTAGCGCTCGGCCAACCAGCCGCGATCGACGCAATTCTCCAGGAGCGGCGTTTGGAACTCGTCTTCGAAGGTCAGCGGTGGCCCGACCTGGTGCGGACCGGTCGCGCGATCGGCGTCCTCGCCATTCCGGCGTATCAGCAGCTGTACCCGATTCCGCTGAACGAGCTGGATGTGGCGCCCGGGTTGGTACAGAACACGGGGTACTGATGTTCCGCGGCGTAACGCAAGCCAGATTGTGAAGGTTGGTGGAGGTTGGTGGAGGTTGGTGGAGGACCTCCACCAACCTTCACGCTCCTTCACCATCCTCCACCATCCGCAGTACGCACCGTCCTCCGTTTCGCTGTCCGGGATCGGTCAAGGCGAAATCCCATGCAACCTTTCCCGCAATCCCAGCGTCTTACCTCCTGAACGTCATCACCATGTCTCTAGCTGAGAGGATGCAATGCGCGGCCTGACCCTGCTGATCGCGACGATCCTGACCTTCGGATACGGCTTCGCCGCCCAAGCCGCCATGACCGCCGACCGTGCGGAGACGTACCGCCGCGTGGCCCGCGCGGTCGAGACCTCTGACCCGACCGTAGACGCCAACCGCGTCTGGTACGGTGGGATGCTGGCCCCCGTGACCGTCGAGGCACAGGCTCCAGCGAAATGCACCAAAACCTGATCCCCTCTACCTCCCTCGGGGATCTCGCGCCGCCCGCTCAGTTTTGGCGGGCGGTCGCATATCCGGGCGAAACTTGTAAGATTGAAGACGCGTACCAGCACTAAACCATGGACATGTCTTTGGATCACGCAGCAGGCACACCCGGCCGGAGTTTTTGGCGCACGTGGCGTCGCGAGTTGGTTCGCGGCGGCGTGCTGTTCACATTGGTGCTCTGTGGTGGTCTTGGTATCCGCGCCGTGGTCCGTAACGTCAAGGCACACATCCCCGAGTCGCTCGGTGCCCTCGGCTCCTTCGGCGATTTCACCTGGGGCGACGGCGAAAACGGCGGGAATCTCTTCGGCCGCGGTAGGGAAGTCGGCGATCCCTGGGACTACCGCGCCCTCATCAAGCCGACGCAGCACGTCTGGATCCGCAACACCAACGGCCCCATCGAGGTCGTTGCCGGAACGGGCGACAGCCTCGTCATTCACGTCGAGAAGAGCTGGCACTCGTCCGACCCGCAGTCGGTACAGCTGATCCCGGTGCTGACCGAACGCGGCCTCACGGTCTGCGCCGTGTGGGACGCCGGCGAGGGTCGTTGCAACGAGGGCGGTGAGTACCGGATGAGCGGTGTGAAGAAGAACGACGTGGCCGTCCGCTTCACCGTGCAGCTGCCGCGCAACGTCCCCATCGATGCCCAGACGGTGAACGGCCCGCTGCAGATCGACGGCGTCAGCGCTCCGGTAGTCGCGAAGACGGTGAATGGCAGGATCTACGTGAACACGACGACCGGTCCGGTTGAGGCACACACTTTCAACGGCAGCATCGACGCGAACATGCTGTCGCTCCCGGCGGGCGACGTGCGGCTCGTCACCGTCAGCGGCTCAGTGAATGTGGGGCTTCCGGTTCCGCTCAACGCCACCGTCGATGCCTCGACGATCAATGGCCGGGTCCAGACCGATTTTCCCGTGAAGATCATGGGGAAGATCAGCCGGCAGCGTCTGCGCGGCATCATCGGCAGCGGTGGTCCGACGATCAAGCTGGAAACGGTCAACGGCTCGATCTCGTTGCACGAAGCGGACGCGAACCCAAACCCGAACCCCAATCCTGATCCCCCGTCTGCTCCGGATCGGCCGCGGCGTGCTCCCTTCGGGCGGACTCCACGGCCCAGCCGACCCTAAAGCGTCGGCGCTGTAGCTCCCCCCGCACGGCCGAGGCTGTACGGCCAGCGTGCCGGATACAGCGTGGCGAGGCCAAAAAACATCAAGCATGCGCCCGTGAGGGCGATGTTCTTCCAGAAGTGCGCCGCCTGATTCGCCGCCATCATCGGATCGGTAATCCCCCAAAACTTGTGAACCGTAAACGCCGCGGGAATGAGAAACGCGGCGATGAGCAGCGCCCCCCAGCGCGCTTGCACGCCGAGCAGGATGCTCAACCCGCCCGCCAGGAGCATGAGGCCTGAGACCGCGGTCAGCAGGGTTGGCGCCGGCACGCCGGACGCGCCGGCGTACTGCGAGTACATGCTGAGTTTGGTGAGGTGATTGAACCCGGAGTAAAGAAAGAAGAACGAAAACACTACGCGTCCGAGCAGCAGCACTTTACCGCCCATGAGTCATCCTCCCAGGTAGCGCGCGACTTCCGCAGGGAACGTCCGTACATCGATCGGTTTCGTGATGTAACCGTCAAAGCCGGCCGCACTGGCGCGCGCATGATCTTCTGGCAGCGCGTGCGCGGTCAGCGCGACCACCTTCCAGGAGCGCTCGGGTAGCTGCTTCAGTTCCTCGAGCAACTCATACCCATCGCGACCCGGCAGCTGGATGTCGAGCAACACGAGGTCGGGAGTGGGCTGCAGTGTCCGCACCACCTCGGCCAGGCGATCACCGTTGGACAGGCCGATTACCTGATGGCCTTTGATCGTGAGCAGTGTCGTGAGCAGCTTGAGATTGTCCGGCTGGTCTTCGACGACCACGATCGTGGCCACACTTACCGTGCCTGCGGGAGTGTGAACCAGAACGTGCTCCCTTTCCCCATCTGGCTCTCGACGCCGATCGTCCCGCCGTGCAGCTCGATCAGGCGGCGCGACAACGCGAGCCCCAACCCCGTTCCTTCATATTTGCGGCTGGCGGAGGCGTCGAGCTGGGAAAACTCCTGGAACAGCTTCGGTTGATCCTCGGTCGCGATGCCGATGCCAGTATCGGTCACTGCGATCCGGACTTCCGACCCGCCATTCACGGGACCCGCGGCGACGGTGATGCGGCCGCCGTCGGGCGTGAACTTGATGGCGTTGGAGAGCAGGTTGAGCAATACCTGCCGCACCCTCACCCGATCCGCCTGCACGCGTAGTCCCTCGGGCGGCGGGGTGACGACCAGGGCATGATGATGCTTCTGCACCTGCGCGTCCACGCTGCCGACCGCTTCGTTGAGCAGCCCTGCCAGCTCCACGGGCTCCGGCTTCAGATCCATCCGCCCCGCGGCGATGCGCTGCAGATCGAGCAGCTCGTTGATCAGCTCGAGCAGGTGGCGGCCGTTGCGCGCGACCGTCTCGAGAAAGTCGCGCTGCTTGTCGGAGAGTGGCGGACCGAGCTCCTGGGTCAGCAGCAGATCGGTGAACCCGATGATGCTGTTGAGCGGCGTGCGCAGCTCGTGGGAAATGTTCGACAGGAACTGGTCCTTCGACTTCATGGCGCCGTCGAGCTCCGTGTTCAGTTGCTCGAGGCGTTTGGCCGTCTGCCGCACTTCGACCGCCAGGCGTCGGGTGTTCTGATGCGCCGAGCCGCGCTCGCAGGCGATCGCCAGGTTCGGGGCCGCCTGATCCAGGGCGGCGCGCTCGTCGGGGCCGAACGTCGTGCCGGGCACCACGCCGAGCACCCCGACGAGCTTCGTGCCGGCGCGCAGCGGCACGAGCACCAGGCCCTGCGGCATCGGTACCGCCAAGCGGAGCTGATGCCGCACGGCCTGCACTGCTTCGCCGTGGTAGTGGATGGCCTGGGTGGCGTCGCCCATGAGATCGCGCATCGTCGCCCGAGACACGGGGCGCGATTCCAGGCCGCGCGCGGTGCTCGGCGCCCACTCGTTCGAATCGTACGCCGGCTGGTACAGCACGATCCCCGTTGCCTTGGTCGACCCCGCGATGACGCCGAGCGCCTGTGCGAGTCCTGTCGCCGCGTCATCCGCCGACGTGTTGAGCGCGGCGAGCAGCTGCGACAGGTACGCCTGCAGCTCTTCCCGCCACGCGAGCGACTTCGCCATGTGGTTCACGCCGCGGGCGATCGTCCCGAACTCGCCCGGCTGGTCCTCGGGCAGCGGTTCGACGAACTGGCCTTCGCCGACGCGCTGCAATGCCTGCACGATGCGAGAGAACGGCGCGGCGAGGCGGCGGCGGTTGTACCAGAAGCCGAGGCCGAGCACGACGAGCATTGCGGCAAAGAGCACGCCGGCCGCCAGGGCCGCCTGGACGGCGTCGTCTCCGGCATCGACGGCCAGGTCCGCCGCGGCGGTGGCCTCGGCGGCGACGCTGGGCGAGGGATTGAGTCGTTGCAGACGATCGAGGCGCTGCGTCAACGAGACCATGGCGGCCTGCGTCGCGCGAGCGCTCCGCCACGTCGCGACCTGTGTGACGAGGCCCACGAGCGCCACGGCGATGAACGTCGCGGCGAAGAGACGGGTGATGCTCGGCGCCGCCCGCATGGGGCTCCATAATATGCGAGCGACGTGTACCTTCCAAGCCGTGCGACCCCAGACCCTCGGCCTGATCGGGCTCGGCGCGATTGGTGGCTCGATTGCCCGGCAGGTGAAACAGCCGGGCGGGGGGCAGGACATCACGGTGGTAGGCTGGTCGCCGGAACCGGCGGAACGGGCCACGGCGGCGCAGCAGGGCGCGCTCGACGACGCGCCCCCGCGCGCGACAGATGTCGCCCGCATTGCCGATCTCCTCATCCTCGCGGCGCCGCCGGCGGGGAATCTCGCCCAACTGGACGCATTGCTCCCGCACCTGAGACCCGGTGCGCTCGTCACCGACGTCGGCTCGGTCAAGCGCGGCATCGTAGCGCGCGCAGAGCGACTCGGCCTCAACCAACGGTTCGCCGGGAGTCATCCGCTGGCCGGGACGCACCAGCACGGATTTGAGGCCGCGCGCGCCGATTTGTTTCGCGGCGCGGTGGTGTACGTGACGCCCTGCCGCGATGGGCGCGATGCGGCGCGCGAGATCGCGCACTTCTGGGAGGATGTGCTGGGCGCCGAGCCCGTGGTGCTCGACGCGGCGCTCCACGACGCGCAGCTCGCTGCCACGAGTCACGTGCCGCAGGTGATCGCGTCGCTGCTCGGGGATTTTCTCGCGCGTCACGCGCCTCCCGGATCGACGTTCGGCCCCGGCGCCGCGGACACGACCCGCTTGGCCGCGAGCGAGCCGGCGCTGTGGACGGAAATCCTGCTCATGAACCGGGACGAAGTGCTGCCGGCGCTGCGAGCGCTCGAAGAATCGCTCGGCACGGTCGAGCGCGCGCTCGAAGTGGGTGACGCGGCGGAGCTGACGGCGTGGCTGACGCGCGCGGCGACCTGGAGGCGCCGGCTTGGCGGCGGGTAGCTCGCGAAGCGTCGGCGGAGTCGTCCGGCCGCCGGGGGACAAGAGTATTTCGCATCGCGTGCTGATGCTGGCTGCGCTCGCTCGGGGCAAGAGCGAGCTGCGCGGTCTGCTCACGGGCGACGACGTGAAGAGCAGCGCGCGCGTGTTGCGGCAGCTCGGCGTTGACGTGGCGTCGATTCGTGAAAGTGCGGTGACTGTTAAGGGCGCACGCCTCACGCCGCACGCCGCACGCCTTCACTGCGGCAACTCCGGCACCACCGCTCGCCTCATGCTCGGCATCCTGGCCGGTCAGAAGTTCCCGGCCACGCTGACGGGCGACGCGTCGCTGCGGCGCCGGCCGATGCGGCGGGTGACGGAGCCGCTCAAGGCGATGGGGGCAGATATAAAGGAAAGAGGGGACGGCCTGCCGCTCACGATTCGGGGCGGCC
>DASYRZ010000079.1:0-4306 GCA_036003865.1 Gemmatimonadales bacterium | reverse complement strand
CCAGAACCGCCGGCCGACGAGTGCCGGCCTAAAACCGGAGGAGTGCATGAAGCCGATTACCACTGCCGTTATCGGAATAGCGGTCACCGCGGCGCTCACGCTCGGCGCAGCGAGTGCTGTGCACGCGCAGGGGAAGGCGCCCGTGCGCGCTCGGCCGATGTCCATGTCGCGTCCGTCGAGCTCGGCGAAGCCGTCCACCCCGGCCAATGCCGGGCCGAAGGCGAACGGCAGCGATTCGTTCAAGGGGATTGCCACCAGGCTCGGCACCACCCCGGATGCGCTCGAGACCGCGTATCAATCCGCCAAACAGGCCAACCCGAAGCTGACGCGCGGCCAATTCGTCGCCGCCAACATGGTCGCCCACAATCTGGGTTCGAAGAATCCCGCGATCACGACGCCGGCAATCTTGAGTGGCCTGCAGAGCGGGAAGAGCCTCGGGCAGACGCTGCAAGGTCTCGGTCTGTCGGAGCAGGAGGCGAAGGAGGCGGAGCATCAGGCCAGGCGCGATGCCGCCGCCGCTCACGGCGCGATGGAGAACCCGAAGCCCGCGACGCCGTAGGGATTCGCTGAGCCGTAGAGATCCGCTGAACGGAATGCCGTAAACAGTAGGGGCGCACTGCAGAATGCCCAATGTTCAATGATCAATGAACATTGGGCGTTCTACATTCTCACAGTAATCCCTCGCGCCTCAATTTGCCGAGTTGATCGTAGTACTGCTCGTGCACGGCGAGCACCTCGGGTCCAGAGACCGTCGCGACGCCGGCTTTCCCGACCTCGATCCCCGCCGCGAAGTTCGCGATGTGCGCGGCCTCACGCACGCTGGCCCCCGCCGCGAGCGCCGTCCCCACCCACGCCGTGACGGTGTCGCCCGCGCCGGAGACGTCGAACACCTCGCGCGCCAGCGTGGGAATGCGCGTGATCTCCTCATCCTTCGTCACGAGCATCATCCCTTCACCGCCGAGGGTGAGGAGCAGGTTGTCGACGGCGAGCTTTTTGAGGGCGTCGGGCAGGGCATCGGGATGCGCTAGGTCGAGCGCCGCGCCCATCGCCAACTCCAATTCGCGGCGGTTCGGCTTGAACACCGTCGCCCCGCGATAGGCGAAGAAGTTCTTGAACTTGGGATCGACGACGACCGGCAAGCTGTGCTTCCTCGCGACGCTCAGGCCGCGCTCGATCACCTGCGGCACCAGCGTTCCTTTATTGTAGTCCTCGATCAGCAGGGCATCGGCGTCCTCGAGCGCGTGCTCCAGCGCGCGGCACAATTTCTCCATGACCTTGGCCGAGATCGGGTCGTCGATCTCTTCGTCGATGCGCAGCATCTGCTGGCCGCGGGCGACGACGCGCGTCTTGGAGGTCGTCGGCCGCGCCGTGTCGGTGACGAGAAACTCCGAGCGGAGCTTGAGATCGTCCAGCTCGGCGCGCACCGACTGCCCGCGCTGATCCTCGCCCACCACCGCGACGAGCCGGCACTCGGCGCCGAGCGCCGCGACGTTGGCCGCGACATTGGCGGCGCCGCCCAGGCCGTGGCGGCTCGCGTGCACCGTGACGACCGGCACCGGCGCCTCGGGCGAGACGCGATCGACTTCGCCGACGAGATAGACGTCGAGCATGGCGTCGCCCACTACGACGACCTTGGTGGTGGCCATCTTGCGGAGCAGGGACTCGAGGCGGTCGCGGGTCAGCATACGTCAAATGCGAAATGCGGAATGTGGAATGCGGAATTTCAAGGGAAGTTCATTCGCAACAAGACGCCCGCTCTGACATTTCGCATTCCGCATTCCGCATTTCGCATTCATGGAATCCGTCCCTCCTTCTTAGTCCACCACTGCAGCGCAATTGTGCCCACCCACCGGCTCCGTGAGGCGACCAGGTGCACGCCCCCATCGCCCGAGATGACCCAGCGGCCATGCGCGACGCGTCCGGCGAGCGCGAGCCGCAATGTGCGGGTCACCGTGCCCGCGAACAATGTCGGCGTCGAGTCGTACTGCGCCACGCTCGGGTAGGGAAGCCGGAAATCGCCCTGGCCCTGGCGCAGCACTGTGACTTCCGGCTCGAGCAGGACCCCGGGGCCGGCGATCATGCTGCCGCGCAGGGTGAGCTGATCGTAGTCGGAGAAATTACGTCCCAGCCCGACGCCGCGGCGCATGACGGCTTCGGCCGGATTGGGCGTGCGATAGGTGAGATTGGCGACCTGTGTGTAGAACGCCGTCCAGCCGAAGCGCCCCGCCGCGACCCCCCCCTGCGCGCCGACGGTGAAGCCGTAGGAGGGCGGCTCCTTGTCGCCGGCGTTGCTGCGATCGACCTGGATGTCGTCGAGCAGCAGCGACGCGAACAGCTGCGTGCGCTTGATGCGCGTCGCGACATCGAAGCCCAGCAGATTGTTCGCCTGCGATCCCTGGTCGTACTGCTGCAGGATGCCGAAGGTGAAGATGTTGGCGAACCAGGGCTCGAGCTGGCGATCGCGACCGGCAACGATCGTCCCTTCCCACAGCGAGAACGTCGTGCTTCCAGGCGGCCGGACGGTGAAGCGGTGGGCGATGAAGTAGCGGTGATTCGGTGTGCCGCTCGTGTCGGGCAGATCGTCGAGTTGGGTGATCAGTCCCTCGAGATAGATGCCTTCGGTTCCGATCCGCACGTCGAAGTGATCGTAGCTGTAGGGATTGGGCGAGACGAGCAACCCGTCGGTGATGCGCGGTCCCCAGTTGCGATCGAGGCTGCCGAAGAACAATTCACCGAAGCGCCATTGCGCGCTCACATACGCCTCGGCCGCTCGACCGGCGATCACCCGGTCCTTCTTCCCGAAATAGTCGGGATCCCACTTGAGTCGCGTGTCGAAGTAGGGATGCGAGACCAGGACGGCGGGCCCGAAGTACAGCGTCAGCGCCGCGCCGCCGGAGAATGTGGCGTGACCGGGTCCCGCCTCGCGCAGCGGATCGCGGCGTGCATGCGAGCTGGCGGCGGCGGCGGCGTGGATGTCCAGGCGCGCCGCGGGCCCGCGCATGTGGCGCACGAGATCGGCGCGGATCTGCTTGACCACGGCCCACTCGGCGCCGGTGACGACAGTGCTGTCGACCGCCTCCAGCGCGCGCACCACCTGATCGACTTTGAACGGCCGGCTGAGGGGCGACGGGTCGGCGATGCGGCCGCTGGCCACCAGGTGTTCGATGAACGGCATTGCCCAGTGGCTGATGGGCAGAAATGGCGAGGCCTCTTGTGATGAAGCGACGCTAGGAAAACAAAGGGCGACGCTAATAACTACGACGCTAGGCAAAAGCGACGCTAGGAGGAGAAGGGCGGTGCGCATGGCGGGAACAATGTAATTGCGGATTGTGGATTGCGGATCAAGCAATTGCGGATTGGGGATTGCGGATTGCGGATTGACAATGAGATGTCGTGCGCGCTGACGCTGTCCGTTACATTCCGCAATCCGCAATCCGCAATCCGCAATCCGCAATCAGCCGGCGGGCGAAAGGAGTGCCGTTGTTCGTCGAATCCTATCGGGGAACGGTTCTCGAGTCCCGCCACCGGATCCATGTCGCCGTCGTGGATGCCAGTGGGCGGCTCGTCGCTCAGGCCGGCGATCCCGAGCATCAGACGTTCTGGCGCTCAGCCGCCAAGCCGTTCCAGGCCGTGCCGCTCGTGGAAGACGGCGTCGTCGAGCGTTTCGGTCTGACGCGTCAGGACCTGGCGCTGGCATGTGCGTCGCACTCGAGCGAGCCCGCGCACGTGGCGCTGGTGCGCGAGTTTTTGCAGCGCATCGGCTGCTCGGAGCGCGACCTGATGTGCGGGCCGCACCGGCCGCTGTCGGACGCGGTCGCCAAGGACTACGAGACCCGCGGCGTGCGGCTGACCGCGGTCTATTCGAATTGCTCCGGAAAGCACACGGGGATGCTGGCGCTGGCGAAGCACCATGGCTGGCCCACCGAGTTCTACGCGCGGATCGAGCATCCGGTGCAGCAGCGTTGTCTTGAATGCGTCAGTCGCTGGACGGACCTGTCGAAGAATGACATCGGCGTAGCCGTGGATGGATGTGGGGTAGCTACATTTGCGCTGCCCCTGAGAAACATGGCGGTGGCCTACTCCCGATTGCGGATTTCGGATTTCGGATTGCGGATTGGAGAGGGTGAGTCCAAATCCGCAATCCGCAATCCGCAATCGGCAATTATCGAGGCCATGCTCCACCATCCGGAGCTCCTCGCCGGTGAAGGCAGGCCCTGTACCGAACTGATGCGTGCTCATCCGGGACGAGTCGTCGCGAAGGTCGGCGCTGAAGGTGTGTACAGCGCGCTGCTGCTGCGCGAGGGGC
>DASYRZ010000078.1:0-9965 GCA_036003865.1 Gemmatimonadales bacterium | reverse complement strand
GTCATCGTCTTCGCGGCGTTCACGCCGACGGTCAGCTCGCCACGCTGCAATCGGCCGGCGAAGAACGCTGTTTTGTTGGCGATCTCATCACCCGTGCCTGGGATGCTGTCGGGTCCCGGCGCGCACGGATTCGCGGGATCGAGGCACGGCCCGAGGGACACGTTGAGCGTGTGGCGGACGTTGTAATCGAACTTGTTGAAGCCGTATGACGCGCCGAGATCGACCGACCACCCCGCCGTCGCCGTGCGGATCCCCCCAGCGAAAGAGTAATCGGTGACGTTGGGCGCAAACTCAGGGAGGTAGCCAAAGGGATAGATCTCCGGCCAATTCCGCCCGCCGAGGCTGGCGCAGTCTACGGCGCAGCGGCGATAACCGTTGCCCGTTCCCTTGCGATAGCTGTAGCCGCCGAAGCTGTAGAACTCGGTCGTCCCGCGATCGTTCAGCGGCAGCCGGAAGTTCGCCATCGTCATGACGTCCTTCTCCAGCCCGTCACCCCAATGGTGATTGGGTTGCGGCACGGCATTACGCTTGACGATGACTCGGCCATTGACGATCGAGTCAGCCACGCCGGTGCCGGCATCCTCGTAAATGTCGGCCCAGGCACGGTTTGTGGGCTGGCGATCGAGGAACTCGCCGAACAACCCCAGCGAACCGCGCCCCACGGGAATGCCCCAGCCACCGTTCAGGTTCACGGTCGTGCCGTCGTCCGGGTAGTCGCTCGTATGGTAGCGGCCGGCGTTGGTGTTGATGAACGGCGTGAACTGGCCTTCCTTGAGCACCATGTTCACGACGCCGGCGATCGCGTCCGAGCCGTACTGCGCCGACGCGCCGTCGCGCAGCACGTCGATCCGGTCGATGGCGCTCGACGGAATGGCGTTGAGGTCGACCCCGCTGGACCCGGCGCCGGTGCCGTAGGCGAACGTGTTGACGAGCGCGGTTTGATGGCGGCGCCAGCCGTTCACCAGCACGAGGGTGTGGTCGGGCGACAGCCCGCGTAGCGTGAACGGCCGCACGATGTCGGTGGCGTCGGTGACGCTTTGATGCGGGAAGTTCACCGACGGCGCCAGTGATTGCAGGATCTGCCCCGTCTCGACCACGCCCTGTTTCGTCATGTCCTCCGACGTAAACACGTCGACCGGGACCGCGAGCTGCTCCGCCGCGGTGTGCCGCGCGCGCGAGCCGACCACCACGTCCACCGGCGAGAGGCTGATCGGTTGCGCGGCCAGGACGAAGTCCTGCGTGACCGCGGTCTGGTCCACGACCACGCGCGCGGTGCGCGGCTGATATCCGAGCAGGCGGACCCGCAGCAGGTAGGAGCCGGCCGAGAGGCCGCGGATTTCGTAGCGCCCTTGCTCGTCACTCGTGGCGTGCAGCCCACTGCCTTCCGCCGCGATCATGGCTCGGGGGAGCGGTGCTCCCGCGGCATCCGTGATACGTCCGCGAACGGCGCCGTTTTGCGCCAGCGCCAGTGCCGGCAGCATACCCAACCCCACGAGTAACGTTGCAGCTCGTCGCATATTCATGCCTCTCTGATGAGTTGACCGTCGCCCTAGTGCTACCGCGCGGCGGCAAGACTGTCAAACGACGCTATTGGTGGCCTGCATTCCACGGATCGTCACCGCCGCGGGGACAGCCCGCGATGAGGACATATAGTAGAAGGGCAGCCCGGCGCATTTAACGACCGCCCCCGCCGCTATTCCCAAAGTGACCAAGCACGGCGCGCAGCTCCGTGAGCCGCTGGCCAATGGCGTCATGGGACAACGCGGCCAGATCGGCGGGCAGGAGCTGGCGGCTGGTGCATTCAAATGCCGCGATCAGGCGTTGGTACTCGAGCTCCGCCGGGTAGGCCGGCGGCTGGAAATCGGCGATCAGCTCCTGGAGCAGCTTCGCTGAAAGCGCGGGCTGTTTTTCAATCGCCATACGGCGGCTGGCGCGCACCAGGATCGCCTCGATGTCCGCCGGGGACATGGCGTGCGGCACGTCGCGGAAGAGTGCCGCCGCCTGCGCCCCCGGCTCCAAGGGAATCTGCAGGCGCGCGCGCAGGCTCTCGAACACCCGCGCCCGCTCTTCCCCGGTCGCGGGGGGAAACAGCGCGATGTGCTCCTCGGCACGACCCTGCCGTTTGAGGTCGACAGGCACGAGATCGGGGCGGGAGGTCATCAGGAACCAGATGACCTTGCCACGGCGCCGCGTATCTCCCATGAACGCGGCCAGGGTCGCGAAGACACGTTCCGAGACGCCCGAATCCGCGCCTTTCGTTTCGCGGTTTCCCAGGGCCGCGTCGGCTTCGTCGATGACGACGGCGACGGGACCGAGGGCATCGAGCAGGCCGAGAATCCGCTCGAGATTGGCCTCGGTCTGGCCTTGCCACATCGAGCGGAAATTGAGCAGCTCCACGACCGGAATCCCTATCTCGGCGGCAAAACAGCGCACTATGAAGCTCTTGCCGGTGCCTACCGGTCCGCACACCAGGAACCCCATCGGGACGACGTCGAGCCTGCCCTGTCGCAGCGCGGCTGCCGTCTCACGCAGCAGGGCCTTCGCCCCGTCATTGCCCGCGACCGCATCGAGCCCCGTGGAGCTGGTGAGGAATGACAGCAATCCGCCACTCGCTTCCTCTATGAGGCGCTTTTTCTCGCGGACGAGCGCGTCAGGATCGAGCGCCGCCCCATTCGAGTCTGCTTCCGCAAGCAGGCTTTCCAGGTGCAGGCACGTCAGCCCCGAGGTCAGGACCGAGACCTTGCGGGCCTCGATGCGAGAAAACGTCTGCGGCGTGGCCCCTCGACCCGACAAATAGGCATAGCGCTCGCGTTCGTCCGGCACCGGGACCATGAGCTCGAACGTGCGCGCATCGGCGACGAGGGCTTCGTTCAGCGCGGCGGTGCTCTCTGACACCAGGCAGAACGTGACCTGGCGCTGGAGAAACAACGGGTCGGCGGACCAGCGGCGCAGCGTCACGATCGAGTTGCGATCCTCGACGGGTAATTGCCCCGGATCCCCCGCCGGCGCCACGGTCTCCGCGAAGTCGATGATGACGGCAGCCGAAAAGCGCGGGTTTTCCTTCAACTGATAGAGGAGGTAGGTCTCGAGCAGCTGGAGCGCGCGGTCGGGGTCGCGCGGCTGCACCTGAGCGAGGTTCGTCCCGCCGACCCGGTCGTAGGCCTTCAGCACCGTGCGAAAGTCCTGCTCGGCCTGCGGATCGGTGAACCGGATCCCCGAGCCGCGGTCGTAGAGGACAATCACGGCCCGATCGGAGAACATGACTTCGGCCAGGAAGTCCCCGATCGTGCCGTGGCGCCGCGCTCCCAGCGGATGGATGTCGCGCACGCCGGGGCCATGCAGAATGAACGCGTTGATGCCGCGCTGGCGTATCCGGCGCTGCAGCGTGCGCGCCCATTCCGCGAGCGGCGGCTGTTCCTCGCTCGGTCGTGCCACGGATGAGAATAGAAGGCGTTCGGGCGCCGTCAGCTAGAGCTATGGAGCCGGCGGAAGTGCGGCCTCTCGATCAGGAAATAGAATGTGAGAATCGCGACCTGGTTGAATACCGAGGCGATCAATCCAGGGAAGGACCGGAGTAGGAGCGCCAGTCCGTACGTTTGCAGGTAGCCGATCGTATACATCGGGCTCGAAACGAAACGGTAGGGACCGGTCGAGACCGGTCCGATCGCTCGCTCGGGATCGAAGAAGTTGTGCCAGTAGTACGCGTCGCTGCCCAGGGTCCGCGCGGCCCAGAGCTTCGTGCCGAGGCCGATGATCACCAGGGCGGCGCCGAGCGCGAACGAGGCCGCGGTGCTGACCTGCAGGTGCCAGGTGCCGCGCGTCGCCAGGCACAGGACGATGAACGCGAAGGCGTCATGATTCATGACGATCGCCGCCGCCCGCCGAAAGCGCCGAAACGCCTCGGCGCGTCCGAAACGTTTCGTGTACATGCCGCCCTGGTCCTCGCGGCGCAGGACTCCACCGATGAATAACACGTACGCCATTCGACTGAGAATGGCGTAGGTGAAAACCGCGACCTGCGGCGCGGTCACTTTCGGCCGAAGAGACGCACCGTCGCGGCGCCGCGCCGCAGCTTGCTGCGGTACCAGAAATCGACGCGCCGCAGGACCCGCACGGGGCCCGGCAGGTCGATCGTGCGGCTCCAGGACCCCCGATGAAACTGGATCCGTGTGTCGGGTGAGAAGGTCTGTCTGTTCCCGAACGTGACCTTGATGTCGTACATCTCGAGGTCACCGCCAGCGACTTCGATCTTGATCGCGGTGAAGCCGCCTTCGCGCGCGCCGACGATGATGGCGTCGTGGTCGAGCGTGAAGTTCACGCGTCGCGTGCCGAGCAGCTCCCAATCGGCGGTCGGCAGCGTGAGAAGTACGACTGCGGCAAGCATGGCGCGCATCGGACCTCGCATTCCGAGTAAGGGTCAAGGACGTTGCAACATACATTCCGCGCCCCCTCGGTACTAATACCGGGCTGCGGGAGTGATTCGGCACCCGCAGAGCCAATAGGGGTACTCCTCCGAAGCCTTCCAAGGGGGGTCCATGCAGCGGCTCACGCTTGCGTCGCTCGTCGTGTTGATCGTTCCGTTTGCTCTTGCTGCACAGCAGCCCACCGCCCCGCCCTCGACACCCACCGCGCCGCATGACAGTGTGCGCGGCGCGATCCGCGCCGTGGACGTCACTGGGCGCACACTCGAGGTCAGCACCGGCGTCGGCCTCGCGCTGCGGGTCGTGCGCCTACAGGTGCCGGCCGGCGTGCCGATCACGGACCGAGACGGCACGCCCGAGCGGATCGGGCTGGGTGCGCTGAAGCCCGGCGACGTGGTGCGCGCCACGTTCGGTGGAAGACAGACGGGATTCGTCGCCTACGTGATCGAGCGCGTCGGCCGGATGGAAACCGGCGTGGACTCGATACCATGACGCGCTGCGCCGTAGTGATCGTGGCGGTCGCGCTGGCCGCGGGGTGTCGCCGCCCACAGCCGGGAGATCCGTTGCAGGGCTTGTCGGCCGCCGAGCGGGCGCAATTCGACAGCGGGCGCGCCGTGTTCGACAGCACTTTCACGCCGGCAGTCGGTCTCGGTCCGCTGTTCAATGCGAGCGGCTGTGGCGAATGCCATGAGGACCCTGTTACCGGCGCGAACGGCGACGAAGTCGAGCGCCACGCCGCGGTGTTTCACCCGGAGGGCCCGGGCCTCAAATGCGACGAGCTCGCGACCCAGGGCGGGCCGGTCTTTCAGGACAGCGTCACCCCAGCCCTGCATGTGGCGCTCGGCATCGACAAGGAGCCGCTGCCGGCAATCGCGAAAACCGTCGCCGCGCGAACGACGCCCGACGTGTTCGGCTTCGGGCTGCTCGACGCCGTCCCCGATTCCGTGATTCTGTCATACGCCGATCCTGACGACAGCAATCACGACGGTATTTCCGGCCGGCCGAATCGCTTTTTCGACGGCCGCCTGGGCCGGTTCGGGCGCAAGGCGTTCGTGCCGACGCTGCGCGAGTTCAACGACGGGGCATTTCAGGTCGAGATCGGCATCACCAATCCTTCCGTTCCGGTCGAGGGCACCGTTTCGGGCGACCCGCTGCCCGCCGGAACCGATCCTGTGCCCGAACCGGAAATCGGCGCTCGCGCCGTCGTCTTGACCGACGCGTTTGTGCGACTGCTCGCGGCACCCGCGCCGCTCAAGCCGTCCCGCGAGGCGCGCCACGGCCGCGATGTTTTCGCGCGCCTGAGCTGCACGGGTTGTCACGTCCCGACCCTGCGAACCGGTGACAATCCGATCGCGGCGCTGCGTCACAAGGATGTCGCGGCGTACACGGACCTGCTGTTGCACGACATGGGCGCCGACTTGGCTGACATCTGTTTCGGACTCGCGACGCCGAGCGAGTTCCGGACCGAGCCGCTGATGGGGTTGCACCTCGCGACGCATTTCCTGCACGACGGCCGCGCGAAGACACCGGAGCAGGCGATCGAGATGCATGGCGGCGAGGGGACGCGCTCGCGCGATCTGTTCAAGGCGCTTCCGGCCGTCGACCGCGGGGCACTGTTGGCGTTTCTAAGGACGCTGTAGCCGCTTAAGCGCGTCGCTTGGTGTGGTGAGCTTGCCAGAGTGACGATCGGGGCGGTTGCAGAGGTATAGTCTAGACACGGAGGCCGTCATGAAACCTGCGCGTCTGGCCGCGTTTACCCTGGCGTTCCTGGTTGTGGGCTGTGCCACCAACCCCGCTGATTCGCCCACCCCCGCTAACCCCGGTGATTCGACCCACTCCACTCGCATCACCGCGCTGCCCCGCGCGCTCACGCCCCAAGAGCAGCGCCTCATCGACGCGGATAACCGGTTCGCGATCAAGCTGCTCAAGCAAGCGACCGCGGATACGCGGGACACGCTGCCCAATCTCTTCATCTCTCCGCTGTCCGTGGCGATGGCGTTGGCAATGACATACAACGGCGCGGCCTCGACGACGGAAGAGGCGATGCGTGCCACGCTCGAGCTCGATGGGATGACGGTCGGCGAAGTCAATGAGGCCAATCAGAGCCTCATCGCCCTCCTCCAGGGGCTCGACCCGCATGTCCAGTTTCAGATCGCGAATTCGATCTGGTACAAGTTGGGCTACACCGTGGAGCAGGCGTTTCTCGACGCGAATCGAGTGTACTACGCTGCGCAGGTGACGTCGCTCGATTTTGCTTCTCCGGACGCGCCGGCCACCATCAACGCGTGGGTGAATACGCAGACCAACGGTAAGATCGACAAGATCGTCGACGTGATTCCAGACAACATGCGACTGTATCTGATCGACGCGATCTATTTCAAAGGCGACTGGACGAAGCAGTTCGACCCAACGCTGACCCAACCCAGACCCTTCCGGTTGCCCGACGGCTCCAGCGTGAACGTGCCCACGATGACATATGGTCGGGCCGTTGACCTCCGCCTGGCCTATCATCCCGGCGTGGTGGTCGTGGATCTTCCCTACGGCGGCACGCCGTTCTCCATGACTATTGTCCTGCCGCGTGACACCAGCAACGTCGAGCATTTGGTTGACGCGCTGACGGCCGAGCAGTGGCACGTTTGGACGGACAATTTGCACACGGGCGAGGCGGAGCTGTATCTGCCGAAGTTCAAGTTGACAAACGACCTGGGGTTGATCCCGACGCTGGGAGCACTGGGCATGGGCATCGCCTTCGGGTGCGAGCCTCTCACGGCCGACTTCACGCGCATTCATACGCCGTCGGAGCTGTGCATCACCGAGGTGAAGCACGAGAGTTACGTGGACGTCAACGAAGAGGGCACGGAGGCTGCCGCCGTGACATCCGTGGGGGTTGGTCTCACCAGCGTGCCGCCGGTGATTCGCATCGACCGGCCGTTCATCTTTGCGCTGCGAGAGAATCTGTCCGGAACTATTCTGTTCATGGGGGTCATTCGACAGCCGCCACAGAACTAGCCGGCGGTGAGGCCCTGGTTCTCGCGCTAACGCGTACTTGCTCGTCGTTTAGACATAGTGTCAATTCTGGTACTGCACGCCCGTAATTCCTCTTGCATCCGTCGTAAAACCCGCTACGAGTTGCCCATGGTAAAGCGCAAACTGCCTCTGCCGCTTGTCCTGGTGCTGCTCGCCACGTGCAAGGACAGCCCGACGAACCCGAGCACGACGAATCCCCAGTCCATGTCGGTGCTGACGCAGCACAACGACAACACGCGGTCCGGCTGGAACGACAACGAAACCGCTTTGACCACCAGCAACGTCAACGTGCAGCAGTTTGGCAAGGTGTTCACGCTCACCGTGGACGACCAGGTGTATGGCCAGCCGTTGGTCGTGGGCCACCTCTTCATCGGCGGCGGCTACCACAACGTGGTCTACATCGCGACGGTCAACAACACGGTGTATGCCTATGACGGCGACGACGGCACTTTGTACTGGCGGAAGAGCTTCACGGCCCCGGGCATGCGGCCGCCAAGGAACACCGACATGACGGGGGCATGCGGCGGGACGTACACGAATTTCAGCGGCAACATCGGGATCGTCGGCACGCCCGTGATCGATACCGCGAGGGCAACGATCTACTTCGTTGCGCGCAGCACCACGGGCAGCAGCTTCGTTCAGCACCTGCATGCCGTGAACATCGTCGACGGGAATGAAATCGCCGGCAGCCCGAAAACAATCAGCGCCACCGCCAGCGGGAATGGCGACGGAAGCGTCAACGGCATGATTGCATTTGACGCCCAGCGGCAGAACCAACGCCAGGGATTGACGCTGCTCAACGGCGCCGTGTACGTGACGTTTTCTTCCCACTGCGATTGGGGGCCGTATCATGGATGGATACTCGGATACGATGCCGCGACGCTGCAGCAACAAGTTGTCTACAACGTCACGCCCAACGGATATGCCGGCGGCATGTGGGAGAGCGGCATGGCCATGGCCGCTGATGCCGGAGGCAACCTGTATGTGGTGACCGGCAACGGAACGGTGGGTGACGGCGGGGATCCGACGAATCTGACGAATCGTGGGAACAGCGCGCTGAAGCTCACGCCATCCGGAGCGACGCTACAGGTATCGAGCTACTTCACTCCCTTTGATTACCAGGCTCAGAACGACGCCGATTTGGATTATGGGACGATGGGCTCGTTGTTGATTCCCAATTCCAATTATTTCCTGACCGGCGGCAAAGACGGGAATCTCTATCTGCTGAACAAGGACAACATGGGCGGCTGGGTATCCTCATCCAACCAGGTGCAGGAGGTCGTCGCGTTGGGCAACAACGCCAACATGCATTGCCAGGCCGCGTACTACAAAGGCAGCGCGAAGGAATTCATCTACGTCTGGCCCGAGAATCAACCGTTGCGTGCCATTCCGTTCGACCGCGGCAGCAATTTGATGGATGCGGGTCAGGTTCTGTACGGCGGTGCCGGGCCGACAGGGCAGAGTGGGGCGGTCCTGTCGGTTTCGTCGAACGGCTCCACGGACGGGACGGGCATTCTGTGGGCGTCCTACGCGTCCAGCGGCGATGCACAAAGCTTCGTGAGCCCCGGCATTCTGCGCGCCTTCGACGCGAACGACGTCACCAAGGAGCTGTGGAACAATCATCAGAATGTCGCCCGCGACGGGGCGGGCAATTACGCGAAATTCTCGGCTCCGACGATAGCCGACGGACACGTGTACCTGCCGACGTTCTCCAACCGCGTTGTCGTCTACGGATTGCGGTAACGACCCGGCCGTGAACATCCTCGACGAGCCGGCGGTTGCGCAGCGGCTCCACTACCCGGACCTCATTCCCGCCATTGCGCAGGCGCTCGCGGCGTTGTCCTCGGGCAAGGTCGTGCAGCCGGTACGCACCGTACTCCCCGTCGCTCCCCATCACGGCTTCTTCGCCGTCATGCCGGCGTACGCGGACGGGGGGGCCCTCGGCGCCAAGCTCGTCACGTTCTATCCGCAGAACGTCGGGATCCACACACACCACGCCCTCATTGTGATGTTTAGGCCCGAGACCGGAGAGCCGCTCGCCGTGCTGGACGGCCGTCTCATCACCGAAATGCGGACCGCCGCGGCGTCGGCCGTGGCGACCGAGCGGCTGGCCCGCCCGGATACGTCGGTACTCGCGATTCTCGGCTCAGGCGTGCAGGCGCGGAGTCACCTCGCCGCACTGCGTCACGTCCGTTCATTCAAGGAAGTGCGGGTGTGGAGTCCTAAGAACGCGCCGGCGTTCGCCCAGCGTCATGGCGTGAAGGCCGCGGCATCAGCCGAGGCTGCCGTGCGCGGCGCGGACGTGGTTGTGGTCGCGGCGAGCGCCACGACCCCCATCCTGCAGGGACGCTGGCTCTCTCCCGGGACACACGTCAATGCGATCGGCGCGACCCGCCCGGAGTGGCGCGAGCTCGACGACGATCTGGTCACCACGGCCCGCGTCTTCGTCGACTCGAAAGAGGCTGCGCAGCGCGAATCGGGAGACGTCATCGCGGCGAAGAGCGAGCTGACGGAGAT
>DASYRZ010000077.1:0-19620 GCA_036003865.1 Gemmatimonadales bacterium | reverse complement strand
ACCTATACGCCGCTCGCCACGCTGCAGCCCGCACCGGGCACGAATCTATCCCTCGTGCTGAGTGACGAGGGACGCATCCAGTCCTACCGTCAGGTGGGTCCCTATGCGATGCGGATCGAGGGGGAGCTGGTGCAAGCGACTCCCGACGACCTGGTCCTCGCCGTGTCGGATGTCGTGGATATCCGCGGCACCCACAACAAATGGATGGGCGAGTCGGTGTCGCTGCCGCGCAGCTATGTGATGATGACGTATCAAAAGCAGTTCTCGCGCTCTAAGACGGTGCTGCTCGCGACCGCGGTCGCGGGCGGCATCGTGGCGATCATTGCGTCGCGCAGCCTGCTGGGATTCGGCGGGAGCGGGGAAAACGGGCAGCCTCCGCCGGATCCGAACGGCCAATGAATCCGATCACACCTTCTCGTGAGAGTGTTGCGATGACTCGACTTCGGTTTTCTCTCTGCTGCGTGCTCGCGGTGGCGGCCGGCTGTAAAAAGGACGCCACGTTCGTGGAGGTGCAGCCGCCGCAGGCGGCCCTCCATTGGGTCCACGCGGTCCCGGACACGGGCGAAATGGACATGCGGCCCGTGGACATCATTTCGAATGCGGGTCTGTTCGACGCGGTGTTCCGCGGGTCGAATATGTTCTATCAGGGTATCGACGCCGGGACCAGACAGATCCGCGTGTTCATGAGCAGCACGAATCCGGCCATCACCGGCATCCCGATCCTCGATACGACCGTCACTCTCACCTCATTGAACTCCTACAGCCTGATTCACACCGGCTTCGCGCGCACGGGATCGAGTCCGGGCCGCGTGCTGTGGGTGGTGCCGGATGTCGGCACCGACCCGGGCGCGAATAACATCGGGCTGCGCGTCCTGCATGCGGGCGTCGGGATGGGGGCCGTCGATGTGAACTTCACGCGTCATCCGACCGACACGCTGCCCGACGCTCCCGCGGTGGCCAATCTCGCGTACAAGGGCGCCGGCACGTACTTCGCTGTCGCGCGCGACAGCCTGGGGCCCGATTCGTTGCGCATCGTCGTGACGGCGACGGGCACCAAGACTCCGGTGCTCTTCTCCCTCAAACTGCCGGCTGGCGTCGCGGGAACCACCACCAACAACCCCATCGCCGGTTCGCGTGTGACCGGGTCGGTCATCACCGCCGTCATCGTTCCCCCTTCGGTCGTGGGCAGCACGGCGCCGCAGGGCGGTGCCTTCGTGAATCCGAGCGCCGTGTTCCTGGTGGATCGGCGGCCGGCGAATACGATTCCGCAGCCGTAACTGGAGAGGATTGCTGGGGCCGCCGTTCCTGCACCGGAACGGCGGCTTTTTGTTTAGGGATTGTGCCCAGGGGGGTGGGGGCTTTGCCCACCCCTGGGCACAATCCTTACAAGATCGGCCGCCAACGCGGCAGGCGATCGGACCAGAAGCCGCTGGTGATACGGATCTTGCGGGTGCCGTCGACGTTCATCACCCACAGATCGCCGTTCTGCTCGTAGGCGATGCGGGTTCCATCGGGGGACCAACTGGGCGCCCCGCTGCGAGGCGAAGGGCTGGTGAGTCGCACAGGGTTCGAACCATCGGCGTTCATGACCCACACGGCGAAGTCCGTCGAGCGGTCGGATTGAAAAGCGATCTTCGTGCCATCCGGGGACCATGCAGGCACGAGATCGATTCCCGGATCGTTGGTGAGATTGACGAGTCCGCTCCCATCCGCATTCATCACATAGATCTCTACGTTTCCGTCCCGATCCGTGGCGAACGCGATCTTGCTCCCATCGGGCGACCAGGCGGGTTGCTGCTCGGCGGCGGAGTCGTTCGTGAGGTTCACGACGTTCGAGCCGTTGGGATCCATCACATAGATCTCGAAATTGCCCTCGCGATTTGATGTGAAGGCGATTTTTGTCCCGTCTGGAGACCAGGCCGGTTGGCCGCTGCTGGTGGTGTCCTTGACGTGGCCGGTACTGTCCCTGGCGGTGTCGGCGAACGTCAACTGGCTCACGCTGCTCCCGTCCGAATTCATCACGTAGATCTGAAAATGCGCCGAGTAGGTCGTATCGGGGATGCGATCGGACTGGAACAGGATTTTGAAAGTGTCCGACGACCACGCGCCCCAGTCGTCGAAGGCATAGCTCGTGGTCAGCTGCTCCAGGTTGCGCCCGTCGACGTCCATCGCATAGATGTCGACGAAGCCATTGCCCAGGCGCGTGAAGATGATCCGCCCAGGACCGGGGTCCGGCGCGGGCTCGCTGGTGCCGCAGGCGAGACCGGCAAGGAGTGCCAGGTACAGGGGCTTTGGAAGCATGGGGCGGAAGGTAGGGCGTGGCCGAAGGGTCCGGCAAGGTGTGTCATGGTCCGGAAAGCGCGGTAAGGCTTCCCTTGCGAGGTCCCGTAACAGTGTTCAGAATATGAACAGGCCCGTTACAGGAGGCTACATGGATCAAGTTTCTGTTCGCTGCGTTCTCCACTTCCAGCGCAACATCATCATCCCCGGTCGAAGTAGCCCGTAACTAGAGCCGCGACCGTCACACACGCGGCAACACTGGCTATCCAGATACACACGATTGCCCGCCCGCGCGGGTGATCGCGGGCTTTGCATAGGTAGCGCCACTCGTTCGACACAGAGGTGATGCTATGAAGACCGTACTCGTCGCCTTACTGGCAGGATGGACCACCCTCGCGAGCGCTCAGCAAGGCGTCGTTGGAGGACAGGTCAAAGACGAGGTTTCCGGCAATCCGATAGTGGGCGCACGCGTGGCCGCGGTCGGCACGGCCATCGTCGCCCAGACGAACGCGGCCGGCCGCTACGTGCTCGCCGGGATTCCACCCGGCCAGGCGACGCTGCGTGTCACGGCGATTGGGTACGGCGCCGTCACGCATGTCGTGACGCTCGCTGCGGGGGAGCCGGCAGTGCAGGATTTCAGCCTGAAGGTTGAGCCGTATTCGCTCGACGAAATCGTCGTGACCGCGACGGGCGAGCAGGCCAAGCGCGAATTGGGCAACGTGATCAACAGCATCCGCGCGGATTCGCTGGTGCAAACCCGCCCCATCGCGAATATCAACGACCTGCTCAGCGCGAAAGCGCCCGGCGTGGACGTGCTCGCGGGCAATCTGACCGGTGCCGGTGCACGGGTGCGGATTCGCGGGACGAACAGCCTGTCGCTGAACAATGAGCCGCTCTACATCATCGACGGGATCCGCATGACGTCGGACAACAACTCCTCGAGCATCGGCATCGGCGGCACGAACCCCAGCCGGATCAACGACATCAACCCCGAGGACATCGAGTCCATCGACGTCGTCAAGGGTCCGTCCGCGGCTGCGCTCTACGGTACGGCGGCCTCGACGGGCGTGATCATCATCAAGACCAAACGGGGGCGGCCCGGTGTCGCACAGTGGAGTGTGTACGCGGAGCAGGGCTTCATCACCGATCAGAACACCTATCCGAACGCCTACCGCGGCTGGCGCACGACGCCCACGGCGTCGATGCCGACCAACGGCGTGCAGTGCATTCTGACCCAGGTCGCGGCCGGCACGTGCACCCAGGACAGCGTGACGAGCTTCAACCTGTTCAATGATCCGCAGACGACGCCCAACGGGACCGGCTACCGCAATCAGTATGGCGTGCAGGTCACCGGGGGCTCGGACCAGTCCAGCTATTTCATCTCCGGCGAGTGGGAGAATGAGGTGGGGCAGCTACGGATGCCGCAGTTCGCCGAGGACTCTCTGCTGGCATTGCGGCAGATCAGCGAGGTGCCCTTCGAGCAGCTGCGCCCCAACGGCCGGCGGCGGGTGAGCCTGCGGGCCAACGTCGAGACGCATCCCAACTCTCGACTCGATCTCGCAATCTCGACCGGATTCATCTCGAGCACGCAACGGTTCCCCCAGACGGACAATAACACGACCGGCTTGCTCTCCAACGCACTGGGCGGGCCCGGCAACAAGGACAATGGCCGGTTCGGGTATCGCGCTTTTACACCGAACGAGTTCTTCTCCGAAACCGTCAACCAGGACATCAATCGGTTCCTGGGCAGCGGCACGGCGAACTGGCGTCCCGCGAGCTGGCTCGCCGTCCGGGCGACAGGAGGCATCGATTACACGAACCGGCGCGACACCGATCTCTGCCGGCGCGACGAATGCGTCGACTTCGGGACCATCAAACTCGGCTTCAAGGAAGACAACCGCACCAACTTCTTCTCGTATACGCTCGATGCGAGCGGCACGGCGACGTTCCAGCTGACCCCCACGCTGTCCTCGCGCACCACCGTCGGGTTGCAATACCTGAAGACGGTGTTCGACCGGAACGGGGCCTTCGCGGAAGACCTCGCGCCGGGCGCGACCACGGTGGATGCAGGGGCGATTCCGGATGTGGACGAGGTGACGGACATCAGCAAGACCTTCGGCGCGTTTATCGAGGAGCACGTCGGTTTCAAGGACCGGTTGTTCGTGACCGGCGCGCTGCGCGTGGACGACAACAGCGCGTTCGGCGCCAGCTTCAAGGCCGTAAAGTATCCGAAGCTGAGCGTGAGCTACGTCATTTCCGAGGAGCCGTTCTTCCCACGCTGGAGCTGGCTCAATAGCCTGCGGCTGCGCGCCGCCATCGGAGCGTCGGGACTGCAGCCCGGGACGACGGACGCGCTGCGATTTTTCAGTCCCGCCATCGGCCGCATCGAGAATGCGGACAACCCCGTGATCATCTTCACCTCGCTCGGCAATGCGAAGCTCAAGCCCGAGCGCGCGCGGGAAATCGAAATCGGAGGTGAGGCAACGCTCTTCAATAGCCGCCTCAACCTGGATCTGACGTACTACAACAAGCGCACCAGCGATGCGCTCATCGCCCGGATCCTGCCGCCGTCCGCGGGGGTCAGCGTGTCGCGCTTCGAGAACCTCGGCGCCGTCGTGAACCGCGGCGTCGAGATCCTCGCCGATGCGCGGATCTTCAACCGCCCGTCGTTCGGGTGGGCGCTGGGTGTGAGCGCGGGCTACAACACGAACTTCATCGCCTCGATGGGAGACGTCCCGCCGATCATCGGGACCACGACCCGGCAGATCGCCGGCTATCCGATCAACGGGTGGTGGCAGCGGCCCTACACCTACGCCGACGCGGACGGGAACGGCATCATCACCGCCAATGAGATCACAGTGGAGGATTCCGCGAAATTCGTCGGCTACGCGAATCCGCGCTGGGAGGTGATCTACACGTCGGGGATGGATCTCTTCAGGAAGCGGCTCCGGATCGTCGCCCTGTTCGACCATAAGAGCGGCTATTACCAGCTCAACGGCACGGAACGGATCCGCTGCGAGTCGCGCCTCAATTGCCGCGGCCTGGTCGATCCGACGGCGCCGCTCTGGGAGCAGGCGCGCGTGGTGGCGTTGCGCGAGACCCCCTCGCGCACGCAGTGGGGATTCATCGAGAAGGCCACCTTCATCCGGTTGCGGGAACTGGCGGCCACCTACGACTTGCCCCAGCGCTGGGCGCGCATGTTCTCGGCGGCCCGCATGAGCTTCACGGTGGCCGGCCGCAACGTCTGGAAGGGGACCGGGTGGAGCGGGATGGACCCCGAAGCCAATTACTTCGAGGGCGCAACCGGCATTGTCAGTAATTTCCAGACGGCGCCGCCGCCCACCCTCTGGACATTCCGCCTCAACGTGGGGTTCTGACCATGCGCGCACACACAAGGATGTGGAGAGTGGGAGCCGGCGCGCTGGCCGCGCTGCTGGTGCTGCTGCAGGCGTGCACCAAGGACCTGCTCAAGGTGACCGATCCCGACATCATCCCCGACGAGACGCTGAAGGCGAGCTCGGCGTCGGGAGCGCAGGGCATTCACAATGGCGCGATTCTGCGCCTCGCGCAGGCCACGGCCGGCACGCAGCAACCCGATGCGCTGTTCGTGTTCGGCGGGTTGCTGACCGATGAATGGCAATCCGGAGACACGTTCATCCAGCGCAATACGATGGATCAACGGATCTGGGACCCCCAGAATACCTTCCACGCGGGCCCGTACCGGAACCTCAACCGGGTGCGCGTGATGTCGGAAGCGGCGATTGCCGCGCTGCGCCAATACAAGCCGGCCCCCGCGACCAACATCGGCCGGATGTTTGCCTTCATCGCCTACGTGCAGACGCTGATGGGCGAGCATTATTGCAACGGGACGCCCATCAGCGAGCTCAACGGGAGCGACGTGGTTCCCGGCGAGCCGATCTCCAACGACTCGATGCTCATTCTGGCGATCGCCAACACCGACTCCGCGGCGGCGAATCTGGGGAGCGGTGACAGCGCGGCGGTTGCTCGATTCATCCAGGTGGTGCGAGGTCGGGCCTTGCTCGATCGCGGGCAATTCGCGCCGGCTGCGGCGGCCGTCGCCGGCGTTCCGGACAACTTCCATTACGACGTGCAGTACTCCTTGGTGGCCGGCGACAATCAGATCTGGGCGCTGAACAGCAGCGCGCGCCGCTACACCGTCGGGGACGTCGAGGGCACGAACGGGCTCAACTACCGCACCGCGAACGATCCGAGAATCCCCACCAAGCGCGGGCCGGACCGCATCTTCGATACCGCGTTCCCGCTCCAGGTGGTTCGGCAGGGGATCTGGGGCCGCGACACCAGCGTCAAGATTGCGACCGGCATCGAGGCTCGGTTGATCGAGGCCGAAAGTGCGCTGCGCGCCAGCGACCCGGCGACGTGGCTGGCCAAGCTCAATCAGCTGCGCGCCAATGCGGCGCTGTTGCCCGTGCCGGTGGACACGAGTTATCGACCGGTGGCGGGCACGCTGCTGGCGCCCCTCGCCGACCCGGGCGCATCGACCGGCGACACGCTGCGCATCAAGCTCATGTTTCGCGAGCGCGCCTTCTGGATGTTCGGCACCGGCCACCGCCTGGGAGACATGCGGCGCCTGGTTCGGCAGTACGGCCGCACCGTCGACCAGGTCTATCCGATTGGGGCGTGGTTCAAGGGCGGGAATTACGGCGATGCGATTCAGATGCCCGTGCCATTCGACGAGCAAAACAATCCGAACTTCCTGGCATGTACGGATCGCAATCCGTGAACCTGAGTGGAGACAGGGGGGCGCCGCTGGCCCCCCTTTTCATTTGGCGCGGGTCGTGATGATGACCACGCCGCTGGCCGAGGCTCCGCCGAAGTACGTGGCCGCATCCATGGCGTTGAGGACCTGAATCTGGAAAATGTCGGCGGCGGCCATCTGCTCGAGGAGCTGGAGATCGGGGACGCGGACGTTATCGACGATGACCCGCACCTGATCGTCGAGGTAGATGCTGCTGCGTCCCCGGCGCTGGATGCGCGCCGCGCTGCCGCGCGATTCGCGCAGCTGAATGTGCGGGACGGTGAGCCGCAGCGCGTCCCACGCGGTGCGGGCCCCCGATGCCGCGATCTGGTCCTGCGTAATGAGTGTGCCGATCTCGGGAGGTACGCTCGACGCGGGGCTTGCTGACCTTGGGGCGGGGCCGGGGGAGCGGGCGCACGACGCCACGACCAGGAGCATCGTGGGCAATGTGACGACCCGTGGCAGGGCCATAGGCTGAAGGTAGGAATCTGCAAACCGATCGCAAGGTATGTAGGGGTTCCCTTGCGGGCGTGTGTGTGTGGGGTCACTATACGGAAAGGACAGACCTAACTAGGGAGGCGGCATGGATCAAATTTCCGTTCGCTGCGTTCTCCACCTTCAGCGCAACATCATCATTCCCGGTCGATGTAGTCGCTAGCGGCGGAGGCTCTCCGCCCACGCCTGTTTGTCTCCTTCACTAACCAACAGCGTGAGGAAAAGCGACTATGCGACTGACTATTGGTCGAGCAAGACAACGTGCCCTGCTCGCCGCCGCGGTTCTGCTCCTCGGGACCGGCGTCACGCGGGCGAGCGCGCAGCAACAGCAACAAGGCACCATTTCGGGCACGGTGACCGATCGCGGCACCGGCGCTCCGATCGGTGCGGTGCGCGTCAGCCTACTGAATACGAACCGCTCCGTGCTGACGAATCAGCAGGGACGCTTCATCCTGCAGAGCGTCCCCGTCGGCTCGTATCAAGTCCAGGCGTCCATCATCGGGTACGGCGCGGCCACGAATTCGGCCAACGTGACTCCCGGCGGGACCGAAACGGTGGATTTCGGCCTGCGCCCGGCGGCGGTGTCACTGGACGCGGTGGTGGTGACCACCACCGGCGAGCAACGCTTGCGCGAGACCGGCAACGCGATCACCAGCATCAATCTGCCGGATCAGATCCAGAACCAGACGACGGGGACGCTCGCCAACGCCCTGTCGGGACGGGCGCCGGGCGTGCAGGTGCTGCAGTCGGGCGGCACGGTCGGGACCGGCACGCGCATCCGCATTCGCGGGCAGACCAGTCTGTCCCTGTCGAATGAGCCCGTGTACTACGTCGACGGCGTGCGGGTCGAAAGCGGCGACAACTCGCTCTCGATCGGCACCGGAGGTCAGGCGCCGTCACGCATCAACGATATCAATCCGGAAGACATCGCCAACGTCGAGGTGGTGAAGGGTCCGGCCGCCAGCACGCTGTACGGCACACAGGCGGCGAACGGCGTCATCCGCATCACCACCAAGCACGGCGTCGCCGGGCCGGCGCGCTGGCGCATCTACGCCGAGGGCGGGATGCTGAACGACGAAAACCAGTATCCGGTCAACTTCTTCAGCTGGGGCCATCGGGACAGTGTTACGACTAGCGGAGTCGTGCAAATAATCCAGCAATGTCGGTTGTTGCAGTCCCTGGCCACGACGAGACCATGCACGATCGACAGCATGACCACGTACAACGTGCTCATGGATCCCACGCAGACGCCGATCGGCACGGGGTACCGCGGGCAGATGGGACTGCAGGTGCAAGGTGGCACCGACCAGGCCCAGTACTACATCTCCGGTGATTACCAGGACCAGCTCGGCGTGTACCGGCTGTCGGACGTGGAATACGGGCGGCTGACGGCGGCGCAAGGTGGCACGCCGCCGCCCTACGAGGTGTTCCGTCCCAACGAGGTGAAGCAGACCAGCCTCCGGTCCAACATCCACATCCTGCCCATGCCGCAGCTCGACATTCAGGGCAACCTCGGTATCGTGCAGAGCCGCGGGCGGCTGCCGCAAAACGACAACAACGTCACCGGATTTCTGCCGAGCGGTTTGTTCGGGCGCGGGCAGAAAGGCTCGCCCCTGGCCTGGGGCTTCTTCCTCCCGGGCGACGTGTTCCAGATCCTCACGCAGCAAGACATCAGTCGCGTGACGGGCAGCCTGTCCAGCAGCTGGCGTCCGACCACGTCGCTCACGGCGCGCGCCAGCGTCGGGATGGACTACACCGGCCGCAACGACATTCAATTCCAGGCGCGCGGCCAGGGACCAAACTTCTCCAACTTCCGCCAGGGCCGGCGGAGCGATAACCGCTTCACGATCTTCCACTACACGGCGGACGTCGGTGGGACCGCGCAGTTTGCGATCAATCCCACGGTGAACTCGAAGACGTCGGTCGGTGTGCAGTACCTGAAGGACAATTTCTTCGGCGTGCTCGCGAACGGTCAGAACCTACCGCCGGGCGGCAGCGCCATCACCGGCGCCGCGACGCGGACCGCCAGTGAGGCGACGACGATCGCCGTGACGGTGGGCACGTACATCGAGCAGACGTTCGGCTGGCGCGACCGCGTGTTCCTCACGGGCGCCATTCGCCGCGACCGCAACAGCACGTTCGGCAGCAAGTCCCGGTCGGTGAACTACCCCAAGATTCAGGGGTCGTGGGTCATGTCGGACGAGAGCTTTTATCCCCGCAACTTCCCCCTCAGCAACCTGAAGCTGCGGTTCGCGTACGGAGCCTCGGGGCAGCAGCCCGGGAGCACCGACGCGCTGCTCTTTTATGCGGCGCAGACGGCTACCACGTTCACGGGCAGCACCGCGACAGACGTGCCGGGTATCGATCTCACGGCCTTCGGCAACGCCAGCCTCAAGCCCGAGTGGTCGTCCGAGCTCGAGCTTGGCTTCGACGCCGGTTTGTTCAATGACGCCGGACGGCTCGAGATCACGTTCTACAACAAGAAGACGAAAGACGCGCTGATCAACCGGCGCCTGCCGCCCTCCAACGGCATCGCGACGGCCCGCTTCGAGAACATCGGCTCGGTGCAGAACCGCGGGATCGAGGCGCTGGTCAGCATGCGCCGCGATATCTCGGCGAACCTGGGCGTCGATGCGACGCTGAGCATCGCGCGCAACACGAACAAGCTGCTGAAGCTGGGCGTCCCGCCGATCGTCAACGGCGAGATCCAGGAGCGCGAAGGCTTCCCGCTGTTCGGCTTCTGGGACCGGCCGATCCTGGGCTTCAACGACGCCAACAACAACGGCATCATCGAGGTCGGTGAGGTGACCGTGGGCGACAGCGCCGTGTACCTCGGCTCGTCGATCCCGCGGACGGTGATCACCTTCAATGCCGGGCTGAGCTTCCTCAAGAATCGGCTCCGGTTGTCCGGCCAGCTCGATTACCGCGGCGACTGGAAGGCCTACAACCTGACGGAGCGGTTCCGCTGCGTCGGGGCGGGCTTCAACTGTCAGGGCGTGAATGACCGGAACGCCTCCCTCGCCGAGCAGGCGCGGGCGGTCGCGGCCGGAAGCTCCGCGCTGGGATTCACGCAGGCCGGCTACATCACCAACGGCACGTTCATGCGCCTGCGGGAAGCCTCGCTCACCTACAGCGCGCCCGACGTCTGGGCCCGGGCGGTGCACGCCCAGTCCATGCAGATCTCCTTGACCGGACGCAACCTGTTGAAGTGGACCAACTACGACGGGATCGATCCCGAGCTGAACGGCAACGGGCAATCGGATTTCCCGGATGACTTCCTCACCGCGCCTCCGATCCGCACGCTGGCCGTGCGCGTATCGTTGGGCTTTTAAGGGGGCGACCATGAGACCTACATACACTCGCTTCGGCCTCGTGCTCGCCGCGCTCACCCTGACGGCGTGCTCCGGCCTGCTGGATGTCAGAGACCCCGACATCATCAACCCGGGGGATGTGCAGAACGCCGATGGTGCCATCGCCGCCTACAACGGCGCGATCGGCGACTTCGCGTTCGCCAACGACGGCGACGCCGGCGGTACCGAGGGCCAGATTCTCGTCTCCGGCGTGATGTCGGATGAGTACATCGATGTCGAGACGTTCCCGACGCGCATCGAATACGACTCGCGCGCCATCGCCGAGCGCAATGGCACGTTGACAGCCGTGTACTTCAACCTGCACAAGGCACGCGTCGCACTGGAGGGCGCCGCGTCGGCATTACAGCAGTACCTGGATACGTCGAAGACCCGCATCGGTGAGATGCTTGCGCTGGCGGGCTTCACGTACGTCTACTTCGCCGAGAACTACTGCTCGGCGGTGCCGTTCAGTGAGCGACAGCCAGACGGGTCGATCCTCTACGGCGATCCGGAGACGACGACGCAGATACTGGATCGGGCCATTTCCCGCTTCGACTCGGCCCTGGGCATCACCGCGACGCCGTCGATCCTACGACTTGCCAGCGTCGGGAAGGCCCGCGCGCTTCTGGACAAGGGCGACTTCGCCGGCGCGAACACGGCGGCAGCGGGCGTAACCCCCGGGCAGTACCTGATGCCACATTCGTCCAGTACTAATCGCCAGAAGAATGGCGTGTTCGTGTTCAACAATCAGGCGCCGCTGGGGACCGCGCGGTTCGGCGTGTCGGACGTGGAGGGCACGAATGGGTTGAACTTCCGCGCTGCCGCCGATCCACGCGTTGTGACGACACTGCGGGGGAAAGGCTTCGACAACACGTCCGACCTCTACGTGTTGCTCAAGTACACTTCCGAGACGAGCCCGGTGCCGGTCGCAACGTATGTGGAAGCTCGGCTCATCCGGGCCGAGGCGGCACTGCACGGCGCGACGCCGCCGGCGGCGATCGACACGCTGAACGCGATCCGGGCCGACGCGGCGAACAACGGCGGCTTCACGCTGGCGGCGTTGGCCGATCCGGGAACCGCGGCCGCGCGCGAAAACCTCTTGTTCCGGGAGCGGGCGTTCTGGTTGTTCGCGACCGGACACCGCCTGGGCGATCTGCGGCGGCTCGCGCGCGCGCCGTACGGCCGCCCGGTGAACACGATTTACCCGATCGGTCCGTACCCCAAAGGAACGGTGTACGGCTCGAATACGGAGCTGCCCGTGCCGTTCGACGAGCGGAATAATCCGAACTACCTGCAGGCATTTCCGAATGGGTGCGACTACAACACCCCGTAGTGAGATGTCGGGGTAGGGGCAGCAAACGGGGAGCCGCGCGCGGCTCCCCGTTGGCTTTTCAGCCGCCGGATCCTTTGGTCTTGATGCGGATCACGCCTTTCGACGCGCCGGTGCCGTAATACGTCGTCGCGTCGATCCCGGTGAGCACTTCGATTTCCTCGATATCCGCCGCCGGCATGGCACCGAGCGATGTGTAGTCGTTCAATTCGATACCGTCCACCACGATCATCGGCTGATCGCGCAGCATGATGCTGGATCGGCCGCGATGCTCGATTCTGGACGGGCCGCCGCGATTGTTGTCCTTGAACGTGAAAAAGGGCACCGTGCGCTGCAGCGCCTCCCATGCGGTGCGGGCGCCCGTTTTCTCGATCGCATCAGCGGAGATGACGCGACGCCCATCGGACGGATGATGCGACTCCGCGTCCAGCGACTGCTGTGGCACGCGATGGCAGGCGGAACACACCAGGATGACAGCGACCGACGACAGTAACGGAAGACGCGACGACATGAGGACCTCGCGGTCCGGAGTGTGACTGCATCTTGACCCTGCGCACGGCGCCAGTCAAGCGCGCACGGCTGTCAGGGTTCCGCGATGACTGCGCCCACCATCGCCGAGTGTCGCGAGCAGTGATAGGGGAAGGTGCCGGCGCTGTCGAACCTTACTTCGAACCAGGCGTTGGTCTGGAGCAGACCGCTGGCCCACAGCCCGCTATCCGAGTCGACGCTGTGAAAGGCGGCGCCCTCGTTGGTCCAGCGCACCGGAAAGCCGACGCCGACTCTGATGGTATCGGGCGTAAAGAAGCTGTCACGGGCCGCCACGAACACGGTGCCGGGGCGAATGCCGAAGGGTTCCTTCGGCTTGCACGCGAAGATCGAGACGCACGCGAGCCACAGCCACACGCACGCCCCAAAAACACGATGGGACGACAACCAGCGGCGGGTCATCGTCCCATGCAGCAGCGCTCTCATCGGACTCTCGGTGGTCAATCCACGATTGCGTCCGGCAGCACGTACTTCATCGGATCGACCGGTTTGCCGTTCACCCACACCTCATAATGGAGATGCGGGCCGGTCGACAGACCCGTGGAGCCGACGTTGGCGATCTTCTGACCGCGCTTCACGCGCTGGCCGCGCACGACCCAGATCTTCGAGCAATGCGCGTAGCGCGTCACCAGGCCATAGCCGTGATCGATCGTCAGCATGTTGCCGTAGCCTTCGACCCACGACACCTGCGTGACGACACCGGCGGCCGGCGCGTCGATCTCCATGCCCATCGGCGCCGAGACGTCGATGCCCTCGTGCGGCCGCGCGAGGTGCAGGATCGGGTGCACGCGCTCGCGCGCGAACGCGCTCGTCAACCAGCCCTTGGTCGGCATGATGGACGGCATCGCGGCGTAGCGCGAGCGCTGGCTCGACGCGGAGTCGTAGGCTTCGTTGAGCGAATGCACGAGGATGTTGGCGCGGCGCGTGAGCTGGTCCATGTCGATGCGCGCGGCGAGCGCCGCCCGGCCGTTCGACCCCGCGGCCGCGAGACTGTCGCGCTCGAACCACTGGCCGCTCGGACCGCCGATGCCGGCCTGCTGCACGTCTTTGTCGATCGGGGAAAGGCCGGCGAGCAACCGCAGCGCCTGCTCGCGCTCGCCGAACACGTTCAGCGTGTCACGCAACCCGACGAGCCGCTCGCGCAGGCGCTGAATCTCGCTCGCCAGCAGCTGATTCTCGCGCTCGAGCGTGCGACTGCGCGTGACGCTGACGCCGCGCGACAGCGCCGTGCCGCCGAGCACCAGAAACAGCAGCACGAGAATGCCGCCGATGCCGACGAGCGCCTTGACGACCGTCTGCGATACCTCCACGGCGCGGGACGAGCCCGACCCGTGGGGGACCAGCATGACGGTCCAGCGGCGCTCTGCGTGCTTCTTTTTCATATCGGGATGCAAACATACGCCTTGAGCGTAGACCTCGTCAAATCGTGGGGTGTGCGCTCCATCACGTTCCTTCGGGCAGGCGGCTAATCCGCGCCCGGCTTGGGAAACAGCGGGGGGGGCTTCGAGACCTTCCATCCCGCAACCGCAAGGGTCGCGAGATCGGCAAGACGGACGCCGGCCAGCGGCCGATCCGCCCCGAGGGCGTTCCACACCTCTGCCGCTTTCACCGGAATGAACGGCGCCGACAAGACGGCGAGCCGCGCCACCGTGCGCACCAGATTCGCCAGCGCGCCGTCGAGCTCGGCGTCGCGTTTCGCTTTGGCGAGTTTCCAGGGCGCCGTCTCTTCGACGTAGCGGTTGGCGCGCGTCGCCAGCTCGATGACGAGCGCGGCGGCTTGCTGCAGGTCGTACGCGTCCATCGCGCGGCCGTACGCGGTGAGCGTTTCCTGCGCCGCGCGCTCGAGTGAGTTCACGTTCCCCCTCTCCGGAACGGAGAGGGGGACAGGGGGTGAGGACGGTACGACTCCGGCGCGGTAGGTGACGGTCATCGACAGCGAGCGCGAGACGAGATTGCCGAACGTGTCGGCGAGATCGGCGGTGTAACGCGCGTCGAACCGCTCCCAGCTGAAGTTGCCGTCGTTCTCGAACCCGACTTCCCGCAGCAGGAAATAGCGCAACGCGTCCGCGCCGTGCCGCTCGATCGCGGTGCCCAGGCTCACGGCGGTGCCCGCGGTCTTGCTCATCTTGGTGCCTTCCCACTGCACGTAGCCGTGCGCCCACACCTGCCTGGGCAGCGCGAGACCGGCGGCGAGCAACATCGCCGGCCAGATCACACAATGAAACCGGGTGATGCCCTTGCCGACGACGTGGAGGTCGGCCGGCCACAGCCGCTCGTATCCGGAGTCGGGGAATCCCGTCGCCGACAGGTAATTGATCAACGCGTCGAACCAGACGTAGACCGTCTGCTCGCCGTCGCCGGGGAAGGGGATGCCCCACGCCAGGCGCTGGCGGGAGATCGACACATCCTGCAATCCGTCTTGCAGCAGGCGCACGACTTCATTGCGCCGGATCTCGGGCTCGACGCGCAGCGTGCCGCTCGTGATCAGCTGCAGCAGCCGCTGGCCGTACGCGCTCAGCCGGAAGAAGTGATTGCGCTCTTTGGTGCGAATCAGCTCGAGCGTGGGATGCTCGATGCAGTGACCGTTCGCGATCTGCGCCGGCTGCTTGAACTCTTCACAGCCGGTGCAGTACAGCCCCTCGTAATCGGCGACGTACAGGTCGTCCGGGCGCTGCTGCTGGATTCGCTCGAGCAGCGCGACGACGCCGCGCACGTGGCGCGGCTCCGTCGTGCGGATCCAGTCATCGTTGCTGCACTCGAGCCGGCGCCAGTAGTCGGCGAACGTCGCGGCCATCCCATCGACCCACGCGCGCGGGGTAACGCCGCCGCGGGCCGCGGCCTGAATCACCGACTGGCTGTGCTCGTCCATCCCCATCAGGAAATGGACCTGGTCGCCTCGCAGCCGGCGGTAGCGCGCGATGCAGTCGGCGCCGACTTTCTCCAGGGCGTGTCCCAGGTGGGGATCGCCGTTGGAATAGTCGATCGCGGTGGTGAGGTAGAATTTCGCCACTACTGCTGCTGCAGTTGATCGAGCGCGACGACGCGCGTGGCGCCCGCGTCGGAGCGAAGCGTGACGCGCTCGCGGAAGATGTCGACGGCGACCACCCGCTCGTTCCCCTCGGACGTCTTCACCGTCTTGCCTTCTTTCGGAAAGCGCTTGCGCTGCTGGACGTAAAAATCATGCTCGTAATGCAGGCAGCAGAGCAGCCGGCCGCACGGGCCGGAGATCTGCACCGGATTGAGCGACAACCCCTGCGCCTTCGCCAGCGAGAGGCTGACCGGCTTGCCTTCGGGGAGCCAGCTCGCGATGCAGAGCTGGCGGCCGCAGCGGCCGATCCCATCCAGCCGCTTCGCCTCATCGCGCGCGCCGATCTGGCGCAGCTCGATGCGGGCGCGAAACAGGCCGGCCAGGTCCCGCACCAGCGCGCGAAAATCCACGCGCTGCTCGGCGGTGAAGTAGATCGTGAGCTTGCGCCTGTCCCACTGCCATTCGGCGTCGGAAACCTTCATCGGGAGCATGTGCTGCCGGACGCGGTCACGCACGGCGCGGCGGACGTCTTCTTCGTTCACGCGCAGATCGGCGGCCGTTTTGCGGTCGTCGGCCGTGGCGACGCGGACGATGGCCCGCGGCGCGGCGCCGGCTTCGGCGCCCCCCCCCTCGCCGCACGCGCCGCAGCGCTGGCACTTCTTCTCCGCGATTCCGCCCAGCGCCGACACGACCCCAAAGTCCTGCCCACGCTCGACCTCGACGATCACAGGAGTCTCGAGGCGGAGAGAGGAGGAGTCTTCGGACGGCCAGGTGAAGTATTCGCGCCGGTTCCCTTTGAACCGGACTTCGATGACAGGCGTCAACTCACTTCTCGGTTAGCACACCCATGGAAAGGTACTTCTCCTCGCGCCGTTTGAGGAGCTTGTCGCTCTTCAGCTTGCGGAGCTGACCGAGATGCCGCTGGAGCGCGACGCCGAGCGCCGCCGCCGCCGCTTCGGGATCGGAGTGGGCGCCGCCCGGCGGCTCGGGGATGATCTCGTCGATCACGCCCAGCTTGAGGAGGTCCTGGGCCGTGATTTTGAGCGCTTCCGCCGCGCGCTCGCGCTGGCTGGCGTCCTTCCAGAGGATCGCGGCGCAGCCTTCGGGCGAGATGACGGAATAAACCGAGTTTTCCAGCATCAGCACGCGGTCGGCGAGCCCGACCGCCAGCGCGCCGCCCGATCCACCTTCGCCGATCACCGCGGTGATGATCGGCGTCGGGAGCGACGCCATTTCGAGCAGGCTGGTGGCGATCGCTTCGGCCTGGCCGCGCTCCTCGGCTCCCAATCCCGGATAGGCACCCGGCGTATCCACGAGCGTGATCACCGGTGCGCCGAACTTCGCGGCCAGCCGCATGAGCCGCATCGCCTTGCGATAGCCCTCAGGATGCGCCATCCCGAAGTTGCGATACAGGTTGTCCTTGGTATCACGGCCCTTCTGATGGCCGATGACCATGACGCTCGTGCCGTCCAGCCGTGCCCAGCCACCTACGATCGCCGGGTCGTCCCGGTACAGCCGGTCGCCGTGCAGCTCGACGAAATCGGTGAAGACCGTGTTGACGTAATCGAGCGGATAGGGCCGGCGGGGGTGGCGGGCGACCTGCACGCGCTGCATGGGGGTGAGATTGCGGTAGATCTCGACGCGTAGCGTCGCCAACTGCTCCTCCAGCGGCCGCAGATTCTTGGTGAGATCGGCGTTTTCCCCGGCGACGCGCTTCAGCTCCTCGATCTGTTTCTCCAGCTCGAGCAGCGGCTTCTCGAAATCCAGCGTATATGTCGCCATTTCCTACGGTTTCGTTTGACGCTTCATTTTGACGTTGTCTTTCTACGCTTTTACCAAATGCACGCCATCCACTCCCACGATCTCGCGCAGGGCCGCCAGCAGGTCATCGGCCGCGTCCACGCGGAACGCCCGGCTTCGCAGGCGGACCGCTTCGTTTCCGGACCCCCCCCCATTCGGGGCGCTCCATTCGAGGAAGACGGGCAGTGTTCCCGGATGCGACGCGCACAGCGCCGCGATCGCCCGGCTGGCTTCGGGCTCGGGAGCCTTTCCCGCCGTCCAGCGCACCGCCACGCCGATCGCCCCACTCGGCTTCAGCTCGTCCAGCGCCCGCGCGCCCTCGACGATGAATGGCGCCTGCTCTTCACCGCGATCGCGCGGGATGTACCCGCCGGTGAGCAGGTACGCACCATCGGCGCGGATCACGTTGTTCAGCTTGGCCCACGCTTCCGGGAACACCAACGCATCCGCCGCACCGTGAAAATCCTCCAGCGTGAGGCGCGCGTACTCCGCCCCCGTCTTCTTGGAGATTTGCCGCTTTACCACCGTGACCACCGCCGCCACCGTGACTTTCTGCGGACTCCACAGGCCTAGGGTGGCGGTCGTCCGGGTCCCAAAAAGCTCCACCTCGACGCGGTACTTGGCGAGGGGGTGCCCGGATATGAAGAAGCCGAGCACCGCCTTTTCCCGTGCCAGGCGCTCGTGCTCGGTCCAAGGAGGCACGTCGGGGAGGAGGGAGGAGGGACGGGGGACGGGTGCTTCATCCCCGAACAGGGCGTGCTGGCCGGTGAACCGCTCCTGCTGGCGGACCTGCGCTTCGCTGAAGGCATGATCGAGCGCCGCGACCAGCTGCGAGCGTTCTCCTCCCAGGGAATCGCAGGCGCCGGCATCGATCAGCGATTCGATCACGCGCTTGTTGCACAGCCGCAGATCGATGCGGTCGCACAGCTCGACCAGGGAGCGGTAGGGGCCTTGCTGCCGGCCGGCGATGATCGATGCGATAGCGCCTTCGCCGACGTTCCGCACCGCGCCCAGCCCGAACCGAATCCGCCGATCGCCGACGACAGTGAACTTGTAGCCCGACTCGTTCACATCGGGCGCGAGCACCTGCAGGTCGAGCTCGCGCGCCTCGTTGATGTACTGCACCACGCGATCGGTGTTGCCGATTTCCGACGACAGCAGCGCCGCCATGAACTCGGCGGGATAGTAGACCTTGAACCACGCCGTCTGGTACGACAGGATCGAATAGGCGACCGAATGTGACTTGTTGAATCCGTAGCGGCCGAACGTCTCGATCTGGGCGGCGATCTCCTCGACCGTTTTCCTGTCGTGCCCGCGCGCGATCGCGCGCTTGACGAAGTTGCCCAGCTCCTCCTGGATCAGCTCCTTGATCTTTTTGCCCACCGCCTTGCGCAGCACGTCGGCTTCCGCGAGCGAGTAGCCGGCCAGCGCGCTCGCGATTCGCATCACCTGCTCCTGATACACGATCACGCCGTACGTCGGCGCGAGGATCTCCTCGAGCGCGGGATGCGGGTAGCGGACCTTTTCGCGGCCGAGCTTGCGGTTGATGAAGACGAGGTACATCCCGGTGTCGAGCGGACCGGGGCGGAGCAGCGCGTTCGTCGCGACGAGATCGTCGAACCGGTCGCACTTCATGTTGCGCAGGCAGTCGGTCGCGAGCGGCGATTCAAACTGGAAGATCCCGGCGGTGCGTCCCGCGCGGAGCAGCTCGTAGACTTTGGGATCGTCCAGATCGGGCCGCTCGAGATCGATCGTCACGCCGTGGCGTTCGGCGACCATCTTGGCCGCGTCGTGCAGCACCGTCAGCGTCTTGAGCCCGAGCAGGTCGATCTTGAGCATGCCGACCTGCTCGAGGCCGACCATGTCGTACTGGGTGATGATCGCGTCGGCGTCGGTCTTCGAATCGGGCGCCGTACAGACCGGGACGTAGTCGGTGAGCGGTCCGGGCGCGATCACCACGCCCGCCGCGTGCACCGATGCGTGGCGCGCGAGTCCCTCGATGCGCGCGCCGAGG